>NZ_CP013342.1:2945000-3545000 GCF_001610975.1 Sphingopyxis terrae subsp. terrae NBRC 15098 | reverse complement strand
TCTTGCCCATCATCAGCTTGGCATCGTCGCCGACCGCCTTGACCCGCTTGATCCCGTTCAGCGTCTCGACCGCGACGACCGAGGGCTCATTGAGCACGATGCCCTTGCCGCGCACGTAAACGACCGTGTTCGCGGTGCCGAGGTCGATTGCCATGTCTTGGGAATTGAACTTCAGAAAACGGGAAAAGAAGGACATCGATACTGCTTCCTGTCATCGGCACGTGCCAGCCGGGTCGGTCTGGTCCTGCCGCCATCGAATGTGAACCCGCGCGCCTACCGGCACAGGACCAATCAGGGGGAGATTCCGGCTCTTCCCGGACGGGGTGGCTGGACAAAATGATCAGGGCTGAGCGGATGGGTCGCGATTTGCGTCCGACTGCGCTAGGACAGCCCCCATGTCAATACGCCGCCTGCCGGAAAAGCTAGTAAATCGGATCGCAGCCGGTGAAGTGGTCGAAAGACCCGCCGCAGCGCTCAAGGAACTCGTCGAAAACGCCCTCGATGCGGGGGCGACTCGCATTGCGGTGCGAATCGCCGAGGGCGGAATTCTGCGGCTGGAAGTCGATGACGACGGGTGCGGGATGACCGCGTCCGACATGGCGCTCGCGCTCGAGCGCCATGCGACCTCGAAATTGCCGACCGATGCGATCGAGGAAGTGACGACAATGGGCTTTCGCGGCGAAGCCTTGCCGTCGATTGCCAGCGTTGCGCGGTTGACGCTTGAAAGCCGCGTTGCGGGCGCGGACGGGTGGCGCCGTGTGATCGATAATGGCAGCCTCATCGCCGAAGGGCCGGCGGCGCTCGCCAAGGGCACGCGGGTGATGGTCGAGGATCTGTTCGCGCGCGTGCCTGCCCGGCGCAAGTTTCTGCGTAGCGCGCGCAGCGAATATGCCGCCTGCCTCGATGTCGTGAAACGTCTGGCGATGGCGCGCGCCGACGTCGGTTTTGCCGTCGAGCATGACGGGCGCCGCGTGCTCGACGTGCAGGGCGGCCAGGATCGTCTCAGCCGTGTCGCGGCACTGACCCAGCGCGACCTGGCGGCGAACAGCATCGGCGTCGATGTCGAGCGCGGCGAGGTCCGGCTCGGCGGCGTGATCAGCCTGCCGACCTACAACCGCGGCATCGCCGATCATCAATATCTGTTTGTCAACGGCCGTCCGGTGAAGGACCGGCTGCTTGTCGGGGCATTGCGCGGCGCCTATGCCGATCTGCTCGCGCGTGATCGCCATCCGGTCGTCGCGCTCTTCCTCGATCTGCCGACGAGCGAGGTCGATGTGAACGTCCATCCGGCGAAAACCGAAGTGCGGTTCCGCGATCCGCAGCTTGTGCGCGGGATGATCGTCGGCGGGCTGCGCCGCGCGCTCGACGAACAGGGGTTTCGCAGCGTCCAGCGCCCTGCCGAAGCCGCGCTCGCGGCGTGGCAGCAGGAACCGGCCTCACCGGCGCCGACGACCGGATTTCTGTTCGGCCAGCGCAGCGAGCCCGCGGTGCATCTGTTCGGCGCCGATGCCGCGCCGCCGCCCGCCGACGCGGCGCGCGTCTATGACCGGATGATGACCTTTGCGGGCGCCGCCGCGCCGATCGCAGGGCGAGCCGAAGTGGCCGAAGCGCCGCCGCCGGTCGCCGCCGACCATCCGCTAGGCATCGCGCGCGGACAGATCGCCAACACCTATATCGTTGCCGAGGCCGAGGACGGTCTGGTCATCGTCGACCAGCATGCGGCGCACGAGCGGCTGGTGCTCGAACAATTGCGCCGCGGCATGGCGGGGCAGGCGGTGCCGTCGCAGGGCTTGCTGCTGCCCGAGATCGTCGAGATCGACGAGCCGGCGTGCGATCGCCTCGAAGCGGCTGCAGGTCAGCTTTCCGCGCTGGGGGTCGAGATCGAGCGCTTCGGCCCCGCGGCGGTGATGGTGCGCGCGACGCCCGCGATGCTGGGCGCGATTGACTGCCACAAACTCGTCACCGATATCGCCGACGATTTGGCGGGCTATGACGCAGCGCTGGGCCTCTCCGAGCGGCTCGAACTCGTGGCGGCGACGATGGCGTGTCATGGGTCGGTGCGCGCCGGGCGTCCGCTCAATGTCGCCGAAATGAACGCCTTGCTCCGACAGATGGAAGTGACGCCCCATTCGGGCCAGTGCAACCACGGCCGTCCGACCTGGGTGAAATTGCAGATGGCGGACGTTGAGCGACTTTTTGGGCGTAAATGAATGGGTTAGCGTGTTGCTATTTTAATTGATCATTGTTGATAGCTTGGACGACTATGATTGATGACTGCAAAGGACCGACATTGCGGACTTTGGCTCAATTTGCCAAGATGTCGTTACCGATCATCGTAGCAGGCATTCCCCGACATGTTTAAACCAAACAAGGGAATAGTTTTAGAGGCTCTTGGAGAGCTAAGCGACAAAGGCTTTCAAGAATACTACTGGATGGGGCGAGACCAGAGCGTAGTATGCGTTCCTGAAGAGCTATGCCATTCCATTCTGTTCAGCAGCAACTTGGCGCTGAATTTCAAGTCCGGAAGACCGGTATTCGGTCATTGGGATGCGCGGATCATGGCTCTTGCGGAAAGATTTTGCGACCTCGTCGATGTAACTTCCGGTGATGCCGAGGCCATGCTCGCAGCAGCTGAAATGGAGCAAATCCGGGCCGAAGCACAGTCGATACTGGATGGCATCAAGGCTTAGCCGCCAATGCCGAATAGGACGGTCTCTCGTCCGCTTCCTATCCCCATATCGGGAATTTCTACTCCAGCTTCGGCGGAAAAGCTGGCACCTCTTGTGCGTTGGCTGGGGTGAAGCTGGCGATGGACGATGTGGAGAAGCTGTGCGGGCGCTAATGAGGGCGGCGCGGAGGTCCGGCCGCACGATGGCCCGGAATCACAACGCCCGGGCCTCATTCGAGACCCGGGCGCCTGTGACGAACGTCGCCATCCCCCTTGTGCGCAGGCCAGGCGACCGGCCTGCACTCCCTGGAACCGGGCCTTGCGCCGCGTTGAACCAGAAGCCATTGGGCTATGCGCCGCGCCGGGCTTTGTCACCCATTCGTCGACAGGCTGCGGCGCTTTTGCACCGCCCTGTGGCCGTTCGGCAACATATTCTGCGAATCATTCGCAGCGAATTGCGCCCCACGGTGACCATTGCCAGCGGCCCGGACGCCCCCTAAAGCGGCGGCATGACCGCAACGCGCACCGCGCCTGAAGGGGCGTCCGCCCGATGATCCTGCGTCCTTACGAACGCGCCATCTTCAAACGCTATCTGCTCCCGCAACGCGGCGAAGGCTTCATCTTCGTCGCGGCGGCGTTCAGTTTTACCGCGGTGATGCTGGGGGTCGCGGCGCTGGTTATCGTGATGAGCGTGATGAACGGTGTCCGCTCCGACCTGTTCGACAAGATCGTCGGGCTGAACGGCCATGCGGTGGTGCAGGGCTTCGGCGGCCGTCTCGACGACTGGCGCGATCTGCTCAAGGAGGTGAAGGCGACGCCGGGCGTCGTGTCCGCAACCCCGCTGATCGAGCAACCCTTGCTCACCACCTTCAACGGGCGCGTCGAGGGGGTGCTGGTGCGCGGGATGACCGTCGCCGACATTCGCGGCAACGGCGTGCTCAACGGCAAGGTTTTGCAGGGCAACCTCGATTCGCTGAAGCCTGGCACCGACAATGTCGCGATCGGCAGCGAACTGGCGCGTAATCTGGGCGCGACGGTCGGGTCGATGATCACGATCATCAATCCCGCAGGCCGGTCGACGCCGTTCGGAACGGTGCCGCGCGAGATTGCCTATCGCGTGTCGGCGATCTTCGAGATCGGCGTCTATGATTTCGACAAGGCCTATGTCGTGATGCCGATGGAGAATGCGCAGCTGCTGCTGCTCACCGGCGATCAGGTGGGGATGATCGAGATCAAGACGACCGATCCCGACAAGGTGGGCGAGATATTGCAGCCGCTGGCCGAAAAGGTCGCGGCGCAGGCGGTGATTTCGGACTGGCGGTCGATGAACAGCAGTCTGTTCGAGGCGCTGTCGGTCGAGCGCGTCGCGATGTTCGTGATCCTGTCGCTGATCGTGCTCGTTGCCGCTTTCAACATCATCTCTTCGCTCATCATGCTCGTCCGCGCCAAGACGCGCGACATGGCAATCCTGCGCACCATGGGCGCGCCGCGCGATGCGGTGATGCGCATCTTCATGGCGATCGGCCTGTCGATCGGCGTTGCGGGAACCATTGTCGGCATGATCATCGGCTTCAGCCTGCTTTACTTCCGCGCCGGCGTGCTGCGCGGAGCGGAATTCATCACCGGGCAGCCGCTGTGGGATCCGTCGATCCGATTTCTGACCGAATTGCCGTCGAAGCCCGATCCGTTCGAAATCGTCGGCATTGCGGTGATGGCGATCGTCTTCAGTTTCCTCGCGACGCTCTATCCGGCACTGAAGGCCGCGAATACCGATCCCGTGCAGGTGCTGCGCTATGAATGATGTCGTCCTGGAACTTGTCGACCTGAAGCGCAGCTTTACGCAGGGCGACGTTACCATCCATGTGCTGCGCGGCATCGATGCGGCGCTGAAGCGCGGCGAAATCGTCGCGCTGCTCGGCCCGTCGGGATCGGGCAAGTCGACGATGCTGCAGGCGGTCGGCCTGCTTGAAGGCGGTTTCGAGGGCACGATCCGCATCGATGGCGAGGATGTGACGCGCTTCGATCAGGGCGCGCGGACAACGACGCGGCGCGAGAAGATCGGCTTCGTCTATCAATTCCACCATCTGCTCCCCGATTTCAGCGCGGTCGAGAATGTCGTGCTGCCGCAGCTCATTCGCGGCGCGCGCCAGGCCGAAGCCGAAGAGCGCGCTGCCGACCTGCTCGGCCGGCTCGGACTTGCCGAGCGTCTGCACCACAAGCCGAGCAAGCTGTCGGGCGGCGAGCAACAGCGCGTTGCGGTGGCGCGCGCGCTGGCGAACCGGCCGCTGCTCGTGCTCGCCGACGAACCCACGGGCAATCTCGACGAAGCGACGGCGGACCGCGTGTTCGACCAGTTCGTCAAACTCGTCCGCGATCATGGTTCTGCCGCACTGGTTGCGACGCATAACGAACGGCTGGCGGCGCGAATGGATCGCGTGTGGCGCTTGCACGAAGGACAGATCGAGGCGTAGGCAAAGCTGGAAGCGATTGCCGACGCCCAGCCGAAGGGGAAGCGAATATGGGGCTCTACGATTTCTCAGCGAAACTGCCGGGCGGCGGATCGCAGGCGATGGCCGACTACAAGGGGAAGGTGCTGCTGATCGTCAACACCGCCTCCAAATGCGGCTTTACCCCGCAATATGAAGGGCTGGAGGAGCTCTACCGCGATTACAAGGATCGCGGGTTCGAGGTTCTGGCCTTCCCCTGCAACCAGTTCGGCGCGCAGGAGCCGGGCGATGCCGAGGAAATCAAGAATTTCTGCTCGCTGACCTATGATGTCAGCTTCCCGCTGATGGCGAAGATCGACGTCAACGGCGACGACGCCGATCCGATCTTCAAGCATCTGAAGAAGGAAAAGACCGGCCTGCTCGGCAGCGGGATCAAGTGGAATTTCACCAAATTCCTCGTCGACCGCGACGGCAATGTCGTCTCGCGCCATGCGCCGACAACCAAGCCCGAGCAGCTGCGCAAGGAGATTGAGGAATTGCTGGGTTAGGAACCCCCAAGCCAAAGCCGTTCGACCTGAGCTTGTCGAAGGGTCGTACTTCACTTTGCGGCGGTGAAGAATAGGACGGTGCTTCGACAAGCTCAGAACGAACGGTTCGGGTGCGCGGCCAATGTGCATATTTTGCACACGGACGCTTCCCCGAATCGTCACATGTGCCTAGCGTCATCCGATGGCCTACAGCCCCTTTGTTCCCCTGCGCGTCTTTTCCAGTTTCACCATGCTGGAGGGGGCGATCGAGCCCAAGGCGATCGCGAAAGCGGCGCGCGAGCGGGGCTTTCCGGCGATAGCGGTCGCGGATCGCAACGGGCTGTACGGTGTCATGGCCTTTGGCGACGCGTGCAAGGCGGCGGGTGTCCAGCCGATCGTCGGTGCGCTGCTGAGCGTGGCGCGGCCGGGGCAGCGGCTGGCGAGCGGCGCACCGCTGATCGACTGGATTGCGCTCTATGCGCAGGACGATGCGGGCTACAATAATCTTTGCGCGCTGGTGTCTGCGGCGCACCTCGGCCGACCGGTCGAGCAGGAGCCGCATGTCCTGCTTTCGGACCTCGCCGGCAAGACCGACGGGCTCATCTGCCTGACCGGGGGCGGCGAGGGCGCTCTGGCGCGCTTGCTGGCCGGCGAGCAGAAGACGGCCGCCGACGAGTATGTCGAGCAGCTGGAAGCGCTTTTCGCCGATCGGCTGTATATCGAACTGTCGCGGCGGGGCGATGCGACTGAAAAGGCCGCCGAGGAGGCGCTGATCGAGCTGGCCTACACGCGCGCGTTGCCGCTGGTTGCGACCAATCCCGCCAATTTCGTCGATCCGCAATTTCATCCCGCGCATGATGCGATGCTGTGCATTGCGCAGTCGGCCTATGTCGAAAGCGAGGATCGCCGCTCGTCCAACCCCGAAGCCTGGCTGAAATCGGCCGAGGCGATGGAGGACAGTTTCTCCGACCTGCCCGAGGCGATCCGCAACACGCTGGTGATCGCGCAGCGCTGCGCCTTCATGGCGCCCAAGCGCAAACCGATCCTGCCGAGCCTTGCCGGCGACCGCGAGGGCGAGGCGGCGCAGCTCAAGGTCGATGCCCACGCAGGGCTGGCCGAACGGCTTGCGCTCTATCCGGACCTTACCGAGGAAGAAAAGCAGGCCTATGTCGCGCGGCTTGACTTCGAGGTCGACGTCATCACGCAGATGGGCTTTCCGGGCTACTTCCTGATCGTTGCCGACTTCATCAAATGGGCGAAGGCGCACGATATTCCGGTGGGGCCGGGGCGTGGATCGGGTGCGGGCAGCCTCGTCGCCTGGTCGCTGACCATCACCGACCTCGACCCGCTTAAGCTCGGGCTGCTGTTCGAACGCTTCCTCAATCCCGAGCGCGTGTCGATGCCCGACTTCGACATCGACTTCTGCGAAACCCGCCGCGGCGAGGTGATCCGCTATGTGCAGGAGAAATACGGCCGCGACACCGTCGCGCAGATCATCACCTTCGGTAAGCTGAAGGCGCGCGCGGTTCTGAAGGACACCGGCCGCGTGCTCCAGATGAGCTATGGGCAGGTCGACCGGCTCGCGAAGCTGGTACCGAACCATCCGACCGATCCCTGGACGCTCGAACGCGCATTGAACGGCGTCAGCGAGCTGATGACCGAATATAAGCAGGATGACGGCGTCCGCCGCCTGTTCGACATGGCGCGCCAGCTCGAAGGCCTGCCGCGGCACAGTTCGACCCACGCGGCGGGGGTCGTGATCGGGGACCGGCCGCTCGACCAGCTTGTCCCGCTCTATCGCGATCCGCGCTCGTATATGCCGGTCACGCAGTTCGACATGAAATATGTCGAGACGGCGGGGCTGGTGAAGTTCGACTTTCTTGGCCTCAAGACGCTGTCGGTGCTCAAGGAAGCGCGGCGCCTGCTCGCGCTGCGCGGGATCGATGTCGATCTCGATACGCTCGGCTGGGACGATCCCGCGGTCTATGAGTTGCTCCAGCGCGGCGACACCGTCGGGGTGTTCCAGCTGGAATCCGAAGGGATGCGGCGCACGCTGTCGGCGGTGAAGCCGACCAATTTCGGGGACATTATCGCGCTCGTCGCGCTGTATCGGCCAGGGCCGATGGACAATATTCCGCTATTCGGCGCGCGCAAGAACGGGCGCGAGCCGATCGCCTATCCGCACCCGCTGCTCGAAGGCATCCTCGCCGAAACCTACGGCATCTTCGTCTATCAGGAACAGGTGATGCAGGCGGCGCAGATCCTGGCCGGCTACAGCCTCGGCGGCGCGGACCTGTTGCGCCGCGCGATGGGCAAGAAGGTGCAGGCGGAGATGGACGCGCAGCGCGACACCTTCGTCAAAGGTTGCGGCGAGCATAATGGCATCGACGCCAAGGCCGCGAACGAGCTGTTCGACTTGATCGACAAATTCGCGGGCTATGGCTTCAACAAGAGCCATGCGGCGGCCTATGCGCTGCTCTCCTATCAGACGGCGTGGCTGAAGGCGCATTATCCGCACGAATTCTTCGCCGCGTCGATGTCGTTCGACAGCCATCAGACCGACAAATTGTCGATCTTCATCGACGATATGCGCCGCCTCGACATCGCGATCGCGCCGCCGTCGATCAACGACAGCGAGGCCGATTTTTCGGTCGGGCGCAGCGAAGACGGGCTCGCGGTCCGCTACGCGCTCGGCGCGCTCAAAGGTGTCGGCGAAAAGGCGATGGAGGCTCTCGTCGCCGAGCGTCAAGCCAAGGGCGATTTTGCGAGTCTCGACGATTTTGCCGCGCGCATCGACCCCAAGCTGCTCAACCGCCGCCAGATCGAGGCGCTGGCGGGGGGCGGCGCGTTCGACTGCGTCGAACCCGACCGACCGCGCGCCTTTGCTGGAGCCGAGGCGTTGCTGGCCTGCGCCAATAGTTCGGCGCACGAACGCTCGACGGGGCAGGGCGGGTTGTTCGGCGGTGATGTCGCGATCGCGCCGGTGCTCCAGCTGTCCGCTGCCGAACCCTGGACGCTTGCCGAGCGGATGGCGAAGGAAAAGGACGCGTTCGGCTTTTATTTCTCGGCTCACCCGGTCGAACAATATGAGGCGGTGATCGCGGCGCGCGGTGCGCGGACCTACGGCAATATCTGCGAAACGGTCGAAATGACGCCCGGAACCCGCATCCCGATGGTGATGGCGGCGATGGTCGAAAGCGCGCGCCCGCGCGTGTCGCAGCGCGGCAATCGCTTCCTCAACCTGACGCTGTCGGACCGCAGCGGACAATTTCAGTCGAGCTGCTTCGACGAGCAGACGGGCAAGATATTGGAGGCCTTGGCGGTCGACGGCGGCTGCGCGCTGCTCAACGTCGAACTCGATCTGCTCGAGGGCGAGGAAACGCCGCGCGTGACGGTGCGCGGGGCGCAGTCGCTCGCCGACATTGCGGCGAGTGCCGCGCTGCAACTCGATTGCCGCGTCGAACTCGCCGAGGCGCCGGGCGAGATGCTCCGCTATCTCGAACGGCGCGAGGATGCGCGCGGGCGGGTGATCGTATCGACGACCGATCCGCTGACGGGCGAGGACATCCGGATCGAGCTGGGACGCGGCTTCGCGCTCGGCCCAGACACCGTCTCGCGGCTCCAAATGGTTGCAGGTGTAACCGATGTGGCGCTTTCGCTGGTCCCGCCGCGCGATTTTCGCGTCCGCTAGGCTCGCCCCCTCTTGCGTGCCGCGCATTTCCGGCCCTATCCCTGACGAAAGACACGGGAGAGATGCATATGGGAATGCAGGGCCAGCCGCTGCTCGTTACAAGCCTGATCGATCATGCGGCGCGCGAACATGGCGCACGTGAAATCGTCTCGCGCTGGGCCGACGGCAGCATGACGCGGTCGAGCTGGGGCGAGGTCGGCAAGGACGCCCGCCGCTTCGCTGCCGCCATGACGCGGCTGGGGATGACGAAGGGCGACCGTATCGCGACGCTCGCGATGAACCATGGCCATCATCTGGTGAGCTGGTACGGGACCGCTGGCATGGGCGGGGTGCTGCACACGGTGAACCCGCGGCTGTTCGACGAACAGCTTGTCTATATCGTCAATCATGCCGAGGACCGCATTCTCTTCTTCGACGCGGCATTTCTGCCGATCGTCGAACGGCTGCGCGATCAGCTTCCCACCGTCGAGCATTTCGTGCTGTTCGATGCGCCGGCGCGCGACGGCTATCTTTCCTACAAGGATCTGATCGACGCCGAAGACGGCAGCTTCGAATGGGTCGATCTCGACGAGCGCGATCCGGTGGGCCTCTGCTATACCAGCGGAACGACGGGCAATCCGAAAGGCGTGCTCTACGAACATCGCTCGAACGTCATCCATGCGATCACCGAGATTCAACCCGATGTCTTCGACATGTCGAACCGCAGCGTCATCCTGCCGATCGTGCCGATGTTCCACGCCAACAGCTGGGGCATTCCCTTCGCCGCCGCGACGGTGGGGGCGAAGCTCGTCTTTTCGGCGACCAATGATGCGCAGGTGCTCTGCGAACTGATGCACGCCGAAGGGGTGACGCACAGCGCCGGCGTGCCGACGGTGTGGCTCGCGATGTTCGCGCATATGGATGCGACCGGGATCGACTATGGCAAGCTTTACCGCGTCATCATCGGCGGCTCGGCGGCGCCGCGTGCGATGATCGAACGCTTCATGAAGGCGGGGATCGACGTCGGCCACGCATGGGGCATGACCGAAACCTCGCCGATCGGAACGATGGGCAAGCGGCCGTGGAATTGGGACGAAATGAGCTTCGACGAGCGCGTCGATATCGTCTGCCGCCAGGGCTGCCCGCCCTTTGGCGTCGAACTGCGCATCGTCGACGAGGAGGATAATGTCCTGCCGCGCGACGGGGTGACGAGCGGGCGGCTGCAATGCCGGGGCCCCTGGATCATCCAGCGCTATTTCAAGGCTGACGCCGATGCCGCCGACAGCGACGGGTGGTTCGATACCGGCGACGTCTCGGTGATCCATCCCGACGGGGTCATGCAAATCACCGACCGGGCGAAGGATGTCATCAAATCGGGCGGCGAGTGGATTTCGTCGATCGAACTCGAAAATGCCGCGGTGGGCGCCCCCGGCGTTCAGGAAGCCGCCGCGGTCGGCGTATTCCACCCCAAATGGGACGAACGACCGATCCTGCTGATCGTCAGGAAACCCGGCGCCGAGGCGACCGAAGCGAGCATCCTCGATTATCTGAAGGACAAGGTCGCGAAATGGTGGCTGCCCGACGAGATCGTCTTCGTCGAAGAACTGCCGCACACCGCGACGGGCAAGATCCTGAAGCGCCAGATCCGCGACGATTACAAGGATTACAAGCTGAAGTCGTTGGCGGAGGCGTAACCCCCTATGGGTGTCATTGCGAGGCGCGCAGCGACGAAGCAATCTCCAGCCAACCGCGACAGGGCAAGCGAATAACTGGGGATTGCCTCGCTTCGCTCGCAATGACGATTGGCTTTTGCAGCCGGTTAGAACAATTCCATCTGTCCGTCGCGTTCCGGCGGCCTGAACAGGTCGCTGCGGAGCGGCGGAAAGCTTTTGTCGAGGCCATGTTCGCGCGCCGCGCGCTTGACACGGGTGCGGATGAGCTGCGCCCAAACGCCTCGCCCCTTCATGCGGGAAAAATAGTCGGGGTCATTGTCGCGGCCGCCGCGAATGTCCTGCACCATGTGGATCACCTTGGCGGCGCGGTCGGGATAATGGGCGTCGAGCCAGGCGCGGAACAGCGGCGCGACTTCGTGGGGGAGGCGGAGAAGGATATAGGAGGCGCGGATCGCGCCGGCCTCTGCCGCCGCAGCCATGATCGCCTCTATCTCGTGAGCGGTAATAGCGGGAATGATCGGCGAGATATTGACCTGCGTCGGGACGCCCGCGTCGATCAGCTTGCGGATCGCCGCGAGCCGCCGCTTGGGATGCGGCGCGCGCGGCTCCAATGTACGGGCGACTGCGGGATCGAGCGTCGTGACCGAAATCGCTACCCCGACCAGATTGTCGCGCGCCATGTCGGCGAGCAGATCGATATCGCGAAGGATGCGATCGGACTTGGTCGTGACGATCAGCGGATGCCGCGTTTCGGCCAGCACCTCGACCACCGCGCGCGTCACGCCCCATTCGCGTTCGATCGGCTGATAGCCGTCGGTGTTGGTGCCGATGGCAAGCGGGGCGGGCACATAGCCGCGCTTGGCCAGTTCCCCTCGCAGCAAGGCGGCGGCATCGGGCTTGGCAAAGAGCCGGCTTTCGAAATCGAGCCCCGGTGACAGGTCGTGGAAGGCGTGGGTGGGGCGCGCGAAGCAATAGATGCAGCCATGTTCGCAGCCGCGATACGGATTGATCGAACGGTCGAAACCGATGTCTGGCGAGTTGTTGCGCGCGATGATCGTCCTGGGATGTTCGACGGTGACGGTGGTGCGCAGCGCCGGCGCGGTGCCGTCGATGTCTTCGGCCGTGTCGAGCCAGTCGCCATCGGCCGCGCGGTCGAGCGATCCGGTCCGCGTCGGGCGGAGGTTGGTCGGGGCGCCGCGGCCTGAAATCGCGGGAAGGGGACGGGTCGGTTCCACTGTCGCAATCTAGTGGAACATCGAGAACATATAAAGAACAAATATCGTCGCCCGCGGGAAGCCGGTGGCGACATTTGGGCTATTCGGTGAGGCGCGGGATCAGGTCGACGAAGTTGCAGGGGCGGTGCCGGCTGTCGAGCTGGCTTTCCAAAATGCCCTCCCAGGCATCGGTGACGGCGCCGGTCGACCCGGGCAGCGCGAAGATATAGGTCCCGCGTGCGACGACGGCGCAGGCGCGCGACTGGATCGTCGAGGTGCCGATCTTCTGAAAGCTGATCCAGCGGAACAGTTCGCCGAAGCCCGGAATATCCTTGCCATCGAGGCGGTGCAGCGCCTCGGGCGTCACGTCGCGGCCGGTCAGGCCCGTGCCGCCGGTCGCAATGACGACATCGACCGCAGGGTCGTCAATCCAGTTGTGCAACCGCGATACGATAAGATCGGTTTCGTCGCGAATGATCGCGCGCGCCGCAAGCTCGTGCCCCGCGCCGGTCAGAAGTTCAGCGAGCTTGTCGCCCGATGTGTCGTCGTCGCTGCTGCGGCTGTCCGAAATCGTCAGTATGGCGATGCGAACGGGCTTGAACGGGCGCGCCGGATCAATCGGCATTGGCGAGACCGGCGGGACCGGCGTAGGTCAGCCGTACCCGGTCCTTGCTGTCGGGAAAGCGCGGCCATTTGCCCTGCGCGAGGGCGGCGCGGCTGATCGACGGCTTGCCCTGTTCGGCTTCGTACATCCAGTAATTGCGTAGCACGATGCCGACATAGGCGCGCGTTTCCCAATAGGGGATCGATTCCATGAAGAGCAGCGGATCGCCATTGTCGCGCACTTCGGTCGACCAGCGCGCAACCGGCGCGGGGCCCGCATTATAGGCGGCGATCACCTTGGGCAGCAGGCCGCCGGTCGACGAATCCTTGCTCAGATACTGCAGATAGCTCTGGCCGAAATCCATATTCACCGCGGGGATGCGCAGATCGGCAGGATTGACGCTTTCGCCCCGCCACCGCGCCAGATCCTTGGCGGTGCCGGGGCGCACCTGCATCAAGCCATAGGCGCCCGCCGGGCTGACCACCGTGCGCTGGAAACGCGATTCCTGCAGCGTGTGGGCAAAGACCAGCGCCGGATCGACCTTCCACCCGCCATTGGGCTCCCAGCGCGGCTGCGGATAACGCGTCGCGGCGGCGAGCTTGCGGCCCCGCGGCGTGTTGTGGGCCAGATAGAGCTGGGTTTCGGGCAGGCTGAGCGCCTGGGCCAGGGCAATGAGCTGTTCGTGCTGGCGCGGGTCGCCGATGCGCGCCTGCTGGCGCAGCAGCGTGTCGGCGTAGCCGTCCTCGCCAATCTCGGCCATCGCAACCGCGGCGCGGACATTGGGCAGTTCCTCGAGCGCGCGGAAGGCGCTGCGGTCGGCGCGGACATTCTCGCGCTGGATATTGGTTTCCAGACCCAGCGTTTCGGCGGCGAGGAGGCCGTAGAAGGTTTCCTCATTGCTCGCCGCGGCGCGCAGGCGCGGCTCGACAAGCTGCGGCTCGCCCGATGCGATCGCCGCGCGTGAGGCCCAATAATAAGCGGCGGCGCGCTGCTCGCTGTCGGGGGCTTCCTTGGCGACGCGGTCGAAGGCGCCCAGTGCGGTGCGATAGTCGCGCAGGCGCCACGAAGCGAGGCCTTGCACCCACGCGCCCTGCACCGGCCAGGCGCCCTGGCTCGCGCTGCATTCCGCCGCGAGGCGAAGCGCATTGGCGTCGTCATTCTCGATATAATAGGACCAAGCAATCTTCTGCCGCCATTCGTCGCGCGCCTCGGGCGTCAGCTGGTCGGCGACCGCTGCATAGAGCGCCTCGGCGCCGGCGGGATCGTCGTTCTTGATACGGTCCGGGATGGTGCGGGCCAGCCCGGCGGCGACCGGATCGCCGCCCACGCTGTCGGCGCCGAGCCGGCGCGGGGCGCTGCCCGACCAGCTCAGGCGATTCTGGTTGGGCAGGACCGGCACATCGGTGGCGCCGCGCTTCGCGGCAAGGCTTGCCAGACGGTCGGCCTGCGGCAGTTCGGGCGATCGTGCGAGAACCGGCATCAGGTCCGACACTTCGGCGCGCGGGCTGTTTGCCGCGAGCAGCAATTCGGCGCGCAGGAAATCGTTGAGCGGGCCCTTGTCGGCGCCGTCGAGCATCGATTTCGCATCGGCCCAGCGCTGTCCGCGAATGGCGGTCAGCACTTGCGTGTAGAATTGCTTCTGCTTCGCCGACAGGATTTCGGGCACCGTTTGCGACGGAGCCGAAAAATCGCGATCGGGCGCGTCGGCGGCCATCGCCGGGACGGTTCCGGCCGCAAGGAAAATCAGGATCGAGGCGCCGAGCGCCCATTTCGCTTTTGTCATCTGTCAACGTCCCCGGTTGAGCAGTTTGAGACTATCCCAGGCCGCCGCCTTGTGCGCTGGCCGGGCGAGGAGCATCGCGGGATGCGCGATTGCCACCGCCTCCACTTTGCCGCCATCATGGTTAAGATCGAGTAACTTTCCGCGCAAATCGGCGAGCGGGCGTCCCGTCGCAATGCGCAGCATGTCGCTGCCGACGAGCAGCAACCGCTGCGGCCGCGCCAGCGCGACATGGTGCCGCAGCAGTCGGTCGAGCTCTGCAGCGTCGCTTTCGTCGCAGCGGCCGCCCGCCGGGCGCGTCACTGCGAGGCTGGCGATATAACAGTCGCCGCGCGTCAGCCCGATCGCGCGCAGTATCGCGTCGAGTAAGGGACCCGCCGGTCCGGTAAAGAGCGTCCCGTCACGCTGATCATCGACCTCGGGCCACGCGGTGAGGACCATCAGCGCCGAATCCGGCATTCCCTGCGGCAGCACGCGGCGCGCGTCCCACTGGCTGCCCGGCACGTCGGGGTGCTCGGCGAGCCAAAGCTGGAATTCGTCCCATTCGCCCGGCAAGGCGACCGGCCCCTTGGGTTCGTCATTTTGGGGCGCTTCGACGCGCTGGAGCGCGGCGGGCAGCGGGGCGACCTCGGGTTCGGCAAGGACGGGGCTTCGCCGCGGTGCCGCAGCGTCATTGGCGGCAGGCACGTCGAGCCAGCCGGCCGGCACTTCGCCGACCAGAGCATCGACGCCGGCCAGCGACCACCAGTCGCAATAGCTTTCCGCCAGCAAGGCTGAATTCCGCCCACCCATGAAAATGTTGAAACAGGAGGTTGACGCGCGCGTCAATTGGAAGGCATCGCAAATCGTGACAGAATGAGCGCCGCTTACGATGAATGATCGCGGCGGGGACGGCAGAAAGGGCTTTGAGGTGAGCGAACGGGAATCGATGCCTTATGACGTGGTGATCGTCGGGGCAGGGCCGGCGGGCCTTTCGGCGGCGATCCGCCTGAAGCAACTCGCGAACGAAGCGGGCAGTGAGCTGTCGGTCTGCGTGCTCGAAAAAGGGTCCGAAGTCGGCGCGCATATCCTGTCGGGAGCGGTGATCGATCCCAAATCGCTCGACGAGCTGCTTCCCGACTGGCGCGAGCAGGGCTGTCCGCTCGCCGAGGTGCCGGTGAACGATAATCAGCATTGGGTGCTGACGAAGAAGAAGAAAATCTCCGTCCCGCATCTGATTACGCCCGGCTTCATGCACAACAAGGGCACCTATACGGGCAGCCTCGGCAATCTCTGCCGCTGGCTGGCCGAACAGGCCGAAGGGCTGGGCGTCGAAATCTTCCCCGGCTTTGCCGCCGCGGAAATCCTGTACAACGACGATGGGTCGGTGAAGGGCGTCGCCACCGGCGACATGGGCATCGCGCGCGACGGCAGCCACAAGCCCGACTATGCGCCGGGGCTTGAGCTCCATGCGAAATATAGCTTCTTTGCCGAAGGCGTGCGCGGCCACCTGACCAAGATGCTGAAGCCGCAGTTCGCACTCGACGCCGATTGCGAGCCGCAGGTCTATGGCATCGGCATCAAGGAATTGTGGGACATCGATCCCGCAAATCACGCCCCCGGCCGCGTCATCCACACGCAGGGCTGGCCGCTCGATGCCAACGCCAATGGCGGCGGTTTCCTCTATCATCAGGCGAACGGGCAGGTGGCGCTGGGCTTCGTGACCTGGCTCAACTACCGCAACCCGCACATCTCCCCTTTCCAGGAGATGCAGAAGTGGAAGACGCACCCCGAGATCGCGAAGATTTTGAAGGGCGGCAAGCGCATCTCTTACGGCGCGCGCGCGATCAGCGACGGCGGCTACCAGTCGGTGCCGAAGCTCGCCTTTCCGGGCGGCGCGCTGATCGGCGACAGCGCCGGCTTCCTCAACGTGCCGCGCATCAAGGGCACGCACACCTCGATGAAGTCGGGGATGATGGCGGCCGAAGCGGCTTTCGCTGCGGTCAATGCCGGTCGTTCGGGCGATACGCTGACCGCCTATCAGGACGCCTATGACGACAGCTGGGTGAAGAAGGAGCTGAGTGTCGTCCGCAACGTGCTGCCGCTGGTCGAAAAATTCGGCGATCTGGCGGGGACGGTCCTGTCGGGGATGACCATGTGGCTCGAAAGCTTCGGCATCCGCATGCCGTTCACGATGAAGCATCACCCCGACAACACGACGCTCTATCGCGCCGATATGATGCCCAAGCCCGAATATCCGAAGCCCGACGGGGTGCTGACTTTTGACCGGTTGTCCTCGGTGTTCCTCTCCAACACCAACCATGAGGAAGATCAGCCGATCCACTTGCAGCTCAAGGATCCGACGATCCCGATCGAATATAATCTGCCGATGTATGACGAGCCCGCGCAGCGTTATTGCCCGGCCGGCGTCTATGAGGTTGTCGGTCAGGATGAGGGCGAACCGCGCTTCGTCATCAACGCGCAGAATTGCGTGCATTGCAAGACGTGCGACATCAAGGATCCGACCCAGAATATCAACTGGGTCACCCCCGAAGGCGGCGGAGGCCCCAATTATCCCAATATGTAAGTTCGCTCGCCGATCGATTCTTGCGCCGCTGGCGGCCACCCTGATGGTGGCTGCGGCGCCCGCTGCGATGGCGGCGGTCGATCCCGATCAGGCAGCGCTCGACGCGCTTGTCCGGGCGCGGCTTGCCGAAGAAGCAGGCAATCCCGCCGAGGCGCTGGCGGCGCTGCAATCGCTCGCAAGCCAGGCGCCCGATCTGCCGGGCTTGCGCGCCGAAATGCTCGAGCGCGCCATCGACGCCGGCGACCTCATCGCAGCGCGCAGTGCAGCGGCGGCGCTGTGGGCGAGCGGCGAGCAGCGGTTCGACGCGCGGCTCGTGCTCGTCGTCGACGCGATGCGGCGCAGCGACTGGAAGGGCGCGCGCGCCCTTCTGGGGACGGCGCAGGACGACAAGTCGGGCGGCGATGCGATATCGCGCCTGATCGATCCGGCGCTGGGAGCATGGGTCGATGCCGGGCAGCGCGCGCGCCAGCCCGAACGCGCGCTGGTGGCCGCCGCGACGCGCGGGCGCCCCGAACCCGCCTATGCGCTCGAAGCGGCGCTGGTTCAGCTTGCGGCCGGACAAAGTGATGCCGCCGTGGCCGCTGCCCTGGAAACAACCCCGACCGACTGGCTGAGCCAGCTCGTCGCTCTGCGCCTTGTCGCCAGCCTCGATGCTGCCCGGGAGAAGGATGCGGCGGGGACGCTGCGGTCGCGTATCGCGTTGGCGGCGGGTGAGCGCGAGGATCCTCTGCTCTTGCTGCCCGAACAGGCGGTGGCCAACCCGCGGGCCGGCGCCGCCCACTGGCTGGCGCTCGTCGCCGACACGCTTGCGCGGTTACCCAGGAGCAATGCACGCCTGCCGCTGACTTTCGCGCGCGCCGCGACCTGGCTCAACGATCAGGACTGGACCGCGCGCAGCGCGCTCGCCGACGCCTTGGCGCGCAGCGATCGTGCCGCCGACGGCGCTGCCTTTCTTGCCGGTCTTCGCGGACCCCTGCCGCCGGTGTTGCGGATGCGCCTTGCCGAACTGACGGCGGAGGAGGGTGATCGTGCGGCGGCGGTGAAGATGGCCGAGGACGCCGTCGCGGGCGATGCGCCGCGCAGCCTGCTCGTCCGTTTCGCCGATCTGGCGCGGCAGAGCGACGATGCCGCGGCGGCCGAGCGGGCCTATGCGCGGCTCGAAGCCGCGCTCGGCGATGGCGACGACAGCGCTCCGCTGCGTGCGACCTTGCTTGTGGCGCGCGCCGAACTGCGGCTGCAGGCGAAGGATTGGGACGGGGCGGCGCCGCTGATGCAACGCGCGCTCGCGCTGCGCCCAAACGACCCGACGATCCTGAATTTTGTCGGCTATTCCGCGCTGGAGCGGCGGATCGATGTCGATCGCGCGCTCGGCCAGATCGAGGCGGCATGGAAGGCCGAGCCCCAGAATGCGAGCATCACCGACTCGCTCGGCTGGGCCTATTTTCTGACCGGACGCACCGACAAGGCCGTCGAACTGCTCGAACAGGCGCAGCAGGGCGAGCCCGAAAATGCCGTGATTGTCGAGCATCTGGGCGACGCCTATTGGAAGGCGGGGCAACGCTTCCGCGCGCGCTATACGTGGCGGGCCGCGGCACTGCTCGCCGAAGAGGATATGGCGGCGCGCGTCGCGGCAAAGCTCGATGGCGGGCTGACGCCGCAGACGACCGCGCCCTGATCGCGCCATGACCCTGTTCCACGAGACCGGCTGGGCAAAGATCAACCTCGCGCTGCACGTCCGGGCGCGGCGCGCCGACGGCTATCACGAGATCGAGACATTGTTCGCGTTCGTCGACGGCGGCGATGCGATTGCGGCGGCGGTGTCGGACGCCGATGATCTGACCATCGAAGGGCCGTTCGGCGACGGGCTGAGCGCCGGCGCCGACAATCTGGTGCTGCGCGTGCTCGCCTTGCTGCGCGATCGCTATGGCGCGGCTCGCGTGCCGCCGCTTGCCGTCCGCCTGACCAAGACATTGCCCGTTGCGGCGGGGATCGGCGGCGGCTCGGCCGATGCGGCGGCGATGGCGCGGCTGGTGCGGGCGCATTTCCTGCCCGATGTCGGCGAAACCGCGCTGGCGCGGATCGTCGGTACGCTCGGCGCCGATATCGCCGCCTGCGTCGCCAGTGCGACCTGCCTTGGCGTCGGGACCGGCGCCGAACTCAGCCCTGTGCCCGAACTGGCGCTGGGCGGGACTCCGGTGCTGCTGGTCAATCCGCGCGCACCCGTCGCGACTGGGCCGGTGTTCGCGGCCTGGGACGGCACTGATCGCGGCCCGCTGTTCACCGGCGCCGACCTGCGCGCGCAATTGTTTGCGGCGCGCAATGATTTGCAGCGCCCGGCGATCGCGCAATGCCCGGCGATCGCCGACATATTGACCGAGCTTGGCGGGCTGGGCCCGTGGCTCGCGCGCATGTCGGGATCGGGGGCAACCTGTTTCGCGCTGTTCGACGCGCCCGCCGAACGCGATGCCGCGGCGGCGGCAATCGCCGTGCGCCATCCCGGCTGGTGGCAGATGACGGGGGCGCTGCGATGAGCGAGGCGTGGCAACAACTAGGTACGCCGCGCGTCGGCGGGGTGCTGTTGATCGGCGATCATGCGTCGGCGGCCGTGCCGCCCGACATCGACCTCGGCATCGACCCCGCGCTGCTGTCGCAGCATATCGCGATCGACATCGGCGTTGCGGAAGTCGCGGCGTTGCTCGTCCGGAACGGCGCGGTCGACGCGGCGATTTTGGGCGGCGTGTCGCGGCTGGTCGTCGACTGCAATCGCGACGAGGATGCGCCGGGCGCGGTGCCTATCGCCAGCGACGGCCATGCGATCCCCGGCAACGCGCTCGATCATGCCGGACGCGAGGCACGGATTGCGCGCTTTTTCCGCCCCTATCACGATCATATCGCGGCGGTGATCGCCGCGCGCCGGCCCGCGATGATCCTTTCGCTGCACAGCTTCACCCCCACGCTCGCCAGCGATCCGGCGCAGGCGCGGCCGTGGCATGTCGGCGTTCTCTATAACGAGGACGCGCGGTTGGCGGCCGCAGCGATCGCAGCGCTCGGCGACGAGGGGCTGATCGTCGGCGACCAGCTTCCCTATTCGGGCAAGCTGCTCAACGCGACGATGAACCGCCACGCCGAGGCGAATGACATCCCCTATGTCGGGATCGAGATGCGGCAGGACCTGGTCGGCGATCCGCCGGGGCATGCGCTCTGGGCGCAGCGGCTGTCCAATATGGGCCGGAAACTGGGTTTGATTCTACCGCGTTAGGCGTGTAGAGGCGCCTTCTGTCGCCATTTTATGAAATAAAATTATCAGAAAGACGCTAAAATGCCTTCTTATCGTTCGCGAACCACCACCCACGGCCGCAACATGGCGGGCGCGCGCGGCCTGTGGCGCGCAACGGGAATGAAGGACAGCGACTTCGGCAAGCCGATCATCGCGGTGGTCAATAGCTTCACCCAGTTCGTGCCCGGCCACGTCCACCTCAAGGATCTGGGGCAGATGGTCGCGCGCGAGATCGAAGCGGCGGGCGGTGTCGCCAAGGAATTCAACACCATCGCGGTCGATGACGGCATCGCGATGGGGCATGATGGCATGCTCTATTCGCTGCCGAGCCGCGACCTGATCGCCGACAGCGTCGAATATATGGTCAACGCGCACTGCGCCGACGCGATGATCTGCATCTCCAACTGCGACAAGATTACGCCCGGGATGCTGATGGCGGCGCTGCGGATCAATATTCCCGTGGTGTTCGTGTCGGGCGGGCCGATGGAGGCCGGCAAGGTGGTTCTGAAGGGCAAGGAGGTCGCGCTCGACTTGGTCGATGCGATGGTCGTCGCAGCCGACGAAGCCTATAGCGACGAAGAGGTTGCGGCGGTCGAACGGTCCGCCTGTCCGACCTGCGGCAGCTGTTCGGGCATGTTTACCGCCAATTCGATGAACTGCCTGACCGAAGCGCTGGGCCTGTCGCTGCCCGGCAATGGATCGCAGCTCGCGACGCATGCCGATCGCAAGGCCCTGTTCCTGCGCGCCGGCGCGATGATCGTCGACATGTGCCGCCGCTATTATGAAGTAGGGGACGAGCGGGTATTGCCGCGCAGCATCGCGAGTTTCGAGGCGTTCGAAAATGCGATGAGCCTCGACATCGCGATGGGCGGATCGACGAACACCGTGCTCCACCTGCTTGCCGCCGCGCATGAGGCAGAGGTCGATTTCACGATGGACGACATCGACCGGCTGTCGCGCCGCGTGCCGTGCCTGTCGAAAGTCGCGCCTGCGAAGAGCGACGTCCATATGGAGGATGTTCACCGCGCGGGCGGGATCATGGCGATCCTTGGCGAACTTGAACGCGCGGGGTTGCTCCACGCGCATCTGCCGACGGTGCACAGCGCGACGCTGGGCGACGCGCTCAATAAATGGGACATTGCGCGCACCAACGATCCGGCGGTGCAGACCTTCTACCTCGCGGCTCCCGGGGGAGTGCCGACGCAGACGGCGTTCAGTCAGGACCGGCGCTGGGATTCGCTCGACCTCGACCGCGAAAATGGCGTGATCCGCTCAGCCACCCACGCGTTCAGCAAGGATGGCGGCCTCGCCGTCTTGTCGGGCAATCTCGCGCTCGACGGCTGCATCGTGAAGACCGCCGGGGTCGACGAGAAGATTCTGAAATTTGCCGGCCCGGCGAAGGTCTATGAAAGCCAGGATGCGGCGGTAGCGGGCATTTTGACCGGACAGGTCGAGGCGGGCGACGTCGTCGTCATCCGCTACGAAGGGCCCAAGGGCGGGCCGGGGATGCAGGAAATGCTCTATCCCACGAGCTACCTCAAATCGAAGGGGCTGGGCGCCGCATGCGCACTGATCACCGACGGGCGATTTTCCGGCGGCACGTCGGGGCTGTCGATCGGCCACGTGTCGCCCGAGGCGGCCGAAGGCGGCACGATCGGACTGGTCGAAAATGGCGACAGGATCGAGATCGACATCCCGAGCCGCACAATCACGCTGGCGGTCCCCGACGCCGAACTGGCGGCGCGACGCGCCGCGATGGAGGCCAAAGGTGAGGCTGCCTGGCAACCCGAAAAGGCGCGCCCGCGCAAGGTTTCGGTAGCACTTCAGGCCTATGCTGCGATGACGACGAGTGCGGCGCGCGGCGCCGTGCGCGACCTGTCGCAGTTGAAGGGCAAGGGATGAAATCTATCGCGGGGGCAGGGCTGCTGCTCGTTCTGGCGGGCTGCAATGCCGGTCCCGACAATGGCGCGCTGGCAGAGGCCGAAGCGCAGGGGTCGAAGGACGCCGCGATCAGCGGACGGATCGACTGCGCGCTTGGCGGCGCCAAGCTGTTCGACCGCACCTGCACCATCGCCGAAATGAGCAGCGCCGACGGCACCATCCTGATCGTCGGCCGCAGCGACAGCGGCTACCGCCGCCTGCAGGTGACAACCGATGGCCGCGGGGTCGTTTCGGCCGATGGCGTCGATCCGGCGAAGGTGACGGTGATCGGCGACGGGGTGATAGAGGTTGCGGTTGGCCCCGACCGCTACCGGCTGCCTGCCAACACAGGCGGAGCGAAGTAGCGCGACTTTTCCCGCTCGCATGGTAGGAAAGGGCATGTCCGTTCCCGCCGATGCACCGATCCTGACCGCTGCCGCGATGCGCGAGGCCGAGACCGCGACGGTGCGCGCGGGCGTGTCGCTTGGGGATTTGATGGAGCGCGCGGGCGCCGCGGTCGCCGATCTCGCCTGGCGCATGACGGCAGGCGCGCCGATCCTGATCCTTTGCGGGCCGGGCAATAATGGCGGCGACGGATATGTCGCGGCGCGCCGGCTCAAGGCGCGCGGCGCGGCGGTGAGGGTTGCCGCGCTTGGCCTGCCCACCACCGATCTGGCCAAGGCCGCGCGCGATGCCTGGGACGGACCCGTCGAACGCCTGAGCGACGAAACGGCTGCGGCGCCATTGATCGTCGACGCGCTGTTCGGCTCCGGGCTGACGCGGCCGCTGGCCGATGATCTGGCAGCGATGTTGCGGCGCTTTTCCGAGCGGCGGATATTGTCCGTCGATGTGCCGAGCGGGGTTGCGAGCGACGGCGACGCCGACTGGCTGCCGCCGCTCGCTGCCGACGTGACGTTGGCGCTCGGCGCGCTCAAGCCCGCGCATGTGCTGCTGCCGACCGCACCCGCCTGCGGGCGCTGTCTGCTGGCACCGATCGGGATTGCGGCGGACCGCCATATGCAGACGCTGCCTGCTCCGACGCGCGGGGCGCCCGCCGCCGATGCGCATAAATATAGCCGCGGCATGGTCCTGGTCGCGTCCGGTCCGATGCCGGGCGCGGCGGCGCTGAGTGCGTCGGCGGCGCTGCGCGCCGGGGCGGGCTATGTCGTGCTCGAAAGCGATCGCCCGGCGCCGCTGTCGGCGATCATCGCCGAAGAGGGCGACGCCTTTGCCCGGCGGCTCGGCGATCCGCGTGTCGGCGCGTTCGTCATCGGCCCCGGCTTTCCCGCCGGCGATGCACTCGATGAACAACTAGCCGCCGCGCTGGCAAGCCGGACGCCGGTGGTGCTCGATGCGGCGGCGATCCCGGCCGCGCTTCCGAATCTCGAAGGCGGAGACAGGAGCGCGATCCTGACCCCGCACGCGGGCGAGTTCGCGCGCGCCTTTCCGGAAGCGACCGGCAGCAAGATCGACCGAGCGCGTGCCGCGGCGGCACGGGCGCGCTCCGTCGTGATCTACAAGGGCGCCGACACGGTGGTCGCCGCGCCCGATGGGCGGATATGCGCGGCCTGGCCCGGGAGCCCCTGGCTTGCGACGGCGGGGACCGGCGATGTCCTGGCGGGGGCGTGCGGCGCGATGCTGGCGCGCGGCGGCGACCCCTTCGATGCCGCGGTCGCAGCCGTCGGCTGGCATATTGCGCAGGCGCGGCGTATAGGCGCCGGCCTTGTCGCCGACGATCTTGTTGCCGCGCCGTTCTGACGAAAGCTATACCCGTGACCGAAACCGACCTGATTGTCCGCATCGCCGCGCGCGGCGACGGCGTAACCGCCGACGGTCGCCATGTCGCGGGCGGGGTTCCGGGCGACAAAGTGGCCGCCGACGGAACGCTCGTCGCCGGGCCGAACCACGCGGTTCCGGTCTGCCGACACTTCGGCAAATGCGGCGGCTGCCAGCTCCAGCATGTCAGCGAGGCGGCGCTTGCCGATTTCGTGCGCGAGCGCGTTGCCGGGGCGCTCGCCGGTCAGCAGGTGACGGCGGGCGATGTCCGCCTCGCGCGTCTGTCGCCGCCCCATAGCCGCCGCCGCGCGGTCCTCACCGCGATCAAGGCGGGCAGACAGGTCGCGATCGGCTTCAACGCCGCGCAGAGCAATCAGATCGTCGACATGCGCGAATGTCCGTTGCTCGTGCCCGAACTCTTCGCGCTGATCGCTCCGATCCGCGATCTGCTCGGACTTATCGCGCCGCAGCGGCGCCCGGTGAAGGTCAAGCTGCAACGGCTCGATCAGGGCGTCGAACTCATCCTCGAAGGCGTGAAGGCCGAGGGGCTCGATGCCGCGATGGCGCTGCAGGATTTTGCCGGCGCCCATGCGCTCGCGCGGTTCGCCATCGATCAGGGCGACGGGCTCGAAATCCTGTGGCAACCCGAACCGCCGACGGTGTGCTTCGGCGACATTGCCGTGGAAGTGCCGCCCTTTGCCTTTCTGCAGGCGACGACTGCGGGCGAAGCGGCTCTGCTCGGCGCGGTGCGCGAGGCAATCGGCGATGCGCATGCGGTGGCCGATCTGTTCGCGGGCGTGGGCACCTTCGCGCTATCGGTGCAGGCGGGACGGAAAGTCTACGCCGCCGAGGGCGCGCGCGATGCGATCGCTGCGCTGACGGGGGCCGCAAACCGCGCGCGGGCGCTGGTCGCGACCGAGCATCGCGACCTGTTCCGGCGGCCGCTGGTGCCTGCGGAGCTCGACCGCTTCGGCGCCGTGATCCTCGACCCGCCGCGCGCCGGCGCCGAGGAGCAGGTGAAGCAGCTTGCCGCCGCGGCGACGCCCGTGATCGCTTATGTCAGCTGCAATCCGGCGAGCTTTGCCCGCGACGCGAAGTTGCTTGTCGCGGGCGGCTATCGACTCGACTGGGCGCAACCCGTCGGCCAGTTCCGCTGGTCGACCCATGTGGAACTGGCCGCGCGGTTCAGTCGCTGATCAATGCAGCACGAAACCCATGAAGGCATTCAGACATAGCGCGATCAGCGCGAGACTGGCGAGCGCGAAGATGGCAAAGCGCCACATCACGCGGTTGACCGTCGCCTGCACAATGCTGTGGACGATACGCAGGCCGACATAGGCCCAGGCGATCTGGGCATTCAGCCCGCCGCCCATGCCGCCGACCGCGAGCGCTAGCGCGACGGCATAGAAGACCGTCGGCTGTTCCATCAGATGGTTATAATTATGGGCTTTCCACTGCACCTCGGGCGGAAGCACCTCGTCGAGCCCGCGCCCGGTCGTACCGACCAGATTCTTCGCGTCGATCTTGGCGCGGTTCATCGCGGGGATGCGCGTCGCATACATCCACACCCACATGACCATCGACCAGAGCGCGAGCGTCGCGACCGGCCCCAATATTGCATTCGTGTCCATGATATCCCCCTCAGCCCAAGGTTGCGATAACGGCCAGCACCGACAGCGCGAGCAGGCAGAATGTCGATAGTGCAAACAGCGCGAAACGCACCGGAACCCGGTTGACCGTCGCCTGCCACAGGCTGTGCACGATGCGCAGCACGACATAAGCCCAGGCGAAGCCCTGCGTCAGCGCCGTGTCACCACCCGACAGGTGCAGAAAGACGATCACCGCATAGAAGAGCGTCGGCTGTTCGAGCAGATGCGTGTAATTGTGCGATTTCCAGTTCACGCCGGGCGGCAACACCGGCTCCAGATCGGCGCCGCGACCGCCGGGCTGCGCCGTTTTGACGTCGATTCCGGCCTTCGCCATCGCCGGGAAGCGCGTTGCCGCAACCCAGACGAGCATGATGAGCGTCCAGAGCACGAGCACCGCGCCGGCCGCCAGCAGATTTCCTGGCATAAAGTCCCCCTTGTCCTCGCGGCTCGTTCACGACCTGGCCGCCTGCGCGCGATGCTAGGGCGTGCGTCGCAATATGCAACGGAAACTGATGTCAGGGAGCGCCGCGCGCCAATTCGTCGCGGATCGCGGCTCCGTCGCCGTCGATCCGCGGCGCGAAGCGGGGTTCGACATGCGGCGCGGAGCCATAGCGCACGGGCGAGCGCATCTCGAAAAAGGAGCCGACGTCGGGATGCTCGCGCCGGTGGAAGAAGCCCGAGGCGCGCAAATGCGGATCGTCGATCACATCGTCGAGATCGCGCGCCACCATCGCCGGGATATCGTTGGCGGCAAAGATTTCCAGCCATTCGGCACTGGTCTTCGCCGGCGTCTTGCGCGCGATTTCGGCATAGACGAGCGACATATGGGTTCCGGCGGCGCGCGCCGCCTCGAACGCCGGACTTGCGAGCAGCGCCTCGCTGCCCAGCAAGGTCATCAGCCGCGCGGTCGATTCGGGCGTATAGGGTACGATCGCCAGATAGCCGTCGGCGGTGGGGAAGGGCTGGCGGCTCGGATCGAGCTGGCGCGGATAGCCGGCAGGTCCGATCGGCGGGTCGAGCGCGGCATCGCGCAGATGTTCGGTGAGCATGAAGGCCGCGAAACATTCAAACATCGGGACTTCGACGGCCTGGCCTTCGCCAGTGCGCAATTTGTGGACCAGCGCGGCGAGAATCGCCTGCGCGCCGAACTGGCCTGCGATCTTGTCGGCGATCAGCGAGGGAAAATAGCGGGGCCGCGGGTCGCCATCGACGCGCGGCAAGAGGCTGGTCGTCCCCGTCGCCGCCTGGATGACGTCGTCATAAGCCTGGAGGTCGGCATAGGGGCCATTCTGGCCGAAGCCGGTGCCATGGACGTAGATGATATCGTCCTTCAGCGCCTTGCAACTCGCATAGTCGAAACCGAGCCGCTCGATCGCCTTGCTGCGGACGTTGTGGAAGAAGACGTCAGCCCCGGCGATCAGATCGCGCAGCACGGCGGCATCGGCGGGCTGCTTGAGATCGAGCGCGATCGAGCGCTTGCCGCGATTGACGGTCAGATGGATCGATCCCATCGTCGGGTCGCTGCGCGCGGACCCCAGATAGCGCGATACGTCGCCGAGGCCCGGGGCCTCGACCTTGATGACCTCCGCTCCAAGATCGGCGAGCATCTGCGTGGCATAGGGGCCGAAGATGACCGTGGTCAGGTCGATGATGCGGATGCCTGACAACATGGTCATGCCCGCGCGCGCCCTGCCTGCGCACGCCGCCATCTCGATCGTGCTGATGACGTCCGCATTGCTTGTCCTCCCATCTGCTTTGCGCCGCCACGATAGAATGGTTGCGGAACAAAACGGAAGGGCAAATCCGCCAGCGGATCAATTGTCTATTGCGAGCGGAAGGTCGATGGTCGCGGCGAAGCCCTCACTGTCGCGGGCAAAGTGCAAGCGTCCGCCGATCGCCCGGACCGCGCGGTCGGTGATCGCCAGCCCGAGCCCCGCACCGTCGCCGCCGCGTGCGCTATCGCCGCGGGCGAAGGGGCGCAGCATCGCTTCGGCCTGGCCGGCGGACAGCCCCGGCCCGGCATCGCGGACCACGATGCGCAGCCGGTCGCCCGCGATCCGGGCGGTAAGCGATATCGGTGCGGCGCCGTGGCGCAGCGCGTTGCCGAGCAGGTTGGCGACAGCACGGGCCAGCGCGTGCGGGCGCGTACGGATGACGATATTGTCGCCGAGCGATATTGTCGCGCCGTCCGTTGCCCCGCAATCGGCGACGATCTGGCGCAGCAGCGGCGCGAGATCGGTGCGCGCGATCGTTTCGGATTCGAACCCCCGCGCGAAATCGAGAAATTGGCCGAGCATGGCTTCGATGCGGTCGACCTGCCGCACCGCGACATTCTTGAGCTCGTCGTCGCCGCGGATCATCTCGAGCGACAGGCGAAGACGGGTAAGCGGGGTGCGCAGGTCGTGACTGACGCCGCCCAGCATCAACGCGCGGTCGGCATCGTTGCGGGCCAGGCGCTGGGTCAGCCGGTTGAAGGCGGTCGCAACCGCCGCGACCTCGGCCGGGCCGTCGGTCGCAACGGGCGGCGACAGGCGTTCGGGGTCATAGGCGTCGACCGAAGCGGCGAGACGGCGCAGCGGGCGATCGAGCCGGCGCTGCAGGAACAGGCCGGCGATTGTCGCGACGAGGAAGGCCGCCGCAAGCGCGGCGAGCAGGCTGGTCATCGCGCTGCGCCGACGCGGCGGTGTCACGCTGACCCAATAATCATCGGGGCCGAGCGCAAGCCTGATCCACAGCCGCCCGCGCGTGTCGGTAATCCAGTCGAGCTTGTGCTGCGTCGTCAGGCGCGCGGCGAGCGCCCGCATGAACCTATATTCGATGAAGGTGGGAAAACGCTGCCCGTCGGTCGGGGGAGCGGAAACGGGGCGGATCAGCAAATGCGATCCGTCGCTGAGGTCGGCGATCACGGCTGCGCGGCGATCGGCGGGCAGATTTCCCACTGTCGTCGACAGCGCGTGGATCATGTCGGCGGTCACGTCGGCGACGCGTGTCGTTTGCGGGCCGATCACCCATATCTGCACCAGCAGGCCGGCGAGCAGTTGCCCCGCGAGCACGACGCCGATCAGCATCGCGACGTTGCGACTGAACAGCCGCCTAAGCATCGGTGCCCGGCGCCAGCACATAGCCGACGCCCCATATCGTCCGGATGAAGCGGGGATTGGCGGCATCATCGCCAATCGCCTTGCGGAGACGGCCGATCTGCACGTCGATCGCCCGGTCGGTCACTTCGGCGTCGCGCCCGAGCGCGCGGTCGATCAACTGCGCGCGGCTGAGCGGCCGTCCGGCGCTCCGCGCGAGCGCGGCGAGCAGTGCGAATTCGCGCGACGAGAGCGTCAGCGCCTGATCTTCGCGGCGCACCGACATGGCGGAAAAGTTGATGACGAAGGGCCCGATGGTCACCACCTCATCGCGCAGCGTTGCCCGGTCGGTCGAAAGACGTCGAAGCAGCGCATTGATGCGCGCGACCAGTTCGCGCGGGAGAAAGGGTTTGCCAAGATAATCGTCGGCGCCCATTTCCAGGCCGAGCACGCGATCGACCGGATCGCCGCGCGCGGTCAGCATGATGATCGGGATCGTCTCGTCGCGCTCGCGCAGCCGGCGCACGATCGCCAGCCCGTCTTCGCCCGGCATCATCAGATCAAGCACGATCAGATCGGCCGGATCGCGCGTCAGGCTGATATCCATCGCCTTGCCGCCGTCGGCCGCGCGTACGGCAAAACCATGCTCGGCCAGAAAGCGCTGGAGCAATGCGCGCAGTTCGGGATCGTCGTCGACAATCAGGATGCGGGGTGCCTTGGCGTCCATGGACCCGACATGCCAGCCCGGTGGCACCGTCGCCAGAGCCAAAGATGTGACAAAGCATGTCGAAGCGGCACCTGTGTCGCATTTTGCCGCACAGTCGCGTTTGGCCGACATCGCCGCGATACAGGGCAGGGGCATTGGACGCTGGTCTTCACCATCAGGAAGGATGAAACCGATGAACACCCCCTCCCGCATTTTGACCGCCTTCGTCGCGACCGCTGCGCTTGCCGCCGTTACCACCGCCGAGGCCCGGCAGGGTTCGTTCCGCGCCCGCGGTTCGAACGGCGTCGTCGCCGGCAGCGCCGGTCCCAAGGGCGGCGTGATCCGCGGCCGCGGCGCTGTACAGAACGGCGATGGATCGGTGACCACGCGCTCGGGCGGTGCGTTCCGCGGTGCCAATGGAAGCAAGGGCAGGCGCCAGTCGACGACGACGGTCAACCCCGACGGTTCGCTGTCCCACAGCGGCAGCGCGTCGGCCACCGGCGCGCGCGGCACCTTCGACAGCAGCGGCGCCGTCGCGCGCGCAGCCGACGGAAGCTGGTCGGGCGGTCGTTCGACGAGCGCCACCAATTCGGCAACCGGCACCAGCTATTCGGGATCGACGACGATCGATCCCGCGACGGGCAAGCCTGTTCACAGCGGAACCTGCACCGACGCGTCGGGCGCCGTCATCCCCTGCCGTTAACCGGGGCCTCCCCCCTCCAGACCCACCCCGGTTGGGAGGGGCGTCCCCATCGCCCCTCCCGTAACGGCATCGAGACGCTATCAGGATATTTATGCGAATCAGGACTGTCTTGCCGCTTGCCGCCTTTGCGGCGTTTCTTCCGGCAATGGGTGCGCTGGCCGCGCCCGGCGGCGATTTCGAACGCGCTGCGCAGGAATTGCGCGACGCCGACCGCAATGGCGACGGCGCCGTAAGCCGCGCCGAGTTTCAGCACTATCGCGTCGGCCGCTGGGCGAAGATGGATCGCAACGGCGATGGCTATTTCAGCAGGGACGACTTGCCCGCGCTGGCGCGGTCGCGCTGGGATGGCGACCGCATGACGCAGCTGCGCCGCGATTTCGACAAGAATCGCGACGGTCGCATCTCGCGCGCCGAGTTCGTCGGCGGGCCGATGCCGATGTTCGATGCCGCCGACAGCAACCGCGACAATCAGGTCAGCAAGGCCGAACTGCAGGCATTGGGGCAAAAGGCGAAAGCGCGGTAGCCCGACCTGCGGGCGCAATGGAAAAAGGGCTGGCGCATCGCTGCGCCAGCCCTTTTTCGTTTGGCTTTTTCCGCTGGCTCAGAAGAGCTTGGTCACCGTCGCGCTGCGGCGTTCCTGCTCGACTTCGCCGGTGTAGAGGCTCACCATCGGTTCGTCGCTGACGACGTGGGTTTCCTCGGCACCGAAGCCATTGAACCGCGTCCGCATCGCGCAGCCATAGGCGCCGAGAATGCCGATCTCGATGAAATCGCCGGCCTTCACATCGGCCGGGAGATAGAAGGGGCCGGCCATATGGTCGAGGTCGTCGCACGTCGGGCCATAGAAGCTGAACGCCGTCATCTCGTCGCTCGCCGTCTCGCGGATCAGCGAAACGGGGAAGCGCCAACCGACATGCGCGGCATCGAACAGCGCGCCATAGGCACCGTCGTTGATATAAAGCTCTTCGCCGCGGCGTTTTTCCACGCGCACGATAAGAGAGCTATATTCAGCCGACAGCGCGCGGCCGGGTTCGCACCACAGCTCGGCCGAATAGCTGATCGGCAGACTCTCGAAGCTGCGGTGGATCGTGTCGAAATAGGCGTCGAGCGGCGGAGGCTCCATGCCCGGATAGGACGACGGAAAGCCGCCGCCGACATCGATGATATCGACCGTCACCGCGGCCGCCACGATTGCCGCGCGCACACGTTCCATCGCCTGCGCATAGGCGTGCGGCGTCATCGCCTGGCTGCCGACGTGGAAGCAGATCCCCAGAGCATCGGCCGCCTGACGGGTCGCCATCAGCAGTTCGGCGACATCTTCGGGCTCGGCACCGAATTTGGCGGCGAGGCTCAGCTTCGAATGATCGGACGAGACGCGCAGACGGACGAGCAGGTTGAGATCCTGCGCGCCCTCGGTCGCGCGGACGATCTTTTGAAGTTCGTCCATCGTGTCGAGCGAGAAGGTGCGCACGCCATATTTGAAATAGGCTTCGTGGACGGCTTCTTCGGCCTTGACCGGGTGCATGAAACACAAGGTGGCGCCGGGCAGCGTGCGGGCAACGAGACGCACTTCCGCGATCGAGGCGACGTCAAAATGGGTGACGCCCGAATCCCACAGCACGCGCAGCAGATCGGGCGACGGATTCGCCTTGACCGCATACATGGTCGTGCCGGGAAATCGCTCGATGAAGAAACGCGCTGCGCGCCGCGCGGCGTGCGGGCGGACAAGCGTAACAGGTTCGACCGGCGAAAGTGCCTGAATCAGCCCGTGGGCGCTATGATGCTGGTGCAACTCAAGGGACCCCCAAAATTAACGTTAAACATCAAAGGCTGCCTTGCGGTTATTGGAAGTCCCCCTGGGGCAGCGGGGTGCGCATATATGGCGGGGGGTCCCCCCTGTAAAGACCCTTATCGGACCGCGCGTTAACTTCTGGCGTTCAACCGAGCCGCGCTTTGAAATCCTCATAGGAAAAGCGCCGTATCTCCGTCAGTTCGTCGCTCTCGCTATCCCACAGCCAGATAGATGGCAGCGGGACGCCGTTGAAGCTGTTCGTCTTCACCATCGAATAATGCGCCTGATCGAGGAAGGCGAAGCGCTGGCCGATGCGCGCGCCACCGGGCAGCCGGTAATCGCCGATCACATCGCCGGCGAGACAGGACGGGCCGCCGAGCCGAACCGGCTTGCCCGTGCTTTCCTCCCCCAGCATCGCCGGGCGATAGGGCGCCTCGATGACGTCGGGCATGTGGCAGGTTGCGGAAATGTCTGTGATGCCGATCGCCATGCCATTGTCGAACAGGTCAAGGACTTCTCCGACGAGGATGCCCGCATCAAGCGCGACGGCTTCGCCGGGTTCGATCATCACGTCGCAGTCGGTCGATGCGCGCACCTGCTTCAGGAAGGCGATTAGGTCATCCGTTTGATAGTCGGCGCGCGTCACATGGTGGCCGCCACCGAAATTGATCCATTTGAGCTGGCGGAAAAAGGGACGCAGCATCGGTTCGACCGCCGCCCAGGTGCGCGCGAGCGGAGGGAAATCCTGCTCGCACAGCGTGTGCATATGCACGCCATCCACGCCGTCCATATGTTCGGGCAAAAGCTGGCTGATCGGAAAACCGAGCCGGCTGCACGGCGCCGCGGGGTCATATTTGGGGACATCGCCTTCGCTATGCTGCGGATTGATGCGCAGCCCGACATCGAAGGTCACACCCTTGGCGCGCAATTCGGCGAGCAGCGGACGGAAGCGTGCAATCTGTCCCGGCGAATTGAAGATCAGATGATCGGACAGCGCCGCTATTTCGGGCAGATCCACTTCCTTGTAGCCTGCGCAATAGGTTGCAACCTCGCCGCCATATTCCTCGCGGCCGAGCTTGGCTTCGTAAAGCCCCGAGGCGCACACCCCGTCGAGATAGTGCGCAACCGTCGGGCCGAGCGGCCACATCGAAAAGGCCTTGAGCGCGGCAAGCACCCGCGCGCCCGACGCGTCGCCGATGTGGCGGAGGACCGACAGGTTCGCGCGAACCTTCGCCGCATCGACGACGAAGGCCGGTGAAGGGACGCGGTTTAGGTCAAAACGGGCGAAGGCTCCGGGGTCGCCGGCACGGGTTTCCATGATATCGTTCCTGTCAGGCCGCGATCGGCCCCTTGAAGATGAAAAAGGCGCCCGCCGCGATCAGTGAAAAGCCGACGAGATGATTCACCGTCAGCTTCTCGCCGAGCCAGAAGACCGCGAAGCCCGCAAAGATGATGAGCGTGATCACTTCCTGCAAGGTCTTGAGTTCGGCGGCGGTGTAGACGCTATAGCCGATCCGGTTCGCCGGAACGGCCAGGCAATATTCGAAGAAGGCCAGCCCCCAGGCGAGCAGCACCGCGAGCCAGATCGGCCGCGACATGTCGCCGAGGTGGCCGTACCAGGCGAAGGTCATGAAGATGTTCGAGACGAACAGCAGGCCGATCGGCAGAAGATAGGCGATCATTTCTTCTCTTTCGTCAGCGGCAGCACGTCGTTCAGCAATGCGGCAAAGAAATGTCCCGGCTCTTCGACCATCGGCATATGCGCAGAATGTTCGAGCCACACGAGCGTCTTCGACGGCGCCTTGACCTGCGCGAACCAGTCGGCGGCGACCGGTGAAGGAACGGTATAGTCGTGGCGACCGAGCAGGAAGATCACCGGGACGTCCATCCTGTGCACACCCCGGAAGCTCACATCGGCAAGACGCGGCCACAGCGTCTTTACCGAAAATTCGCTGCCCTTGCCCCACGCCTGAACGTCGGCGGCGGAATATTCGGGCGAAAGCCGTGGGGTCTGGAAATAATATTTCAGATCGGGCTTGTTGTAGATCAGCGAGCCGTAGGGGATCGCATATTTGCGCCAGCCATCGGCTTTCTCGATCGTGAAGTTGCCCTGCGGATAGGGCGCGAGGCCGTCGATCGCTGCAACGGCCTCCTTGTTCCCGGCGGCCAGCGCCTTTGCACGTGTCCAGGCCATGCCGGCTTTCTCGCCCTCGCGAAAATCTATGCCTTGGCCGACGCCGACATAGGCGTAGAGCAGATCGGGGCGTTTGACCGCAACCGACAGGCCGACGATCGAGCCCCAACTGTGGCCCATCAGGACGACCTTGCGCTTGCCATAGCGTGTCTTCAGCAGTTCGATCAATTCGATGGCGTCGTCGCGGTAACGCTCGGGCGTCATCGTGGGCGCGAGCGCCACCGGATCGTTCAGCGGATAGCTGCGCCCGGCGCCGCGCTGGTCGTACTGGACGACCGTGAAAACGTCCTCCCACGGCCGCTGGAATGCCCATGCAAAAGGCATTTCGACGGCGCCGGGGCCGCCGTGAACGAAAACGAGAATCGGGTTGTCGCGGTCCGCGCCGCGCACGTTCACAACCTGCCGCGCGCCGCCCAGCGTCGCTTCGAACGTCTCCTGCACACCGTTCGGCGTGACGATCTTGCCGATGTCGGCAACAATGGCGCGCGCGGGAGCATAGGCGTCGTCGGTTTGGGCGGCAGCGGGGGCGACGCAGGCCGCGAGCAGAGCAAGTGCGGCTATTCGAAGTCTCATCGATTATCCAACCCTCGTCGTTCCCGCGAAAGCGGGAACCCAGTTCAGCCGTTGCTACCGGGTTCCCGCTGTCGCGGGAATGACGAAATTGAAAGACGTGGCGTCAGAAATCCAGCGGCGCGTCGAGTTCCTTCACCTGCCAGGGCAGGCCGTGCTTCATTAGCATGTCCATGAAGGGGTCGGGGTCCATCTGTTCCATGTTGAACACCCCCTTGCCGGACCAGGTGCCGGTGACCATCATCGCCGCGCCGATCATCGCGGGGACACCGGTCGTATAGCTGACCGCCTGATTGCCCGTCTCGGCATAGGCGTCTTCATGATCGCAGATATTGTAGAGATAGAGCGTCTTTTCCTTGCCGTCCTTGCCAAGGCCGGTTGCGATGACGCCGATATTGGTCTTGCCCTTCGTCGTCTCGCCGAGGCTCGACGGTTCGGGGAGAACGGCCTTCAGGAACTGCAGTGGGATGATTTCCTTGCCTTCATACATCACCGGGTCGATCCGCGTCATGCCGACATTCTGAAGCACGGTCAGGTGCTGGATATAGGCATCGCCGAAGGTCATCCAGAAACGGATGCGCTTGATCTCGGGCAGATGCGTTTTGAGGCTTTCGATTTCCTCATGATACATGAGGTACATATTCTTCGGGCCGACCGCCTCGAAGTCGAATTGCTGCTTCACCGACATCGGCGGTGTTTCGACCCAGTCGCCATTTTCCCAGTGGCGCGCGACCGCGGTCACTTCGCGGATGTTGATCTCCGGATTGAAGTTGGTCGCGAAATGCTGACCATGGTCGCCGCCGTTGCAGTCGAGGATGTCGAGCGTGTCGATGCGGTCGAAATGATGCTTGCGAAGCCAGGTCGTGAACACACTCGTCACCCCCGGGTCGAAGCCCGAACCGAGCAGCGCCATCAGGCCGGCGTCCTTGAACCGGTCGTCATAGGCCCACTGCCAGTGATATTCGAACTTCGCCTCGTCGCGCGGCTCGTAGTTGGCAGTGTCGAGATAGTGCGCGCCGGTCGACAGGCACGCCTCCATGATCGTGAGATCCTGATAGGGAAGGGCAAGGTTGACGACATGCGTCGCTCCTGCCGAGCGGATCAGCGCGGCGGTCGCGTCGATATGGTCGGCGTCGACCTCGGCGGTCTTGATCGTCACGCCGGTGCGTTCCTTGACCGATTCGGCGATCGCATCGCATTTGAACTTGCGGCGGCTGGCAAGGGTGATGTCGGGAAAGATGTCGGGATTCATCGCCATCTTGTGAACCGCAACCGATCCGACGCCACCGGCGCCGATCACCAGAACCTTGGTCATTCGAAAATCTCCTGTCGCGGCGATCATCGCCGCTTGTCTTGTATGCCGCGCCCTATAGGACGAAGCCATGACTCAGCAAAGCCCCGATCCCTTGCTCAGCCCCGACCGTACGCCGAGCCTCGCCGGAGTGGAACGCGCGGCGGCCAAAGTCGCTGCACTCCTGCCGCAAACGCCGCTCCTGCCGCTTGATGTCGGCGGGCGCACGATCTGGTGCAAGGCCGAATGCCTGCAACCGGTCGGCGCGTTCAAGATTCGCGGGGCGTGGCACCGGCTTACCGACCTGACCCCCGATCAGGCGGCGGCAGGTGTGGTTGGCGTATCGAGCGGCAACCATGCCCAGGGCGTCGCATGGGCAGCGAAGCGGCTCGGCATCAAGGCGACGATCGTCATGCCGAGCAACGCGCCGCAGATGAAGCTTGCGGCGACCCGCGCGCTTGGCGCCGAAGTCGTGCTCTATGACCGCGTCACCGAATCGCGCGATGCCGTCGCGGCCAGGCTGATCGAGGAAAAGGGCGGCACACTCGTCCATGCCTATGGGGACCCGTGGATCATCGAAGGGCAGGGGAGCGTGGGGATCGAGGCGCGCGCTCAACTGGCCGCGCGCGGCATTGTGGGGCCCGACAAGGTCGTGGCCTGCTGCGGCGGCGGCGGTTTGTCGGCGGGACTGGCGCTCGCCTGTCCCGATGCCGAGATCGTCGCTGTCGAACCCGAAGGATGGGACGATGTAACCCGCAGCCTCGCCGCCGGCGAAATCTTGTCGGTAGAGGATCTGGCGGCACCGACCGAATGCGACGCTTTGCAGACGCCGCAGACCTGGCCGATCAATTTTGCGGTGCTGCAGGCGCGCGGCGTGCGCGGCGTGGTCGTGACGCGCGAGGAAGTGCGCCACGCGATGCGCGTTGCGTTCGAAAAGCTTCATCTTGTCGTCGAACCCGGCGGCGCGGCGGCGCTGGCGGCGATCCTTGCGGGGAAGGTCGAGCCGGGCGATGCGACGCTGGTGACCCTGTCGGGCGGTAATGTCGATCCGCAAAAATATGCCGAGATCATTGCCGGCTGAGCCATCAAGGATATTTGTCGGCGCTGGCGCGTTTATGAAGGCGAAGGAGACGCAAGATGACGAAGACCATGGTTCTGGCCAGCGCCGCGGCGATGGCCCTGCTCGCGGGTTGTCAGAAGGCCGAAGCGCCCGCCCCGACACAGACCGAAACGACCGAGGTTCCGGTCGAAACCGCAATGCCGGCTGATGCTGCTGACACCGCAGCCGAGAGCGATCCGGCTACTGCACCGCACCGCTTTGCCAGTTGGGCTGGAAAGTGGACGGGGGTAGAGGGCATGTACGTCACCATCACCCCGACCGAACCCGAGCATTACAAGCTGGAGATGCAATCCGATCTCGACACCAAGGGCACATATGACGGTTGGGACAGCGAGCATGGCATTAAGTTCAAGCGCGGCGACGAGGAATTGAGCCTGCATCGCGGCAACGGCGACGATACCGGCCTCAAATATCTGGCGGGCAAGAAAGAATGCCTGATCGTGAATAGCGGCGAGGGCTATTGCCGCGACTAATTGGCCTCCATCCCGGCAGCCCGACCTCTGCCGGGATGTCGGGATAGGATCATAATTTTCGTCCGTGTCGCCGATTTGTCATCGAAACGACGCGGGAATTGCAACATAGGCTGCCATGCGCGGCCCCGGATACATTGCTTTTCCGGGAGACCATGACCGATGGCCAGCCAAGCAAACCGCAAGATCGCCACCGCCGTCGTCCGCGAGGATGCCGACCAGAAGCAGCGCCTGCTCGACCGCGCCTTTGCGCTAGCCTTCAAGGGTCTTGTCTATGCCCAGATATGGGAAGACCCGGTGGTCGACATGGAGGCGCTTGCGATCGAACCGGGCAACCGGATCGCGACGATCGCGAGCGGCGGCTGTAACGTCTTCTCCTATCTCACCGCTGACCCCGGCAAGATCGTCGCGGTGGATCTCAACACCGCGCATGTCGCGCTCAATCATCTGAAGCGCACGGCGGTTGAGCGTCTGCCTCATCATGCCAGCCTTCGCCGCTTTTTCGGCGATGCCGACAGCAAGGCGAATATCGCCGACTACCAGCATTATATCGCGCCGCATCTCGACGCGGTCAGCCGGGCTTATTGGGAGGGGCGCGATCTCGCGGGACGGCGCCGGATCGGGGGCTTCGCACGCGGGGTCTATCGGCGCGGCCTGCTCGGCAGTTTCATCAGCCTTGCGCATCTGGCGGCGCGGCTGAACGGCGTTGATCCGCGTGTGTTGCTGACCGCGGAAAGCGTCGCCGAACAGCGGGCAATCTTCGACGCGAAATTCGCGCCCTTTTTCGACCGCGGCTTCATTCGCTGGGTCACGGCACAGCGGTCATCTCTTTTCGGGCTCGGCATTCCGCCGGCGCAATATGATGCCCTGGCGGGCGGCAAGCCGATGGCCGACGTCCTGCGCGCGCGGCTCGAAAAGCTGGCCTGCGATTTCCCGCTCGCCGAAAATTATTTCGCCTGGCAGGCGTTCGGGCGCGGCTACGCCAAGGATGATAGGGCGCCGCTGCCGCCCTATCTTCAGGCCCGCCATTATGATGCGGTCAAGGCGCGGGCGGGGCGCGTGCGGATGCTCCACGCGAATATGACCGACATGCTGGCAGCGTCGGACGCCGCGAGCTTCGATCGTTATGTCTTCCTCGACGCGCAGGACTGGATGAGCAACGCGCAGCTTGCGGCGTTGTGGACCGAGGTTACGCGCACCGCGCGGCCGGGCGCGCGCGTGCTGTTCCGCACCGCGGCCGAACCCAGCCTGCTGCCGGGGCGCCTGCCCGACGATCTGCTGCGCCGCTGGGACTATCGGGCCGAGGACTCGGCCGGCTTCGCGCGCCGCGACCGCTCGGCGATATATGGCGGTGTGCATCTCTATGTGCTTCGGGGCGCTGGCATATGAGCAGCCATGGGGCGTTGATGGACCGCGTCTACCGCGGTCAGCGCCACATCTATGATGCTACGCGCAAATATTATCTGCTCGGCCGCGATGCGCTGATCGCCGATCTGGCGCCGCCGGCTGGTGGCAGCGTGCTCGAGATCGGTTGCGGGACGGGCCGCAATCTGATCGCCGTCGGACGGGCATGGCCCGAGGCGGAGCTGTTCGGGATCGATATATCGGCGGACATGTTGGAAAAGGCCAACGCATCGCTTGCAAAGGCCGCGATTGCGGCATCGCTCGTTCGGGGCGACGCGTGCGATTTCGACCCGGTGGCGCTGTTCGGTCGTCTTACCTTCGACCGCGTCTTCATCAGCTATGCGCTTTCGATGATCCCCGACTGGCGGGCGGCACTCGCCCAAGCGGCGCGCTGCGTCGCACCGGGTGGACGGCTTGAGATTGTCGATTTCGGCCAGCAGGACGAATTGCCCGGCCTGTGGCGCCGATTGCTGTTCGGCTGGCTGTCGCATTTTCACGTTGCGCCGCGCGCCGATCTGCCGATCGCGGTCGCGAACCTGGCGGGGGAGGCCGACGCCGCACGGGTCAACTGCGATCGGCTCTATCGTGGATATGCGATCCGCGCGGGCCTCGCGCGGCGCTGAAAAACTGCTATCCCCATGCGCGCAACAGGGGGAGAGTGGGCAATGGAGCAGGCAATCGTGACGGCGCAGCCCGGCGATGCAGCGGTTGTGGGCGAAACGCTGGCGCAGGCATTCCAGACCGATCCCGCCTTGTCGTGGATACTGCCGGACCCCGCCCATCGCGCGCGGGCCTTGCGCGGACTGTTCCGCACGCTCGTCCCCGCAGATATGCGCGCGGGCGTAGCGCTGCGATCCGATGCGGGCGAGGCGGCGGCGCTGTGGCGTGGGCCGGAACGAGCGCACAGCGGCGGGCTGGAATTCTTGCGCACGGTGCTGCCACTCATCGCAACCTTCGGCACGGCGCTCCCGCGCGGACTGAAGGTTCAGGGCAGCATCGACGCGCACCGGCCCAAAGGGCGCTTCTGGTATCTCCATTATGTTGGCGTGCGCCCCGATCATCAGGGAAAGGGGCACGGCGGGCGGATCATCCGGGCGCAGACGGCGGTGGCCGATGCCGATGGCCTTCCTTGCTGGCTGGAAACGGCGACGCCCGAGAATGTGCCGCTGTACGAGCGGCTTGGCTTCGTGATCGAGGCCGAATGGGACGTTGCGGGCGGCGGCCCCCATTTCTGGGGCATGATGCGGCAACCGGTCCTGACCTAGGCCTGGCGTCGGACGAAATTCTCATAGTCGGCGGCGTGTATGACAGGGAGTGTCGGCGCCGACACGAGGTTCATCAGTCGCAACCGATACTGGGCAAGCGTCGCCGCGCGCTGAAGCTCGGTCATTCGCGATGGACCGTATACGATAAATGGTTCGATCACCTGAAAACCGGTGAACCGCAAAATTCCGTGATGGATCGGATAGAGTATGGGATCGATCGGGCCGTAGAGGCCGTCATCCGAATAGGGTGCCGCCCCGCCGCCGGTCGTAACCGACAGCATCGCTCGCCGCGGCGCCAGGCGCCCTTGGTCAAGCCATTTGCCGCCGCCATAGGCGACGCCCACGGCGAACACGCGGTCGATCCACCCTTTCATGATCGCGGGCATTCCCAGCCACCAGATAGGGAATTGAAAGATTACCGTGTCCGCCCACAGCAATTTGTCCATCTCTGCGCGCAGGTCGCTTGAGAAACTGCCGGCGGATGCGGCGAAACGCTCTTCGGCCTGCTGATCGTATCGCTCCGGATTGGCGCGTATCCTGAAATTGCGTCGATCCGATACCGGATCCCACTCCATGGCATAGAGGTCGGACACGATCAGTTCGTGACCGATTGTCGGCAATAATGCGCGGGCGCTATCGGTTAGCGCGCCGTTGAAGCTGCGGGGTTCAGGGTGGGCGTGGACGATCAGGATGCGCATGGCCGTCATTCGGCGCCTGCGGCTCCAACGTTACAGAGGGCTCTCGAAAGGCGGGGCGCTTGCGATCAGTCGTCGAAGCCGACGAAGCGCACCGCCTCGTCGATGTTCTTGCGGTTCGATACCACGGCGTTGGCGGGAAACGCCTCGTCGGGCCAGCCCATGGCGACGCAGATCATGATGACCTGATCGTCGGGGATTTGCGCATGTTCGCGCACGACCGGGCTTTGCATTATCCCCTGGCTGTTGATGACACACCCCAGCCCACGCGACCAGGCGGCGTTGACCAGCGCATTGGTCACCGCCCCGCAATCGAAAGGCGCGATATCGCTGCCGAGCAGCACCCGGTCATAGGTGACGACGATGCTGACCGGCGCGTCGAATTGGCGAAAGCCGCGCAGCACCCAATCCTGCCGCGCGTCCTTGTCGTCGCGCGCGATCCCCATCGCTCCGAAGAGCTGCTTGGCGATTTCGATCTGCCGGAAGCGATGCTCCTCGGCAATGCCGTCGAAACGGCGAAACTCGCGGCTGTCCGGCTTGCCGGCAAGAATACCTTCGGTGTTCCCCCGGCGGATTGCGGCGAGCGCGTCGCCGGTGACGACCGAGAAATTCCAGCACTGGTTGTTGAACGACGAGGGCGCGCGCATCGCGACGCCGAGGATTTCGGCGATCAGTTCGCGCGGAACGGGCTTGTCGAGAAAGCCGCGGATCGAGCGGCGGCCGCGAACGACCGCGTCATACGCTTCGACTTGCGTCACGCGGCGATTTTGAATTCGAGTTCGAGCCGGCCCCAGATTTCGACCAGCGCCTGCGTCAGCTCGCGCATCATCGCTTCGTCATGCGCCGGGCCGGGCGTGAAGCGCAGCCGTTCGGTGCCGCGCGGCACGGTCGGGAAATTGATCGGCTGCACATAGACGCCATATTCGGCGAGCAATATGTCGCTGATCTTCTTTGCGCGCACTGGATCGCCGACCATCAGCGGGACGATGTGCGTCACCGAATCCATGACCGGCAGGCCGGCATCGCGGAAGCATCGCTTAAGGTAAGCTGCGGCGGCCTGCTGCGCATCGCGTTCCTCGCTCGACCCCTTGAGGTGGCGGACGCTGGCGAGCACGCCGGCAACGAGCACCGGCGACAGGCTGGTTGTGAAGATGAAGCCCGGCGCATAGCTGCGGATCACATCGACGATATTCTTGTCGGCAGCGATATAGCCGCCCATCACGCCGAATGCCTTGCCCAGCGTGCCTTCGATGATGGTTACGCGGTGCGCGGCTTCGTCGCGTTCGGTGATACCGCCGCCGCGCGGGCCGTACATGCCGACTGCATGGACCTCGTCGCAATAGGTGAGGGCGTTATATTTGTCGGCAAGGTCGCAGATCGCGTGGATCGGGGCGACGTCGCCGTCCATCGAATAGACGCCTTCGAACGCGATCAGCTTCGCCGCGTCGGGATCGTCGGCGGCGAGCAGTTCTTCGAGATGCGCGAGGTCGTTGTGGCGCCAAACGCGCTTTTCGCAGCCCGAATTGCGGATACCCGCAATCATCGAGGCGTGATTGAGTTCGTCCGAATAGATGATGCAGTTCGGGAGCAGCTTGCCGAGCGTGCCGAGCGTCGCTTCGTTCGAGATATAGCCCGAGGTGAAGAGCAGCGCGCCTTCCTTGCCGTGCAAATCGGCGAGTTCGGCTTCGAGATCGATGTGATAGTGGGTGTTGCCGCCGATGTTGCGCGTGCCGCCCGATCCGGCGCCGACGTCGTGCAGCGCCTCTTCCATCGCGGCGATGACCTTCGGGTGCTGGCCCATCGCGAGATAGTCGTTCGAGCACCAGACGGTGATCGGCTTCGGCCCGTTATGCCCGGCAAAGCAGCGCGCGTTGGGGAAGGCCCCCTTGTTGCGCAGAATATCGATAAACACGCGGTAACGGCCTTCTTCGTGAAGGCGGTCGATGGCCCGGGCGAAAATATCGTCGTAGTTCACTTGCATGCCCCGCAGTTTCGGGTGCGCGGCCCCCGCCGGCGCGATAACCGGGCGGCAATACGCGCGATTTTCCGTGAAATCCAGTGCGAACGATTCGCAGATCTGGGTCAAATTGTCTCAATTCGCCCGATGCCATAAGGCGCCAGCGCGGCCAGCGGCGGGGGCAGGCGATCGTCGCTGCGCGTGAAGACCGCGATGCCGGGCGCCGCCGTCTGGGGCCACGCCTGCCCTTGGGTGAGGTGCGCGATCCGCCGCGCGATCCCTGCAGCGCCGTCGATGAGCGTGACGCCGGGTCCGGCAGCTGCCTGCAATTCGTCCTGCAGCAGCGGGAAGTGGGTGCAGGCCAGGACGATGACGTCGATGGCACCGCCGCCCGCCTGATCGGTCAGCCCGGCGAGCGCGCGTGCAATCGCGGCGGGATCGACCGGTTCGCCGCGCAGCTTGCTCTCGGCAGCGGTGACGAGTTCGGGGCTGCCGTGGCGGAGCACGATTTTGTCGCGCGCGAATTTGGCGCTGAGGTCATCGACATAGGGCTGCCGCACCGTCGCCTCGGTCCCCAGCACGCCGATCACGCCGCTGCGCGTCAGTTCGGACGCCGGCTTGATCGCGGGCACGGTTCCCACGATCGGCAGATCGAGTGCTGCGCGAACATGCGCGAGCGCGATGGTCGAGGCGGTGTTGCAGGCGATAACGGCGAGCCGGGGATGGTAGCGTTCGACCAACCGGCCGAGCAGCGCCGGCACGCGTGCCGCGAGTTCGGCGTCGCTTTTCTTGCCATAGGGCAGGCCGGCGTAGTCGGCGGCATAGACTATCGGCGCGGTCGGCAGCAGCGCACGCGTCGGTCCGAGGACGGTCAGTCCGCCAAGGCCGCTGTCGAAAAAGAGAATAGGCGCGTCGGGCGCGGGAGTCTGCATGCGAGCCGGTTAGCATGCGCCCGCCCGGCGTCAATCCGGTCCTTTGCGGCGTCCAGGTTCATCGAATCCATTGATTGCCCGCTGCAACATCGCCACAATATTCCCGAACCAACGCCCGGGAGCGCCATGACCATCTTATTGTTGACCGCCGCCGGCTATCTGCTCGGCTCGATTCCGTTCGGCGTCCTGCTGACGCGCGCGTTCGGCGCCGGCGATCTGCGGCAGATCGGATCGGGCAATATCGGCGCGACCAACGTGCTGCGCACCGGACGCAAGGAACTCGCCGCGGCGACGCTGATCCTCGACGGCGCGAAGGGCGCGGTCGCGGTGCTGCTCGCGCGTCATTTCGTTCCCCAGCTCGGCGATCATGCTGCGATGATCGCGGGTGCGGCGGCGATGATCGGTCATTGCTATCCAGTCTGGCTGAAGTTTCGCGGCGGCAAGGGGGTTGCGACACTGCTCGGCCTCGCGCTGGCGCTCGCCTGGCCGGTCGGGCTGGTGTTCGCAGCTATGTGGCTGGGGACTGTGTTGCTGCTGCGCATTTCGTCGCTCGGCGGGATGGCGGGAGCGGTCGCGGCGCCGGTCGCGGCGCTTGCCTTCGGCTATCCGGTCTATGCAGTCGGCCTCGCCGGGCTGGCGGTGATCGTGCTGTGGCGCCACCGGGAGAATATCGCGCGGCTGCGCGCCGGAACCGAACCGCGCGTCGGCGCAAAGAAGGGCGCTGCGTGACGCACCCAGAGCGGTCGGCGCGGATCCGGCTGATCCGCACGCCGCATGTCGTGACCAGCCGGCTCGGCCCGCCGCCGGTGGCAACCGACGAGATCGTTCGCCAGCCGGGACATCCCGCCGCGTCGGTGCAACCGGTCCTGCTCGAACTCGAACGCGCCGGGGGGCTGGCGCGGCATATGGGCCCGCGGGGGGCGCTGCTTTAGGGTCCGCAACGGCTCGGCGCGGTTCAGCCACGGTTCAGCGGCGCGGCGACAGGCGGATGATATTGTATCACATGCGGGGAGTTGGGTGATGCGGAACAGGTTTCTGACAGGTGTGACATTAACGGCGCTGCTGGCCTCCGGCCCGGCGCCCTTGCCGATCATGGCGGCGCAAGCGGCGGCGCCCGGCTGGAATGACGGCTTTTGCCGCAATGCCGAGCCGCTGCCGCAGCTCGATCCCGAAACGCGGCCGCGGCCCGTTCCCGCCGCGGGCGGCAAGGGTGGACGCTATGACAGTGTGGCACCGGTGATGGCCGCGCCGCCGCCACCGCCGCCGCCTGCGCCGCCACCACCGCCGATGATGGCGCCGGCTGCCGAAGCGGCATCGCCGCCGGCGAGCGACGTCGTCGTCACCGGCTCGCGCAGTGACGCCAGCGCCGGTGCAGCCGAGCCCGTCGCCATGGAAAAGGGATCGTCGGCCGATTTCGATCGCGCGCCGGGCGCCGTGATGCCGCCGCGTCCCTCTCCGCAGCCGCAGCCGCAGTCGGGCATCCTGACCGCCGGCGAGCATGACGATCTGCTCAATCCGGAACTTTACGCGGCCTATGTCGGTCGCAGCAATCTGGGCCAGCAGATCCGCGATCTTCCGCGCGTCGATACGATGCGCGTGGTCACCGTGAAGGTGAACGACCGCAACGGGCAGCCCATTCCCTTCGCCGATGTCGTGGTGACGTGCAGCGACGGCAACAGCATCACCATGGCGACGCAGGCCGACGGCGGCGCAGTCTTCTTTCCGGGGCTCGACCGGTTGAGCGAGCGCATTACGGTGTCGGCGCGCCAGGGCGGACGGACGATTGCCGACGCGCGTCCGGTGCTCGTCGCCGATGCGCCGGGCGGCCAGCTTGTCGGCCTGACCGCTAACCAGATGGCGGCGAAGGCCACCAAGCTCGATCTGATGCTGGTGATCGACACGACCGGCAGCATGGGCGACGAGATCCGCTATCTTCAGTCCGAACTGCGTTCGATCATCAATGCGATCACGACGCGGCACCGCGATCTCGACATCCGTGTCGGCTTTGTCTTCTACCGCGACCTCGGCGATGATTATGTGACGCGCACTATCGGCTTCGACCGCGATATCGGCCGCGCGCAAGGCGTGCTGGCGCAGCAGGACGCGAACGGCGGCGGCGACTATCCCGAAGCGATGGATCAGGCGATGATCCGCGCGGTGGGGCAATCCTGGCGTCCTGATGCGGTCAAATCGCTGCTGCTCGTCGCCGATGCGCCGCCGCACGACGACAAGTTCGGGCGCACCTGGGCCGCCGCCGAAGCGGCTCGCGCCAAGCGGATCCATATCACCCCGGTCGCCGCTTCGGGCGTTGCGGACGAGGCCGAATATGCGATGCGCGCAATGGCCGCAGCAACGCAGTCGCGCTACCTCTTCCTGACCGACGACAGCGGCGTGGGCAATCCGCACGCACCGCCGGCGATCGACTGCTATCTCGTGACCCGGCTCGACGCGCTGGTTCGCCGGGTGATCGACAGCCAGATCAGTGGCCGCCGCATCGAACCCGACAAGGACGAGGTGATCCGCAGCGTGGGGCAATATGACGGCGGCAAATGCGTACTGCCTGCCGACTTCAAATGGGACAGCAACTGACGCTTGGACGTCAGCCATTGACACCCTCCTGCATCTGACCGATGCAGGGGTGTGGGTTGCGTCGGGAAATCTCCCGTCGCTGGTCCGATTCCGGCCGCGGGAGGTCGGAGGTTTGTTTTCATGAAAAAATTGCTGTCGGCCATCGCCCTTGCGGCGATGCTGTTTCAGCCTGTCGTCGTCGCTGCGAAGGATCAGGAACCCGTCAAGATTTCGGGGCCGGCCAATGCAAGGGGCGTGACGACGGTAACGATCGGTGCCTTCAATGTCGGCTTCATCTTTGAGTCTACGGACCAGATCAAGAAGACGGGTGGTCTGATGGGTGCCTTTGGCGGCACCACAAAGGCCAAGAGCGAACTGGTCGGCGTCACGCCTGAGATGATGCAGGCCATCACCGATGCCGCCTATGCCGATTTCGTGTCGCAGCTGGGTGCGCGCGGTTATGTCGTTCAATCCGCCGCCGACCTGTTCGATCATGCGGCCCTTGCAAAGACCAAGTCGCTGGAAGCGCCGCTCGATGTCAATATTGCGCTCGAGAAGGGTAGCAAGGGCAAGGCAACCTATTACAAGCCGAGTGCGCTCCCGTCGCTGTTGATGATCCCGGGGGACTTTACGGGTTCCGGAATGAGCAGCATGGGGATCAATATGTCGGCAGGGCAGGCGAATATGGCCCTGTCAAACTATGCCAGGCAAACAGGTGTTGGCGTGATTGATGTCGTCTATCTTATCGACTTTTCGGATCAGAAGCGCCCGGGCTTTTTCAGCTTCGGCGGCGGGGTCAATGTAAACAGCGGCCTGTCTGTCAGCGCGGATTATTCGCGAATGACGCTTATTGCGCCCTCGGGCAAGCAGGCTGTCATAACGGTCAAGGCCCCAATTGGCGTCGAAGGCGAGTTCATCGACAAGAGCGATGCGTCGACCGGTACAGAAAAGGCCGTGCAATCGGCTGCCAATGTTGCAGGCGGCCTTGCAGCGGCGGCGAACATCGGCCTGCCGATGTTCGGCAAAACGCGTAAATTCCAGTTCACTGCAAAGCCAGGAAATTATGAGGAGGGCGCGGCGAAAGCAGCGAGCCTGGCAAACGAATTGCTGCTCGGAAGACTTGGCGCATTGCGTTGATCCCCGACGGCGGGCGCTCTATTTCCCCTCTTGACGGAAGGGATCGGCGCCCGCCACCCTCGCGCGTACGTACGTAAGAGTTTTCGGGGAAACGAATTTTCGATGCAATTGGTGATTGTGGAATCGCCCGCCAAGGCGAAGACGATCGAGAAATATCTCGGCCGTGATTTCAAGGTGCTGGCCAGCTATGGCCACGTCCGCGACCTGCCGCCCAAGGACGGCTCTGTCGATCCGGATGACGGTTTTTCGATGGAGTGGCAGCTCTATCCGGACAAGGCGAAGCGGCTGAAGGATATTCAGGATGCCGCGAAGCAGGCCGACCGTCTGATTCTCGCGACCGACCCCGATCGCGAGGGCGAGGCGATCAGCTGGCACGTGCAGGAATTGCTGCGCCAGAAAAAGGCGCTGCCGCAAAAGGTTGACCGCGTGACCTTCAACGCGATCACCAAGCAGGCGGTGACCGATGCGATGGCGCATCCGCGCGGTCTCGACGACGATCTGATCGACGCGTACCGCGCGCGCCGCGCGCTCGATTATCTCGTCGGTTTCACCCTCTCGCCGGTGCTGTGGCGCAAGCTGCCCGGCGCCAAATCGGCGGGCCGCGTCCAGTCGGTGGCGCTGCGCCTCGTCGTCGAACGCGAACGCGAAATCGAAGCCTTTGTTGCGCAGCAATATTGGTCGATCACCGGCCAGTTCGAAATGGGCGGCACGCCGTTCAAGGCGCGGCTGGCGCGCTGGCGCGGCGACAAGATCGAGCGCTTGACGATCACCAACGAGGCCGATGCGCGCGCCGCCGAAGCCGATGTGAAGGCGGGTCATTTCACCGTCGACAGCGTCGAAACCAAGCCGCTGACGCGCAATCCGCCGCCGCCCTTCACGACCTCGACCCTGCAACAGGAAGCCGCGCGCAAGCTCGGTTTCTCGGCCAGCCACACGATGCGGGTTGCGCAGGATCTCTACGAGGACGGCGCGATCACCTACATGCGTACCGACGGCGTTCAGATGGACGGCAGCGCGATAAGCGCCGCGCGGCGGGCGATTGCTGACCGCTACGACGGGGGCTATGTTCCCGATCAGCCGCGCCAGTATCAGACCAAGGCGAAGAACGCGCAGGAAGCGCACGAGGCGATCCGTCCGACCGATTTTGGCAAGGACAAGGTCGGCGGCGGCGATCATGCGCGCCTCTACGATCTGATCTGGAAGCGTGCGCTGGCGAGCCAGATGGCCTCGGCGCGGCTCGAACGCACGAGCATCGATCTGAGCGACGGCACCGGCAAGACAATGCTCCGCGCGACAGGTCAGGTTGTGAAATTCCCCGGCTTCCTGGCGCTCTATGACGAAAGCCGCGACGACAGCGCCGACGATGAGGATGCGCGCTTGCTTCCCGCGATGGCAAAGGGCGATGCACCCGCCAAGACCGGCGTCGAGGTCGAAGCCCACGAGACGCAGCCGCCGCCGCGCTATTCGGAAGCGAGCCTGGTCAAGAAGATGGAGGAACTCGGCATCGGGCGCCCGTCGACCTATGCCTCGATCCTTCAGGTGCTCAAGGACCGCGCCTATGTGCGCGTCGAAAAGAACCGCTTCCTGCCGGAAGAGAGCGGGCGATTGCTCACCGCTTTCCTCGAACGCTTCTTCGGCCGCTATGTCGAATATGATTTCACCGCGGGCCTCGAAGAAGAGCTCGACGACGTGTCGGGCGGCCGCGCCCAGTGGCAGGCGGTACTCGAACGCTTCTGGCGCGACTTCAAGCCGCGCACCGGCGAGGTGATGGAGCAGAAGCCGTCGGAAATTACCGCGGCGCTCGACGAGTTTCTCGGCCCCTATCTCTTCCCCGACAAGGGCGACGGCAGCGATCCGCGCGTCTGCCCGAATTGTGGCACCGGGCGGCTCGCGCTGCGCGGCGGGCGCTTCGGTCCGTTCATCGCGTGCAGTAACTATCCTGAGTGCAAATTCACGCGAAAATTCGCGCAGCCGGGCGGCAGCGACGGCGCCGACAGCGGCCCCGAAACGCTGGGTACCGATCCCGAAAGCGGGCTCGAGGTGACGAAGCGCAGCGGCCGGTTCGGACCTTATATCCAGCTCGGCGATGGCAAGGAGGCGAAGCGCTCGTCGATCCCGAAGGACATTCCGGCCGAGGATTTCGATCTGGACTATGCGCTGCGGCTCCTGAGCCTGCCGCGCGACGTCGGGACGCATCCCGAAAGTGGCAAGCCGATCGTCGCGGGACTGGGGCGCTATGGTCCCTATCTGCTCCATGACGGCAAATATGCGAAGCTGACCGGCACCGCCGAAATCTTCGACATCGGCATGAACGCGGCGGTGGCGCGTATCGCCGATGCGGCGAATGGCGGCGGCCGCGGCACGCGCGCCAAGGCCGAGCCATTGAAGACTTTCGGCCCGCACCCGACGAGCGGCGGCGAAATGAAGCTGATGGCCGGACGTTTCGGGCCTTATGTGACCGACGGCACGACCAACGCCACGCTGCCCAAGACGGTCGAGCCCGACGCGCTGACTGTCGAGGAAGCTGTCGCCCTGATCGACGCCCGCGCCGCGAAAGGACCGGCGAAGGGCAAGAAGAAGACGCCCGCGAAGAAGGCTGCGGCCAAAAAGCCGGCCGCAAAGAAGGCGCCGGCAAAGAAGAAGGCCGCGAAGGACGCGTGATGTTGCTTGGGCGACCGGCCCAAGCTCCATCGCCTATCCCGCGCAGGGCGGGTCGGCGGCGCGGAAGTCGTGCTGGGCGACGTCGTCGTGACGAACGAGGCGGATTTTCGATCCGCTATGGCAATGCGCGTTGGCGGGAAGCGCGACGGTCGCCTGCTGCAGGCTGTTGACGCGCACGACGGCCTGCTCCGGCTTTCCGGGCGGCGTTTCAATCCGCATGACTTCGCCGGCGACCAGATGATCCTTGCCGCTGCTCGCGAAACGATCGCGCTCGATGACGAGCGCGATCAGCACGGCGATGAGCAGATAGGCCTGCCAATAGCGGAAGACCGCTCGGAACCGGTCGCCGGGGGTGTTGAAGGGATCGTGCGCCATTTCGCCGTTCAATCGACCCAGTCGAGGCCCATGTCGCGATAGACGCCGCGGTCTTCGTCCCAATTTTCCTTGACCTTCACGTGCAGGAAAAGGTGGACCTTGCGGCCCATCAGTTCGGCAAGTTCGGCGCGGGCCTTTGCGCCAATTTCCTTGATTCGGGAGCCGCCCTTGCCAAGCACGATGGCGCGCTGGTTGTCGCGCGCGACAAAAATCTGCTGGTGGATTTCGGCGCTGCCGTCGGGGCGGGTCTTGAACAATTCGGTCTCGACCGTCGACTGATAGGGCAATTCCTCATGGAGCTGGCGATAGAGCTGCTCGCGCGTGATCTCGGCCGCGAGCATCCGTTCGGGCGCGTCGCTGACCTCGTCCTCGGGGAAATGCCACGGCCCCTCGGGCATCAGCGCGGCGAGATGCGCCTTGAGCTCGGGCACGCCGTCGCCGCTGCTCGCCGCGATGAAGAAGGTTTCGTCGAAGGCGAGCCGGGCGTTGAGCTCGGTCGCGATGGTGAGCAGCTTGTCCTTCTTGGTCAGGTCGACCTTGTTCAGCACCAGATATTTCTTCTCGGGCCGGTTCGCGACTCCTTCCAGCACGCGTTCGACGCGGCCCGTCAGCTTGGCCGCGGCGTCAACCATGACAAGGATGGCCTCGGCTTCCTCGAGGCTGCCCCACGCCGCGGCGACCATCGCGCGGTCGAGCCGGCGGGTGGGCGCGAAGATGCCCGGCGTGTCGATCAGGATGATCTGCGTGTCGCCGTCCATCGCGACGCCCATCAGGCGGGTGCGCGTCGTCTGCGCCTTGGGGCTGACGATGGCGACCTTCTGGCCGACAAGGGCGTTGACGAGGGTCGATTTGCCGGCGTTCGGGGCGCCGACAACCGCCACGAAACCGCAGCGCTGGGTCATTTCACGTCTTCCTGGGTCAAGATTTCGAGCAGGGCGGTGGCGGCCGCCTTCTCGGCAGCCTGCTTGGACGGGCCGTCGCCTTCGGCCTCGGCGAGCTTGCCGATCGCGACGGCGACGCGGAAGCGCGGGGCGTGGTCGGGGCCGTCGCGGCGGACGAGGCGATATTCGGGGGGCTTGCGCTTGCGCGCGAGCGCCCATTCCTGAAGCGCCGCCTTGGGATGTTTGGGCGCGGCGACCTGGCCTTCGATCATGCTGCCCCAATTGCGGACGATGAATGCCCGCGCGGCGTCCTGGCCAAGGTCGAGCCACAGCGCGCCGATCAGCGCTTCGAGCACGTCGGCGGCGATATTGTCGCTATGCCGCCCGCCATCGCCGATCGCCTGCGCGCCGAAGCGGACATGCGCGGTAAGGTCGAGCGCCTGCGCGATCCGCGCGCAGGTTTCGCCCGACGCAAGCGCGTGCAGCCGCGATGACAATTCGCCCTCCGCCGCCTTCGGAAAGCGGGCGAACAATTCGGAAGCAATGACGAGGCCGAGCACGCGGTCGCCCAGAAATTCCAGCCGCTGATAATCACCCGCACCGCTGCTGCCGTGGGTCAGCGCCTCGCGGTAGAGGCCAAGGTCGCGGGGCGTTGCGCCGGTAATGGCGGCAAGCGTTTCCGCGGATACGCCTTCGTTCAAAAGCCTTCCCCGGCGCGGCTCCAGCGGGCGGCGGTGAACCAGCTGATCGGGTTGAGCCAGCTTGCCGACCCGTCGGTCGAGAACATCGTCACCAGCGCATGGCCGACCAGATTTTCCTCGGGCACCAGGCCAATGCCCTGACCTTCGACGGCGGGGAAGCGGCTGTCGGCGCTGCGGTCGCGATTATCCCCCATCAGGAACAGATGGCCGGCAGGCACGGTCACGGGCGCTGTATTATCCTCGGGGATCGAGGTGATATCGAGGATGGCGTAGCTCTTGCCGCTGGGCAGCGTTTCCTTGAAGCGCTTGTAGCGGCACTGACGCTGGCCGTTCGCGCCGATCTCTTCGAACTCGGGCGAATAGCAGGGCAGGGTGCCGTTGGCGCGCGAGGCGTCGATCATATTCTGCGTCACCGGAATGACGAAATCGGCCATCGGTTCGCGCTTCAGCGGCTTGCCGTTCAGCCAGACGATGCCGTCCTTCACCTGGATCGTGTCGCCGGGCAGGCCGATCACGCGCTTGATATAGTCGTTGTCGTTGACCGGCGGCGCCTTGAACACGACAACGTCGCCGCGATCGGGCGTACGCGCGAAAATACGGCCGGGGATCAGCGGCACGCTGAACGGCAGGCTGTATTTCGAATAGCCGTAAGCCATCTTGTTCACGAGCAGATAGTCGCCGATCAGCAGGCGCGGCTGCATCGATTCCGACGGAATGTTGAAGGGCGAGAGAAAGAAGCTTCGAAAGATCAGCACCGCGATCGCGAGCAGCGCGAGAAAGCGGATCGTGTCGACCGCCTCTTCCTTGGCGGATACGGGCGCGGGTTCGGGCGTCGCGGGGGCGGGATTTTCGGCGGGGATGCTGGCGTCGGTCATGGGGCGCATTGACGGTGAATAGGTCTGCGCGTCAAGTAAATATCGGCGGATGACGCTGGCGCGCGAGCGGTGGCGCGCCTATGAAACTGACGAACATCTCCATCCCCGTTCGCATCGAGCGAAGTCGAGATGCCCATCGGTCGTTCGCGCCTTGGGGTGTCTCGACTTTGCTCGACACGAAGGGACCTTAGAAGGACGTTTTCGATGACCACCTCCTCCGATGCGTGGCAGGCGCTCTCCGCGTGGCAACCGCAAACAATCGCCGACCTGATCGCCGCCGATCCGGAGGCGCGGCTTCAGATGCTCGTTCGCAACGTCGCTGACATTCGCTTCGACTTCGCAAAGACGCATCTCGATGGCGAGGCGCTGGCGATCCTTTCGACGCTTGCCGAAGCGCAGGATTTTGCCGGCCGCCGCAAGACGCTTTTCGCGGGCGGCATCGCCAACCCGACCGAAGACCGTGCTGCAGAGCACAGCGCCGAGCGCGGCGAAGGGGCGCCCGAGTCCGTCCATGTCGCGCAGGCATTGCATCAGCGGATGCGGATGCTGATCGACGCGATCGAGGCCGATGCGTTCGGCGAAATCCGCCATTTGCTCCACATCGGCATCGGCGGGTCGGCGCTTGGCCCCCACCTGTTGATCGATGCGCTGGGGCGGCATGGCTCGCGCTACGACGTCGCCATCGTCTCGAATGTCGATGGGGCCGCGCTCGCCGAAGTCTTCGCCAAATTCGATCCAGCCTATACGCTCGTCGCGGTCGCGTCGAAGACCTTCACGACGACCGAGACGCTGCTCAACGCGGCCTCGGCGCTGCAATGGCTGGAGGAAGCGGGCGTCGATGATCCGGTCGGCCGTTTTATTGCGCTGACCGCCAATCCCGAACGCGCGGTCGAATGGGGTATCGACGAAACGCGCATTCTGCCGTTCAGCGAAACCGTCGGCGGGCGCTATTCGCTATGGTCGTCGATCGGCTTTCCGGCGGCGCTGGCGCTCGGCTGGGACGCTTTTCAGGACATGCTCGAAGGCGCGGCGGAGATGGACCGCCATTTCCGGCTCGCCGACGGCGCCGACAATATCTGCCTGCTCGCCGCTTTCGCCGACCAGATTTACGCCAACCGGCTGGGCTGTCAGACCCGCGCAGTTTTTGCCTATGACGAACGGTTGCGGCTGTTGCCCGCCTATCTGCAACAGCTCGAAATGGAATCGAACGGCAAGCGCGTGACGCTCGACGGCGCGCCGCTCGCGCAGCAGAGCGCGCCGATCACCTGGGGCGGCGTCGGCACCGACGCCCAGCACGCGGTGTTCCAACTTCTGCATCAGGGCACGCATCTGACCCCGGTTGAATTCGTCGTCGCGCGCGAGCCCGATCATATCCTTGACGATGCCCACCACGAGACGCTGGTCGCGAACTGCATCGCGCAGGGCGCGGCGTTGATGACCGGCCGTGCGAGCGAGGACGGCGCGCGCGCCTATCCCGGCAACCGTCCATCGACGACGATCCTGCTCGAACAGGTGACGCCGCATAGTCTGGGTGCGCTGATCGCCTTCTACGAACATCGCGTTTTCGCCAACGCCGTGCTGCTCGGCATCAATCCCTTCGATCAGTTCGGGGTCGAGCTAGGCAAGGAAATGGCGAAGGGCCTTGCCGGAGGAACGGTGCAATTCGATCCGGCCACCGAAGCGCTGATGCAGGCGGCGCTGGGGGACTAGGCGATCAGGCTAATCCAAATATTCGATTGGCAAGACGGCGCGGCGTAACCACATAGGCCCTCGCCGCGAATGTCAGCGACGATTGCCAGGGGTGTTTCATGAGCGATTTCGACTATGACCTATTTGTCATCGGCGCCGGGTCGGGCGGCGTTCGCGCGAGCCGGGTCGCGGCGTCGCACGGCGCGCGGGTCGCGGTCGCCGAAGAGTATCGCGTTGGCGGCACCTGCGTCATTCGCGGCTGCGTGCCCAAGAAGCTGCTCGTCTACGGCGCGCATTTTGCCGAGGATCTGAAGGACGCGCGGCATTTCGGTTGGGACGTTCCCGATTGCCATTTCGACTGGCAGCGGCTGCGCGACAATGTGCTCGGCGAAGTCACGCGTCTCGAAGGTCTCTACGGTCAGACGCTCGATAATCACAAGGTTACGCTGCTCAAGACGCGCGCGACAATCGTCGGTCCGCAAAAGGTGCGGCTCGCCGACGGGACCGAACTCACCGCCGAACGCATCCTGGTGGCGACCGGCGGCTGGCCGTTCGTTCCCGAATTTCCGGGCAGCGAGCATGCGATCACCTCGAACGAGGTGTTTCATCTCGACAGCCTGCCGAAGCGTGTGGTGATCGCCGGCGGCGGCTATATCGCCAACGAATTTGCGGGTATCTTCAATGAATTCGGCAGCAAGGTGACGATCGTCAACCGCGGCGACGCGATCCTGCGCGGCTATGACGAGCAGATCCGGGACCGCCTGCTCCAGATTTCGATGACCAAGGGGATCGAATTCCGTTTCAATGCGCCGTTCAAATCAATCGAGAAGCAGGACGACGGATCGCTGATGGTCCATCTCGACAATTGCGATCCGATCGCGGCCGATGCCGTGCTCGTCGCGACCGGACGGGTACCGAACACAAAGGGCTTGGGTCTGGAAGCGGCGGGTGTCGAACTCGACAAGGTTGGCGCGGTCAAGGTCGATGACAATAACCAGTCGTCGGTGCCGAGCATCTACGCCGTCGGCGACGTGACCAATCGCATCCAGCTGACGCCGGTGGCGATCCGCGAGGGGCAGGCGTTCGCCGACAGCGTCTTCGGCGGCAAGCCGACGACCGTCGATTATGCCAATGTCCCGAGCGCGGTGTTCAGCCATCCGCCGATCGGCGCGGTCGGGATGACCGAGGCAGAGGCACGCAACAAGCTGGGCGCTGTGCGCATCTACACCAGCGATTTCCGGGCGATGAAGAATGTCCTTGCCGGCCGCAACGAACGGGCGCTGTACAAGATGGTCGTCAATGCGGCGACCGACCAGGTCGTCGGCCTTCACATGATCGGTCCCGACGCGCCCGAAATTTTGCAGGCCGCCGCCGTCGCCGTGAAGGCGGGGCTGACGAAAGCCGACTTCGACGCCACGGTTGCCCTGCACCCCAGCATGGCCGAGGAACTGGTGCTGCTGAAATAAGCGGCGACCGCGCGGCCTGTCTGCTATTCTTCGCAAATGCGGCGAGGAGCGGTGCAGATGACGGGCACGATATTGGTAACAGGTGGCAGCGGCTATATCGCCGGCTTCCTGATCCGGCAGTTGATCGACAATGGCTGGACGGTTCACACGACGGTGCGCAGCCTGAAGCGCGAGGCCGAAGTGCGCAGCTGGCTGGCGGTCGACAACGACCGGCTTCAGTTCTTCGCGGCCGATCTGGAGCATGATCTCGGCTGGGCGGAGGCGATCGCCGGATGCAGCCATGTCGCGCATGTCGCTTCGCCCTTTCCGATGGGGGTTCCCCAGCATGCCGATGAACTGGTGGTTCCGGCGCGCGAAGGCGCGTTGCGCGCGCTGCGTTTCGCGAGGGCAGCGGGGGTGCGGCGCTTCGTTCTGACCTCGTCGATGGCGGCGATCGCCTATGGGCATGGCGACGGTGGCGGCATCTACAGCGAAACCGATTGGACGAACCTCGATAATCCGGCGGTCATGCCCTATCCGCGCTCGAAAACCGTCGCCGAGCGCGCGGCGCGCGATTGGGTGGCGGCCGAGGGCGGCGACATGGAATTCGCCTCGGTCAATCCAGCAGCGGTGTTCGGGCCGTTGCTGTCCGACGATCTGTCGACGTCGATCGAGGTCGTGAAACAATTGCTCGAGGGCAAGGTGCCAATGTGTCCCGACGTCGGCTTCGGCATCATCGACGTGCGCGACGTTGCCGACCTTCATTATCGCGCGCTCACCGCGCCGGGCATCCGGGACGAGCGCTATGTCTGTTCGGGACCGTTCCTGAAGATGATCGACGTCGCCAACATCCTGACCGCGAACCTGGACGAGCAGGCGCGCAAGGTGCCGACGCGGCGGATGCCCGACTGGCTGCTCAAAGGCTTCGCGATCTTCCGCCCCGAACTCAAGCAACTCGTCGCCGAGCTGGGCAATGTTCGCGGCGGCGATAGCCGTCACGCGATGGAGACGCTCGGCTGGACGATGCGGACGCCCGAGGAGGCGGTGCTGGCGACGGCGCACAGCCTGATCGAGCGAGGAATCGTGAAGGTGTGAGCGTCTTCGTCATTACTTCGCTCCGCTTGCAATGACATTTCGCTAACCGATGCGGTAGGGCACCACGTCGCGGCGGTCGGGGTCGACCAGGATCGGCCGGTCGCTCGGCGGAAAGGCGCGCTGGTCGCAGTCGTCGCGCGGGCAAATCCGGCACGATGATCCGATACGCGTCGCGGCGTGCGGCGCGGTCACATCGACCCCGTCGGCATAGACGAAATCGGCGGCATATTGCGCCTCGCACCCTAGCGCCACGGCATAGCGGCGCGGCGAGCGCGCATAGCTGCCCGACGGTTTCACGAGCCCCTTCGCCATCGACACATAGCGCAGCCCATCGGGTGTCTCGGCGAGCTGGAACAATATGCGGTCGGGGATCGCCGCCGCCTCGTGGACGATCCACAGCGGGCAGGCGCCGCCGAAGCGCGCGAATTGCAGGCGAGTGGCGCTGTGCCGCTTGGTAATGTTGCCCGCCATGTCGACGCGGCAGAAGAACATCGGGATGCCCCGCGCGCCGGGGCGCTGGAGCGTGGAGAGGCGATGGCACGCCTGTTCGAAGCTGACGCCATAGTCGAGCCGCAGCCGGTCGATGTCGTGCCGCACCGCGCGGGCGCTGGCGCGAAAGGCGGCATAGGGCATCAGAACCGCGCCCGCGGCATAATTGGCGAGGCCGACGTGGAGCAACTGGCGCGCCGCCGCGGTGCGCAGCGGCGACGCCTCGATCACCGCAGCAATCTCGCGCGCGAGCGCCAGCGCCGCCAGCTGGTGCGCAAGTTGAAAGCGGCGCGTTTCGGCGGGCTGCGACGGATCGATGATCAGGTGGCGCATCGTCGCGTCGAAATCGCGCAGCACCTGGTGCTGGCGATAGACGATCGAAATGCCCAGCGCCTCGCGCAGCCGTCGTTCGATCGTCTCGATCGCGGGCGACGGATCGCGGCCGCGCAGCTGGCCCGCCAGCGTCTCGGCGGCGCGGTCGATGCTATCGACATAATTGCCCGCGTCGTGGAACCAGTCGCGTACCTCCTCCCACGGCAGACGGCTGCCCTCGGCGGTGCCGCCGGTCATCGCTTCGTCGATGATCTGGAGCCGCTGGCCCGCGCGGCGATAGGCGGCGTGGAGCGCGACGAACTGGTCGGCGAGCTGCGGTTGCTGCAGCGCGGCGCGCTCAAGCTGCTCGGGCGCCAGCGGTGCGGCGGCGAACAGCGGATCGGCCGCCGCCTCGCGCAACGCCCCGGCACGGCGGTCACCGGCATCGGCGGCGACCTCCTCCCATTCGAGCGGGAAAAGCCTTTGCAGCCGGTCGAGCAGGGCAGGGGTCAACGGCCTGTCGTCATGCTCGATCTGGCTGAGGTAAGAGGCAGAGATGCCGATCGCTTCGGCGAAATCGGCCTGGCTCACGCCTCGCTCAAGGCGGAGCTGGCGCAGGCGCGTACCGGCAAAGATGCGTTGGCGGGTCATAGGCGCCCCCTCTTGTTCCGTTCGTGCTGAGCTTGTCGAAGCACCGGTTTTTCTTCCTCCAAGGCAAGGACGGCCCTTCGACAGGCTCAGGGCGAACGGAAGCTGGTAATTCTACTTTGCAAACTATCACTTTGCAACTTTGCAAATTCGCATTTGCATAGCGGGCGCCGTGGGCGCAGATGGCAGGCTCCAGAAAACCGGAGAAGCCGAGTGTCCGCCAATATTGCCGAAATGGAACGTCGCCGCGCCGCCGCCGCCTTGGGAGGCGGGCAGAAGCGTATCGATGCGCAGCATGCCAAGGGCAAGCTGACCGCGCGTGAGCGGTTGCTGGTACTGCTCGACGAAGACTCGTTCGAGGAACTCGACACCTATGTCGAGCATGACTGCGTCGATTTCGGCATGCAGGATCAGAAGATTCCGGGCGATGGCGTCGTGACCGGATCGGGGACGATCAACGGCCGCCTCGTCTATGTCTTCAGCCAGGATTTCACCGTCTTCGGCGGCTCGCTGTCCAAGCGTCACGCCGAAAAAATCTGCAAGGTGATGGAAAAGGCGATGCTGGTCGGTGCGCCGGTCATCGGCCTTAATGACAGCGGCGGCGCGCGTATCCAGGAGGGCGTCGCCAGCCTCGGGGGCTATGCCGACGTGTTCCAGAAAAATGTGCTGGCGTCGGGCGTCGTGCCGCAGATCAGTCTGATCATGGGGCCGTGCGCGGGCGGAGCGGTTTACAGCCCGGCGATGACCGACTTCATCTTCATGGTGAAGGATAGTAGCTACATGTTCGTCACCGGACCTGATGTGGTGAAGACGGTGACCAACGAAGTGGTGACGCAAGAAGAGCTCGGCGGCGCGATCACCCACACGACGAAAAGCTCGGTCGCCGATCTGGCGTTCGAGAACGACATCGAGGCGCTGCTCGCGGCGCGCGACTTCTTCGATTATCTGCCCGAAAACAACCGCAGCGGCGTGCCGGTGCGCCCGACGAGCGATCCCTACGATCGCGCCGAAATGAGCCTCGACACGCTGATCCCGCCCAATGCGAACCAGCCCTATGACATGCACGAACTGATCCGAAAGACAGTCGACGAGGGCGATTTCTTCGAGGTGCAGCCCGCGCACGCCGCGAACATCATCTGCGGCTTCGGTCGCATCGAGGGTCGCACGATCGGCATCGTCGCGAACCAGCCGCTGGTGCTTGCGGGCGTGCTCGACATCAATTCGTCGAAGAAGGCGGCGCGTTTCGTCCGTTTCTGCGACGCGTTCGAAATTCCGATCGTTACCTTCGTCGACGTCCCGGGCTTCCTGCCCGGTACCGCGCAGGAATATAATGGCATCATCAAGCACGGCGCGAAGCTTCTCTTCGCCTATGCCGAGGCGACGGTGCCCAAGATCACGGTCATCACACGCAAGGCCTATGGCGGTGCCTACGACGTGATGGCGTCGAAGCATCTGCGCGGCGATTTGAACTATGCCTGGCCGACCGCCGAGATCGCGGTGATGGGCGCGAAGGGCGCGGTCGAGATCATCTTCCGCAGCGACATCGGCGACCCCGAAAAGATCGCCGAACGCACGAAGGAATATGAGGACCGCTTCGCCAATCCGTTTGTCGCGGCGCAGCGCGGCTATATCGACGAGGTGATCTATCCGCACTCGACGCGCAAGCGGATTGCGCTGGGGTTAAGGAAGCTGCGAAACAAGCAGCTCGAAAATCCGTGGAAGAAGCATGACAATATTCCGCTGTAGGGAATGCTGCGATGAACACCGCGCTTTGGATCCTCGTCGTCGGCTTCCTGCTGGTGGATGGCTGGCTCAACTTCAATGAGAGACCTTCTCTCGCGACCGCGCTGTTTTGGGGAAAGCCCGCAGCGGCTCGGCGTTACGGCGGATTGACGGTTTATGGTCTCGTTATCGCCGCTCTGATTTATCTTGGATGGAGTTCCCGATGAAACTCGGCCGCCTCAACCATATCGGCGTCGCGACGCCGTCGATCGCCGACAGCATCGTCTTTTATCGCGACGTGATGGGCGCGACGAAGATCCATGAGCCGTTCGACCTGCCCGATCAGGGCGTCAAAGTGTGCTTCGTCGATACGCCCGGCGCGGGCGGGGCGCTCGACGGGACTCAGATCGAACTGATCGAGCCGCTGCCGGGCAATACCTCGATCGCGGGGTTCCTCGAAAAGAACCCGGCGGGCGGGCAGCATCACATGTGCTACGAAGTCCCCGACATTCACGCCGCCAAGGCCGAATTCGAGGCGATGGGCAAGCGCGTGCTGGGCGAGCCGCGGATTGGCGCGCACGGGACGTTGATCTTCTTCCTGCACCCCAAGGACATGGGCGGCGTGCTGACCGAGATCATGGAGACGCCGAAGGGGGCGCACTGACCCATTTTTCCTCGTCACCCCGGACTTGATCCGGGGTCGATTCTTGCGTCGCTGCGAGGAATGGATGCCGGATCAAGTCCGGCATGACGAAAAGAGAGTAGAGATACGCATATGACCGACAAACCGACCCTCGACCAATGGGCCGCCGCCGCCGACAAGGAAGTAAAGGGTAAAGACCTCACCTGGCACACGCCGGAGGGGATCGATGTCAAGCCGCTCTACACGGCCGAGGACGTCCAGACCGATCCCGGCCTGCCCGGTTTCGCGCCCTTCACGCGCGGCGTGCGGGCGTCGATGTATGCGGGGCGGCCGTGGACGGTCCGGCAATATGCGGGCTTCTCGACCGCCGAGGAATCGAACGCCTTCTATCGCCGCAACCTCGCCGCGGGGCAGAAGGGTCTCAGCGTCGCCTTCGACCTTGCGACGCACCGAGGCTATGACAGCGACCATCCGCGCGTCGTCGGTGACGTCGGCAAGGCGGGGGTGGCGATCGACAGCGTCGAGGATATGAAGATCCTTTTCGACGGCATCCCGCTCGACCAGATGTCCGTCAGCATGACGATGAACGGCGCGGTCATCCCGATCCTTGCCTTTTTCATCGTCGCGGGCGAGGAGCAGGGGGTCGAGCGCAAGCTGCTCGACGGGACCATCCAGAACGACATTTTGAAGGAGTTCATGGTCCGCAATACCTATATCTATCCGCCCGAACCCTCGATGCGGATCATTAGCGACATCTTCGGCTACACGTCGCGCGAAATGCCCAAGTTCAACAGCATCTCGATCTCCGGTTATCATATGCAGGAGGCGGGGGCGACGCAGGTGCAGGAACTGGCCTTCACCATCGCCGACGGCATCGAATATGTGAAATATGGCGTGGCGAGCGGCCTCGACATCGACAAGTTTGCCGGTCGCCTGTCCTTCTTCTTCGCGATCGGCATGAATTTCTTCATGGAGATCGCCAAGCTGCGCGCCGCGCGCGTGCTGTGGCACCGCGCGATGACGAAGTTGGGCGCGAAGGACGAGCGCAGCAAGATGCTGCGCACCCATTGCCAGACGTCGGGGGTCAGCCTGACCGAGCAAGACCCCTACAACAATGTCATGCGCACGACGATCGAGGCGATGGCGGCGATGCTGGGCGGCACCCAGTCGCTGCACACCAACGCACTCGACGAGGCGATCGCGCTGCCCACCGACTTTTCAGCCCGCATCGCGCGCAACACCCAGATCGTGATCCAGGAAGAAACGGGTATGTGCAACGTCGTCGATCCGCTCGGCGGCAGCTATTATATCGAGGCGCTGACGCAGCAGCTTGTTGACAAGGCGCAGGAGATTATCGACCGGGTCGAAAGCGAAGGCGGCATGGCCAAGGCGGTCGCCGCCGGCTGGCCCAAGGCGATGATCGAGGAAGCCGCCGCCGCCCGACAGGCGAGGGTGGACCGCGGCGACGACGTCATCGTCGGGGTGAACAAATATCGCCTGAAGGACGAGGATCTGCTCGAAACGCTCGAGGTCGACAACACCAAGGTTCGCGAGGCGCAGGTCGCGCGGATCAACCGCGTCAAGGCGAGCCGCGACGAGGTCGCTTGTCAGGCCGCGCTCACCGCGCTGCGCCGCGCGGCGGCGGCTCCGCAGTCGATCGAGACCAATCTTCTCGCGCACGCAGTCGATGCGGCGCGCGCGCGCGCGACGCTGGGCGAAATTTCGGACGCGATGGAGGTCAGCTTCGGGCGCTACGGCACGGTGCCGAAGCCGGTGAAAGGCGTCTATGCCGCGCCCTATCAGGGCGACAACCGCTGGGCGCAGGTCGTCGACGGGGTGAAGGCGGTCGAACGCCGTCTGGGCCGCGCGCCCAAGCTGCTCGTCGCCAAGATGGGGCAGGACGGACACGATCGCGGCGCCAATGTCATCGCCTCGGCGTTCAGCGACATGGGCTTTGACGTGGTGTCCGGGCCCTTGTTCCAGACGCCCGAGGAAACGGTCGTGCTCGCGCTCGAAAGCGGGGTCGATGCGGTCGGCGCGTCGAGCTTGGCCGCCGGGCACAAGACGCTGATCCCCGAACTCATCAAGGGGCTGCGCGAGGCGGGGCGCGGCGATATCAAGGTGATCGCGGGCGGCGTCATTCCGCCGCAGGACTACGACTATCTGCGCGACGCGGGCGTGCAGGGCATCTATGGCCCGGGCAGCAATGTGGTGGAATGCGCCGCCGACGTCCTGCGCCTGCTCGGCCACAATATGCCCCCGCTGGAGGATGCTGCATGAGCAACCATAAACCTGAAACGCTGAGCGTTCACGCCGGCACCGCGCCCGATCCGACGACCAAGGCGCGGATCACGCCGATCTACCAGACCGCATCCTATGTGTTCGACGATGTCGATCATGCGTCGCGATTGTTCAACCTGCAGGAATTCGGGAATATCTACACCCGGATCATGAACCCGACGAACGGCGCGCTCGAAGGCAAGATCGCGGCGCTGGAGGGCGGGCAGGCGGCGCTCGCGGTGGCGTCGGGCCATGCTGCGCAGTTTCTGGCCTTCCATACGATCATGGAGCCGGGGTGTGAGATCGTTGCGGCGAAAAAGCTCTATGGCGGCTCGCTCAACCAGCTGGGGCAGAGCTTTCGCAAGATGGCCTGGACGACGCATTTCGTCGATGCCGACGATCCGGCGAATGTCGCGGCCGCGATCAACGACAGGACGCGCGCGGTCTTCATCGAAAGCCTCGCCAATCCGGGCGGGGTCGTGCAGGATATCGCGGCGATTGCAAAGGTCGCCCACGATGCCGGCGTACCGCTGATCGTCGACAACACGATGGCGACCCCGATGCTCTGCCGCCCGATCGAGCATGGCGCCGACATCGTCGTCCATTCGGCGACCAAATTCCTGAACGGTCATGGCAATGCGATCGGCGGCCTGATCGTCGATGCCGGGACGTTCGACTGGTCAAAGGGCGGCAAATATCCCGCGCTGAGCGAACCCAATGCCTCCTATCACGGGCTGACCTTCACCGAGGCGTTCGGGCCGCTCGCCTTCATCCTCGCCGCGCGGACGCTCGGCCTGCGCGACCTTGGCCCCGCGCTCGCGCCGATGAACGCCTTTCTTGCGCTCACCGGCATGGAGACGCTCGCGCTGCGCATGGACCGGCATTGCAGCAACGCGCTCGCGCTCGCCAAATGGTTGCAGGATCATCCGGCAGTGAGCTGGGTCTCCTATGCCGGTCTGCGGGGCAGCCCCTATCACGACCTCGCGCACAAATATCTCGGCGGGCGCGGCGGCGCCGTGTTCACCTTCGGCCTCCAGGGCGGCTACGATGCTGGCGTCAAGCTCGTCTCCGCGGTCAAGCTGTTCAGCCATCTCGCCAATCTGGGCGACACCCGCTCGCTGATCATCCATCCGGCATCGACGACGCACAGCCAGCTTTCGGAGGCCGAACTGGTCGAAGCGGGCGCCGGGCCCGACGTCGTCCGCGTGTCGGTGGGGATCGAACATATCGACGACATCATCGCTGACCTGGCACAGGCATTGGAGACCGAAGCGTGACCGAAACCCGTACCGACTGGACGCGCGAGGAAATCGCCGCACTGTTCGACCTGCCGTTCGACGAATTGATGTGGGAGGCGCAGGGCGTCCATCGCCGCCATCACGCGCGCGGCGAGGTGCAGCTTTGCACGCTCTTGAGCATCAAGACCGGCGGCTGCGTCGAGGATTGCGGCTATTGCTCGCAATCAAAACATGCCGACAGCGGGCTCAAGGCCACCAAGCTGATGGATGTGCGCGCGGTGCTGCAAGCTGCGGCGCAGGCGAAGGATGCCGGGTCGAAGCGCTTCTGCATGGGCGCCGCCTGGCGCAACCCCAAGGACCGCGACATGGCGAGCATCGTCGAGATGGTCGAGGGCGTGCGCGCGATGGGCATGGAAACCTGCATGACCCTGGGCATGCTGACCAAGGAACAGGCGCAGACGCTCGCGGTCGCGGGGCTCGACTATTACAACCACAATATCGACACGAGCCCGGAGAATTACGAGAATATCATCTCCACGCGGACCTTTCAGGACCGGCTCGACACGCTGGAGGAAGTCCGCAATGCCGGGATCAACGTCTGTTCGGGCGGGATTGTCGGGCTGGGCGAGACGCGCGCCGACCGCGTCGGTTTCATCCACGCGCTCGCAACGCTCGAACGCCATCCCGAAAGCGTGCCGGTCAACGCGCTGGTGCCGGTGAAGGGCACCGTGCTCGGCGACATGCTCGAGGGCACCCCGCTCGCGAAGATTGACGATATCGAATTCGTCCGCACGATCGCGGTCGCGCGTATCACGATGCCGAAATCGATGGTCCGCCTGTCGGCGGGACGCGAGAGCATGTCGGAGGCGACGCAGGCGCTCTGCTTCATGGCGGGCGCGAACAGCATCTTCACCGGCGACAAGCTGCTGACGACCGCGAACGCGGGCGACAATGCCGACGCGGCGCTCTTCGCAAAGCTGGGGCTGCGGCCGATGGAAAGCGAAGAGCCGATGCGCCAAGGGATGCTGACGGAGACCGCGGAGTGATCCTCGCCCTTTTCTATTTGGCGGTAGCAGTCGCGGAGGATCCTCCCGTCGATTGCGACAATCAACGATATCAGGTCGAGATGAACTATTGTGCCGGAAAGGCCTATGAGGTCGCCGATGCTACGCTCAATGCGCAGTGGAAGCTGACCGTGGCCGAGATGCGGTCGCGCGATAAGATGATCGATCGCCGCTACGATACCCAGCCCACCCATTATGACACCTTGCTCGCCGCGCAGCGCGCGTGGCTGACCTATCGCGATCAGCAGTGGCTGGTCGAGAGTTTTGCGGCGCGCGGCGGTAGCATGGCACCGATGCTCCACAGCGGATGCATGGAACGACTGACCAAGGCGCGGACCGCCGAACTCAAGGCACTTGTCGAGGAATATTGATGTTCAAGAAAATCCTGATCGCCAATCGCGGCGAAATTGCCTGCCGCGTCATCAAGACCGCGCGGCGTATGGGCATATCGACGGTCGCCGTCTATTCGGACGCCGACGCGCGCGCGCCCTTCGTGCAGATGGCTGACGAGGCGGTGCATATCGGGCCGTCGCCGGCGTCCGAATCCTATCTGATCGCCGACAAGATCATCGCCGCATGCAAGGAAACCGGCGCCGAGGCGGTGCATCCGGGCTATGGTTTCCTGTCGGAACGCACCAGCTTCGCTGAGGCGCTGGCCAAGGAAAATATCGCCTTCATTGGCCCGCCGGTGAACGCGATCGCCGCGATGGGGGACAAGATCGAGTCGAAGAAGCTTGCAAAGGAAGCGGGCGTCAACGTCGTCCCCGGCTTTGTTGGTGAAATCCGCGACACCGAACATGCCGTCGAGATCAGTAACGAGATCGGCTATCCGGTGATGATGAAGGCCAGCGCCGGCGGCGGCGGCAAGGGCATGCGCCTCGCCTATGACGAAAAGGACGTCCGCGAAGGCTTCGAGAGCGTCAAGCGTGAGGGGCTGAACAGCTTCGGCGACGACCGCGTGTTTATCGAGAAATTCATCCTCAATCCGCGCCATATCGAGATCCAGATTCTCGGCGATCAGCACGGCAACATCCTCTACCTCAACGAGCGCGAATGCAGCATCCAGCGCCGCCACCAGAAGGTCGTCGAGGAAGCGCCGTCGCCCTTCGTCACCGAAAAGATGCGCAAGGCGATGGGCGAGCAGTGCGTCGCGCTGTCGAAGGCGGTGGGCTATTACAGCGCGGGGACGGTCGAACTGATCGTGTCGGGCGCCGACCCGACGGGCGAGAGCTTCTATTTCCTGGAAATGAACACCCGGCTTCAGGTCGAGCATCCCGTGACCGAGGCGATTACCGGCATCGATCTGGTCGAACAGATGATCCGCGTCGCGGCGGGCGAGAAGCTCGAAATGACGCAGGACGACATCAAGATCGACGGCTGGGCGATCGAGAACCGCGTTTATGCCGAAGATCCCTATCGCGGTTTCCTGCCCTCGACCGGGCGCCTGACGCGCTATAAACCGCCGGTGCCGGGCTGGACCGACGATGGCGGGGAAAACGGCCGCCGGGGTGTCGACGGCGTGCGCGTGGACGACGGTGTTTACGATGGCGGCGAAGTGTCGATTTTCTACGACCCGATGATCGCCAAGCTGATCACCTGGGGCGAGACGCGTGACGAGGCGGCGGACCTGCAGGTCGCGGCGCTCGACCGCTTCGAGCTCGAGGGGCTGGGGCACAATATCGATTTCGTCTCGGCGATCATGCAGCACCCGCGCTTCCGCTCGGGCGAGTTGACCACGGGCTTCATTGCCGAGGAATATCCCGAGGGCTTCCACGGCGCGCCGACCGACGAAGCGGTGACGCGCGCGCTCGCGGCGATCGCGGGCTTCATGGCGTCGGCCGAGGCCGATCGCGCGCGGCGCACCGACGGGCAGCTCGGCGACCGGCTCGACCCGCCCGCGAAATGGCAGGTGACGATTGACGGCACGAGCCACAAGGTCAAACTCGGCCACAAGCATATCAAGGTCGACGGTGACAAGATCGACATCGCGCTCGAATATACGCCGGGCGACCGGTTGGTGATTGCCGAGATCGGCGACGGCGAACTGGCGGTGAAGGTCGCGAAGACGCGTACGGGCTGGCGCATGACGACGCGCGGCGCAATCCACGACGTGCGCGTGCTGCCCTGGCATGTGGCGCCGCTGGCGAGCCACATGATCGAAAAGATCCCGCCCGATCTGTCGAAATTCCTCATCTGTCCGATGCCCGGCCTGCTCGTCGCGCTGCATGTCGGCGAAGGGGATAAAGTCGAGGCGGGGCAGCCGCTGGCGACCGTCGAGGCGATGAAGATGGAGAATATCTTGCGCGCCGAAAAATCGGGTGTCGTGAAGACGGTCAACGCAGCGCAAGGCGAAAGCCTGGCGGTCGATGCGGTGATTTTGGAGATGGAGTAATCCACTTTCGTCATTCCCGCGCAGGCGGGAATCCAGCTAAGGCAGTGAGGAAGCTGGATTCCCGCCTGCGCGGGAATGACGGAGAGTTGGAATGCACCTGAATCACGACGCCGCAGCCCCCGCTGCGGAGCCCATCGCCTTCGACGATTTCCTCTGCGTCGATATCCGCATCGGCACGATCGTCGCGGCCGAGCCTTTTCCCGAAGCGCGCAAGCCGGCGTTCAAGCTGAAAATCGATTTCGGCCCCGCAATCGGTATCAAGAAGAGCAGCGCGCAGATCGTCGCGCGCTACGCGCTCGAGGATTTGCCGGGTCGGCAGGTTGCGGCGGTCGTCAACTTTCCTCCGCGCCAGATCGGCAAGTTCATGTCCGAAGTGCTGACGCTGGGTTTCGCCGACGCGGCGGGCGAGGTGATCCTCTTTGCTCCCGATCGTGTGGTACCCGATGGAGCTCGGCTGTTCTGAATGAGCTTAACACAATATGTTCAATCAAGTTCGTATCCGTGGCGCGCGACCAGAGGCGCAATAATCGGCATCGCAGCACTTAGATGATGTCCATAGTTTCGCCAGCGAAACACCGCATCTTTGCTAATCGGGCCGCGCGCGCGCGCATAGCTGGGCGTTGCGGGCGTTGAAGTAACTTCGACGGAATTGGCCGCGGGAAAGCTGAGGCCGGTTGCAACGCTGAGCCGCTCTCCGGCTGTTACTGGATCGGCGACCAGTTGCTCATATGACTGACGATACAGCAGGCACCCGGCAGCTTCCCAATGTGCGGTAAGTCTATCGATAGCCGCGAGATGATGTGCTGCATCGAGTGGGTTGAGTGCGCAATTATATCCATGCGTCAGATGATGCGACATCATTGAAACGACAACGTCGAGGGGATGGCGAGTCATCACTATGAACGGCGATTCCGGAAACGCCATCGTGAGAAGAGGCAAAAACTGTTCGTTGAACGGCATTTTATCTACGAAGTGTGGCGCCTGAGCCGTATCTGCGTCGGCGGAGGCTAGTCCTGAATAGAGGTCGCGAAGCGCGACAGCCAAGCGATCTTTCGTAACATTTCCGAGCGACGCCAAGCCATCGGGATAGCTGCCGAACTGCGTAGAAATATGTTGAACGAGATGGAACGCGAAGGGAAGTTCGCCACGCGCACTGACCATTTGATCAGCGCTTATCAGCTGTTCGAAAAGCGTCGTGCCCGACCGTGGCGGCCCCGTGACGAAGATCGGCTGAGGCAAGCGATCATTCTTCGGTGCGCGGGGCAATGCATTGATAAAGTCTGCTGAAAATATATCGATGACTCGATCGTGATGTGCCGTCAGGCGAGCAGCAGGATATGATAACTTCTCTGAGGCCGCGATCTCCGCTTTGCCGGCGACAAAATCTCCCCACGCATCGTCGTAACGGCCCGCGCGATCCCGCAGTCGACCGCGTGCCAACCTGTCGGATCCGGAAATCGAACTTGCTCGGTCGAGTATGTCGAGCGCCGTTTCCCATTCGTCCGTGCGCATCTTCAGAATCGCAGTCCTAACTGAGATATCCTGCCCCAATTGCGCGGCGAGTTTGTCGGCCCTCTCCAAAATTGCGCGGAGATCGTCGAATCGATCAAGCCTTTCGAATACCCAACCTAAGCGGAGCAATACCCCAAGCGGGTCGCTGCTCCCGTCTATGCTTGCCGTTAACTGCATCGCCGCCAGTTCGTATTGCCCGGCGCGGGCAAGTGCAGCGCCGCGCGCAGCGAGCAGATCCGGGTGAGGTGCTTCACCTGGCGGCGTGCCCCGGTCAAGGTGATACAGGGCCAACGCCGTTTCGCCACGACGCGCTGCGAATTGTCCGAGCAATGCGTGTGCTTCATACGCATTGTTCGAGGTTGCCAGCATATCTCGTGCCTGAAGTTCCGCCTCCGCAAAACGGCCTTGAGAGAGCAGCGTCCGCATGCGTGTGAGGTTGGTCGACGACATGCCGGGCTCAACTCACATGCTTAACGGGTCCACCCATCAGCCTTTTCGCGAGGAACAGCTTGAAGAGGATAAACGCGACCAGCCCGACCGCGGCGGTTGCGACGTGGAACAGCCAGAAACTGGTCGTCGGCATCGACGAATACCAAGTGCCGACCTCACCGACGATCTTGTTCGCGCCGAAGAAGGCGAGGTAATAAATGCCGACGATCGTCGCGTTGAGCGCCTTCGGTGCCAGCTTGGTGAACAGCGCGAGGCTGACGGGCAGGATATGCGCAAAGCCGACGCTGTTGAGCAGATGGAACATCACGGGCCAGAACAGCCCGATCTTGCCGTCACCCTGCGTCGCCGCCGCCATGACGAGGCAGAGTCCGCCGGCGATGGTGAAGACGCTGCCGATGATCATCTTGCCCAACTCGTCGGGTTCGCGGTGGCGCTTGCCGTACCAGACATAGAAGGCGGCGACCGCGGCGAGCATCGAGAAGCTCGCCGCCGCGTCGATGGTGATCATCCAGCTCGTCGGCAGCGTCTCACCAAAGAAGGTGAGCTGGAAATGCTGATCGGCCCAGACCAGATAGGCGTTGAAGATTTCCTGATTGGTGAGCAGCGCGACCGCCATCACCGGCACCAGCGTCAGCACCGCGACGACGCGCAGCCAGTCCTGCCGCGACATCGGTTCACTCGCTTTCGCAGCCGCGCCCTTCGCAGGCCGATTGTCGGCAGGCAGCCACGGTCCTGCCATGATATAGAGGATCAGGCCGATGACCATCACCACGCCCGCGGTGCCGAACCCCCAGTGCCAGCCGACCTTTTCGCCCAGCGTACCCGAAATCAGCGGCGCGGCGATGACGCTGACGTTGATCGCGATGTAAAAGATCTGGAACGCCATCGCGCGGCGCAGATCGCCGGGCTTGTAAAGTTCGCCGACCTGGCTCGCGATATTGCCCTTGAACAGTCCCACGCCGACGATCAGCGCGAGCAGGGCGAAGAGGAAGGCGCCCTCGAACGCCATCAGGAAATGACCGATCGCCATGATCAGGCCGCCGGCGATCAACGTCGCGCGCCGCCCGAGCCAGCGGTCGGCGATGAAGCCGCCGGCGATCGGGGTCAGATAAACGAGCGAGGTATAATCGCCGAAAATCTTCGACGCGAAGGGCTGGCCGTCGATCCCGCCGTACCAGCCGCGCAACCATTCCAGTCCGAAGACCCCGCTCGCATGTTCGGGCAGCAGCAGATATTTGACCATGTAAAGGACGAGCAAAGTCTGCATCGAATAATAGGAAAAACGCTCGCACCCTTCGACGAAAGCCAGATATCCGAGTCCCTTGGGATGGCCCAGAAAGGCGCGGTCGGCGCGGTCCATGCCCTCTTCGAAATCCGGCGTCGCCTCGGCAATCGTCATATGGTCACTCCCCGAAATTTCGGGCGACCCTAATGTTGCAAATGAAACTTTCCAGACACAATCGACGAACGGCGGCGGGCTCTCCTGCGACCCGGCGCGGTGGAGCGGTCAGCGAATCCGCTGGCCGCCCTTCCATAGCGCGGTGACGCGGCCCTGCACCGGCATGCCGTCGAAGGGCGTGTTGCCCGCCCAGGCGGCCATCCGCTTCGCATCGACCTGCCACGGCGCGCCCTCGTTGATCAGGATCAGGTCGGCATCACTACCCACCGTCAGCATCCCCGCGTCGAGCCCGAGCAACTTCGCCGGCGTCGCGGCGAGGAGATCGAACAGGCGCGCCGGGGTGACATGACCGTCGCGCACCAGTTGCAGCCCCATCGCGAGCAACGTCTCGGCGCCCGCCATGCCGGGGAGCGCTTCGGCGAAGGGCAGGCGCTTGTCTTCGGGGCCGCGCGGATCGTGGCCCGACGCGAGCACGTCGATCGTGCCGTCGGCGATGGCGGATAGGCAGGCGTGCCGGTCATCCTCGCTGCGCAGCGGCGGCGACAGGCGGGCAAAGGTGCGGAAATCGCCGATCGCCGTGTCCGACAGGAACAGGTGGGCGGGCGTGATGCCGCAGGTGACGGGCAGGCCTTTCGCCTTGGCGGCGCGGACAATTTCGAGCCCGCGCGCCGTGGTGACTTGGCGGAAGTGGATCGGCGCGCCGGTTTCCTCGACAAGCATGATGTCGCGTGCGATCGCCATCGCCTCTGCGATCGCGGGCGCTGAGGCAAGGCCGAGCCGCGTCGCCATCTCGCCATCGGTCGCAACCGCGCCGGCGGTCAGCCCTTCGTCCTCGGAATGAGCGATAACGGTAAGGCCGAGCGACGCGGCGTAGGACAGAACGCGGCGCATGACGCCGGCATCGGCGATGCGTGCGCGTCCGGTGGCGACCGCGCGCGCGCCCGCCTGCTGCATCAGGCCGATCTCGGCGAGTTCGGCGCCGGCGAGGCCCTTGGTCGCGGCGGCGAGCGGGTGAACCCATAGGTCGGGCTTGCCGCCCTTCGCGGCGCGTTCGACCAGACCCGCGCCGTCGAGCGGGCCGCTGTCGGGCATCAGCGCCGCGCGCGTGATGCCGCCGAAGTGAAAGGCCGGCTTGTCGGTCGCGAAGACGCCGAAATCGATGATGCCGGGGGCGAGCCATTGGCCCTTGGCGTCGATCGTTTCGGTGCCCTCCGGCGTTTCCGACGGGTTCAGCGCCGCGATGCGGCCGCCCGCAACCAGCAGGCTACCCGGTTCGCCGCCGAGCAGGCGCGCATTGGCGATCAGAAGGGGCTTCAGTTCCATCCCGGCACCTCCCGCTTGCGGCGCGTCAATATGTCGAGGCAGGCCATGCGCACCGCTACCCCCATTTCGACCTGTTCGGTAATCGTCGAGCGCGCGGGATCGTCGGCGACATTGCTGTCGATCTCGACCCCGCGGTTCATCGGGCCGGGGTGCATGACGATCGCATCGGGCTTCGCCTTGTCCAGCCGCTGCGGCGTCAGGCCGTAGAGCGCGTGATATTCGCGCGCGCTCGGCAGATAGGCGCCGTCCATGCGTTCGTTCTGCAAGCGCAGCATCATTACGACGTCTGCGCCTTTCAGCCCCTCGTCCATGTCGGTGAAGGTCGCGACATGCATCCGTTCCATCGCGGGCGGCGTCAGCGTCGGCGGCGCGACGACGCGCACCTCATTGCCGAGCAGAGTGAGCGCCAGGATGTTTGAACGCGCGACGCGGCTGTGCAATACGTCGCCGCAGATCGCGATCGTCAGCCCTTCGACGCGTCCGAGCCGGCGGCGGATGGTCAGAGCATCGAGCAGCGCCTGCGTCGGATGTTCGTGGCGCCCGTCGCCCGCGTTGAGCACCGGGCAATCGACCTTGTCGGCAATCAGCTGCACCGCGCCCGACGACGCATGGCGGATCACCATCGCGTCGGCGCGCATCGCATTCAGCGTCATCGCCGTGTCGATCAGCGTCTCACCCTTCTTCACGCTCGACTGTGCGGCGTGCATGTTCACGACATCGGCGCCGAGGCGCTTGCCCGCAATCTCGAACGACAAAAGGGTGCGCGTCGAATTTTCGAAAAAGGCGTTGATGATCGTCAGCCCCTTGAGCCGGTCGTCATGCTTCGCCGCGCCGCTGCGATTGAGTTCGACCCACTCTTCGGCGGCATCCAGGATGTAGGAAATCTCCCACGGGGTGAGCTGGGCGATGCCGGTCAGGTGGCGATGGCGAAAGGCATCGCCGCCGGGCGGATAGTCGCTGGCGGGTCGAGGAGTTGCGCTTGTCATTAAAGCCGAGCCTTTAGGTTGCAGCGCGCAAATAGGCAAGCGCCGTAGACAGGGAGGGACCGACTTTGCTTGCCGCTTCGGACAGGAGCGGATCGAAGAGGCCGAGCGCCCACAAGGCCAGGAGCACGAGTTCCATCGCGAACAGAAAATGCATATCGTCGGCGAACGGCTGTTTGCGCGTCTTGTGGCGAACGAGGCGTGACGCCGCGACGGTCCCGATCGCGCCGCCGATCCTTGCCCAGTCCAGCAGCGTCGCTTCGCGGATGCGCCAGAGCCCTTTGTCGGCGCGCTGCTTGTCGATTACCATCAGCGCAAAAGCGATCAGGTTGGCGGCGATCAGCCAATAGAGAATATAGGCGGTCATTTTCGGCCGTATAACCGCAAAATACCCGCGAAATGTTAAAGTCAGCGCACCAGCGCGTCGATCGCGCCCTGCAGGATGAAGGCGGCGGCCGCGCTGTCGACGCGCTCGGCGCGCTTGGCGCGGCTGACGTCGGCCGCGATCATCGCACGCTCGACCGCGGCGGTCGACCAGCGCTCGTCCCAGAGCAACAGAGGTAGCGCAAGCGGCGCGAGGTTGCGGGCGAAGGCGCGGGTGCTTTGGGTGCGCGGGCTGTCGCTGCCGTCCATATTGAGCGGCAAGCCGACGACGATGCCGACCACCGACTGTGCTGCGACCAGCGCCTTGAGCGCCTCCAGATCGACCGTGAATTTCTTGCGGACGATCGTCTTGTCGGGCGTTGCGAAGCTCCACCCCGCGTCGCACAGCGCAACACCGATCGTCTTGGTCCCGACATCGAGGCCCATCAGGCGGCCGCCGCGGGGCAGGGCGGCAGCAAAATCGGAGGCGGCGGTGGTAATCATCGGGCTGCCCTTAACCCTAAAGCCGCGTCATTGCGAGCGAAGCGAAGCAATGACGATGTTAGGATTTAGAGCTGGGCGTCGTCGCCGCAACCGGCGCTGCCGGGGGCGACACCGGCGACGCCTTCCCCTCGAACGCAGCGAGACGCCGCAGCGCATCGGCGCGGACGTTCGCCCAGAATAGGGTGATGTCATAGACATGATAATTGTTGCCGGGCAGCACATAGCCCGCAACGACGAAATGCTGCGCCGCGTCGGCGTCCCCGATCATCAGGAAACCGCGATCGTCGTCGCATTTGGCGCCAACCTTGCCGGTGATGAGCTCGCCCTTGCGGAAGCCATCGGACGGTTTGAGCGTGCCGATGTTCGCCTCCGGTCCTGCGGCGGCATCGGGCGTGCCGGTGAGCGGGTTGGTACAGAGCATGCGCGTGCCGGCGCGCGGCCGCCCGTCGAAGCCGATCGTGCCATCATAGGCGCCGGTGACCATCGACGTATCGGCGGGCTCGGCAAAGCTTGCCCATGACAGAATGCAGCCTTTTTGATCGGGCGTGTCGCAAGCGGGCAGGCCAAGCGCGGCCATATCGGTATCGCGGCTGATGGGCCAGCCGATGACATAGGCGGCCACGATACGCTTCGCGAGCGGCGTGCCCGCGATACGGTTCTTCAGCAGCGTCGTCAGATGCAGCGCGCCCTGGCTATGGCCCGCGAGAATGATCGGCTTGTCCTTGGGGATCGCCGCGAGAAAGGCGTCGAATGCCTGTTCGACGTCGCGGTAGGCGGCGTCGATCGCCTTGCCCGCCGTGACGCGGTCTTGGGCCAGAAACGCGCCGAGCGTCGCCTGGCGATAGCGCGGCGCCCATATGGCGCCCGCATCGCCGAATGCGCTTGCCATGCCCCGCACGAACAGCGTGGCGCGATAATCGGCGTCGGCATCGCCCAGCGGCGCGTTCCAGTTCGCCTTGCTGTAATAGCTTGTCGGGTGGACGAAAAAGACCGCGGCATCGCCGAGCGGCGCGATCGGTGCGGCTCCCGCTGTTTCGGCCGCCTTTGCCGGCGCAATCAGCTGACGCGCGCCCGGTTCAGGGGCACTTGCCTCGCCTTCGCCGCCTCCGGCCTCCGCTTCGGCAGCGGGCGGACGCCAGGCCGACGGGTCGTCGGGCAGGCCGGGGCGGGCGATCCACATTTTGGGATCGTCATAGGCGTTGGCCGCCACCGCCGCTTGCGGTTTGAATTCGGTGTTCGGAACGAAGGCAACGCGGCCGAACCAGCCGGGATTGAGCTGATAGGCAATGCCGACACCGAGTATCATCAGAATGATCGCGGCGATGAAATAAAGGAATTTGCGGGCCAAGTCGGGGCTCCATGCGGCGGGAGATATGGGTGTGCTATCTGGCTTGCGCGGCGCCATCAAACAAGCCCAGATGTGGGGCATGACCGACAGCATCGCTAGCGGCGCCGCGCCCGATTCGCCCATGCTTTCCACTCGCCTCGACGACAGTGACCCGCCGTGGCCGCAGCGCCCCTGGGTCATGGCGGCGCTTTGCGCGACCGCGGGCCTGCTTTTCCACGCCTGCGTCGACCATGACTATGGCGATCCGCTTGACCGTTGGCGAATGGCGCTCGCGACCTTCGTCGCGGTCGCAACGCTGGTGTTCACGCTCGGCATGGAAATCCGCCGCGTGCATTGGGCCGCGGGCTTCGCGCTCCTGTGGGGCGCGATCATGGCGCTGATCGTGTGGAACGGGGCAGGCTATAATTTCGATGCCTCGCCCTTTGAATGGCCCTTCTGGTCGGGGCTGCTGGCGGTCCTGGTCGCAACGCCGCTCTTTCAGACGCGCCGTGACGTCGCGCCCGACGGACGGTTCTGGAAGCTGTGGCAGATGCCCTACGACAGGCTGCACAGCCACGCCTGGACCGATGCGGTGATCGGGGCGGCATCGCTGGCGTTCGTCGGCCTTTCCTTCCTGCTCACCGTGCTGATCGGCGAAATGTTCCACCTGATCGGCATCGACCTGATCCGCGAACTGCTGCGGGGAGAATGGTTCGGATGGATGCTCGCAGGGGCGGCGTTCGGCGGCGCGGTGGGGCTGCTGCGTGAACGCGACAAGCTCGTCGCGACACTGCAGCGACTGGTGATGATCGTGCTTTCGGTGCTCGCCCCGGTGCTCGCCGCGGCGTTGCTGATCTTTTTGCTGTCGCTTGTCGGGACGGGCCTGCAACCCTTGTGGCGATCGGGTTTTTCGACTGCGGCGCTGATGATGGCGGCGGCTGCCTTTGCCGTGTTGCTCGCGAATGCGGCGATCGGCAATGGCCGCGAAGAGCGTGCGGGCAACCTGCTGCTGCACGTCGCGGCGGCGGCGCTGGTCGCGGTGGTTCTGCCGCTCGCCGTCATTGCCTTTTATTCGATGCACCTGCGCGTGCTCCAATATGGCTGGACGCCCGAGCGGCTGTGGGGCGTGATCGCGGCGGTAATCGCCGTCGCCTATGGCATATCGGGGCTGTGGTCGGTCGTCCGGGGACGGCATGATTTCGACGATCTGTTGCGGCCGCTGCAACAGAAATTGGCGATCGGGCTGGTCCTGCTTGCAGGTTTTCTGGCGCTTCCTATCGTCGATTTCGGCGCGATCGCAACGCGCGATCAGCTTGCACGACTGGAAAGCGGCAAGGTCGGTGCGGACAAGTTCGACTGGGCGGCGCTGGCGTTCGATTTCGGGCCGAGCGGGCGGCAGGCGTTGGCGCGTCTCGCCAAGTCGCCGGACAAGGCACGCGCGAACCGCGCGAAAATCGCCATGAGCGCGAAGAACCGCTGGGACTTGGGCCCCGGCGATGACGGCGATGCGGCGGAAGTCGCCTATCGCGCAACGCCGCTCGCCGACAAGGTTCGCGTCCTGCCGGCCGGGCGGACCCTGATTCCGGAGGTCGAGAATGCGATCGAGGATCAGCAATGGTGCCGCGATGCACCCTGTATTCTCTACTGGCTGTCGGATCAGCGCGTGGCGGTAATCGGACGGGGACAAGCGCGGGTGATGATGCTCGAACGCGACGCCAAGGGCCGCTGGAGCCAGAATTATGCGTTCGAAGGTAGCCCCTCGCGCGGCGACACGGCGCTGACAATCGACGATCTGGTCAAGGCGCCGGTCGAACTGCGCACGGTTCAGCGCCGGCAGCTTTTCGTCGGCGGCAAAGCCGTGGGCGGCAATTTCGAATAGGGGCGTCACTGGATCTAGCCGCGCCGCGGCGGTCAGGATCATAGTTGATGCGGTGCGGCGAGGGTGCTAGCGGCGCTGCTTCTCCCGATAAGGCGACAGACATGGCAATCGATCAAGCAACAGTCCGGAAAATTGCGTCGCTCGCGCGCATCGCCATCACCGATGACGAAGCGGCGGCGATGGAAGGCGAACTCAACGGTATCCTCGGCTGGGTCGAGCAATTGGGCGAGGTCGATGTGACCGGCGTCGAGCCGATGACCGCCGTCATCCCGAACACGCTGCGCCTGCGCGACGATGTGGTTGATGCCGACCCGCTGACCGGCGGGGGCCGACGCGACGATATTCTTGCCAATGCGCCCGAACCGCAGCACGGCTTCTTTGGCGTGCCAAAGGTGATCGAATGATACGCCTTGCTCTTTTTCCGTTTGCCCTGACCCCGGATCAAGTCCGGGGGAATGGCGGTTCTTCTCTTCACCGTTCGAAAAATGAAGAACGGTGCTTCGACAGGCTCAGCACGAGCGGGTTTGGGAAATGACAGATCTTACGAATCTCACCGTTGCAGAAATTCGCGACGGCCACCGCGCGGGTGATTTTTCGGCCGTCGAAGTGGCCGAGGCGTTCAACGCGAACGTCGCCGCGGCCAAGGCGCTCAACGCCTTCATCGTGGAAACGCCCGACCGCGCGATCGAGGCCGCGAAGGCCGCCGATTCCGACCGCGCCGCCGGGACGCTGAAACCGCTGTCGGGTGTGCCGATCGGCATGAAGGATCTGTTCGCGACGAACGGCGTCCAGACGACCGCCGCGAGCCATATGCTCGAAGGCTTCGTGTCGCGCTATGAATCGACCGTCAGCCAGAAATTGTGGGACGCAGGTTGCGGCATGCTCGGCAAGCTCAACCTTGACCAGTTCGCGATGGGCTCGTCGAACGAGACGAGCTATTTCGGCAATGTGATCAGCCCGTGGAAGCGCAACGACGGCGGCAATGCCGCGCTTGCGCCGGGCGGATCGTCGGGTGGATCGTCGGCGGCGATTGCGGCGCGGCTCTGCCCTGCGGCGACCGGGACCGACACCGGCGGTTCGATCCGCCAGCCCGCGGCCTTCACCGGCATCTCGGGGATCAAGCCGACCTATGGCCGCTGCTCGCGCTGGGGCATCGTCGCTTTCGCCAGCTCTCTCGACCAGGCGGGACCCATGGCGCGCGATGTTCGCGACTGCGCGATCATGCTCGAAAATATGGCGGGCTTTGATCCGAAGGATGCGACCAGCCTCGACCTGCCCGTGCCCAATTGGGAAGCGGCTTTGTCGAGCGATCTCAAAGGCAAAAAGGTTGGTATTCCGAAAGAATATCGCCTCGAGGGCATCGATCCCGAGATCGACGCAATGTGGGACGCCGGCATCGCGATGCTGAAGGATGCGGGGGCCGAGGTCGTCGAGATCAGCCTGCCGCACACCAAATATGCGCTGCCGACCTATTATATCATCGCGCCGGCCGAGGCCTCGTCGAACCTCGCGCGCTATGACGGCGTGCGCTATGGTTTGCGCGATCTGCCGCAGGGTGCGGGCTTGCAGGACATGTACGCCGCGACGCGTGCCGACGGCTTCGGTCCCGAGGTCAAGCGCCGCATCATGATCGGCACCTATGTGCTCTCGGCGGGCTTCTACGACGCCTATTACACGCAGGCGCAAAAGGTGCGGGCGCTGATCTCGCGCGACTTTACCGCTGCGTTCGAGACGTGCGACGTGATCCTCGCGCCGACCGCGCCGTCGGCGGCGTTCGGTCTGGGCGAAAAGACCGCCGATCCGCTGTCGATGTATTTGAACGACGTATTCGCGGTGCCCGCGAGCCTCGCCGGCCTCCCTGCGATGTCGGTCCCCGCGGCGCTGAACCGCGAAGGGCTGCCGCTCGGCTTGCAGATCATCGGCAAGGCTTTTGACGAGCAGGGCGTACTCAACGCCGGGCTGGCGATCGAGGAACGCGCGGGTTTCACCGCGCGGGCGGAGAAGTGGTGGTGATTTAGCGGTGTGCTCCCGCGAAGGCGGGAGCCCAGAGCGGCCTAGCGCTGCCCCGCACTGGATCCCCGCCTTCGCGGGGATACAAGAAGGAACGAAGATGTCTGATTATCGCATCAAGGGCGAAACCGGCGAGTGGGAGGTCGTGATCGGCCTCGAGGTCCATGCGCAGGTCACCTCCAACGCCAAGCTGTTCTCGGGCGCCGCGACGGCGTTCGGGGCCGAGCCGAACACGCAGGTGAGCCTCGTCGACGCCGCGATGCCGGGGATGCTGCCGGTGCCGAACCGCGAGTGCATCCGCCAGGCGGTGCGCACCGGCATGGCGATCGATGCGCAGATCAACAAATGGTCGCGCTTCGACCGCAAGAATTATTTCTACGCCGATCTGCCGCAGGGATACCAGATTTCACAGCTCTATCATCCGCTTGTCGGCGAAGGCTCGCTGCATATCGAGGCCGATGAGAAGGCCGGAATCGCCGCCGACAAGGTGATCGGCATCGAACGCATCCATGTCGAGCAGGATGCCGGCAAGCTGATGCACGACCAGCATCCGACGATGTCCTTCGTCGATTTGAACCGTTCGGGCGTCGCGCTGATGGAAATCGTGTCGAAGCCCGACATGCGCTCGCCCGCCGAGGCCGGGGCCTATGTCCGCAAGCTGCGCGCGATCCTGCGCTATGTCGGATCGTGCGACGGCAATATGGAAGAAGGCTCGATGCGCGCCGACGTCAACGTCAGCGTCCGCAAGCCCGGCGACGAATTCGGCACGCGCACCGAGACCAAGAATGTGAACTCGGTGCGCTTCGTCATGCAGACGATCGAATATGAAGCAAAGCGCCAGGTCGAGGTGCTGGAGGCCGGCGGCACGGTCGACCAGGAAACGCGCCTCTTCAACCCCGACACGGGAACGACGCGCACAATGCGGTCGAAGGAAGACGCGCACGACTATCGCTATTTCCCCGATCCCGATCTGTTGCCGCTCGAACTCGACGATGACTTCCTCGCCGAGTGCCGCGCCAGCTTGCCCGAACTGCCCGACGCCAAGCGCGCGCGCTACCTGGGGCTGGGCATTTCGGCCTATAATGCCGACGTGTTGACCGCCGAGGTCGAAAACGCGCGCTGGTTCGACGCGCTGCTCGAAACCGGCGCCGAGCCCAAGGCGGCGGCGAACTGGGTGACCAGCGAGCTGTTCGGCGCACTAAACCGTCTCGGCAAGGACATCGGCGATTGCCCGGTGACCCCGGCGCAGGCGGGCGAACTGCTCGGCCTGGTTGCCGACGGCACGATTTCGGGCACGATTGCGAAACAGGTCTTCGAAAAGATGCTCGAAACCGGCGACGGCGCAGCCGCGATCGTCGATCGCGAGGGCCTCAAGCAGACGAGCGACACGGGCGCGATCGAGGCCGAAATCGCCAAGGTTCTTGCCGCCAATGCCGACAAGGTCGAGCAGTATAAGGGGGGCAAGGAAGCGCTGTTCGGCTTCTTCGTCGGTCAGACGATGAAGGCGATGCAGGGCAAGGCGAACCCGCAGGTCGTGAACGAGCTGCTGAAAAAGGCGCTTTCCTGAAGGCGCTGGCAATGTTGGTAGGGGAGGGCGGCCACCCTTAGTTGGCGGACGCCTTCCACACCGTCCGGCCTTCCTTCACCGTTTCCAGCACCCTGATGTCCTTGATGGCATCGGCCGGCGATGCCAGCGGATTTTTGTCGAGGATCACGAAGTCGGCGAGCAGCCCGGCCTTGATGCGGCCCTTGCGATTCTCCTCGAAAACCTGCCACGCCGGACCGGTCGTGAGCGCCTGCAATCCTTCATAGGCGTCAAGTCGCTGGTCGGCGCCGGCGACGACGCCGGTGGGGGAGACGCGCGCCATCGACGTCCAGAGCATGAAGCGCGTGTCGAGCGGCGTAACGCTGAAATCGCTGTGGTTCGACGCGATGAGGCCGGCTTCGCGCGCGGCACGGAAGGGGCTGATGAAATCGACCACCTCCTTCGGGAAATTGCTGCGGTGGACGTCACCCCAATACCAGGTGTGGTTTGAGAAATAGGCCGGGCCGACACCGATGCGGACATAGGCGGGCAATTGGTCAGGGCGCTGGAACTGCGAGTGAATGACAATCGGGCGGCGATCGTCGGCGGCCTTGATCCCCAGTGCATCGAAGCCCTTGATCGCCATGTCGATCGCGGCGTCGCCATTGGCGTGGACGAATATCTGCCAGCCGCGGTCGTTGACCTTGCGGGCCAGCGTGTCGAACTCTTCCTGGCTGACGATCGGCTGCCCGTGCCACGGGTGGTCGCCGCTCGGGCTGCCGCGTTCGTAATCGCGCGTGAAATAGGCGGTGCGTGCCTGCGGGCTGCCGTCAAGGATGAACTTGACTCCCTCGATCTTCACATGGCCTTGGTAGGTGCGGAAGCGGATGTCGGGGTTCGCGAGCAGCGCGTCGAGTCCGGTGTAGATGGGCAGCAGCGCCAGATCGATCTTGAGCCGCGCGCGGGCCGCATCGCTGGTGAAAAAGCCCAGGTCGGCGGGCGAGGTCGCGCCGTCCTGCGCATGGGTGTAGCCTTCGGCGAAATAGCGCGCCTGCGCCGCATCGAGCATCGCGAGCTTCTGCTCCGCCGTCGGCTGCGGCATCGCGGGCAGCATCTGGTACATCGCCTTTTCGAGCAGCACGCCGTTCAGCCGTCCGGCGTCGTCGCGCAACATCAGCCCGCCCGGCGGCGGCTGGCTCGCGTCCGACAGCCCCGCCGCGGCGAGTGCTGCGCTGTTCGCGACGAGCCCGTGGAGCGAGATGTGCAGCACGACGATCTTGTGATCGGGCGATACCGCGTCGAGCTCGGCGCGGGTGATATGACGCCGCTCTTTCAGCGCTTCGTCATTATATTGCCACACGACCACCCAGCCGCCCTTTGGAATGGCGCGCCGCGCTATGAAATCGCGGACCACGCCTTGCAGGCTGGCGATGTCGGTCACGGGGGGAAGCGATTTGTCCCACAGGTCGAGCCCGCCCGACATCTGGAGCGCGACGGCGAAATGCGAATGGGCATCGACGAAGCCCGGCAGCATCGTCGCACCGGCGAGATCGTGGATCACGGCGTCCTTGCCGGCGGCGCGGCGTGCGCCCTTTTCATCGCCGACGAAAATTATCTTGCCGTCGCTGGCGACGACGGCCCTGGCCAGATGCGGCGTGTCGCCGTCCATCGTGACAATCGGTCCGCCGCGATAGATGGTCGGACGATCCTGCGCGCCAGCGGACTGCGCGGTCAGCGCGGTGAAAAGCGCGAACGCCCCAATGGTCCTTTTCATAGCCCTCTCTCCCCGGCCTTCTTGGCGGCGGGGAAGGGGAACGGTCAAGCGCTTAGCAAACTAAATGTGCTGCGGCGGCGCTTCATCGGGGCCGCGGCCGGGCTCGTCGATATCGCCGCCGCCGGGGCTTCCGGGTATTTCCTGCGGCTGCCCCGCGGGGTCTTCGTGTGGCGTGGGTTGCGCCGGTCTTTCGGGCGGCGACTGCGGCTCGATGATATCGGGCTTGGGCTTGGGAAGGGGGTCAGGCAGGCTGTTGGTGCCGCTGGTCATGATCGTCTCCTTGGACTCCAACAACCTATAGCCGCGTTCATCGTTCCGCTCACGGAATATCGCGGCTTTCCGCCCTTGCCCTCGGCCACGCGTCTGCTATAGCCCCGCCCGGCCCGCACGGGCGTGCGCGGCACAGCGCATGGATTCGTGCACCCGGCCGACAGCTCATGCGGGCGTGGCGGAATTGGTAGACGCGCTGGTTTTAGGTACCAGTATCGCAAGATGTGGGGGTTCGAGTCCCTTCGCCCGCACCACTTCCGTAAGAGCGAGGTCGGATAGAAGAACCCAGCTTTCGGGCCGGGTTTGCGATACGAGATTTTGAGCAAGGATAAGACCAAGGCAATGAAGACCGTCGAAACGCTGAACGAAGGCCTGAAGCGCGAATATCGCCTGACCATCACCGCGAAGGACATCGACGCGCGCGTCGATGACGAAGTCAAGGCGATCGCGCCGACCGTGCGCATGCCCGGCTTCCGCCCCGGCAAGGTGCCGCCGAACCTGATCCGCAAGATGCACGGCGAAGCGCTGTCGGCCGACGCGCTGAACAAGGCGATCGATGCCGGCGTGCGCGATCTGATGACGAAGGAAAAGCTTCGTCCGGCGCTGCAGCCCGCCGTCAGCCTGGACGACGGCTATGAACGCGGCAAGGACGCCGAGTTGACGGTCGCGCTCGAAGTGCTGCCCGAAATCGAGGCGCCGTCGATCGACGGGCTGAAGCTCGAGCGCCTGACCGTCGCGGCCGACGATGCGGCCGTGATGGCCAAGATCGAGGAATTCGCCGCGCAGATGAAGCGCTTCGAAGAGGCGCCCAAGACCAAGAAAGCCGCAACCGGCGATCAGGTCATCATCGACTTCGCCGGCAGCGTCGATGGCGTCGCCTTCGATGGCGGCACGGGCGAAGACATGGCGGTCGAAATCGGTTCGGGCCAGCTCATCCCCGGTTTCGAGGATCAGCTCGTCGGTGTGAAGGTCGGTGACGAAAAGACCGTGAAGGTCAGCTTCCCCGACGAATATCCGGTCGAAAATCTGAAGGGCAAGCCCGCCGAATTCGCCGTGAAGGTGAAGGAAGTGAAGGTTCCCGCCAAGACCGCGATCGACGACGAGTTCGCCAAGTCGCTCGGCCTCGAGAGCTTGGAAAAGCTCAAGGAGCTTATGCAGGGCCAGGTCGAACAGGAACATAATGGCCTGACGCGCACCTATATGAAGCGCAAGCTGCTCGACCAGCTCGCCGCGAGCCACGATTTCGATGTGCCGCCGACGATGGTCGAAGCCGAATTCGGACAGATCTGGCAGCAGCTCGAACATGAAGCGAGCCACGAAGCCGATCCCGAAGCGGCGAAGGCCGAACTCGAAAAGGATCGCGACGAATATCGCAGCATCGCGGTGCGCCGCGTCCGCCTTGGCCTGCTCCTCTCGGAGATCGGCCAGGCGCATGGCGTGCAGGTCAGCGCGCAGGAGATGCAGCGTCTGGTCATGCAGGCGGCGCAGCAATATCGCCCCGAAGACCGCCAGCGCTTCGTCGAATATGTCCAGCAGGACGCGCTCGCGGCGGCGCAGCTTCGCGCTCCGCTGTACGAGGACAAGGTCGTCGACTTCCTGTTTGAAAAGGCGGAAATCAGCGATCGCGAAGTGACCCGCGAAGAGCTGGAAGCCGCGATCGAAGCCGATGACGATCACGTCCATGGTCCGGGCTGTGGCCACGACCATGATCATGACGCCAAGCCCGCCAAAAAGGCGGCCGCGAAAAAGCCCGCTGCCAAGAAGGACGCGGTGAAGGACGAAGCCAAGGCCGAAAAGGCCGAAGCTCCGGCCAAGAAGGCGCCGGCGAAGAAGGCTGCGGCCAAGGCCGATGCCGAGGAAAAGCCGGCAGCCGCCAAGAAGGCGCCTGCCAAAAAGGCTCCGGCCAAAAAGGCTGCCGCCAAGGATTGATCCTGCGGCGATGAAACAATGAAGGCCGGGTGGAGGAGGCTCCGCCCGGCCTTTTTGTTTGGCGCGGCTACCCGGTTCCCGCTTTCGCGGGAATGACGAGGGTGGGGGACCGACCGCGTGGCTAAATCACATCCATATTGTAGCAATGCCAGCTGAAGATTGCGGCGGCGCCGCGGTGGGGACGCCATGCCTCGCCGATTTCGCGGACGCGCTTCTCGCTCGGGCGTGCGTCGAGGCGGAGGATGCGGCCCACGGCCTCCTGGACCGCCAGGTCGCCGGCGGGCCAGATGTCGGGACGCCCCTCGGCAAAGAGCAGATAGATTTCGGCCGACCAGCGTCCGATGCCCTTGACCTTTGTCAGCAGCGCGATCGCCTCTTCATCATCGGCAGGGAGGGCGGCGAAATCGAGCTCGCCATCGAGCACGAGTTGCGCGAGACTTTTGGCATAGCCCTGCTTTTGCGCCGAGAGGCCGCAGGCGCGAAGGGCGTCGAACTCCGCGGCCGCCATCACCTCGGCGGGGCAACCCGCCCCGAAGCCCGCTTCCAGCTTGTTCCAGATCGAGGTTGCCGCTGCGACGCTGACCTGCTGGCCGACGATGGTACGCAGCAACGTCGTATAGCCGGGCTCGCGGATGCGCGGTTCGGGATAGCCGGCATTGCCCAGCGCGCGCGCGAAATTGGGCTCGCGCGCCGCAAGCGCATCGATCCCGGCGTTCAATTGCTCCTGCGACAGCCCCATCGATATTCTCCTTTTGTTCCGGATGCTGTCATTAGCAACGCTTGATTTGCCGCGCAACGCACGACATAGCCCAGCCGAATCGAAACTATGGGGACGAGCATGGCCAAGCTGATTGTCGTGACGCGCGACGGAACCGAACATGAAATCGAGGGCGATACCAGCCTGACCGTGATGGAAAATATCCGCGACGCCGGTTTCGACGAACTGCTCGCGCTGTGCGGCGGCTGCTGCTCGTGCGCGACCTGCCACGTCCATGTCGAGGCGGGCGACGCCGCGGCGCTTCCGGCGATGAGCGAGGACGAGAATGATCTGCTCGATTCGACCAGCGACCGCGACGACACCTCGCGCCTGTCGTGCCAGATCCCGTTCAGCGACGCGCTCGACGGGCTGAAGGTGCGGATCGCCGCCGAAGATTGATTCCATTCGTCAGCCCGGCGAAGGCCGGGATCTCGACGGTTCAGCTATAACGCGAAGTTGAGACCCCGGCCTTCGCCGGGGTGACTGCTCATGGGCTCAGGCTCCAGCCGTCGCGACCGCGTAGAGCGCGATCGCCGCAGCATTCGAGATGTTGAGGCTCTCCATCCGCGGCGAGATGGGGAGCTTTGCCAGCACGTCGCAATGTTCCATGACATTGTGCCGCATGCCGTCGCCTTCGGACCCGAGCACCAGCGCGACCTTGCTGCCGTCCAGCGTGTCTCCCAGCGTCGTTTCGGTGTCGCCCGTCAGGCCGATTCGCCAATATTGCGCTTCGGCGATTTCCTCGAGCGCCCGCGACAGATTGACGACGCGAACCCACGGCACGGTTTCGAGCGCGCCCGATGCCGAGCGTGCGATCACGCCGCTTTCGGGCGGGCTGTGGCGGTCCTGCGTGACGATAGCGGCGGCGTCGAAAGCCGCGGCGGAGCGCAGCACCGCGCCGATATTGTGCGGATCGGTGACCTGGTCGAGGACGACGATCGGCCGCTTGCTCTCCGCATCGACTTCGTCCTGCAAAAGATCGCCGAGATAGATTTCGTCGAGCGGATCGACCTCGATCACCAGCCCCTGATGCGGGGCATCGCGCGCGACGAGCCGCGCTAGGTCTGCAACGTCGGCAAAACTGATGGGAACAACCGGCGGCAAATCGAGCTGGCCGAGCGCTTCGCGCGTCCCCCAGATTCGCTTGACGCGACGTTCGGGGTTCGCGAGCGCGGCCAGAACGGCGTGGCGTCCCCAGAAACGGACGCCCTGACCGCGCGGAGTCTGCCCCTGTGGGCGGCGATGACGGGAAAATTGTCTCATAGCGGCGGCCTTTCCCATGACTGCCATTGACAGGCAAGACTCCTTTCGCCATTGGACCGCTTCCCAACGCGGACCCCATGGACAGGTGGCCGAGTGGTTAAAGGCAGCAGACTGTAAATCTGCCCGGGTTTCCCGTACGCTGGTTCGAATCCAGCCCTGTCCACCACCCTCCGGTCCGAGGGCATCTCCTGAAATCGCTGGAAGCCGCAGAAAAGCTGGGGTATTATCCCTTTTTCGGTCCTCTGCATCCCATGCCATATCACTGCAGCGCGAAAAAAAGTTGGGGGAAAATGTGGGGGAAGGTTTTTCGACCCCTAAATGAAGTGTGGGGGAAAAAAATTGGATTAAACCTATGAAAAAGCTAACAGCTTTGGCGGTCAAGGCAGCATTGGGAAATCCTGGGACCTATCAGGACGGTGACGGGCTGTTTCTGAAGGTCGATAAGCGGGGAGGCGCCTCGTGGCTTCTCCGGCTGCAACGCGACGGCAAACGCCATGATATCGGCCTGGGCAGCGCCAAGCTGCTTCCGCTTATAGAGGCACGGCTGAAAGCCCATGAAATTCGCAAGGCAGTCAAGATCGACGGACGCGATGTGCTGGCGGAGAGGAAGGCCGAAGCCGCCGCCAAGGTGACGTTCCGCGAAGCGGCGCGCAAATATCATAGCGAGAATGCCGCCAGCTGGAAAAGCGCCATCTATGCGCGCCAGTGGTTCGCAGCTCTGGAGAGCTACGCTTTTCCTAAATTGGGCGATCTTCCGACCGGGCAAATCACCGCCGCCGATATTATCGAGGTGTTGTCGCCGATCTGGCAGGAGATTCCCGATACGGCGCGTCAGATCCGCAACCGTATCTGCGTTGTTCTCGATTATGCGAACGCGAAAGGCTGGCGCTCTACCGAAGCTCCGTCGGGCAGTGGAAGCCTGAAAGCCGGGCGAGGGTTGCCCCGTCAGGTGAAATCGCGAGAGAATCGCAAGGCCATGCCTTACAGCGCGTTGCCCGACTTCATCACAACCCTGCGGCGAAAGCCTACTTTCGGACGGTTGGCGCTCGAACTGCTCATCCTTACCGGCGTGCGCAGCCAGGAAGTTCGGCTCGCGACGTGGGCGGAGTTCGATCTTGAGGAGCGCTTCTGGACAATTCCAGCCGACCACATGAAGCGGGGCAAGGCACATATGGTTCCGCTGTCCGACGCGGCTCTCGCGGTGCTGGCCAAAGCGAATGCCTTTCGCCTTCCCGATACAAATGTCGTTTTCCCGGGCGCGGCCGGAAAGCCGATGTCCGACATGACCCTGCTAAAGGTGTTACGCGACATGGAGGTGCCCTTCCATGTCCATGGCTTCCGTTCCACCTTTACCGACTGGGCGGCGAACGATGATTTCGCCGATGCGGTGGTAGACGCGGCGCTGGCTCACAAGACACCCGATGCCGTGGAGGCGGCTTATCGGCGCACAACCTATCTTGGTACGCCGGGCCGGCCCGGCGCGCGCGTCAGGCTGATGGACGCGTGGGGAAGCTATTGTGCCGGAGGCCCTGCCGAGGCGATGCTGTAGGTACCAAATGGAAGCAGCCTCGATTAGGCGTGCGTCGGCGGGATCACACCGCAGCCGGCGGTCGCGCAAACTGCAGCCTTTGTAGGCCATTATGCTCTACTTCGCGGCGGAGCGTCGGCTTTGTCCGCCTGCTCGCCTCAAGTGCGCAGGCGATATCGGGTGTGCTTAAATTCCCCATCTTTTCGAAGCGCGCCTAGCAGCACCAGTTCAGCAAGGTCTCGCGTGGCTGTCGCCGTGGCCGCACCTGTTAATGTACGATAATTTGCGGCGCTCAGACCTCCTCTGAAGCCATCCGGCCCTTCCGCGAACATTCGTAGAAGAGCTTTTTCTTGTCGCACGTTGATTCGACCGCGAAGACGATCAAGCAGCTTGGTTTTTGCAATCAGGAAGTGAACCCGCTCGAGCATGCGTTGTTGAGCCGCAAGGGCAATATCGAAAAACCAGTCGAGCCACTCGTCTATACGGTTCGGCACGCTCGCTCGCTGAAGCTGCGTGTAATAATCTTTGCGATGCCGCTGGATCATCTCCGCAAGAGCGGTAATCGCCGGCGCGTCGAGGCCTTGAGCTAGCGCCTTTTCGGCAATGGCGCGACCGAGACGTCCGTTGCCGTCTTCGAAAGGGTGAATGGATTCAAACCACAGGTGAGCAATACCCGACCGAGCCAGTGCGCTTATGGGCGAATGGCTGCTTGGACCGCTGGTGTTAAACCAGGCGATAAATTCCCGCATCGCTTGCCGCACCGCCAGCGAGGGCGGTGCTTCGAAATGCACCTTTGGCGTGTGCAGATTTCCTGAGACGATCTGCATCGGATCGGCGTGGGTCCGGTATCGACCGATGTCCGCGAGATCGTGCCCGCCGTTCATGAGCAAGCTATGCCAATGAAACAACATTTTGTCGCTGAGCGGCTCGCGATAACTCTGGAAAAGGTTTGCCATCAGTTCTGCGGCGCCTGCTTCTGCTGCATTGGCACGGTGATGGTTGGCTTTGACGCCTAGGTATTTGGCTACCGACGATTGTACGCTGGCACGGTCGAGTATCTCGCCCCGATCGCAAAACTGTCGACGGCTTCCTGCGTCATAACCTCTATGGAGAGATGTTGCCGGTCATCCGCGTCTAGGTGGATCCTGGCGCCGACCAGAAAGCCTGCGCCCTTCAGGAACTGGTCCTCACGGTTCCGCGGCCGCGAAGCATCGTAGCTGAAATTCGGCCAATCGGGCTGCTGCCAATTCCAACGCATGATCGATAAGATACCCTTCTATCGATCAGAATAGGTCATAACATGATTTATAAGAGATGATTCTATCACTCAAGGATGGCGTCGCCGCGGCTCCGACTTTCGCTGGCAGCGGATCGTCGCCACCAGCTTACCGCGATCGCGAGATAAGAGAGATCGAAGCCTGCCGCATGCCGAAAGACCGAGGGGCCATCAGCCGAAAAGGCGCCGAGCCCATCCGCGCCTTCCATGATGATGCGGCGACAGTCCGGAAATCTGAATGAGGTAATTGCCAAGAATGGCAGCTTGCTGCTTCGTCATCACAAAACGGCTAAGATCAGGATCGTGCTTTCTTGCGGCTTCTGACGATTTGACGCTCTCGAGCCGGAGCATGATCTTGTCGCCCGCATCATGATGGGCCCAGCCTACTAGCGCTCCAAAATTTTCCGTCATCCGCTTCGTCCCCACCCTAATGGTCATTCAATGCTGATACCGTGGCGAGGAAATTACCAGAAATCGTCAGGATTGTCGTCCCACCGGCGCATTCAAAGCATCGACGATCGATGTCAGAGCGAAGCCTCAAGGGACGTCTGACCGGTCCTGGCTGCTTTCGATAGACCGTAACACGCGGCCTCAGCTTGTATCGCCGTGCCCATCTGCCGCTTGGGACAAGGCATTCGGCTGCTGGCAACCTATCGGCGGATTGGCCGTTGCAGGACCATCGCAAAATGGTCGGGCGTGCGCGTTCGGTGTTACGTTTGTCGGGTACTAGCTTCAACGAAGCACAGCCCGGCTCGTCCGGGGCAGATACCCGCCTTGCTCGATTGGGAGCTGAAGTATGAAGAAGATTATTGCAGCAGTTCTGCTCGGTAGCCTGGTAGCGCCGGCAACACCTTCTCTTGCCGAACCTCCGCCCTGGGCGCCGGCCCATGGCAAACGTGCCAAGGAGCGCAGCCTCTACGACAGCAACGGACGATATTATGAGCCGCGCAGACTGTCGCGCGGCGATCGTGTGTGGCGCGGCCGGGATGGGCGCTATTATTGCCGACGCGACAACGGAACAACCGGTCTCATTATCGGCGCTGCGGTCGGCGCATTGTTGGGACGTGAGCTCGCCAGCGGGCGCGACCGGACCGTAGGAACGATCATCGGCGCTGCAGGCGGCGGGCTGCTGGGCCGCGCCATTGACCGCGGGGAGCTGAAGTGTCGCTGAACCGATAGGCGAAGCCGAGCGGGCGGCCAGCCACGCCGATGGGTCGGCATGAAGCTCGTTCGCAAGTCATCATGCGTTGCTGCCGTGCCTAGCGTAGCGGTCTCGTCGCCGGCAGCTTCTGTCGCAGCGCTGACCTCGGCAGTTATGGCCCTCGTTCACCCTTGCGCTCGCGCGTTTGGGCAATCAGTAATTGTTCTGCGGTCGTCGCGCGCGACGTGGCGATCACATGATCGACCCCATCGATGGTAATCGCCAGCGTTCCGCGTTCATTTGTCTCGATCAGTCCCTTGGATTTCAGATACCATTGATGAAAATCGAAATGCTCGTCGCTGCGCCCGAGCATTTCCTGCAGGAAGAAGGGCGCGACGCCTGCGTCCTGCGCATTTTGTCGGCGACGCTTGTAGAGCTCGCGCAGGATGCGGCTTTGGGCATCCGCATCGTCCAGCGCTGCCTGGGTGTCGATATCAAGGCCGGCGCTCGCCGATTGTACGCCGTCAGCCCAGGGACGATGGGCCTTGTAGAGTAGATCATATTCTGCCCGCAATTCAGCATCACGCAGCTTGCGATGGGCTTCGATCACCTGGTTGAAGTTGACGACATCAGCCGTCTCGTGATGATCGGGATGATAAATTTTTGCGAGTGAGCGACAGGCCGTCCCAAGTGCCTTGGCGTCGCGGCGCCAATCGACACGCAATATTTCTTAATCGTCGGTGAAGTCTGCGTCCTGATCATCGCTGCATTGCCGCGATCGATAGTCCGGATTTCTGCCCGGACAGTTCGGCGGATTACGCCTTTCTATCGCGCCCTTGCGTTGGCTAGGCGATAGCCAGGCGTTGCGCAACGACCGCTCGCGCGAACGGTCCCTATGCTTTGCTTGCAGAGTTCAAGCTTGCGACCGCATTTGCGCGTCTTTGAAGCGCGGCCAACTCGGGCACGGGATTACCGAAGAGATTTTTGCAGGTCTGGGTAGCTGGCGGCCAGCAATCGCGCCCGCCGATTTAGCGCTGCCCCCAAGCAAGGGGGCGCGGATGACGCTGCATGATGTGACGATCGAAAATGCGGGGCATTAGGCGCCATCTCGCCATAGCCCCACATCAAGATCGGCCGGATTTTCCGGCAATATGATTTGCCGATTTTCCCTGCCGAAGGTCGGCAGGGAGCCCCGATAGCGCTAGCGGCCTTAGGGCCTCAGCCGTAGGTTACGCGAATTTTCTGCTCGCGCTTCGCCGAGCGCATCAAGCCCCCGACAGCAAAGAAGCCGAACAGGAAAAGCGCCCAGGTTGCCGGCTCGGGAACAGCGCCCACGTCGCCTTGCGAGAAACTCGCCTTGAACCAGACGTCGTCAGCTTCTCCGAACCTGTCCCAATTCGAGCTTGTCAGCGCGCCAAAATTGTCGCCGGCATTATAGTAGACAAAGCCGCCCCCCGGCATCTGTTCGCTACCGAAGCTACCCGAGTAGGGCATCGATGCGGTGCTCTCAGCGCCGGAGAAGTCCGCGAAGAGAAAGGCGACATATTGGGCGCCGGTCGTCAGGCCAAGGCCTCCGGTCGAGAAAAGAAACTCGGTCGGATTGTCGTAGAGCGATCCGGTAAAGGATTGCAGGCTGCTGGCGAACAGTTGCGCGCCGGTCGCCTTCGATCCGTCCCAGCCGTAGATATAGGCGCGGAAATCGACCGGGTTTGTGACCCCTCCGGTGAGATACAGCGAGAAGCTGTCCAGGACATTGTCAGCGCCGACGGTGAAGGTCTGGCCATAGGCCGAGGTATCAGGGTCGCCAAACGGGCTCCACGCACCGGTAAATGGCTGCGTCGTATCGAGCGAGGTTGCGGCCGAGGCGGGCGCGGCAAGAAGCACGGAGCTTGCGGCGAGGGCCGCGCTGCAAAGCAGAGTCTTGATGCGCATCGTTAACTTCCCCTGATGATGATTAACAAAACTTAAGAAAGATTGCGCGGGAAGTCAATCAGTTCGCCACGCTGCGCAGCTGTGCCAAAACGGGGCATTGAGGGGGCGATATTGGGCATCGCGCTTGATTGGTGATGGAACGCAGAGGTCGATCTCAGCCGCAGAGTAGCGCGCTGAATGGCGCGCGCGGATTGGGCGCGCAGGATTAGGTACCCGCCGACGCGGCAGACCGCGCAACGAACAAACTTTCGGAAGGCGCGTAAGCCGAGCGCTTTGTTAAAGCTCGACGCTAATCTTCACCTTTTCGGGACTTGTCCCCACGGCACGCGCGATCTCCTCGCGGCTGCGATCGATCACGGTCTGGATGGACTCCGGTTCGGGTTCGTCGATCAGCTCGTCGAGCGATACGCCAAGCAGGTCCGCAAGCGCATCAAGGCGCGCGTTCTTGGGGCGAGCGCGGCCCTTTTCCCAACCCGAGATCGAAGGCGCGCTAACGCCGAGATGCGCCGCGATATCGGCCTGGCTTAGGCCCTTGCGGACACGCAGCCTTTGCAAGCGGGCACCGAAATGGGCAATCGTGCGGCGTTCTTCGGGTAGCGCGTCGAGATGCGGCGTAGCTGCACTGCGCAGCTGAACGGCGCTCAACGCCGCAGCCGAAAGCGGCTTCCGGAACTGACAGCCGAAGAGGAGGCCGCTCGTCCACACGATCTTGGCTGAAACCAGCCCGGCATGCGGTAAATCCACCTCGATCCGGTCACCGGCCTTGGGGTCGGCGTCGCATTCCATAAGCAGGCCGGTTTCGGAAATATTGTATATCTGAACCGCGAGCCGTTCGCCGTCACTCAGGCGGCCTTCAATAAGGAGCGGGAGATTGCGGCGAGCGCTTCGGCGCTCGCTCGCGAAATTCGGATCGGGGGAAAGATGGTCGGCCATTGGGATCATAGAGTGGAGAAATTGGGTTAAGACTTCCTTATTGGCAGCTCCGAGCCGCAGCAGGATTGTGACGGTAGCAAGGATTGAAGGCGGGTTCGGCGGGCTGCGGGCGTGGCGATACAAGCTCGCTCCGGTCCCGCAAGGCGGGACGTCGCCGATGCGGCAGGCCGTGGCTTTGGCGCCGCGGTTTGACGCGCGGGAACATAGGCCGACCGCTTCGTGCGGGGCACCCGCTTCGGTAATGTCGCATCAATGCCACCGCGCCGGCTTGCAGTCGTACGGGGATGCTTCAGCTCGACGCGATGCTCTTCTTGGGTGGCTCGCCTCGGCCGCTACGCCCTTCGGCATGACTTAGCCGATTCTTATGATGTGTTAATTTGAGACAGGCAGCGCGCCGAAGCGTCCGGAAAAATTGTGTTGCAGCGCCTAGGAAATGTTAAGAGCGCCTAAATTGACTCGGATGACGAGCGAAGGCGTGTGGGTCGCGCATTTCAATTCTCAAGGGACGTTTGGCATGAAGTTCGCACTCAAATCACTTGGGGCTCCGGCCGTCCTCTGCGCGCTCACCCTCTCTGCAGCGCCGGCTAACGCTGCCGTTCTCATCTGCACAGGCGCGAACTGCGTCAGCACCGACGGCAATGTGCTTGTGAACAAGGGCACCGGCTCGACGGTCACCGGCAGCGTGGGCGGTGTCGGCCTGACCTTTACCAGCAGCACCGACTCAACGTTGGTCGGTGGTGCCAATGGCCAGGCGCGCGTTGAATCGGCTGACGGTCTTCTCAACGCCCTGACTTTTACCATCCAGAGCGGCTATGGTTTCGAGTCGGCAATCTTCAATCTCTCGCCCGTCCCGGGCAGGGCGCGGAACGAAGCGACGAGCGTGTTTCTAACCTATCTTCTCTCCGACGGCACGACCGCCTCGATCACCAAGTCGGTTGCCACCAACGGCAACAACTGGTTCGGCATTTACGGTGATGCCGGCGAAGTCTTCACCAGCGCCGGCTTCATTGCCAATCCGTCGACGACGGGCATCCATGACATGCGTCAGGTGCGTCTCGGCGGTGTCGGCCAGCTCGCCGCCGCGGTTCCCGAGCCGGCGACCTGGACGCTCATGCTGCTCGGCTTCGGCCTGATTGGCGGAGCGATGCGGTCGCGTCGCAAGGACGCGAATGTGCGCGTCTCGTTCGGCTGATCCAGCTTACCTGAAATTGAGCAGGGCCGTCGATCTCGTTGATCGGCGGCCCTTTTGCTGCATTATCGTCCCGGTTTCGCAGCGCACGATCTGATCGCTCCCGTGGGGACGCAGGTCGTGCGCATATTCGCCAGTTCGAGAAACGCTGCAGGGCCCGGCGCTTGCCACTACCCCGGCACGTGTCAAGCCTTCGCGGCGCTGGACCAGGGCAGGGTCAATTCTCCTGGTCACCCCAGCGTTCCAGAGCCATTTCGGAGGCTGCCCGCCGGTGCGCTGCTGCGCTGCAACTCCTGGACAGGCCGATCCGCGGCCTTCACCGGATGGCTACCCGCGGCGCACCACCCCCCGTACCGGAGGAATAGCCGAATAATTGGAAAGCGACTGTGCAATGACGGAGGTCTTGGGTTTGTACTTTTTGCTCAATTGGTGTCCGCATCGCGATAACGATGCGCTATAGTGGGCTCGGCATGCGGGACTCTGTCTTAATGGTGGCCAAGCGTTGGGCAAACCAAGAATTGAGCCAACGCCGCGAGGGGCGTTCGACAAACAGATAGCTAAATGCGCCAGCGACCATCGCGGCGGGGAGCATCGCGAACCAGAAGCTCGATCCTGCCTGCACTAAGTAAAAGGGCTGCTGCCAGAGATAGATCGAATATGAGAGCATGCCGAAAGTCGTGAACGCGCGCATCGAAAGGAATTTCCGCAGAGACATAGGGGCGTAATCCAGCGTCACTACCGCGACTGCGAGAAGAATAGCAGATGCCGTGTAATGAGCCTCGATCGGGGTCAGGTAGAAAAGGACGATCGTCAGTCCGACGCAGGGTAGAGGAAGCCAGCCCAGAATTGATGCCACACGAGCCGGCACGTCGGCGCTTACTCCAATGGTCAGATACAGAGCGGCCGATAGGAAAACAGGGGCTAGCCGGACGTCGGTGCGCCAATACACCTCATGGACACCCCCGCCTTGCACGACCAGCCTTAACCCATTGGCTAGAGCGAGAAAGCCGATCGCAGCGATCACAACGCGTGCGGATGCTGGCTTACGCGCAAGTGCGACTCCAATTAGTGCGAGCAGAATGTAGCAATGCTCTTCTACTGAAAGTGACCAGACATGGGTGAGCACCGACGCGTCCGTTTGGCCGAGCGCCTGGGCGTAATTAATGGTGAAGGTCAGTGCCGACGCGGCCATCCACGGTTCGACAGTGGTGCGCCCCCTTGCCATCCAAAGGAGGACGCCAATAGCGCACATTGTCGCGACAAACACCAACAGCGCAGGAAAGATGCGCGAGAATCGCCGGAAGAAGAAAGTCGGAAGTGGCATGCGCTGGACGAACAGAATTTCCGCCATCAGCCTACCGCTCAGCACGAAAAAGAACTCAACGCCGAACCCGCCCATCTTCTCGAGCGCAGGCGCAACCGCACTGCCGAAATGACCGAGTAGTACAAACAGGATAGCGAGGCCGCGCCATCCGTCTAGATATCCAATTCGCTTATGCTGGGCCCCGTTCATTGGTGTCTGCTATCACGACTTCCGCAACTTGTAAGCATGCTTCGCGCTAAACGCTCCGATCCTCTCGTTGATGCGATCGACAGCACGCGCATGCCGACGGAGCAGGTGGCGCTTGGCGCGGGTATAGCGGCTCAACTGTTCCTCCGGTCGCAATAGTTCGCCCAATCCTTCATGATCATGCGCCGCTTCTCGAGATAGGTGGTGATGGCGGCACCCCCTGTAGGTCGGCACCGCCTGCAGCTTGCGCCGCTTGATTTGCGTGCGCACCAAGGTCGACCTGTTGGCATGGTGACGGTGTCTGGGAAGTCAGGAAGATAGCCGCGCGCGGTGGTAGTCGCGCGCTGCGCCGATCAGCGTCATCGTGCCGATCGCGACCCACAGCCATCCGATGACCAGCACCGGGCCCGCCGGGCGATAGAGCAACCGATCGAGCGCGTGCAGCGAAATCGTTTCGACCGCAAAGAGGAGGAGGGCCGCCCCGGTCGCGATCAGCGGGACACTCGCCGACGTTTTGCGGGCGCGCCGCCAACGCCGCGCGAGGAGAATCAGGCCCGTGAAGGCGGCGATTAGCACAAGCGCGATCTGAAGCGGCTGACGTTCGGGATAATAGTCGCCGAGGAGGGCTATCACGCGATCGTGGAGTCCGTGGCGGAAGCCGAGCGCGCATTCGGCGGCCAGGCAGCCATTGACCGCCGCGAGTATCCGGCCCGACGGCCCGCGCAGCGACAGGCAGGCGGCCGCCGCGCCGCCGAATGCCACAAGGCCCGCCCATTGGGTCGCGTCCATCAAGCCTCCCGCCCTTCAAAGGGGCTTCAATATCCCTCGCGGGGAGCTAAGACCAGCTTGTGCTGATCGCCGCGCATATCCTCTGGGGCGTCGTCGCCATCATCCTCTTCCGCACGGCGCCGCCGCGCCAGGCATTCTGGGCGGCATTGATCGGCGGGTGGCTGCTGCTGCCCCCGGCGGCCTATGGGCCGCTACCTCCGCCCGGCAGCTTCACCTATACCATCGTGGGCAGCGGGCTGCCCTCGGCGCAGCTCATCACCAAACAATGGACTGCCCCCGCAATTGCCCTCCTGGCGTCCGCGCTGTTCGATCGCGCGCGCTGGGGCGGTCTTGCCTTGCGTTGGTGGGATCTGCCGATCGCCGGCTTCTGCCTCTGGCCGCTCCTCCAGGGGGCGTTCGTCGGGACTGCGTCGCCCGCGCCGCCGGTGGCTTTGCTTTATCTTCTGGGGGCCTGGGGCTTGCCATGGCTTGCGGGCAAACTCTATCTTCGCGGCCTCGATGACGCCCGCGCATTCGCGGAAATGCTCGCCGGCCTGACCCTGCTCCTTCTTCCCTTCGCGCTGATCGAGGGGCTGACGCGCTTTCGTATTCAAACGCTGATCTACGGGGCCAATCCCTTCGCGCATGATGGCATCGAGCGCTACATCGGCTTCCGGCCGCAACTCTTTTTCGAACATGGCAATCAATATGGACTGTGGATTGCCGGGGCAGCGCTCGCAGCGGCCTGGCGATGGCGCGATGCGGCGGGCGAGGGGACGGCAGCGCGGTGGCGCGTCGCCGCCGTCCTGCTCGCGGTCGCAACGCTTGCCGCGCAATCGGCAGGGGCGATCATCCTCCTGGCGGCGGGGCTGGGGCTTCTTTTCATGCCGCGCCTGTTCGGCACGCTCCGCATCGCCCTGCCGATGGCGCTCGCTGGCGCGCTCGCGGTCGGCGCGCTCCATGTGAGCGGCGCCGTACCGCTGCGAAGCATCGCCACCGATACCGAGCCCGGGCAGGCGATCGTCAGTGTGCTGCGCGCGAGCGGGCGCGGCTCGGCAACTTGGCGGGTCAGCCAGGATCTCAAGACCCTGCCGCTCCTGCGCAGGGATATAATCTGGGGCACCGGGCGATGGGACTGGTTCCGGCCCGCGGGCACGCGCCCCTGGGGGCTCCCGCTTCTCATCCTCGGTGCCTACGGCCTCGTTGGGCTTGCGCTGCTTGGCGCGGCGTTTGGCGGCGCGCTCGTGCGTCTTGCCGCCATCGCCCGTTCGGGCGGACCGAACGCGGCGGGCGCGCGGCTCGCCATATTGCTCCTCTTGCTGTCCGCGATCGACGCGCTGTTCAACAGCTTTCTCTTCTATCCCGCGATCGCGGGGGCTGCTCTCTCAGGCGGCACACCCAAAGACGCAGCGCCTGATCGCACGCCGGCGGCCTAAGCGAAGGCCGCCGCCACGTCGGCGCTACTTGGCGGCAGGCTTCGCCGCACCCTTGGGCGCAAAATCGGGTTGGTATTTGATTTCGGCAGCGGCGCGGGCCTGCTTGAGGCGATCCTGCATTGCGCTCGTCAGCTGCTGATTCTGGATCGCCTGGACCGCCAACGGACGCGCCGCGTCGCCGGTCAGCGGAACGGCGCGTTCGCTCTTGATCACTGCAACCGTGACCATGCCATTCTCAGGCGCGATGAACGGCTCGCCCGCCGGCAGCGCGCGGATCTGCTGCATGCGCTGCTTGCCGACTTGCGCCGAATCCATCTGCGCGTCGGTGCGCGCGAACTTGATGCCAAGCTCCTGGAGATGCGACGCGACCGCTTCCATCGAATGATCATTCTCGAGCGCCTTGAGCTGCGCCATGTCCTTGGGCAGCGGGAACTGAATGCGGTCGATCGCAAAAATCTTGCGGTCGGCGAACATGTCGGGGTTGTCGGCGATGAACTTGTCGATCTCGGCCTGCTCGGGAACGCGCTGCGCGCGCTGCGCCTTCTGGCCCATGAGCTGGACGAGCAGCGCATCGCGCAGCTGGCGCTCGCGCAGCAGATAATCGGGGGTCTTGTCGAGGCCCTCGTCGCGTGCTGCCTGCGCCAGCAGGCGCCGTTCGACCACACGCTCGAGCGCTGCCTGCTGCACCACCTTCTTGTCGACACCATCGGGAATATTGACGCTCCCGAGCTCGGCGTTGACTTCCTGGAGCGTGATTTCCTCGCCATTGACCACGGCGGCGACCTGGCCGGTCGGCTCCTTGTCGCAGGCGGCAAGCGAAAGACAGGCCAGGGCAATAGCGGTGAGGTTCTTGGTGCGCATCGATAGGTCCTTTTACGTACTGCTGGTCGCACCGAGCAGCAGATGCTGCAGGCGGGCATTGGAATGGAGGATGAAACTTCGAGAGAATTCGTCGAGCAATGTTTCCGCCTCGGGCGCGTCCATGCCGAGCGTCGAGACCCGCATCATTATGCCGTCAGGAATGTCGCCGGCGATATTGGCGCGAATGACCGCCATCCGCTGCTCGGCCCAGCTGCGCGGGAAGGCGTCGCCCAGCCGCGTGAAATATTGCACCTGCTCGACCCGGTCGGGTCCGGTCGCGGTGAAGAAATTGGCGGGGATGCGCCGTCCGCCAACCGGAATATCGACCTCGCGGGTGTCACTCAGCGCGTAGCCGCCTACCGGATAGCAGGTCTCGGGACGGTGCAGCTGCAATACGCCGTCCTGCGCATTGTTGTAGGCGAGGAGCATCATCACCGACACGCCGCTCGCCGAAGCGTAAACCCGGGTGACGAGATTGTCGTAGAGCCGATCGCGCAGCGCGTCGGGCGGCGGGAGCACGACGCCGCTCTCCGAAATACTCGTCCACCGTCCGAACTGCCGCGGCACCCAGGTGTCGAAGGTCTTTTCCGGGACGATCGGATTGGCGACCGCCGGCTGGCGGACGAAAGCAAAAGCCGATGCGGCGGCCAGCGTCCCGCCGATCAGGGCGCTTCGCCGCGAGATCGCCGGGCCGGAGGCGGCGCTGTCATCAGCCATGGGCCGGCTCGCTGCGACGCGCGGTGAAACGATCCCAGAGCGGTTTGAGCACCACGTCGATCCCGAAAATGGTGAGCAGTGCGATCCCGAACATCACCAGCCCTGCGAAATTATGCAGGAAGCCCTGCGCCGTTGCCTCGCCCGAATGATAGGTCAGGAGGATGAGGATGAGCACGCGGAAGAAATTGGCGATTAGCGCGACAGGCACGATGAACAGCACGAGCAGCAGCGCATAGTGACCGGCCCCCACCGAGTGGTCCGCTGGGATTGTTAGTGCATTGACGCGTCCATCGCCAGTGTTGGCCGCAGGTGGAGCGAAGCGGAACCGGCGGGCGACACTGGCGATGGAACGGCCTCCGGCGCCGGTGGTCGATATCCCAGCGAGCTGTGCGGCCGGACGGTGTTGTAATGCCGCCGCCAAGCCTCGATCAGGATCCGGGCCTCCGCGAGCGAGTAGAAGATCTCGCCGTTGAGCAGCTCATCGCGCAGGGATCCGTTGAAGCTTTCACAATAGCCATTCTCCCATGGCGATCCGGGCGTGATATACAGCGTCTTCACGCCGATCTGGGCGAGCCATTGCTGCACCGCCGTCGCGATAAACTCCGGGCCGTTGTCCGACCGGATATGCGCCGGCGGCCCACGCGTGACGAACAGCTCGGCCAGTGCCGCGAGCACGTCGTCGCTCTTGAGCTTACGCGCCACCGGCAACGCCAGGCACTCCCGGCTCGCCTCGTCGATGATCGACAGGATCCGGTATTTGCGACCATCGTGCGTCCGGCCCTCGACGAAGTCGTAGGACCAGACATGGCCGGGATATTCTGGCCGCAGCCGGATGCACGATCCGTCGTTCAGCCACAGACGCCCGCGCTTCGGCTGCCTTTGTGGCACCTTCAGCCCTTCGCGGCGCCAGATACGCTCAACCCGCTTGCGGTTCACATGCCACCCCGCATCGCGTAGCAACGCCGTCACCCGGCGATAGCCATAACGACCATATTGCCGGGCCAGTGCGATGATATCCTCAGTGAGGGCCGCTTCGTCATCCGCCCCGCGTGGCGCCTTGCGCTGCGTCGATCGGTGCTGCCCGAGCACGCGGCACAGCCGCCGCTCGGACACCGGCATCATCATTCTGATGTGGTCGATACAGCGCCTGCGGCGTGCGGGGCTCAGAAGTTTCCCCGGGCAGCCTCCTGCAGGATCAGCTTGTCCAGCGTCAGGTCCGAGATCGCACGACGAAGCCGCGCATTCTCCTTCTCCAGATCCTTCATCCGACGCGCCTGATCGGTCTTCAGGCCGCCATATTCCTTGCGCCACCGATAATAGGTCTGCTCGCTGATCGCGATCCGACGACACGCCTCGGCGGTCGTAGCGCCCTGCGCAAGCACAACCTCCGCCTCACGTAGCTTGCCGATAATCTCTTCCGGGCGATGCTTCTTGCTCGGCATTCTATATCTCCTTCGTCGTCCAAAATATCATCAATTTTGGACCACTCAGAAGGGGGCAGATCACACCTAACTAGCTCCGACCGTTCAAAAACCCACTCAGTACGCATTTTTATGTATTACCACGCGTACGGTCTTCAAAAGGATCAAGATATCGCTCCATAAGGACCAATCGGACAGATACTCAAGGTCGCAGCGCACGCGCAGATCCAGATCCTCGGCTTTTTCGGTAGCCCCGCGATAACCGCGAATTTGGGCAAGACCGGTAATGCCTGGCTTGAGCGCGTGGCGTAGCCAATATTTCTGTGAAGCATGCCAGAATAATTCATTGCCCGCCGTCGAGCCAAGCGCGTGCGGACGCGGTCCCACCATACTCATTTCGCCTTTGAGGACATTGAATATCTGCGGGAGCTCGTCGATGCTCGTGCGGCGGATGAAGCGACCGACCCGCGTTACGCGATCGTCAGCGCGCGAGGCGGACTTGTCGCCCATCGCGTCGCTCGCTTCGACTCGCATCGACCTGAATTTGTAAATGCTGAACTGGCGGTTGCCCTGGCCCACGCGCAATTGCCGGAAGAACACCGGTCCCGGCGTGTCTAGCTTTATCGCCAAGGCGACAAGCAGGAGCAGAGGGCCGAGCAGAATCAGCGCTGCACTAGCCGTGACGAGGTCGAGCGCGCGCTTCTGGATACGATTCATAAGATTGAGCGGCCCCCGCGACAGAACGATCGTGTCGCGCCGGTCGTAGCGGCCAAGCGCGACCGCTCCATGCAGGAGGTCCCGGTCGAGCATAATCTCGCCGCCAACATCGTGCCCTTTGAGAAATGTCGACCATTCGGCGCGATGGTCATATTGCGAGGCAACCACCACGCGGTCAAAAGGCGCAATCAGCCGGGAGAGGGCATCGATCATGTCCGGGCGATCAAGATCGGGCCATAGGCCCTGGGCGCCGACATCCACAACCACGGCGGACCCTTCGGGAACGGCATCGAGGCCGTCCAGCAACAGGATCGTGGCGACCACGACGTCGCCCATCACGAGCTTCACGACGCGATCGAGAATGATTTTCGACACTATCAGAAATATCGCCGTCGTGCCGAAGGTAATCGCAAAGCCGATGCGCGAGATTTCGTCGACCTTGAAAAGAAAGCTGATGCCGACGATCACGAACGCCGTCGCCCCAAGCGCGCCAAGCGCGCGTTTGGTACCGAGTAACCGGTTCTGCAAGGTTTCGGCGTCCTGAGTTTCGCGCGCAATCTCGAACATCAGGAACAGCGGAAGGGCTATGAAGAGAATAGAATGACCGCCGGCGCTGAGCCATTGCGCGTCGCGGGTTTGCAGCGCGCAAGCATAGCCGAGCACCAGCGCCAGAAGGTCGAGGGCCAGCGAGAAGATATAGAGAAAGGTCCGCTTGTCGCGCGCCGGCGCAAAGAGGCCGCCCTCGCTCGACGGGTTCGGCGGTGTCGCGAGCGACAGGTCATGATCAGGCCTGCTGTAGATTTTCCCGCCCTTCACCACTTGGCACCCGGCCCTTCAAGCCCGATCCGAGTTGACCTATCGGCATCACCGCCAGCAAAGCAAATAGCAGAATGGCGGAGAAATCGACAGCGTTTACAGTGCAATTCCGGGACTCGCGGCACGCCGTCCCGAATGGGGAAAGGCCTCTTGGCAAAGCTTAACGGGACTGCTGGAAAGGGTTCGGTACCTTGAGCACGGTAAAGATGTAGATGATCACGCCGACCAGCAGAATTGCGGCAAATAGCGGATAACCTTCGTTGCCAATATAATTGACGATGGCACAGCCGACCGCGGGCGGCGCATATTGCCAAAGCTTGTCGCGCGGCGTTTCCTCGGCCGATCGCTGCAGCAGCAAGGTCACTAGCCCTGAAAAGGCAATGACAGTGATCCAGTCCCAAATCGTTTCCACAAGTCCCTCCCGAACCCTCGCCGGCTCCAGCCCACAGATTTCCGCGGTTGCTCTAGCCTCTTATTCCGGGCCACAGCATAGCAGTGAATACATAACTGCGGTAGCTGCCTTGTGGGGCGCTCTAAATGACAAATGCTTATATTGTATTGTAATGGTGCAGCGCTTGCGCGAGGCTACCCCTCGCCGGTTCGTTTGCCAGCATTCGGCTCCAGCTGCATTTCGCGGCACAGATGTCGAGCGCGTTTGCGGCCCCGCAAAAGGCTTGGCGCGTTGAAGGGAAGAGCAAAGGCGTGGAAGCAGAAAGCAGCCAAACCGGCACTTGGCGGTACGAACGTGTCGCTATCGGTGGCGGCGGTTATGTGACCGGAATGCGTATAGCCGGAAAAGGCACCGATAGAACGCGGGTTTGCCGCACCGATACCGCCGGAGGTTTCATTTGGCTTACCGCCGAGAATCGCTGGCAACCGCTACTTCAAGCGGGGATCAACATCGATCCCGAACTGATGCGCTATCAATATCCGCGGGGGGCAGGCTGTTACGACGCCGCAGTTGCGCCGAGCCGCACCGAATGTATTTATCTATGCCAGAGCGGCTTCGTCTATGTGAGCCTGGACCGGGGCAAATCATGGCGGCGGACCACGCTGCCCTATTACGACGGCTATGGCGCCAACAGTGGCTCAAGAGCGACCAACGAGCGACTCGCCGTTGATCCGGTCAACCATCTAATTGTAGGGATTGGGAATCCCGATACGGGCGCTCGTGGTGGGCTGCATATCAGCTTTGACGGCGGAGACAGCTGGGCAGCGCATCCCCAAATTCCCGCGCCGAGTGCCCCCGATCGCGGGATGGCGATCGCCTTTGACCCCGACAGCGGTCGTACCGGCGAACGAACCCGGCTGGTCTATGTATGGTCTTATGGCCACGGCATCTTTCGGTCGGTTTCCGGCATTCAAGGCCATTTCGATCTTATTGAAGGGAGCCCTTCCGATATCGGTCATATGGTGGCGCGCGACGGTAATTTATGGACCGGCGGAACCTCCCGCGGTGACGGCGCGCCGCTGCGCCGCTGGACCGAGCGGGTGGGCTGGATTGCAGTCCCCGGCGTCCCTGACGCAAAGCACATCGCAATATCCCCCGATGGCAAGCGGATTGTGTCGATGATAGCTTCAAGCGCTTATCGACTTTCGCTGGACGGAGGCGCCACCTTCGGTCCTCTCACGCCGCGGGTCCGGCGCAAGGCGGTCCATATCGGCTGGCACGAGACCACCAACGAGAATTACATGTCGAACGGCGCCTGCGTGTGGGATACGGAGGAGGACATTCTGTATATTGCGGAAGGCATTGGCTGCTGGAAATGTATCGGCCCGCCGCATGATGGTAGTGTCCCGGTCTATCTCGAAGACAGCGTCGGCATCGAAAATCTCGTGTCGATGCAGATCCTGGTGCCGCCGAAAAACAGCCGGATCCATTATGTCACGCAGGACCGCAACGTCGCGACCCGCGACTGGTGGCAGTTCCGACAGTATCCCGCCAACATTGGCGTCAGCAATGCGGTGCCGCTCGATCATGGCGGCGGCATTGATCACGCCGCGGGTAATGAGGATTATCTTGCCGTGGTTAGCAGCAAGAATGGCTGCTGCAATATTTCACGGGATGGCGGAAAGAGCTGGGCACCGGTTGCCACTGTTCCACGAAATGTCCGGGCCACCGCACCGCAGCCGGCTACCGAGGGCACCGGGTTCGGCGGCAACATCGCTGTTGGCCCCCCGGGAAATATGGTTTGGCTGCCTACCGGCAATAATAAGCCGAGTGTTACGTTCGACGATGGCGCGAGTTGGGCCTATTGCCTGTTCGACGGTGCAGAGCCCGAGAATAGCGGAATGCGCTGGCATAACCAATATTCCTATCAGCGCATCCAGCTTCTCGCCGATAAGGAACGTCCGGGTACTTTCTTTCTCTACCATGTTGGGAATGAACGACATGATGAGACGAGCCAACGTTTCCGGGGGATCTGGAAATCGGAGGATGGTGGGCGAAATTTCCGACGCATGCGCAAGGATCTGATTGGACCCATTTACGGAACAGACGCCTTCAACTGCAAATTGAAGATGACGCCAGGGCGTTCTCCCCATCTGTTCTTCTGCGTTGGCGACGTCGACGCAAATGATACGGATTCCGACATCGGCCTTTTCTTCAGTGCCGACGAGGGTTCGAGCTGGTCTCGGGTCGCTGGCGTTCGCGAGCCGCTCGACTTTGCGTTCGGCAAGGCGGCGCCCGGCAGCGATTATCCGACACTTTACGCCTGGGGCGGTTTGGCCGGCCTCCGGGGTCTCCACCGCTGCATCGAATTTGATCCGCGTCGTCCAGGCGCCGCAAAATGGCAAACGATCGGCCATTATCCGGGAGGGAGCATGGACAATGGAACTGTGCTCGCCGCCGATATGCAGGAGTTCGGACTGGTCTATCTCGGCTTGGGCGGATCGGGGATGTTTCGTGCTGTTAGCGAGGCAAGCCTGCGGCTTGGCTAGCCGTGGGTCAACCTCCATACGCAATGATCGAGCGCCAGCGAATTGTTCGAACTTGCGCATCCTGATGGGGATGAACTTACTGTCGTGGTCTTGAATGGTTATCGATCCCCGGCTTAGCTATAGGATCGGGGCCGTGACTGACACTCTGGACGACGGACTCAGTTTTTCTCTGGGATCGAGTCTATGGGGGGGCACCGGCTCAATCCTACCCTGCGCTTCTCCGACCCCTGTTGAGGCGTTCGATGGCAAGTTGAGGAAAGAATACCGCAACCCATACTGACTTTTGCCGTCGCAGAAGGCTTGCGAAAAGCTGGGGGATGTCAGCAGATCACTCAAACTTCTGGGCGCCAATCGCTGTAGGCATAAGCAGTGAGGGACATGTCGAGCAGAAGTCGTTAAAAATTGTCTCTAGCGAGTGGAGAAGGCTTTAGCTATCTTGTGAGCAATCATATCGACAGTACGGAGGGTAGGGGGTTGACAGCGATTGAGGGGTTTGACCAAACGCTGTTAATGGTAATCCCGACTGTTCTCGAGGAGGAGAACGGTACAATTCTTCTAGATCGCGACTTCTCCAACAACCTTGAAGCCTATCTGGCTGCGTTTGAGAAAGTTGTGGTAGCTTGCCCGTCCGCACGTAAAAAAGGGTCGTTTCCTAGCACTCGGATTTTAGAAGATTTATCTGGTCACGAGCGAGCGCGTATAATCGTCTTACCTGAGCCATATCGAGAAGATCGGTACGTTTTCTTTCGGAATAGAATATCGAAATTGCTCAGTCGAGAAATCGATATGGCGCGATATATTCTTATCTCTCCTCACGCGCCGTTTGATTGGTCGACTCTGGCTGCCAGCATTTGCATTCGCAAAGGCCGACATTACAACATGGAGGCAGACTGGAACGTACCGATAACTTCGCGGTATATTTGGAGTGAGATGCCATTCGGAATCAATAAATTTCGCAAGCGCTTGTGGATGGCGTATTATAATCCCAAGTACTGGAAAGCTCTTAAAAATAGTAGTTTGTCTCTTCTTCAAGGTGAAGATGTGATGGCGGACTATCGCCAGGTAGCGAAAAATCCACATTCGGTGCTTAACGTTCAAATCACTTCTGAGGATCGCATATCGGCAGTGGCACTAAAGGCTAAGGTAGAGCGGGTATGTCTGGGTCAGCCCTTGCAGCTGGTCTATGCGGGTCGCGCAATCGCAATGAAAGGCCCGTTGTATTGGCTAGAAACGCTGCGCTTACTCCGTGAAGCTGGCGTGCCATTTGAGGCGCGGTGGTTTGGAAGCGGGGAAATGCTTGCGCAGATGGAGCGCTTTGTTGGAGATAATAATCTAGAACAATTCTGCAAGCTAGAAGGAAACGCGACGCGTCCTTCAGTATTTAGGGCGATGCAGGAATCTGACATATTCTTATTTTGTCACATGGGCAAAGAATCGCCTCGATGTTTGGTTGAAGCCCTTGCGTCAGGAGCTCCGTTAGTCGGTTTTGGCTCGGATTATTCGAGAGGACTCACAAATGCTTCCGGCGGCGGAATCTTTGCAGAGCCAGGGGATTCATCGAGTTTGGCGCATGTAGTGGAGTCACTCCATCAAGATCGCTCGCGCTTGGCCGAGCTCATAGCGGCCGCAGCGGAAAGCGGCAAAGGCCTCGATCGGGATAAGGAGATCCAGCGGCGCATTGAATTGATGAAGCAATTCCTTTGACCGCAAATACTGGCAAAAGCACTACTTTGGCAGAAGTGTGATTTTTGGATTCCCTCGCGTAAAGATGCGTGATTCATAGGGAGCCAGCTTTTGTGGAGGTTGGCGATGAATGGGGATTGGCACCCCGATCGGCAGCAGATCACTCAGGTCGCGTAGCTGCGGCCACCAGGCCGCGCTCACGATCCAATCCGACGGTGGCGACCTCCGGCTTCATAAGACGACTCCTAGACGTGGACCTACAACGGCCGCATCATTGCACGGCCACGCGGGTGCAGGGTAAGCGCTGTTTCCGGGCCACCTTGCGTCGTGGGGTGATCGCGTTAGATGATGGGCTGTATGGATGACGATAGCCTTGCGAGCGCACTGGAGACCTACACTGGAGTGGCTCGGGAGCCTGTTTGTCGCCCGGAGTTGCTCGGTGCGATGGTCGGTCGACGTCGGACCTGGACGCACGTGGGCTGAGAACAGCGCTTACGGTGCAGGCGCCGTCCACGCCATCACGTCACCGGGTAGTTGGCTGCACTTTCAAGGTTTGCAGCCTAAGTAGTCGCCGGTCAGTTTTGGCCTGTCGAATAGTGCCAGCTATAATTCCTAACGCGATAGCGAACACATACTGAGTGAAATAATCAACAAATATCCATTCCCATAAGCTATGTATGGCTGTAACAAATATTGCAACGCTCGCCCCTAGAACGATGTCCCCCCTGGGGTCTTTGCGAAATGAAAAGGCAAAGTGCAGTCCACGTGAAGTGCTCCAGAAAAACAGAAAAATTAAAGATATTAGGCCCGCCCATCCTGTTTCCGCTGCGGTTAGAAGGTATATATTATGAACGTGGGCAGCTCGGCTATTTTTATTCCATATTACTCCGGCGTTTTGCGAATATCCTTTGGAATTTGCAACGATAACGTACTCGTTGGCCCCGACTCCCATTGGGTGGTCGCGCCACATTGCCTTTGCGGCTCTTTCAAAGGCTTCGCGCTCCCCGTCAGGGCTAAGAGCTGCGGCGGTTCCTCTAGAGAAGCGCTCGCCGAAGCTTGTGACGGCTACAGGACCCACAACTGCTAGAAATAGAACTGCAAGTCCCACAATTTTCCATTTATGAGGGGTCATTTTGCGCGCGAGTGAAAGGGCAAGCAGTATGCCTAGGCCGAGCAAGACGAACGCTACGGCGCCACGAGATGCGCCGAGCGCGACGGCAATTAGAGACGCGACTACGCCGGCCATTAGCAGCTTACTGCGATCACCCGCGAGCAATAGTGCGAGGAGCGGAAGTGTTACGAAATGCAGCATCAACCCTAGAAGATTCTGATGCGACATTGTGCCCGGAGCTTGAACAATGCCCGACAAGCGCTGCTCAATTGTTACGAGGCCTTGGAAAACCGCGCCTGCAGCGAGGCCGAAGGCAATCCAACGCACGGCGCCTGGTCTGCCAGCGACCGAAGCTACCGCCGCGAAAACAAGCACGACGCGTAGGAGTTGGAATACGTAGAAGCTCGAGCTGACCCATTGATGCGATACGAAAACAGACATGAGGACGGCCGCGATATAGGAGCAGAGTGCGCCGAGTAGCGGTAGACGCCTGAAGGGCGCTTTCGCAGAGAGTAAAATAGCGATTGCTAGCGTGTCTAGGATGGAGACGATGAGCCCCCGCGCAAAGCCTGGCCATGTCGCCCAGTTGATGAATGCCACATCGAGGTTAGCGAAACTCATCGTAAAAGGGAGAATGCCGATTGCAAAATATGCCCATTTCCTTTGCGAGGGAAAAGCACGCACCCACCAGATCAGAACAGGCAGGGAAATTAGAATAAGGACTATTCCGAGTATTCGCATGTGCCGTTCAACTCGCGCTTGTTGACGGGAGGAAGCGCGCCGCAGCCGATAAGCGAATTCGGCTTTTGCAGTTATGCTCTTTGAACATTTTAAGAATCGCCAAAAATACGGTTTTGAGAGAGAATGACGTAGCTCCGCAGCGGCCCGGCTGGCAGATGGCAGGGCACGATTGCTCCCCTGCGCCGCAGCGGCTGTTTATGATCGGGTCTGCTGCAGATTTTTCTGCCTTCCACCAGTTGGCATAGGGTCGTCCAGGCCCGATGCATTTTGCTGCGGCAGCACCGCTCCCGGCACTGGCGAATAGCAGAATCTGGGAAAGATCGACAGTAATTTACGGCGCCAATCCGTGGCTTGCGGCAAGTCGCCTGGATTGGGGCAAAGCCTCAGGCAAATGCTAATGCGACCTCTTGGAGAAGTTTGTCTGGTGAAGTGCGGGATAGATGTCGATAATCACACTGACAATCAGAATCTGGGCGATCGCCTCGTGACTATTCGATACGCAGGACCGGTAAGCGAGTGACCCGTCACTTCATGGCTGGGTGGCTTGGCCTGCGTGCCAGGACTCCATCGCTGCATCGAATTTGGTCCGTGTCGTCCAAGCGCAATCTCGGTCTGGGTGGATCGGGGATGTTTCGTGCCGATAGCGCGTCGAGCCTGCGGGTTTGCTGAGGGGCGCAAATCCCACTCCCTCGCCAAAATCGTCGTTTCAAAGACGCATGGTAAAAAAAGAGGCGGCCTGTAAGGCCGCCTCTTCTGGTCCTTTGCTGGAACCTTGAGCGTCAGGCGAACTGAAGCGCGCCCGTTCCACGCCGACGACGCATGCCGAAGCCGATCGCGCCGAAACCGAGCAGCATCAACGCCCAGGTTGCCGGCTCGGGAACCGCATTGATGGTGAAATTGTCGGTCTCGAACGCATTGCCCGTCGAGCTGAGGCGCAGCGACTTCAGATTGCTGACATCATTGCCGGTGATGTCGAAGCGAACGACCGGGTTGAGGTTCGGATCGGTCTGATTGCCGTTGGCCGGGTTGAAAATATCGCTGCCGGTGAAGCTGGCGATGACATTGCCGTCCATGTCGAGGAATTCGACGAGGTTATAGGCATCGACCGAACCCCAGAGGAAGCTCACATTGAAAATATCAGCAATCGACGAGAGATCCAGAATGCCCGGCGAGCCGTCGCTCGGGCCGACCGTCCAGTAATTTCCGGTGCTGCCGAAGGGCTGCGCGCGGATACCGCTTGCCGAGCCGGTCGTCACAAGCCCGCCGCTGACCGGGGCAGGGGTTTCGAAATCATAGGTCGGCGCCGGGCCCGAATAGGGATCGGTGCCAGGCGTAACGGTGCTGAGCGTAACCGCAGCATTTGCCGCCGCCGGCATGGCCAAGACCGCAGCCGAAACTAGAAGCGCTTTGGAAAGAAATTTTCTCATCGTCGGTATCCTCCTTGGTGGTGGCAGGCCCGCGACTCGCCCTGCAATGTTAATTATTAGGAATTCTTAACCCGAATCGCTTGATATGCGAGTCTTTTTTGCGCGCAAAAGTCTGTCCCAGAATGGTGCAACCTGCTGATCTTGCCAGCAATGCGCGTGGGGACCGACCTAGAAAGCGCCCTTTGAGCGCTACGTCACAGCAACGAGGCCGCTCTTTTGCCACAGTGGCGCAATGTTACAAGAAATTAATCCATGTTATGCGAATACAGAAGGGGAGGGGCGTGCAAGTCGATCGAGCGCGCTTTGCCTTTCGTGTGCGCCTCACTATCGCTGGAAGGCCGAAATTCAGGATCAAGGCATGGTCACGCTGCTGATACGGCTAGCTCTTGCAAATATTCTGGCCGGGGCAGCTGTTGCACCGGCATTGGCCCAGGATATCAGCGGCCCGGCTCAGGCGGTTGATGGCGACAGTCTGTCGCTTTCGGGCATATCGGTGCGCCTCTATGGAATTGACGCGCCGGAATATGATCAAAAATGTACGCGCGGTGGGGAAGCCTGGGATTGCGGGAAAGCGGCTGCCGCGAAGCTTGGCGAACTCGTTGCCCGGGGATCGGTTCGCTGCCAGCAGCGCGATATCGATGATTATGGTCGCAACGTCGCAGTCTGCACTGTCAACGGCACCGACCTGGGTCGGGCGATGGTCGAAGCAGGCATGGCGCTCGCCTTCAGGCCGTATAGCGACGCTTATGTATTAGGCCGTGAACCCATAAAACGTTGGCGTTGGGGCTCGGCTGTGCCACCCTGCATTTATGGATGAGCAGCACGATCCCAGCTTGATGGGTATGACGGTCAATGAGCGGCTATTTCATGGTGGCATTCTCGGTCAGTGGGATGCTGCGGTGAGGCGGCGAGATCGGCAGGAGATGCTCGCGCTGCTGGAGCAAGTGGAAGTTACTGATCCGCATTTTACGGTCGACACCGTACTCGCCAACCCAAAGGCCTACGGTTTTTGAACGGAAGATCTTTCCCTCAGGGAGTTTCTCTGATTCAGCGTCGGCATGAGCCGATATGACCTGACCGACTTCGAGTGGCGCGTGATCGAGCCGCTGCTGCCCAACAAACCCAGGGGCGTGCCACGCGTTGATGACCGGCGGGTGCTGAACGGCATCTTCTGGGTGCTGCGATCCGGTGCGCCGTGGCGAGACTTGCCCGAACGCTATGGTCCACGCACCACTTGCTACAACCGCTTCATACGATGGCGGAAAGCTGGCGTGTGGGATCGGATGATGGACGCCATCACCGCCGCGCATGATGGCGACATTCAAATGATCGACAGCACTTCCATCCGGGCGCACCAGCAGGCTGCGACGGCAAAAAGGGGGATCGAGATCATTGTCTCGGTCGCTCCCGAGGCGGCCTCACGACCAAAATCCACGCGGTCGTCGATGGGCAAGGCCTCCCGATCCGGCTGAGTCTGACCGCCGGGCAAAGCCATGACGGCCAAGCTGCTGACGAACTACTCAATCATGTCAGCGCCGGAACGATCGTGCTGGCGGACAAGGCATATGATGCCGATCGCATTCGGGCGTCTCTCCACGGAAAAGGAGCGTTCGCCAATATCCCGCCCAAGGCAAACCGGAGGTCGAAACCGTACTTCAGCACATGGCTGTACCGCGAGCGCAACCTGATCGAGCGCTTCTTCTCCAAGCTGAAGCACTTCCGTAGGGTGGCCACCCGATATGACAAGCTCGCCGAAAACTTCCTGGCCATGGTCCAACTTGCGTCAATGCGGCTTTGGCTCCGCGTTTATGAGTCTACGGCCTAGACGAAGCGCGGGCCCGTGAAGCGGCGAGAGGGATTTGGGCGGGAGAATTCTTCGCTCCCTCAGAATGGCGATCGGCGCACCGCGCACCTCAGGCGAAGTCGCTGCCGCCGCGTTCGTTGGCTGTTCCTCGGCAAACCCCTCGATCTTCGGTCTATTATCCCAATTGCCGGGCGGCCCGCGCCGCAGGAGCTGCGCCCATTTATCGTGGTCAGCCTGGTTACCGTCCGGAGATGGACGGCGACGGTGACGGTATTGCATGCGAGCCTTATCGGCCCCGCTGAACAGTGCGGAATTCGCACCGGACCCTGCGGTCGCAGTCATTTCCATGTGCTGAGCCCCTCATTTTTCTGGAGAGTGACCGTTTACGTCGATGCCGAGTGGGGAGCTCCACCCTTCCGGAGCCAACCCGGCGGCGGGCGATCTGACCTGGACCGGCGCGGCGCCCCGCGAAAGTGCGGGCGGCGCGATTATGTCCCCGCCTGCTGCGCAGTCTCCTCGCGGCCGCTTCGCTTCACATAATCACGCCGCCCGCACTCCTCCGCTGCGCTGCGGCCTTGCAGGTTCGCCGAGCGCCTCAAGCGCCGGTCCCTGGTCCGCCCATGCCGCAGGGATGGTCCCGCGGCACAGTGAAGGAGACGACCAATGGCAGCTATCGGCTTTGTGAACGGCACCATCGACAAGGGTTTCGCGGGCCAGCTCAAGACCCTCTCGATCCGCGCGGCGATCGAGATCCGCACCAACCGCAGCAAGAGCGGTGACGTTCAGCCCGACTACCGGGTCTATTCCGAAGGCGTCGAGATCGGTGCCGGCTGGATCCGCGTCGGCCAGCAGTCAGGCGAACGCTATGTGTCGCTGAGCCTCGCCGCGCCCGAGTTTGGGCCGCGCCGGCTTTATGCCAACCTCGGCCGCGCTGCCGGCCAGGAAAGCGATGACGCCTATGCGATCATCTGGAACGCGGTCGACTGAGACGGCAGCCGCCCCGCGCCGCGATCTGCGGCGCGGGGATCTGCCCTGCCGGGACAGTTGAATCGTCAGGCAGCGTCGCGAGCGCGCTCGAGATCGGCGAGCGTGAAGGACATGGGGTTGCGAAGCCAGATGTCGACTTCGCCGACACGCCAACCGCAGCAGCGTGTCGCGAGCTTGTGCTGCGGCGGGAAGGTGCCGGCGCGGATCTTCCGATAGAGGGTGGCGCGGCTGAGCCCGGTCAGGTTGAGGACTTCGGTGAGCCGCATGAGGCGAAGGGGGGACTGATATGCCATGTGATGCTTCTCCATGTTGAGGGGGATCATGTTCCGGCGTGAGAGCATTGAAGGCCATTGAGAGGGGCATCGTCAACACCGCAGAAAAGCGCCATTTATTGCGTCGTAGTCTGGCGTAGTTTAGCGTAGGTGCGCCGGCGTAGGTTGGCGTACGCTGGCGTATCCTGGAGGGCTGCAGCGTGCTGTGGCGTAGGCGAACATATTTTTCTCAAATCGTCTCGCCCCCGGCGTCGCAGCTGGACTTTGAGGCCGTCAATGAGGCCGTCGGGGACGGCCGCGCCTAAAATGACGCGCCGCGAGCGGCGCCGATTCGGTTTGATTCGCATGGGGGCAGGTGCCGCTGGCGCGGATGCGGTCGCCGCTTCGCGGCGGCGTCATTTGGTCCCGGCACGGGAGGGACACAGGGGAGCGTCACTCGCCTCTAGCCCCGCCCGGCCCGGCCGCAACCCGCGCTGCGGGTTCTCCACTGCGTTACGATCCTGCGGATGCACCCCGCCCGTTCATGCGGGTCTGCCGGCTCCTTCCTGCCGCCCCCCTGCGCCCCTTCCGGGCCGGGCCGCGGTTGGAAGGAGAAGGGATATGGTCAAGGACAGGAACGAGCGGGCGAGCCTCTATAGCGAGGTCACGAGCCGGATCATTGCGGAGCTCGAAGACGGGCGGCTGCCTTGGGTGCAGCCTTGGGACAAGGCAGCCTGCGGATGCACCATGCCGCAGAATGCCGGAACGGCGCGCAGGTACAGCGGGATTAACGTGCTGATCCTCTGGGCCGAGGGCATCGCTAAAGGCTATGGCTCGCAGCGCTGGCTCACCTATCGGCAGGCCGAAGCCGCAGGCGGCAATGTCCTGCGCGGCGAGAAGGGCACGGTCGTCTGTTACGCTGACTGGTTCACACCCAAGGCCGAAGCCGAAGCAGCGCGCGGCGAGGATCGCGAAGCGCGGCAGGTTGCGTTCCTCAAGCGCTTCGTCGTGTTCAACGTCGATCAGTGCGAGGGACTGCCCCAGGATTACGCCGCCCCCATGGTCAGCCCCGATGCGGTGCTGGCGATTGCTGAGGCCGACGCGTTGATTGCGGGAAGCGGCGCGCGCTTCCAGATCGGTGGCGGCGAGGCCTTTTACAGCCCGAGCCACGACTTTGTGCAGGTGCCGCCGCAGGCGGCGTTCCACGAGCCCATCAACTGGTATCGCACCGCGCTGCACGAGCTCGGGCATTGGACCGGGCACGCCAGCCGCTTGGACCGCGATCAGAAGGGCGGGTTCGGATCGGAGGCCTATGCGAAAGAGGAACTCGTCGCCGAGATGGCGGCCGCGTTCACCTGCGCCTCGCTCGGTATCGCGCCGACGGTCCGGCATTCCGATTACATCGGCTCATGGCTGTCGGTGCTGCGCGGGGACGAGAAAGCGATCTTCCGCGCGGCAAGCGCGGCCAGCAAGGCGAGCGACTATCTGCTGGCGTTCGCCGGAGACGAACAATGAGCGTGCGGATGTCCCGCGAAGACCGGCTTCGCCTGTGGCGCGCCGAGCGCGCCGTCGATCGGATGGAGGAGATGGACCGCAAGGTCTTCCTTGCGATCCGCGTCGAGGAGCTCGGCTATCCCGAGATCGCCGCCCGGTTCGGCATCACGGTCGCCGATGTCGAATGGCATTTTGCGGGCGCCCTTCGCGTCCTCATGATCGCGATGGACGAAAAGGATCCATGGTGGTGGCGATTCGGGCTCTAGGAAGGCGGGCGGGCCGGATGGCGCTTGCCATCCGGCCCGCGCGATTACAGGGTGATAATCATCATGCGTACCGACCTTGATCATCTTCCGGCCGCCAAGCAGCGCGAACTTGAGCGCGTGAAGGCGATCATCTTCGAGGAATTCGCCGACAGCATCGCGCTCGCGACGATGAGCTGGAAAAAGAAGGGGCGCATCGACAAGATCATCCTCTATGGCAGCTATGCGCGCGGCGGCTGGGTCGATGAGCCGCACACCGCCAAGGGCTATCGCTCGGACTTCGACCTGCTCATCATCGTCAGCGACAAGCGGCTCATCGACAAGGTCGATGTCTGGTCGAAGCTCGACGACCGGTTTGCCCGGGAGCTTCTGATCGACCAGACCCTCAAGACCCCGGTGAACTTCATCGTTCACACGCTGCAGGAAGTGAACGACGGGCTCGCGCACGGGCGGTATTTCTTCATGGACGTCGCGCGCGACGGGATCGCGCTCTACGAGAGCGACGACAAGCCGCTCCACACCCCGAAGCCCAAGACGCCGCAGCAGGCTCTGGCGATGGCGCAGGAGTATTTTGAGGATTGGCTGCCCACGGCGCAGAGTTTCCTCCGCGGTTATAAGCACGCGTTAAATGATGGCGATCTGAAGAAGGCCGCATTCGACCTGCATCAAACGACTGAACGCCTTTATCACTGCGTCCTTCTGGTCTGCACTTTCTACTCGCCGCATGTCCACAATCTCGGATTCCTTCGCACGCAGGCCGAGCGCATCGACATGCGTTTGGTCGATGCCTGGCCGCGCGAGATGAAAGCCGACCGTTCGCGCTTCGAGAAGCTCAAGGAAGCCTATGTGAAGGCGCGCTACAGCAAGCATTACCGGATCACCGAAGAGGAACTGCGCTGGCTCGGCGAACGCGTCGAAGAGCTGGGCCGCGCGGTTCATGCCGTTTGTTCAGAGCGCATCGCGCTGCTGGAGGCGCAAGCGAAGTAATCGCGCCGCCTGCCCGAAAGACTGTCCGATAAGCGCGCCGAGCTACACCGAGAAGCGCCGCGAACTGGCGAAGCGGTTTGGGCTCGGCGCCAAGGGGCGTGGCGGTGGCCGCAAGCCTGCGGCAGCGGCCCCGCCAAGGCAAAATAGCGCGGCAACAGCAATCTGAATCCTGTTCCGCTTATGGCTAGACAGGATCGACTTGCCGCCGCTACCGGCGCGACATGGGTATTACCGCAACGATCATGAACACGGCCACCGGCCAGCCAATCCAAAAGATGAGCTTCGGGCGCATGCCCAAGCCCTGGGCGAGCTTCAACCTCGAGAGCGGTGAGTTGGTCACCGCGGAACGCATCGATGTCGGCAAACCGGCGCCTGGCAAATTTGCCGCACCCATCTATGTCTGGGTGACGGTCAAGCCGCGCGGCTAGGCCTCCATCGGGGCAGCCTCGAACGCGCGCTTCCCGCGCTGTCGCCAGAGCGTCAACTGCCTCTCGCGCGCTTCGCCGCGTAGCGTCGCGGCGGCTTCCACAAGTAGCCCCAGAATGACGGCGCGATCGTCGCCGGTGAGCTCGACGAGATCCGCCTTCGCGACCAGGCCCCCCAGCTCGATCAGCTGGCGCGTGCGCTCGCGCCGCTTCACCTGCCACGCCCGCGTGTCATTCAGCGCTCGTTTCGCCTGAATGCGATTGCGCGCCTGCATCGCTCGCCGATGCGCCGCCCGCGTTGCTGCGAGTGCCCTTGCGAGCGTGGGCGCCGTCCCCGCGAAAGAAGGTCGCGCCGCTCTTGCGCCACGCCTCCTTCCGCACCGCGTCGGCGCCGACCGCGTCGATCAATGCGCCGGCAAGCTGCTCAATCGACAGCACATCGGCGCCCGTTGCAATGACAAGCTCGCCGAGCTGGGTTTGCTTCCTGGACTTGAGCGCCTTCGCCTTGTCGGTGAGGGCCTGGAGCTCGGCGTCATAATCACGGGGTTTGCGCATCGTCTGTCCTTCCATTTGAGTGGGTCGGACGAACCAGCTATGCCGAGTCTCAAGGGCCGGCAAGGCGCTGAAATATCTTGCGACTTTGTGATCCCGAGCGCGATCAAATCGGGCAAGGGCGCGCTTATACGTCGTGCCGACGTGCTTGTTTTGCTGTAAATGGTACGCCGCTATGGCGCTTTACCATTTCTCGGCAAAAGTGATTTCGCGTGCTGCCGGAAGCAGCGCGGTTGCGGCAGCGGCCTATCGTTCGGCCGATCGCCTGCACGATGAGCGCCTCGGCCGTGCCCACGACTTCTCCAACAAAACGGGCGTCGTGCACAGCGAGGTCTTGCTGCCAGAGGGGACGGACGAGGCGTGGCTCGACCGTGAACAGCTCTGGAATGACGTCGAGGCCGCCGAGCTTCGAAAGGATGCCCAGCTCGCACGCGAGATTGAGTTCGCAATCCCGCGCGAGATGACGAACGAACAGGGCATCGCGCTCGCCCGTGATTTTGTGCAATCCGAATTCGTCGAGCGCGGCATGATCGCCGACCTCAATGTCCATTGGGACGTCGGCGCCGATGGCCTGGCGAAACCGCACGCGCACGTCATGCTGACGATGCGCGAGATCCGCATCGGCGAGGATGGGTCGGCAGAGTTCGGCGCGAAGGTGCGCGACTGGAACCGCACCGAACTGCTGACCCATTGGCGCGAAGCCTGGGCCGCGCATGTGAACGAACGGCTGGCTTCGCTCGACATCGATGCGCGCGTCGATCATCGCACTTTGGAAGCCCAAGGCATCGACCTTGAGCCGCAGCACAAGATCGGCGCCGCGGCGTCGCGCATGGCGGGGCAGGGGCTTGAGGCCGATCGGCTCGCCGAGCATCTGGAGATTGCGCGCTCGAACGGCGATAAGATCCTTGCCGATCCAAGCATCGCTCTCGACGCGATCACGCACCGCCAGGCGACGTTCACGACCCGTGACCTCGCGATGTTCGTGCACCGGCACAGCGACGGAAAAGAGCAGTTCGATGCGGTGATGGCGGCGGTGAAGGCATCGCCCGAGCTGGTTGCGCTTGGCAAGGACGGGCGCGGCGAAGACCGGTTCACGTCCAAATCAATGATCGAGACCGAGCAGCGCCTCGAGCGCGCGACGGCGACGCTCGACGCGCGGCGTCATCATGGCGTTGCCGAGCGTCATCGCGAACTCGCCTTGTCGCGCGCGTCGAAGCGCGGTCTCGATCTCTCCACCGAACAGCGCGGCGCGCTCGAACATGTCACATCGGCACGCGGCGTCAGCAATGTCATCGGCTATGCCGGAACGGGAAAGAGCACGATGCTCGGTGTCGCTCGCGAGGTCTGGGAAGCTGCGGGCTATCAGGTGCAGGGCGCCGCGCTGTCGGGAATTGCGGCGGAGGGGCTAGAGCATGGCTCGGGGATCGGCTCACGCACGCTCGCCAGCCTTGAATATCAATGGGCCAATGATCGCGAACGGCTTACCGACAAACACATCCTCGTCATCGACGAGGCGGGTATGGTCGGCACGCGCCAGCTCGAGCGCGTCGTGTCGGAAGCGGAGCGACAGGGCGCGAAGGTCGTTCTCGTCGGCGATCCCGAGCAGTTGCAGGCGATCGAAGCGGGCGCGGCGTTCCGGGCGGCGGCCGAGCGTCACGGCGCTGTTGAGATCATGGACATCCGCCGCCAGCAGGAGGAGTGGCAGCGCGATGCGACGCGCGAGCTTGCCACCGGGCGGACCGGCGAGGCGATCGCGCGATATGCAGAGGCAGGCTTTGTGCGCGTCGCCGACACGCGCGAGGGCGCGCGAGCCGAACTCGTCGATGCGTGGGATCGGGATCGTCAGGCCTATCCCGATGCGAGCCGGATCATCCTCACCCACACCAATGACGAGGTTCGTGAGCTCAACGAGGCGGTGCGCGAGCGGCTGAAAGCGGGCGGGGCGCTCGGCAATGAGGTTGCGCTCGCTGTCGAGCGTGGCGAGCGAAGCTTCGCGGCAGGCGACCGCATTATGTTCCTCAAGAATGAACGTGACCTCGGCGTGAAGAACGGTTCGCTCGGTAGCGTCGACAGCGTCAGTCCTGCGCGTATTGCGGTAACGCTCGACGACGGGCGACGCGTGGCGTTCGATCTGAAGGACTATGCCCATGTTGATCATGGCTATGCGGCGACGATCCACAAGGCGCAGGGTATGACGGTCGATCGCGTGCAGCTGCTCGCGACACCGGGCATGGACCGGCACGGAGCTTACGTGGCGATGTCGCGGCATCGCGAGGCAATCGACGTCCATTATGGCAAGGATGACTTTGCCAGTCAGGCAAAGCTTGTGCGCACGCTCGGCCGCGAGCGCGGCAAGGATATGGCGAGCGATTACCGCGCCAAGAATATGGGGACCGAGCAGCCGCCCAAGGCGGCCGAACCGAAGCGTAGCATGTTCGATGGGCTGAAGCTGACTGTCTCGCGCGAACCGCTGCCGGAGGAGGAGGAGCCGAGGCTGCGCCGAGCGGCGAATCTCTCGGACGTCCGCGTCAGCGCCCGCGCTCTCGATCCGGCTGCGCCGCCGTCGGCGCTCAACAAGGCGATCGAGCGCTTTGCGCGAGTGACGAAGGAGATCGTCGATGTCCGGCGCGCCGGCGGGAAGGAACTGCCGCACGAGCTTGAGCGCTATCGCGAAGCGCGGCATGCGCTCGATGCGCTTCGGCCCGACGGCGCGAGCGATCTGCGCGAAGCGTTCGGGAAGAGCTACAAACTGGCCAGCGAGGCAGCGGAAGGACGAACCGTGGGCGCGATCGCCGCGATGGACAGCGCGGTCGCGGCCCGGGCCGCCGAACATGCGGCGGAACGGGCAGCCGTCGACCGCGCCGCGCGCGAGCAGGTGCGGCAGGCCGCTGCAGCAAAGCGTCTTGCAGCTGAGCTCGATAAGCGCGCCGAGCTGTTCGTTGCCACGTGGAAGACGGAGAGTATGCAGGCGCGCAAGGCACCGACCTATGCCGCGCGCGATGCGGCGCGCGCCAATCTCAACGAAATGGCGATGAACCTGCACCGCGACCCGCAGCTCGAGTCGCTGCTCCAAAGCCGCCGCGCGGACCTCGGCCTGAAATCCTCTGCGACAGGATCGCTGTCTCACGATCTCCAGCAATATCTCGGGCGTGGACGCAGTATGGGGATATCGATGTAGCGTGCGTACATGACCCAGGAACCCGCCCAAACCCCGCCCGCCGCCGATGCCGCCAATGCCTTCGAGGAACTACGCCGCGAAATCTCCCTGCAGCGAACCGCGATCCAGGGCCTCACATCGGCGAAGGAAAAGCTTCCCGACTATTTGCCCACCCTGCGCGATATCGACGCACGCCTCGGCGAGATCGAGGAGCACATCAAAAGCATCGACGGGAAGCCGGCGATGCAGCTCACGCCGCGAACGATCGCTACGGAGATACACGAAGCTTTGATGAGCTACCGAGCCGATGACGCCAAATCGATCGGCGAAGCACGCCACACCTTGGCGTGCATGCTTGGCCGCGTCGAGGGCATGATCAAACAGCGCCGCTCGACCCACGAGCAGGACTGGTGGGTCACTTGGGCGGCAACGGGCGGGTTATTGTGTGGCGCATTCCTGGCGCTCGTCGGCGTGGTTCTCTCGACCTAGTTCCTGCGCCGAAGGTTGAAGGAGGGGGCGGCTTCGCGCCTCATATCAGTCATAAGCTCAGTTTCGGCAGTGTTCCGAAAGCGGATGCACCCGGCCGTGGTCGGTCGCTGCCGGGCAATTAATCTCGGCCCGCTGATCCGGTAGGCGGTCGAGCTCTCGAAAAATCGCGCCCTGTCGAATGTCTGCCTGCCCGTTTCCACGGAGAGTTTTGTCATCAGCAGACAGCTTTGCCGCCGCAGCTGCGGTATAGCGGTTCGGCGAACTGCAGCGATCCTCATAATCGCCGCGGTCGTGAAGAGCATGGATCTCGTTAATACCCGGGGCTCGCGTCGGTCAGGCACCATTCAGAGCCTCAGAAGCGAAAACGTGCTGATCATGCGCATAGCGTAGCCGAACTTCATATGGCGGCCATCGGCCGCCCGGTTCCCCAGTCTGGGGTCGGATCAATCGAACTTGTCCTGATGCCCGCGGCGCACAAGTTCGGCCATTGCGGGGGTCAGATTTCGCATCGCTTCCGCTTTCTTTTCATATGCATAAGCGTTCGGGACCTCGGCTCGGCCGCTTGTCGTTCCGCGCCCGGCGCGATACATCGCGGCGGCCTGCACCGCCCCGTCGAGCTCGCCATGATCGGCGGCGCGCTTGAACATCTCGAGCGCTTGCGCTTCATTCCTGGTCACGCCGCGCCCGTCGCGCAGGGCATAGCCGGCGGATAGTTCGGCGGGCCCATATCCCTTAAGCGCGGCCTTCGCGATATATTCGAAGCCGCGCGCGTGATCGGCGGGGAGCTTGCGTCCGGACAGCAGCTCAAATCCAAGTTCGTTTGCTGCGAGCACGCTGCCGTTAGTCACCGCGCGGTCCATGTAGAAGATATATTTGTCAAAATCGCGTAGCACCGCGCCGCCTCCGTCATTCTTGCCCGTGAAATAGAGTGAAGCGAGCTTGCGACTGGCGAGATTGTCGCCTCGCATCGACAGTTCGGTCAGAATTTCGATCGCCTTTGCCGTGTTGCGCGGTAGCAGATAGTCGCCGGCCAGCGACTGCCAGGCAGGCGATTGCGACGGCGTGATCCCCACGCCGGCCCGCCAGGGATATTGCACGCCGGTCAGATATTTTGCGGCCAGCAAGTGCGCCGCCGCATCCCCCGGTCGCAGCCGAACGGGGGTGGCAAATTTGATGGCTTTGGTCAGTACTGCGGTCTTTTCGGTGCGGTAGGCGATAGAATGTTCGCCCGGTCCCTTGTCGAAAAGCTTCAAGGCCTTGAGCTTCTCAAAATCATATTTCAGCTCACCCTTGTCTTCGCAGAAGCTACAAAAATCGGGATCGAGCGCGATTCTGAGATAGCCGGCGACCGCCTCGCGGTTGCCGAGGGCGGCGCCCTTTTCATAGTAGGACCGCGCCTCGCTGCGGTCGCGCGAGCCCCGCTTCATTTTCCAGCTATAGTCCGGCGATTCCGCAATTTCGCCGACCCGCGCGAACGCCAGCCCATTGTTCTGCGCCATCGCGAGCGCATAATATTTCAGCATCTGCTGCCGGGTCTTTTCGCGCGCCCAGGCTTCGCCGAGCAGGTCGTCGCGGATCCTGTCGGCGAATTCGACCTGCGCCGATGCGCTGCCCCCGTCAGCGCGCGCCTTCAGCGCTTGGATATCCGCCTTGGCGAACCAAATATTCACCCGCGCTTCGGACGCTGCAAGTTCCGCCTTGGATTCGGTTGCCAGGCTGTCCACCAGATCATCGGGGTCGCCGCTTTGGGCGAATGCCGGCGCCGCGAACGCTGCGGCCGCGAGGATCAGGACCAAAGGGCGGAGGGGTGAAGAAAAAGACATTGTCATGCTCCTGGTTGCCTTGGTTCAGTGGTGAGGGTGCAGGCTTGCTTGTGACCAAGTCGGCAAGCTTCCTTGTGCGCGGCGTTGGCCGCGCCGGGATCGCGGATATGCTCCGGTCCCTTCGTCAGCATCTGGCCGAGGTTGAAACAGCCGCTATGGCTGCCCAGCGTGCAGGCCCTGCGAAGCAGCTTGCCTGCGCTGCCGAAGTCAGCAGGGCCGTTCATGCCGTTCATCAGCATGACCCCCATATTGTCGCACGCATTTGCTGCGCCCGCGGTGCAGGCTGCGTCGAGCAACGCGGCGGCGCGCCCAATGTCCCTTGGGCCTGCTTCGCCCATCATCAGCATGTAGCCGTAGTTGGTGCATCCCTCGTTGCTGCCCGCCGTACAGGCGGCATCGAACCCGGCTCGGGCGCCGGGCAGATCGCGCGGTCCGCCCTCGCCGAACTTCAGCATCACCGCATGATTGTTACAGGAATCGGCGATATGCGCGTCGCACCCCCGCGCGAACAAGGCGCGGGCTTCCGCCACCTCATCATTGCTCGCAGCCTCGCGATAGAAGAGTTGGCCAAGGTTGTAGCAGGCGTTTGCGTATCCCTCGAAGCACGCCCGGCGATAATTGCGGACCGCCGACGGGCGGTCGGCGGGGCCGCCAATAGCCTTCTCGAGCATCGCGGCCAGGAAGTTGCAGCCCTCGGCATTTCCTTCGGCACACGCCTTGGCGGCGAAACGGCGAGCGCCGACGTCGTCCCTGGCCTGCTTCTTGCCCTCATAAAGCCGGATCGCCTGCCGCAGGCACGCTTGCGCGTCTCGACCGACTTCGCATGTGGAGGTCAGATCTGTCGTATCGCCGTCGCGCGACTGTGCCGCCGACGGCGAGGAGCAGGCAAACAAGCCGGCGAATGCCAAGGCGACGAGAGGCCGCTGCAACTTGCGCATCATTCGGGCCGAGGCACCGTGGCCCAGGCGATTGCCTGTCGCACTTGGCCGAGCGTGAATTTCTGCACCTCGGGCTTCCGGCCCAAGCCCAGAAAGGGCGTCCATTTGCCGTCGCCATCCTGCCAGGCGAGCTGAACTTCGGTCGCATCGGCCTTGTCGGCCAGCGCTGCTACCGACGCCGTGGGCAGTTCAAAACGCGCCGAGCCAAGGCCTGCCGATCCGCTTCCCGCTACTTTGGTGAGCGGCATGTTCGTTCCGTCGCTCAGGCGTGCTGCAATGGCCGCTGCGTTACCGCCCAAGTGGACGGCCCAGCCGCCGCTCGGGCGGAACAGGATCTGTCCTGCTGGACCACCGAAAAGCCCCGCGCTTGTCAGGTGCATGAAGGCCGTGGGGCCGTCGCCGCGTTCGGCGAGGCGATAGCTATTGAGCCCGTCGCGTAGCATGTCGCCGGTAAATGGCCCGTGTCGCAATCGCCACGACCCCAGTTTCCTGACCGCGATCACCGATTGATATTTGCCCGCGAGCGACGAACCGGGACTTGCCGAGGTGCCAGCGCCTGGGAGAGCTTGCGCATTATCTTCGACGTGCCAAAGCGTATCGAATCCGGCTTGCATGAGGCGTGAGGTCGAGGCCCGCGCGCAGTCTGCCTCGACCAGCCCCGCGAACATTTTTTGCAATCCCTCGAACGTGGTGCGGTCGGAGCCGCCATGATGGCGGGCGGCCGTCGCAGCTGCTATCTTCCAGTCCGAGCGGGGCAGGCGGAAACCATAGTCGTCCATCGCGCATGTCGCGGGGTCGCTGGCGATGGCGGCGGGCGCCGCTTGCACGGCATGCGCGATCAACAGGGCGCGGTCGATGCGACCCCATTCGGTACCGTGCGCGCGGCGCGAAAGGCATCCCTTGTCCCAGTCTTTCATCCCGGTCGGCAAATGGTTCAACGAAGCGAATATTTCGGCGGTCGTGGCGCGCGACAGATCGCGGGCGAGCGCGTCGCGAAGCACGATCAGCCCCCGATACTCGCCCTGATCGAGCAGGTCGCAGCGCTCGTTGGCACCCAGTGCATAGGTCGCCACACCATAGAACTGCGCCATCGAACGCAGCTTTTCCTCGTTGGACTGCGCGCGCGCGTCTGTGGCCGCTGCGGTCAGCACGGCCGCGAGAGCGATGGGCAATATAGACAGCGGTTTGGGATTGATCATGAAGGGAATGACCTGCCTTTCAAGCCGGTGGAGGGGAGAGTGGAGCTTTCGCTCCGCAGGCGCGGTAGCTGCCAAGCCGGCAAGCACGTTGGCGCAGCGCGATGGGGTCCTGCCCGCAGCCTGATGGCGCGCGCGCATTCTCGATGATTGCCGCTAATGTTTCGCACGCCTCGGCCGAGCCAAGGTCGCAAGCGTGGCGCACCAGCGCGAGCGACCGCGCCTCATTGACGGGGCCGCCGAGGCCTTGCCGGTGCATCTCCGCGAAGACGAAACAAGCCTGCGCGACTGCGCCGTCGCAGCCTGCGCGTATAAAGCGGCGAGCCGCGCCATCGTCGCGCGCGGCGACCGGACCTTGCGTATAATAGAGGCCAAGCTTGGTACAGGCGATACCGACGCGATCGGCGCAGGCCTGCTCAAGCGTCGTCAACGCATTCGGCACCGCCGGTTGCTCGTCGACTTTCAAAAGGAGATCCAGCAGCGCCGTGCACCCATCGGCGCGGCCGCTGCGGCAACGGGTGGATGCGCTGCGCGAAGCTTGGCTCTGGTCACGCGTGGACGCCGCCGCCGGCAAGCAGCCCGAGCGGGCTTCGCGCGCGCACGCCTTTGCTGCGTAGCGGCGGACCGCGTCCATGTCCGCGCCGCCACGCTCCTCGGCACGCAGCAAGGCGGCGCCGTCGTGGCAGGCGCCACCGTCGGGCGCCGCGCGGCAATCTTCGCCCATCTGGAGCAACGCGATTGCGACGAAGCCTTCACCGCCGGCTGCGTGAGCGGAGGCTTTCCCTAGCGCCACCCCCATTTTCGCGCAGGCGAAATCACTTCCCGCGAGGCACCCGGCCGCAAGATCGCGCGCGGCGGCCAGCAAGGCTTCGCCGCCTTCCGCACTGTCCAGCCTGGCAAGCCCGGCCATCGTGCAAGATGGCGCCAGCTTCATGGCGCAGGCGCGGTCGAAGCGGTCAATTGCCAGCGTCATGTTGCCGCGCCTTTCCGCCGCAAGCCCGGCCTGATGCAATGCGAACGGGTCGGCGGACGTCTGCGCGGACGCCGGGGTTGCGATAATGTTCGCCACGAACAGTGCCGCCGCCAGCCAGGCTGCGAATGATGTTGCCCGTCGATAAAGCTCGGTGCCCGCGCCCTTCCTATTTTCGCAATCGCAAGAAATTGAACGTCCCCCCTCGAATTCGTTCATCGTTTCGATGCGACCGACGCTCCTCGTCGCGCGCCCTCCAATGCCTGTCGAGAGCGGTCGACCGCCGAGCCCGTTTTGTGATCGGGCGGGTTGTGGCGGCGGTGGGTCGCAGATCGCCGTCAGCGATTGCGAATAGAGCCCAAGCCCGCGCGCGGTTCATCCTCCAGATGGAGGATAGGGCCGATCTTTTTCGATTAATTCGGGGCGGTTGCGCCGATCCGGGCCAGCAGCCCGGCAAGGTCGGACTGTCGTGAGCTGCCCGTTTTCTCGAGCACACTGCGAATTTGGCTGCGCACCGTGCTGATGGCGACGCTGCCCGATGCGGCGATTGCCTCGGGCGTTTGGCCGCGGGCGATACCACTGGCAACGCGCGCTTCCGATGGCGTCAGGTCAAAAAGCGACTTCAGCAGCGTTGCCGACGGCACCCGATCCGATGCGACCGGCACCAGCAGCAGCAAGGCGTATGAATCCCCGAAAACATCGTGCGCGCCGCGCCGGACCGGGATCAGATGCGCAACCTGCCGGGGCAATCCCGCTAAGTCGCACACGGCAAAGGAACGCGCACTGATGTCGGGCGCCGAGGTCAGCGATGCGAGAGCGTCGTCGAGAAGCGCATCGGCTTGCCTATCCGCCAGGTGCAGGCGGCCGTGCGCGCCCAATATCACAAGCGATGAAACATCGGCGCCTAGCGGGCTCATCTCGACAACTTCCCCGCCAGCGCGAAGCAGGAAGGCAGGCAGTTGCATCGCGGTCAGCGCTTCGGCGGCGCCCTGCGCGCGCTTGTGCTGCATACGAGCACTGACGAGCGCGCTGCGCGCCAGGTGCGGGCGTAGCAGGTTGAGTCGGTCCACGCTCTCGGTGGCCACGGGACCGTCAGAATAGGCCCGCTCGACGCTGAAAACGATATTGTCACCGGTCGGCACCTGGACCCCGGTTCCCGCCGACCATCCCAGTCCGCGCGGACGGAAAAAGTCGCGATACACCGGGTCGGCATCGATTTCTTCGTCGCTCCAGAAATCATGCTCCACGAAAAAGGACGGTTCCTCACGGCCCATCAGGCAGACGCGCCGACTGCATTTGCCGAACCATCCTTCCTCGACATAGGCTGCAAAGACGTCAGCAACACGCTCGGAAGCGGTCCAGTGGAGCGCCTTGCGCGCCGAGAAGAGGAGCCCACCCGTCGATCCGGCGAGCGTTGCCACTTCGTCCAGAACCGCCGGCCATGCCTCCGGCACCGCCGAGCATTCGTAAATCCGATCGACGAGTTCGTCCTGCATTCATAGTCCCCACGGCGGCCAATGGGGGCATTGTCGTCACCTTGGTTGAAATGGCAAGAGCAAGGGGCACTGTAGATGACGCTTCTGTTTTATCCTCGTCAAGGCTTCGTAGGACGGTTCGCTCTCTAAACGCCGTTTGGCAACTTTGCGCCCTATTCTGTTGAAGAAGTCGCCCGGACGCTGTGCTGAGAGTGGAAGCGGACGGGACGCGAACGGCCTCCCCACCTTGATCAGGCGGTGGCGAGGTTCTGGATCGGGAAGATCTTTGCCATTTTCCGGAGGTTTTGGGCTGCGGCGGCGAGGTGGAACTCGTCACGGGCACCATTGGGACCGCGCAGGCGCAAGCGGTCCAGTTTCAGGATGCGCTTGAGGTGGGCGAACAGCATTTCGACCTTCTTCCGCTCTCTGCTCGACACAAGATAGGCGTCGGTTGTCGCAATATCTCGGGCCATGTCGCGCGCGCCTTCGTGGATCGAACGCGTGATCTTGCGGGCGGGCGCATTGGGCGTGCATTGCGGTTTTAGGGCACATCCTTCGCAATCGTGCTGACGCGCGCGGTAGCGGATGGAGCCGTCTTTATCGATCCCGGTCCGCGGCGTACTGAAGTTGCGATTGGACCGCCGCAACTGGTTGCCACCCGGGCAGGTGTAACTGTCGTCGTCATGGTCATAGATGAAGTCGGCGCGCTCGAAGGTGCCGTCATCGCGACCGGATTTTTCGAACACCGGGATATGCGGCTCGATGCCTTTCTCTTCCACCAGCCAAGACAGGTTCGCAGCGGAGCCATAGGCCGCGTCCGCTACAAGCCGATGCGGCCAGATGCCAAAGCGCTCCTGCGTCCGGTCGATCATTCGTCGCTGTGCTGTCACTTCGGCCTGCCGAACCGACGTTGTCGCCTCGACATCCACGATCACCGCATGATCGAGGTCGATCAGATAATTGGTGCTGTAAGAGTAAAAGGCCCGCTCACGCGTTGCCGCCGTCCAGCGGGCGGCAGGATCGGTCAGCGCGATCCGCTTCGGCTGCACAGGCGTTGAACCGCCGAACGCCGCATCGTCCAGCACCTCCAGATATTCACGAACGGCGCGGCCCGTCACATCGGGCGGCAGGCCTTCATCTCCCGGCACCGACCGCCGGCGATAGACATCCGCCCGGATCAGGCTTGCATCGACGGCGAAGCCTTCGCCGCCCACCAGGCCTTCCGCCATGCAGCGCGACACCGTCATCTCGAAGAGTTCGCGAAGCAGATCGCTGTCGCGGAAGCGGCCATGCCGGTTCTTCGAGAAGGTCGAGTGATCGGGAACCGCTCCCTCCAGCCCCAGCCGACAGAACCAGCGATAGGCGAGGTTCAGATGCACCTCTTCGCAAAGCCGACGCTCCGACCGGATGCCCATGCAATAGCCGACGACCAGCATCCGGATCATCAGCTCCGGGTCGATCGAGGGCCGACCCGTCTCGCTATAATAGGGGCGCAGATGCTCGCGCAGACCGCCGAGATCCACGAACCGGTCGATCGAGCGCAGCAGGTGGTCCGCCGGCACATGATCCTCGAGGCTGAAGCTGTAAAACAGCGCCTCCTGCATCACCGTCCGCTCGCCCATCATCAGCCGTCTCCCGATAACAAGACAACTGAATCATTCCCCGCGCCTCACTGCAAGCGGGAGTTTTTCAACAGAATACGCCCGATGTCGGCCGTTCTGAGCTCGATAAGCTGGCACCCGAAAGCAGCCATTCAATCATGCTACGTGTATACAACCGCAATTCTCAAGGCCGCGACGTGAAAGCGCTGTGGAGAAAGGTAATGCCGACGCTCTGAAGTCCGCATGAGCGCGATTGCTGCGGCGGGAATATCAGGTTTCCTCACTGGTCAAGTCTTTCGTCAATTCGAGTTCGAAGATTCCTGCCCGAACTTCCTTTTCGATCTTCTTAAATTTGGCAACCTTGCGCTGACCGGTCCTAGTATCAAGGTAACGCACGAGCTGGTTTCGCTTGAGCCTTCTAAATTTGTCGGGCGCGCCGATGCGCAGCAGGCTCTGTGCATTATCTTGGATCTGCTTTATCAGCGACTGGACGCCTGCCTCGGCGAGCTCCGCACTGAACGTCGGGTCTGTCAAAAGATCGACAATCTCTTGAGCGCATATTCTAGCAGCATCATTATTCTGTATGGATTGAAAAAATACGATCTTCTGATTCAAATAGAATGCATAAATTAACGCCTGAGACTTCTTGAATGCATCGCGATGGCCATCGAAAAACGATATGACCTTTTCAATTCTTCCGCGGTCTCCTGATGCTACTTCGAAAGAAAATTGACCTATACAGATGATGCCGTCCGAGAACTCAAAAGAGAAATCCGATATATTCTCGGAAACCAGCGCTACATATCTGTCAAAGGCTATGCTTTTTCCTGCATCTGGCGAGGATGCGACGGCCGCCTTTGACAGGGTCAACATATCCACAGGCCGCAGCCCGTCGTCTCTGGCACTCGACAGGCCGGCCTCGATGAGTGGGAGCAACGCCGAATGCTCGGTCTCCGACTGAGATGATTCGAGAATTTTCACTGCAACGCGGCCGACCGATGGTTCGTCGAGCGATTTTTGAGCAAGCAGGATTAGGCGTTGGGCTACATCTTCGTCTCCAAGCGAAATCGCCTTGGCGGCCAGCGAGCCGAGAGTGAATTTCGAAAATGATAGGGTGGTGGAGCCATAGCGACGAGCAATCGGAAGGTTTTGCTCGAGTATATCGGTGATCTGCCTCAACGCCGCGGTCGCGCCTGGGGTGTTGCCGAGCGCGCTGATCTTGGTCAAATATATGCTCGGCGCCATATCCGGTGGGGCCACGCCCAGCGCGGTCTCCAACGCGTCGATCGCTTCCGGAATCTTGCCCGCCGCCATATAGCCTTGGGCCAGATTATAGAGTGCAGATGAGGCCAACTCCGATTCCCGGTCCTCGTTGCCGTTCTGAGGAATGGCGCTTGCAATAATATCCTGCGAAATTTCTATAATGCGCGCCGAGTTTGCGCTCGGCGACATTGCTATTAGGGCAGCGCAAAGTCCGAGACGCGCCAGATTCTGGAAGTCTCCAGCCTCCGACGAAAGCGCTTCGAAAGTCTCGAGACTTGCTTCCGGGTCTCCGCCTTTCAGTTTGGATGACGCGAGATAAAACAGGATTGACGGACGAAGTTCTTCAAGCCCTTCAGCGCTAAGGCTGTCCTGTAACTGGCGCTGGGCTTCATCAAATCGCTGCAGATGGTAGAGCGCGATTCCGAACTCCATCAACGGGACGCGCCCCAGCGCGGAATCGCTGCCGGAAGCCTCGTCAAGAAAGCTTTCGAAAAGTCTCACTGCGCCGCTAAAGTCACGCTCTCCGTAGTGTCGCCTCGCCGCCTCTAATATGCTTGCGGGGCCGGCGCCTATGCGCGAGAGCCATTCGGTCGTCAAAGCGGCGGACGTTATGCGGTTGTTGATCTCGATATTCTCGCTCGGAGCGGTCGTGATTCCGGCAAGATACAGGCGGCTGCGCACCACATCGTCAAGGGCATCGCCTTTCCCGTAGTGAATCGACATGATGCCGTCTCGCAACACCCGATCTGACTGCACGAGGGTCCTGATGTGGTCGACAGGCGCCCGATCGTAGTCTCGAAGATAGACTTTCTCCACAGCGAGATCGACGCTTTGGGGTGTCAGCAATTCTCCGGAGCTTTGAACATCCTCGAGGCTTGACAGAACGTCCCACGACATGCGGGGATTTCCGGAAGTCCAGTAATATACTCTCTCGACGATATCGGGGCCGATGATCAGGCCGGATTTCGCGACGAGTTCTGACAGTTCTGATAGAGAGAAATTCTCCAGATAAATCTTCTCCCCAATGTTGAATGGAGAGATATTTTTATCCTTTATCAGATCCGAGGGCTCAGCGACGCCGGAGAGAACATATGTTACCGCCTCATATATCGGATGATTTGCCCGCGCAAAGTACATGCTCCGAATTTGAGCAAGGACTTTATCTGAATAGGGGACACCGATCAGCGAATCGATCTCGTCGAGAAGGATAACGAGCCGACCTTCGCGGCGATGGCCGGCCAGCAGCCTAAGATGGCGATCATACTCGACATTCGGCTCCCAGCCTTTCTCTCTGTCCAGCCTTATCTGCTCACTTAGCGCGTCTTCGGGAAGTGACTCGCAAACCGCATCGATGAGAGCGCGAAAGAATGAGCGAAGCGTTTTGTGGCGGGTTGAGAGATCAAAATAGCAAACCGTGTCGCCGTTGCGTTCGCGTGACCGTTTCATGTGCAAAAGCAGATTTGTCTTGCCCATCTGGCGCGCGACCAAAACGTATCCGGGTCTGCCCATTTCTTCGATTACACGTTCGAGTTGTCGATCCGCCGCGCGGTTAACGTATAGCGCGTCCGGCACTATCGTGAGAGCACGCAGGCGTTTGCTGTGCGCGGTCATGCTCGCTCCCCCGACGCTCGCTTCAGCATCGCTTGGAAGTCGGTCGTGAACCGCCCCGGGATTGCCGGAGGCCCTAACTCCTGAGAGGAAGGGCCTACGATGAGTAAGACAACGAACAAATTTGCACCTGAGGTTCGCGCACGTGCGGTCCGGATGGTCCTAGATCACGAAGGCGATCATCCATCACGGTGGGCAGCCATTGTGTCGATCGCAGCGAAGATCGGCTGCGTTCCTCAGACGCTTCATGAATGGGTGAAGAAAGTCGAGGTCGACAGCGGCAAGCGCGCCGGTGTGCCGACCGAGATGGCTGATCGCCTCAAGTCCCTTGAGCGCGAGAACCGCGAGTTGCGGCAGGCCAACGAGATACTGCGCAAGGCGTCAGCATATTTTGCCCAGGCGGAGCTCGACCGCCCGTTCAGGCGATGACTGCCTTCATTGACGAGCATCGTGAGGTTTATGGGGTCGAGCCGATCTGCCGGGTTCTGCCGATCGCCCCATCCACTTACCACGAGCGGGTCGCTCAGCGACGAGATCCTGAAAGGCTATCAGATCGTGCCCGGCGCGATCGGGATCTGAAGCCCGAGGTGGTCCGTGTTTTTGCGGAGAACTTCGGCGTTTACGGGGTGCGCAAGGTCTGGCGACAGATGAACCGCGAGGGCTTCGCCGTCGCGCGATGCACCATCGAGCGGCTGATGCGCGACCTGGGCTTGCAGGGTGTAATCCGGGGCAAGCCGGTGCGCACGACGATCAGCGACAAAGCCGCGCCTTGCCCGCTCGATCAGGTGAACCGGCAGTTCCATGCACCGGCGCCCAACATGCTCTGGGTGTCGGACTTTACCTATGTCGCGACATGGGCAGGCTTCGTTTATGTGGCCTTCGTCATCGACGTTTATGCCCGCTATATCGTCGGTTGGCGGGTCAGCAGGACAGCGCATGCGAGCTTCGTCCTGGATGCGCTCGAGCAGGCCATCCATGATCGCCGTCCTGCCCACCGTGGCGGGCTGATCCACCACAGCGATCGCGGCAGCCAATATGTGTCGATCAAATATACCGAGCGCCTCGCCGAGGCCGGGATCGAGCCGTCGGTCGGGAGTGTTGGCGACAGTTATGACAACGCCTTGGCGGAGACGATCAATGGCCTTTACAAGGCCGAGGTGATCCACCGGCGAGGTCCGTGGCGATCCTTTGAAGCTGTCGAATATGCCACGCTCGAATGGGTCGACTGGTTCAACAACAGGCGGCTGCTGGAACCCATCGGCAATATCCCGCCCGCTGAAGCCGAAGAACGATATTATGCCATGCTGGACGACGTCTCCATGGCTGCGTAACTTAAACCAAATGGCCTCCGGCAGTCCCGGGGCGGTTCAGACGACCCGACCCGTTGCGTGACGAGAGCCGCAGGAGCAAACGGTAAGCCTCTCCCCGGAAATCGATCCAACCCAAGTTAATCGACTGCAACCGCGACAGCATGTGTTTGTTTCAGCGGCATGCTTCCGCCAACCGACGACAGTTCCCATCCGCTCGCGCAACGCTTCCAGGCGTTCATTCGCGCCGCGGACTTCCCGTGCGTCGGCGCGAAGTCCGCGCTGGCGCGCGACCAGATGCGCTTCGTCGTCGGCCGCGACATGCGCTCGGCCTGGGACGATCTGCGCATCTATCCCAATCTCCTCGATCTTGCCTGGAGCTACGCCCGGGAACCGAGCCTGTTCCACTCACTCGTCGTGATCTTCGAGGAGGATGGCGGGCTCGACGAGGCAGGGTTCGAAACCTCGCTCTGGCACCGGCTTGAATCGCTGAGCCGGAAGGATGATTGGGCCGGGCAGCCACCCGATCCGCGCGTGAACCACAGTCCCGATGATCCACATTTCTCTTTGAGCTTTGGCGGCGAGGCCTTTTTCGTCGTTGGCCTTCATCCACGCGCGAGCCGTCCCGCGCGACGGTTCGAGCGCCCGGCGCTGGTATTCAATCTCCATGACCAGTTCGAGAAGCTGCGCGATGCAAACATCTACGAGACGATGCGAAGCAAGATCATCGCGCGCGACGTTGCCCTCGCCGGCAGCGCGAACCCGATGCTCGCGCGTCACGGCGATGTGTCGGAGGCCCGGCAATATTCAGGGCGGGCCGTCGGACCCGATTGGCGTTGTCCTTTCTCGGGGCGCAGCGCGGCACGCTGAGCCTTCGGCACAGCCCATGTTGCGGGGCGGCGCGCGGCCAGGCCGAAGCAGTCGCCGCTCCCCGATGCGTGCAGAGTCGCGCCGTGGAGCGAAAATATGTCGCCGGTTTGGCGTCCGCCGCATTGCTATGGCTCGCCCGTGATGCGGCGGCGATCCTCACGCCGCCGCTGCCGATAGCCCGCGCGATACAACCCTCGACGCGAAGCGCCGTGTCTTCGTCGATCCCGATTCCGAGACGATCGGGACGATGGGCGACTGTGGCGGACAGCCGCCCGATACGACCGCACTCGGCGAAAGCTGGTCGATGATTCTGGCGGGACCAGCCCGAGCCCCGGCACGGGTTCGGTGCCGCCGAGACGCGGCGTTTCGTCGCCGCCAGCTTCGCCATAGCTGCAGCGATGGTGGGCGAGGCCGGGAAGCAGCGATCTGAGAGCCGGGCAAGTAATCGCTCGAAAGCGGTCCAGCATTCCGAGATCGACGCGGATCCGGTTCATCGGACGCCGGCCGTAGAGGTTGCCCCCCGAATATACCGAGGGTTCAACAACGCACAGCGGAGCGGAGGTCAATGCGCTGGCATTGGCCGTCGCAGCGATAACACTGCCGTGACAGCGGTCGCGGACCCGGCGGTGGGAAGGGAGATGGCGGGGCGGGAAGGGGAGAAGAGGGCGCGGCGCATGTTTGTCATTCGCTGGTGTCCTGCTGTTCCCAGCGCGAGCGCCTGATGCACGGTGGCCGAAATTAACCTGGATCATGGCGATTGTTGCCGGCGGGTCGGCAACTGCGCGCCGAGGGGAGCGTTGGGCGTTCAGGCAACACGCTTCTCCTGCCACATCGGGCGCGCCCTTCGGGGTTGGCCTTTCCCCGGAACGACGCCCTTGGCGGGGGGTAAAGGCAAGGGTGATGCGCGCGCCTGATCTTCATTCGGGGGGACCGGACAGAAGGCACGACGATGAAATTCGACAGCGAGATCAGCTTCCTTACCGCGTTTGACAGTGAAGATAGCGGCCATGCGGGTCCCGTCGCGGGCATTGCCGCGCGAGCCCGCCGCCTCGCCCTTATCGGCTGCTTCCGCCCGCGCCAGTGCGGGATCGCAACCTTCACCGCCGACATTTACGATCATCTCAAAGCCGCGCGCCCTGATATCGCGATAGACGTCTATGCAATGGCGGCGCGAGCGGGCGATGCGAGCGATGCTGCGGCCGTTGCCGGCGTCGGGGAAGACGATGCTGACGGCTATCGCGCCGCCGCCGAGGCGATCAATGCGAGCGGGGCCGACGCGGTCTGGCTCCAACATGAGTTCGGCATCTTCGGCGGACCGGCAGGCGATCTCGTCTTGGGGCTCGTCGACCGGTTGGCTGCGCCGCTGATCGTAACGTTCCACACCATCCTCGCCGAGCCCGGCGCCGACCAGCGGCGCGTGATGGAGCATCTCGTCGCGAAGGCGGCGAAACTTGTGGTGATGAGCGCGTTCGGCCGCGAGACACTGATCCGCGTCTATGGCGCGAAGGCCGATCGCATAGAGCTCATCGAGCATGGCACCCCCGACCGCGTCTTCACCGAATGTTCGCCGCTTCGTGAGCAGCTGGGTCTCGCGGGCCGTCCGGTCGTCTCGACCTTCGGGCTCTTGGGTCCTGGCAAGGGGCTCGAAGCCGCGATCCGCGCGCTGCCGGCAATTGTCGCGCAATATCCGGACATGCTCTATCGAATCGTCGGCGCGACCCATCCCAATCTGGTTGCCGCCGAGGGCGAGATCTATCGGCAAAGCCTCGCAGACCTCGCCGAGGATCTCGGCGTCGCGGACAATATCGCATGGGAGAATCGCTTCCTCGACCTGCCCGAACTTCTCGAGCAGATCGAGCTATGCGACATTTATCTCGCGCCCTATCCCAATCTCGCGCAGATCACATCGGGCACGCTGGCCTATGCCGTGGCGCTTGGCCGCGCGGTCGTCTCTACTCCCTTCGTTCATGCCCGCGAGCTGCTCGCAGACGATATCGGCATCCTGCTCGGTGGCACCGACAGCGACGCCATCGCCGAGGCGGTGCTGTTGCTGCTCGCGCATCCCGGCGAGCGGCGCTCCATGCAGGAGCGCGCCTATGCGCGGGGCCGGCTGACTGCCTGGCCGGCCATCGCGGAGCGTTTCGCGACGCTCATCGAAAATGTGGCGGCCGCGCCCGCGCGGCGCGAGCCGAGGCGTATGTTCCCCTCTTTCGCCGCGATCCGCGCGCTGTCGGACGATGTCGGCATTTTACAGCATGGAACCGGACTCATCCCCGACCGGAACCACGGCTATTGCATCGATGACAATGCGCGCGCGCTGATGCTCGTCAACGCCAGCCCGTCGCTCGGCGAGGAAGAATATGGACTGCTCTTCGCGCGCTACGCCGCCTTCCTTCATCATGGCTGGAACCCCGATCGCGGACGTTTCCGCAATTTCATGGGCTATGACCGGCGCTGGCTCGAGGAAGAAGGCTCGGAAGATAGCAATGGCCGTACCCTCTGGGCGCTTGGCCATGGCGCGGAGCACGCGCGCTCGCAGGGGCTCAGGAAGTGGTGCGCAGAATTATTCACGCGCGCCGCGCCGCTCGCGGCCGACCTCAAGAGCCCGCGGGCGATTGCGTTCTCGCTGCTGGGAGCCGACGAACTTCTGGCGCGCGAACCGGATCATAGCGAGGCGCGCGCGATCGTCGAGCGCGGCGGCGCCTTTCTGCATGCGCTCTGGAAAAGCGCGCGGCGGAGCGGCTGGGATTGGTTCGAACCCGTACTAGCTTATGACAACGCCCGGCTCGCCGAGGCGCTCCTGCGCGCGGGCCGGCGGCTCGGCTCGGTCCCGCTCGAGGAAGCCGGCATCGCGGCGCTCGACTGGCTGTGCGACATTCAGACGAGCAGCGATGGGCATTTTCGCCCGATGGGCTGCGAAGGCTTCGGCGTCGAGCACGAGCTTTTTCCCTTCGACCAGCAGCCGCTCGAAGCCTGGGCGACGGTCGATGCCGCCGCCACGGCTTTCCGGCTGACCGGCAAGCTGCGCTGGCACGACCGCGCCGAGCGGGCCTATGGCTGGTTCCTCGGCGCGAACGACCGGGGCGCTGTGATAGCGAGCTCGGCGACGGGACGCTGCTGCGATGGGCTGACCCGTCACGGGGTTAACTCGAATGTCGGCGCCGAATCCGCGCTGGCTTTTCACCTTGCACACCGCGCCATGGCCGATACATTCTGGAAGCGGGGGACAACGAAGGATACCAGCGCCAGCGATGTTGATCTGCAATCCCGACCACACGCCGCTGCACATTCTTCATGAGAAGCTCGCCGCCGACCCTGCGCGGGTCGTGCTCAGGCCTTTCCACCTCGCCTGGCAATCGAATGTCTCCGAGCCCTCGCGCGCGGCGCAGCTCGTCGGTGATATCCTGGCGATGGACGAGGAGGAGGCCGAGGCCCACCTCGGGCTGGTATGGAGGGATTTTTCCGAACGCCACTGGCAGATCGGGCGCATCTTCGACGAGCGTTTCGCCGAGGTGGCCGAGGATCTCGCACTGGATCCCGCCGGCGTTTCGCCGGTAAAGCGCCGGCTGATCGGCGCCTATTTCTGCCATGAATATAGCTATGCCGCCGCCGCGCTCATGAACCCGAGCGTCGTCCCGCACCCCGACCAGAGTGGTCTTGCGCCCGATCAGCAGCGCTTCATCATGTCGATGCGCGCGGTCGGCGAGGGTCATATCAGCTCGGTTGCCTTCCGCGAGGGGATCATCGGTGAGAACGGGGACTTCATGCTCTGGCCGCAGTCGGGCCCCGCCATGGCCGCGGTCGCCGACGACCGGCACCAATTGGGGGCGGCCGACCGAGTCACCGTTCACCGCCAACCCGATAGCGCCATCTCGAACAGCGTCCTGTTCCCGATGACCGAGGCGCAGCGCGGCGGCATCGAGGATCTGCGGCTCGTACCCTTCGTCCATGACGACGGCCGGAGAGAATATATCGGTACCTATACCGCCTATTCGGGGCAGGCGATCGGTTCGGAACTGCTGCGCACTACCGATTTTTCGCGCTTTTCGCTCGAACCGCTTCGGGGGCGCGCCGCGCGCCACAAGGGCATGGCGCTGTTTCCGCGCAAGGTCGACGGCCGCTATCTCATGATCGCCCGGCAGGACGGGAAGAATGTCACGATCATCGCCTCCGATAGCCTGACCGACTGGGATGACGAAGGTCAGATCCTCATGCGGCCGACCTTTGCCTGGGAGCTCGTGCAGATGGGCAATTGCGGCAGCCCGATCGAATGCGACGAGGGCTGGATCCTCCTCACCCACGGCGTCGGCGCGATGCGAAAATATAGCTTGGGCGCAGCGCTTCTCGATCGCGACGATCCGACGAAGCTTCTGGCGCGCACCGAATGCCCGATCCTCTCGGCCGCCGAGAGTGACCGCGAAGGCTATGTGCCCAACGTCGTCTACACCTGCGGCGCGATGCGCATTGGCGGCGACCTGTTCATACCCTACGGTATTTCGGACAGCGCGATCGGTTTTGCCACGACGCCGATCGAGCGGCTCCTCGCAAGCATGAGCTAAGAGGCGAGGCGAGGCTATTTGGGAGGTGCGGGACGCTCGATCTTCCGCCGAGCGTCGACCGACGCGATCAGGACTACGCAGCAAAGGCAGCCGTCCTCGTCGGTCACTTCTATCCGGAGCGTGTCCACATCGTTGATGAGTTCGGGATTATCGCCAAGCAAATGGCCCGCATAGCGGGCCGCCTCGACCCGTGCCGCGGCCGTATCCGATAACTCGACGCCTTCATCGTCGAGCTCGCGCTGGCCGCTGCTGCTGTGGAAATAATAACGGGGCATCCAACTTCTCCCACCTTCGGCAACTCACAAGTCTGCCTCGGGTTTCGTTACGGCCCTCGCACCTTCGTCACTGCACCACGACACATGGCGGTCCGGCGAGCCTCATGCCCGCCTATGGCGCTCAGGCAGCGGCAAATCCAGCCTTGTTCATCACCGCGGTAACATGTTTATTGCCCTCGTCGCCCAGCGCCGCCTTGAGGCGAGGGAACAGACGCTGCTCCTCTTCCTCGACATGCGCTTCGATCTCGGCGCGAAATTCGCGGACTTTCGCTATCCAGGCGGGATCGGCGGCATCCATTTCCGAAAGGTCGAACAGATATTGCTTCACATAGCCATGATCGTGGACAAGCTTGTCGGCTTCCACGATCTGGCCATGGTCGCGCATCGCCGGATAGACGACATTCTCTTCTTCGAACGCATGTTTCGCGAGCGCATGCTGGAGCTGAAGCAGGAGCGCCTTGCGCTTTCGCGCATCGCTCTCGTCAGTGGATTCGAGCGCATCGAAGAGCTTCATCGTCAGTCGGTGTTCGGCCTTCAGGCCCTCGTCCCATTGGCCCTTGAGCGTCGTCAAACTCTGCACTGCGGCCTTTCGGCCGAGGTTCGCGACGAGGCCGACGGCGAAACCCGCCGCTGCCGCACCCAGTAGGGCCGCGGTGTTGTCGAGTGGGCCTCGCATGGTCTTGAATATGTTGGGGGTCATGGGAAGGCTCCTTCGGGATGTCAGGGATGGTCGAGCCGGGTCTCGACGCGGATGAGCGAGACCGCGGCGCGCCGCGGCTGGACGAGCATGAAATGGGCGGAGACAGCTATGTCCTGGGCTCGTAGCATCTGATGCTTGCCGATCAGCTCTTTCTGCTTTTCGGGAGGAAATTCGGGATATTGGAAGTCGGCGCCGGTGAATCCCGGCTCGATAAGCCCGACCTTGATATCCTGCTCGGCGAGTTCCTTGCGAAACGCCTGAACGAAGCCCTGTATGCCGCTTTTAGCCGCGACATAGATTGAACTGCCGGGGCCGCGCGAAACCGCCGTCATCGATCCGATCACGATGATATCGCTACCCGCCGACATGCAGCGCGCCGCTTTCTGCGCACAGACAAGATAGGCGGTGAAGTCGGTCTCGAGCTGATACCGCGCTTCGCTCTCGCTCGCATCGGCTAGCCCTGCCGCCGGCACCGCGGCGTTGATCACCGCGATGTCGATATCGCCCAGATAGTCTCTAGCGCTTTCGAAGAACCGGTCGACGTCCTCGGCCACCGATAGATCGACATTGATACCGTCGCCATCGCCCACTTCGCGGATGCGTTGCAGCGCATCGTGCAGATGGTCAGGCGTACGGCCGCAGATAAAGACCTTCACGCCGTAGCTTGCGAGAAGAACGGCGATAGCGCGGCCGATCCCGGTCGTCCCTCCCGTGACGACCGCGCGCCGGCCCTTGATCTCGGGGGCTACGGTATGGGCGTCTGCTTCATCGATCATGACAGATCCTCGGGAAGCGATGTGGAGGTCGGGGCATAGATCGGTCGCCCCGCCGAAGCGGCGATGACCCAGAAGGGATGATTCTCGTCGGCCTTCAACACGCTGCAGAGCGGCCTGCCGTCGACGAACAAGCGCGCGTGGCGGCCCGCCGCTTCTCCTGCGGCGATTTCGAGCGCCGCCGCCGGGGTCGCGGCCTCGAATAAGAGGCGCTTCTCCAGGCCGATACCGTCATCGTCATAGTGCAGCACGAGTGTCGACTTTCGCAGAGGCGCCGGATCGGCGCCAGGTGCCGGTGCCGCAGACTCGTCCGAAAGAGGGGTGCTCATTGTCACTGCTTCAATAGGCCGGCGGGTCACTGCTCGGGAAGGACTCGTCGGCTGCCTGGTCGACGCGGTCCCATTCGCGCCGGACACCGTCGCGCATGCCGTCCGGCCCGGCCGAACGGGTCTGGTCGAAATTTTCAGCGTGCGTCTCACCATCGGCGAAAGCGGCCGAGTGGCCTTCATCCTTCGCCTGTGCGCGGGACGACTTGCGCGTAAACCAGAAGAGCGCCCCGAGAACGCCGATGCTGAGAAGTTTTCCAAATCCCGACGAGCGCCGGCGTGACGTCATTGCGTGTGCCATGGTCTGTCTCCATCGTTGCGAGAATATGCGGGAGCCTGTGAGGGCAACGGGGGGACGGCGCGAGAGTTGCCGCCGCAATGCGCCGATTAACAAATGTTGCGCATTTTCCGGTGCCGGCGGCGGGCGCCTCGATCTCAGCGGAGGACAAGATCGGGCGCCGACCGAATGTCGCGGCGGGTCTTCACGCGCTGGTCAGTTACCGAAACATGTCTTCGGAATATGGGTGATGCGGCAGGCAAGATCGGCTTCGCCCGAGGCGACGACATAATGGTCGCCTCCATCGGTAATGCCGGTCGTGAAGACGACATCGCGAATATAGAGCTTGGCCTCGAGCGGGCGCGTGAGTTCGGGGGCCGCCTCGAGCAGCGGGCGATGATCGGTACGCAGCACCACCGAGGGATCGTCGAGATCGAGGAGCGACCAGTAGGTGCGGTAAATGCCGACAAGCTCCTTGGGTTCGACCCCGTGCCAGAGCGTGAGCCATCCCGCATCGGTGCGGATGGGCGGTGTGCCGCCGCCGATCCGCGCGGTCGCCACCGTGTCGGCGTGCGGACGGATCCCCGGTGCCTCATAGGGCTTCCAGTGCAGCGCATCGGGCGACGTCGCGAGGTTGATCGAAGGTCCCGCGCGCCACGGCGATCCCGGCGGATAGGCGAAATAGAGATCGCCGAGCGGACGCGTCTGTGCCCAGTAGCGGCCATCGATGAGTCCCTCGAAAATCAGCATGTCCTTGTTCTGATGATCGAGGACGATACCCTCGAGTGTCCAATCGAGGCCGTTTGACGAGCTGTAGAGCGTTGTCGAATGCCGCTCGGGGCTGACCGAACAGGTCGTCATAAGCCAGCGCTGACCGACGCGGCTGATGCGGGCGTCCTCGACTCCATAGCATTGAAAGTCCGCGCCCGGTTCGACCGCCTTGTCATAATGTACAGCGACCACCTCCAGCCCGTCGGGGGTCAGCTCGACGGGAAGCAGCCAGGACAGCGAAGTCAGCCCCATGACGCGCCAGCTGCCGCCGCGCACCATGAACTTTCTCGGATCGGCCGTATCGCAAAGTTCAAGCGGCCACGCGTCGATCATGTAGCGGCCAGCTTCCCATCGGATCGAATGGACATGACCGTTCTCGACGGCCTGGCGGAGCGCTTCGGCGACCCGCACCATCATCAGCAGATTGCCATTGCCCAGTCGCAACAGCCCAGGGTTGAACGCACCGAGCACGTAGGTGTCGCGCCCGAGTTGCCCCGCGAGCGGCGAGCGCGACAGGTCGACATCATCGGGACCGAAAACGAGCCGGTCGACCGCGAAACCCGTCCCGGCTCCTTCCTCTCGCATCGCGCTACCGCGAGGCCTTCGAACCCGTTGTCGCGTCGGGTGCCTCGCTGCCGGTCCTTGCTGGTGGCTTGGTCGCTTTCGGCTTCGCATCGAGGTCAACCTCTGCCTCGCGCGGCCAGTGGCGCAGCGCGGCGCAGGCGTCGAGAAAAATGGTGACATCGCCGGGCTTGGCAAGCGCGATACAGGCCTCGTCAAGCTTGTCTTGGATCCCCGCGGCCGCGAAGAGCGGCGCTGCCTCGGCGGTGTAACCGATGAACTTGCAATGCGCGAAAGCGTCACTGACGAAATCCTTGGCCGCGGCATCGCCGGCAAGGAGTTCCGCGCCGTCGTTGCTGGCAAGCAGCGCCACCGCGTCGAAAAGCACCGACGGGCCGCCATCGATTTTGTGACGGCCGGCGATGCTCGTTCCATCGGATAACATAATGCCGCCGATCTTCGGCGCGACGAGCTCCCAGACCGCATCCGCAGCATCGACTGCCTTGATCAGCGCCTTGAAAATTTTTGCATCGGCGCCATCGGTCGCAAGGATCCCGATCTTGCGGCCGGCGATGCTGGCGGGGCCGTTGAGCAGGATACTGAGCGGCCGGGAAGGGGGAAGGTCGGTCAGGGGCTTCGTCGCCGCCTTGGCTGGGGCCGGAAGCGGCAGTCCTAGTCCGTCTGCGACGGTTGCCGCAAGGCCGCGGTCGATGTTGATGAGATGCGACACGGTCCTTGAGCGGATATCGGGCCGTTCGACCTTGGAGAGTTCGAAAACTAGCGCGTCGCCGATATGCTTTTGCTCAATCGGCGTCTGGCTGATGTAGAATTGTCGGGCCTGGCTGTAATGATCGGCGAAGCTCTCGGGCCGGATGCGGCGCTTCGCGCCGTCGGCCTCGTCGGCGAAACTGGTGAAGCCGAGCGCCGGGGTCTCGCGCGGTCCGCCAGCGGTGGGGCCCCAGCTGTTCGGTTCGTAATTGGCGCGTCCGACGGGGTTCCGCATCGCCATATGTCCGTCCTGCTGGAAATGCGCCATCGGGCATTTCGGCGCATTGATCGGGATATGGGTGAAATTGGGCCCGCCGAGCCTTTTGATCTGCGTGTCGAGATAGGAGAAGTTGCGGCCCTGAAGAAGCGGATCGTTCGAGAAATCGATGCCGGGCACGATATTCTGGGTGCAGAAAGCGACCTGCTCGGTCTCGGCGAAGAAATTGTCGACGACGCGGTCGAGAACGAGGCGCCCGATCGGGCGGATCGGCACCTGCTCCTCAGGAATGAGTTTGGTGGCGTCGAGCACGTCGAACTCGAAACTGTCGGCGAAGGCATCGTCGAAAAGCTGCACCCCGAGCTCCCATTCAGGCAAGTCGCCGCTCTGGATGGCATCCCAAAGATCGCGGCGATGGAAATCGGGGTCGGCGCCGTTGATCTTGACCGCCTCGTTCCACAGCACCGACTGCAAACCCTGCTTCGGCTTCCAGTGGAATTTGACGAAGGTCGACCTTCCCTTGGCATCGATCAACCGGAAGGTGTGGACCCCGAAGCCCTCCATCGTACGGAACGAGCGCGGGATCGCGCGGTCGGACATCGTCCACATGATCATGTGGAAGCTCTCCGGCATCAGGCTGACGAAGTCCCAGAAATTGTCGTGCGCCGACTGCGCCTGCGGAAAGGCGCGGTCTGGCTCGGGCTTCACCGAATGAACAAGATCGGGGAACTTCATCGCATCCTGGATGAAGAATACGGGAATATTGTTTCCGACAAGATCCCAATTGCCTTCCTTCGTATAGAGTTTGACGGCGAAACCCCGCACGTCGCGTGCGAGATCGAACGAGCCCTTCGAACCCGCGACGGTCGAGAAGCGGACAAAGGCCGGGGTTCGCTCGCCCACCCGCTGGAAGATGTCGGCGCGGCTGACGTCGGCGAGGCTGTCGGTCAGCTCGAAATAGCCGTGCGCCCCATAACCGCGGGCATGGACGACGCGCTCGGGGATGCGTTCATGGTCGAAATGGAAGATTTTCTCGCGAAAGTGGAAATCCTCGAGAAGGGTCGGACCGCGTCCGCCCTGTTTCAGGCTGTTCTGATCGTCGGCTACCGGGACACCGTGTTGCGTGGTTAGCGGCGCATGGGTGTCGCCGGTTTGCTGGTGGGTCTCGCCGCCTTTCCCGCGATTCTCCGCAAAGCTTTGTGTGATCGGCGCATCGGCCGGAAAGAGCGCCGCCTTGCGCGGCGATTCTCCGCCCATATCCTTGCCCGCGACCGAGGCAGCATCCTGTCCGGAGCGCGCCTTCTGTTTCGCTTTCCCGACTGAATTGCGGGCGGGGGCGGGGATTTTGGCCATGTCTGATCTCGCTTTTCGGTCTGGTTGCAGCGGCACGCGGAGGGCTTGAGGGCGCACGCGTCGGCCCCTCCGATCCCACGCATGGAACGAGTTCGTGATTTGAAAGTTGCTGCACCGGGCTTGCAGTTAACCTCGATCATGACGATTCCGCTTCCCTTGAGGGCGCTTGCCGGGCTTTCGGACGATCGCAGTTGGGCAGGTCCGCCCATGCATTTCGGACGCACAGGGAACGTCAGTCATGTTAACCGATCGCTTCTTGAGAGACCGTCGCGGGGTACGCCTCGAAGCCGGCGAGCGCGCGCGCCTCGAAGCATCCATCAGCGAAACGAAAACAGTCGACGCGCGCAGGATCATCGCGCGCGCCGGCGATTGGCTCGGTCAGAGCACCTTGCTGGTCGAGGGCATCATGTCGCGCTATCTCGACGATCGGAACGGCCTTCGCCAGCTCGTTGCCATCCATCTTCCGGGAGACTTCGTCGACCTCCATGCCTACCCGCTCAAAAGGCTCGATCACGACGTCGGGACGATGACCCAGGTGTCGATCGCGATCGTCCCGCATGTCGCGCTCGACGCGATTACCGAGGAAATGCCCGAACTTACGCGCAAGCTCTGGTTCGCGACGCTGCTCGACGCAGCGATCCATCGCGCCTGGCTCTTCCGGCTCGGCCGCCTCGACGCGATCGGGCGCGTCGCGCATTTCTTCTGCGAGACCAATGTCCGGCTCCAGTCGGCGGGCCTCAGCGACGGGCGGGAGTTCATGCTCGGGTTGACGCAGGCCGATGTCGCCGAGATCTGTGGTCTCACCACGGTTCATGTGAACCGGGTCGTGCGCCATCTCCGCGAAGAGGGGCTATGCACGTTCCGCAATGGCAAAGTCGAAATCCTCGATCCGGCAAGGCTGGCGCGCCGCGGGCAGTTCGATCCTTCCTATCTATATATTGACGATCCCGATTCTTCCCCGCCCGATGACCAAAGGCCTCGACGATGACGACTGACCTGCCCACTCCGCCGCGTCCCGAAACCGAGCCCGGCGTGGCGACCGCAGAGCGTGGCGTCGTGATGCTCGACGGACCCGACGGCATCGCCGCGACGATGACCGCCGCCGCCGCGCGCGGCACCGGTCAGAGTCTCATCGCGGCCGCCGCGCTCGCCGAAGAACAGCTCACCGGCGAGCAAAGCTAGGCGCGTTCTCCGCGGGGATCAGCCGGTCGCGCTTTTCGGCGCGGCGATGACGCTTCGTCCCTGTCCCACGGCGCCTCGCCTTCCCCGCGCGCGGCCGAAATCGCATTGATCGATGTTGCTTTGGCGAGCGGCAGGGGAACGCCGCGCCGCGGCGGCGGGTTTTCCTGGCAGCTGCGCCGACCGGCGTGGCGTAGCGCGAGGGAGACGCCGCCTGTGGAAGAAACCGCCGGACTGATTGCGCCTGCCGCGACAATGATCGCCGCCATGATGACCGCCGCCAACCTCGGCGCGCGCGTTACCGGTTCGGGCTTCGTCGTCTTCACGCTCGGCTCGCTTGCCTGGTCTGTGGTGGGGTTCGCCTCCGGCCAGACGAATCTGCTCCTGACCAATCTCTTTCTCACCATGGTCAATCTCGTCGGAATCTGGCGCTGGCTCGGCCGCCAGCGCGGATATGAGGACGGCGCGCGACGTGCCGCGGAACGAAGCCGCGACGCCGCCGCACCCTCGCTATTCGCCGCGAGCGCGCTCGCCGGCTTGCCGGTGAGCGACATCCGCGGCGAAGAAATCGGCAAGACGGTCGACGCGATGATAGAGTGCAAGAGCGGCTGTCTCTCCTACGTCGTCGTGAGCTCGGGCGGCATTGGCGGTATCGACGAGAGCTTGCGCGCGGTACCCGCATCGCTGTTTGAGTGCCATGCCGATGGGCTCGTGCTCCTCATGAGCGCGGCGGAGTTCGAAAAACGCGACAGGCTGGACAGCGCGGCCTGGCCTGCGCGCCCGCCGCAGACCAGGCGACACGATGCAGTGCCGGCAACGGAGCGGGCGCATGTCGCGGCTCAGGGAACCTAGTTCCTGTCGCCCGGCAGCTGCTGTCTGCAGCGGGCGTCGACGGGCGCTGGATGAGCGGCGGCCGAGGCCGCTCGGCGGCAATGTCGCGCAGTTCGCAGATTTTATCCATTGGGCCGGAACAATTGCGGGGAGCGGGCGTCAGTCGATTGTCGCCCCCGCGGGGGCCGCTCTTCCTCACCCCGCGGCGTCCCCAGCCGCCGCTCCCCTCAAGACGTCCGGGCTGCGCCCGGGCGGGAGATGAACCATGTCCCGAAGCGAAAAACCTTTGTCCTCCCCCTTTTTGCTTGCCGCCGCAGGCGCCGGCATCGCGCTGCTCGCCACCGGGGCAGCGATCTGGCAGCGCCGCAGGCAGGCAAGGGTGCAGGACGATGCACCGATTGCAACCGATGCGCCGCACTGGACTCTCGGCAAGCCATCGGCGCGCGCGCTGTTCGGCAAGTCGGTGCTCATCAACTGCCCGCGCGCCGAACTTTACGCGGCCTGGAGGCCCGAGCGCTTCCCTGAATTCATGGAGAATGTCGTCGCGGTCGACGAGCTTGGCGACGATGTGTCGCAGTGGACGATCAAGGCGCCGGCAGGCCGCGAGGTGACGCTGGTCAACCGCATCACCGAGCGCGTCGAAAATGAGTCGATCTATTGGCAGAGCACGCCCGAGTCCGACATCGTCAACAGCGGCGAGGTGCGCTTCACCGAGGCGCCCAACGGACGCGGCACCTTCGTGACCCTGATCCTTGCCTACGATCCGCCCGCAGGGAAGATTGGGCGCCTCGCAGCGAAGCTGCTTCAGCGCGAACCCGAGGTACAGGCGCGACGAGACCTTCATCGCTTCAAGCAGCTCATGGAAACCGGCGAGGTGACGACCAACGCTTCGCCCTCGGCGCGCGCCTCCGAAGCAGCGACCGAACCCCATATCTGAATGGAATCCAATTCGAAGGAGAAAACCATGCGCGCCGTCACCTGGCAAGGACGCCACAAGATCAGCGTCGAGACCGTGCCCGACCCCGAAATCGTCAATCCGCGGGACGCGATCATCCGCGTCACATCGACCGCGATCTGCGGATCGGACCTCCATCTTTACGACGGCTATATCCCCGGCATGCGCGCGGGAGACATCGTCGGGCACGAATTCATGGGCGAAGTCGTCGAAACCGGCGCTTCCTCGACGCTGAAGCGCGGCCAACGCGTTGTCGTGCCTTTCACGATCAGCTGCGGCCAATGTTTTTTCTGCGAGAAGCAGCAATATAGCGCCTGCGACAATGCCAATCCCGTCGAGACGCGCGATGCCTCTGAACTGCTGATGGGGCATGCGATGGGCTCCGCCTTCGGCTATGCCCATCTGACCGGCGGCTATGCCGGCGGGCAGGCCGAATTTGTGCGCATCCCCTATTCGGACGTGGGTCCGGTTGTCATCCCGGACGATCTCGCCGACGATGATGTCCTCTTTCTCTCCGATATCTTGCCGACTGGCTGGCAGGCGGCGGTCAATGCCGACATCGAGCCGGGGGATACGGTTGCTGTATGGGGCTGCGGTCCGGTCGGTCTGTTCACGATCCAATCGGCGCTGCTGCTCGGCGCCGGGCGCGTAATCGCGATCGACCATTTCCCCACGCGGCTTGCGCTCGCGCGCAAATATGGCGCCGAAATCCTGGATTACACGCAGGTTGATGTCCGCGAGGCGCTCGACGAGATGACGGGCGGGGTCGGGCCCGACGCATGCATCGATTGCGTCGGCATGGAGAGCCACGGCTTTACCGCCGACAATGTTCTGGACCAGGTGAAGGTGAAGATGCTCTCGTCGACCGAGCGCATCCACGCGTTGCGCCAGGCGATCCTCGCCTGCCGCAAGGGCGGGCGCCTTTCGATCCCCGGGGTCTATGGCGGTTTCGCCGACAAATTCCCGCTCGGCCAGCTCATGGAAAAGGGGCTGACCATCAAGAGCGGGCAGACGCATGTCCAGCGGTATACCGGGGACCTTCTCAGCAAGATCCGCGACGGCAAGTTCGATACGATCTCGCTGATCTCGCACCATGCCCCGCTCGAGGATGCCGCCGACATGTACCGGCATTGGCACGACGAGCAGGACCTCTACACCAAAATCGTCCTCAAACCAGGATGGAAGAAGGGCGCGATCGAGGCCCGGCTGGAGATGGCGCACGCCTGATCACAAACTAGCCACCGTCACCGGCGAGACGACCACCGGCGATATGCATCATCGCAAGCTCGCCAAACCGGGATCGGGGATAAGGGCTCACACTCCGGTCCCGCACCTGACCATGAGGAGGAAATAATCATGACCGATGCGAAGGAAAGCAAAAGCAGCGCGTCCGCCGGCGCCGGCTCGCTCCCCCAGGAGCCCGTCGAGCGGCGCGAAAATGTCGGGACGACCACCCCCGATCGCTACCCCGCCGCTGAGCGGCAGGCGGGCGACGTCTCAGGCGCCGCCAACCGCGGCCATCGTCGCAGTACGGGCAGCGGTCCGGTGAGCGGCAGCGGCGCCGGCGCGGGCGGCAAGGGCAATGCCGAGGATTATGACAGTGACCCGCAGGGCGGGGGCGGACGGGCGGCCGAGACTGATACGCCGCCGCCCGGAAAGGGCGCAGACGCCCCTGTTGGGGGCAGCCGCTAGGCCGTTTGGCAAAGAGGGGGCGGCGAGTGCGGTAGTGCCGCGTTTCGCTGGCCCTTGTCTTGTCATTCGATCCGAAAGTCGATCGGCTTGAAGCTGCCGCCGCAGCTGTCATATGCTGAGCAGGCCGTCAGCCCGATGATAAGGTCGGTGAGCGCGCGCAGGCGGATGAAGTCGCCGGCCCTTGTCGTCGGCGAAAGAACGCGGAATTTACCTTCGCCGTCGACCGGCACATTCATGAAGAGGTTGAACGCGACCGGTATGGCGTCGGCATCGATGCCATAGGGTGCGAGCGCCTCGGCGAGATTGCCGAAGCAGCCGCGATGAACGGGCTTGTCGGCGTAGAAATGACGGAAGGTAGCCTCGCTGCACGGGGTCAGCAGGAAGTCATGAACGCCGCAGCTGTCCTCGACGATCTCGAGCAGCGCGTTCGAGCGATTCGACCAGAGGCGATTTCCGGCAGTGAGGCGGATCGTCTCTTCATAATCGAAGGTGCGACCGTTGGAAACGACCTCGCGCGGATCGTCGGCGCTGAATGCAAGGAGATCGCTCACTTGGCCGCCCTCGGGGTCGATAACGCACAGCGTCGCCCCTTTCGCGAGCTGGAAAGCGGCGCCGCTGCGGGGGGGAATCCGTTCGGTCATTCTGGTCCTCATATGGGAAGGGATAGGCGAAAGATGGGCGGGGATGCCGAAAAGGCGACCGGGCGGATGCCCGCCCGATGGGACGGAACGTGCCGGCTTGGTGTTTTTCAGGGTGCGCCGCTTGCGGCAAAGAGCGCGGCAGTCGCAGCGGCTCCGATCCAAATTTTCATCTCGTCTCTCCTCGATCTTCTCCGGGTTGCGCCGCGAATGTTTACGCGTTTCCCCAATCGCGGGCGCGTAAGACCGGACCGCGACTGGCGCGGCCCGGTCTTGCATGCGGGAGGGGCACAGCTCAGCGGCTTTGCTTGCCCTGATCCTTGCTGCCTGACTGCTTTCCCGAGCCCGGTTGGCTCTTGTTGCCGTCCTGCTGCTGCTGGACGCCCTTGCCCGACGAACCGCCCTGCTGCGTGCCGTCTTTCTTGCCATTCTGTGCCATGACGCATCTTTTCCTCTCGGCCCCGATCGGACCACTGCGGAAACCTCGCGCTCACTGCGCTTGTTGCGCGGCGACGCCGCCGATTGATCGAGATTATACGCTTTTGAGGATCGGCCCCTCGTTTCAGCTGCGGCTCGGCGCGCCGCCCGGGCGTGGGAAGCAGAACGGGCGGACGGCCGTGCCAAAGGTTGCAGGGCAGGCCGGGCGTTTGCGGCATCCTCCAGCGTGCAGTCACGCGAGGCAGGCGATGATGCCCTCGATCACCGCGATTGTCTCCTGCGGATCGCGCACGCGCACCGTGTCGAGTCCGAGCTGTTTTGCCGGATAGTCGTTGCCGCCGGGGAAGATCGCATCACCGATGAAGATCATTTCTCCGAGCGCAGTGCCGCTCGCAGCGCTGAGCTTCTTCAGCCCATAGCCCTTGTCGACCCCCTCGCGCGTGATGTCGATCGAGGTCGCGCCGCCCATGTTGATCGACAGGCCGGGAAGCCGGGTACGCAGATCGGCCTGGATGACGCGGCGCTTGGCGAAATCCGGATCCCAGACTTCCTTGGCTTCGATCGGGGCCTGCTGGCCTAGCGCGGAGAAGGTGATCTGGCTGCCGCGGTCCTCGATCCGCTCGCCCCAGACGTCCTGCGGCACGAAGCCCGTCGCTTCGAGCGACGCATCGAAGGCCGCGAGGATGCGCGCTTTCTCCTCCTCGCCGAAAAGCTCCGCGTAAAGGGGCGTCCAGCCGTCCGCACGGTAAACATAGAGTTTCGTTCCCGTCGTCGGCATCAGCCAGAGCCTTGCGCGATCGGCTTCGGCGGGTAGTCGGCTCGCGACCTGCTTGTCGAATTGCGGCCAGTCGCCGCCCGAGATCACCGCGACATCGGCCACGCCGAGCAGCCGCGCGAGCGCGGCGCCCATCTCGTGGGACAGCGGTTGCTTGCTCTCGGCGAGGGTGCCGTCAAGATCGAAGGCGACGAGTTTCTTCATGATGATCTCCTCTCAAAGCTGCCGCCGGCCCGCAGCGGGCAAAGCCACACAATCGCTCGGCGGCGCTCGTGGTTCCGGCGGCCTTTTCCGAGGGCGCTGTGCTCCGCGGTCGGCGCGCAGCCCCCGGCCGGGACTCGCGTCGCCCGGAACGAGACGCTTGGGCCGGGCCAAACCGGACCGGACCCGGCGATCGGGCAGTGTGGGCTCCTTCGCATGAGGGCCGATCGCCGGGGGCGGCGAGGGGAAGGAGCCACGCAACGAGTCCGCCGCCAGAGGCGTTAGCGTCTCGATGACGAACGAGACTATTCGATGACACCGCGCTGGCCGTCTCTCCTCTGGGTGGTACGCCACGGCCAGAGCGCCGGCAACGTCGCGCGCGATGCCGCCGACGCGGCGGGGGACCTTCGCATCGCGCTTGACCACCGCGACGTCGACGTCCCGCTGTCGCCGCTCGGCGAGGAACAGGCGCGCGCACTCGGTGCCTGGTTCGCCGCGGGCGATAGGGATCACCGCCCCGAAATCATGCTCGCCTCGCCATATGTTCGCGCAGTGCAGACCGCCGAGATTTTCCGCAACGTTGGCGGCTGCGCGCGGGACGAGAAAATTTGCGTCGACGAGCGGCTGCGCGAGAAAGAGTTCGGTATCCTCGACGGTCTCACGCGGCTCGGGATCGAGGATGTTCACCCCGAGCAGGCCGAATTCCGCTTGGCGCTGGGTAAATTCTATCACCGCCCGCCGGGCGGCGAGAGCTGGTGCGACGTCATCCTGCGGCTGCGCTCCCTGCTCGACACGGTCTCGCTTCATTATGGCGGGCGACGGGTGATGATCGTCGCCCACCAGGTGGTCGTGCTTTGTCTGCGCACCATTATCGAGAATCTCGGTGAGGAGGAAATCCTTGCCATCGACCGCGAGGGCGATGTCGCCAACTGCGCGATCACCGAATACCGGTTCGACCCCGATGCGGGCCGCGACGGCAATCTCGTTCTCTCGCGTTACAATGTCACCGCGCCGGATGACGTCCCGGTCACCCGCGAACCCGATGCGATGGTGGCCGCGCGTGGCTGAGGTGGTCCCGCTCGACACCGCCTGGCTGAAGGCGAACCCGCTCCCCGATCATCAAGACAATGTCGACAAGAATGGCCGAGGCCGGGTGCTCGTCATCGGCGGCGGGCGCCGCGTTCCTGGCGGCATGCTGCTCACCGCCGAGGCCGCCTTCCGCGCTGGTGCGGGCAAGGTGACTATCGGCACGATAGCCTCGGCCGTGATTCCGATCGGCATTGCCTGTCCCTCTTGCGCCGTGGTGGCGCTGCCGGAGACCGACGCGGGCGAGATCGCCCCCGGAGCGACCGAGTTGCTGCTCCCCGAGATGGCACTTCATGACGCCATCGTCTTCGGTCCCGCAATGAGCGATGCCGAGAGTGTGCGGACGCTATTGGGAGCCCTGCTGTCGTCACTGCCCGAGGACATGTTCGTGCTGTTCGACGCGCTCGCGCTGCGCGCAGCTGCCGAGCATCGCCATGCGATCCGCGCGCGCGCTGCGCACACGGTGCTCACGCCGCACGAGGGAGAACTCGCCGCTATGCTGGGCATCGACAAGGAAGTGGTCGCCGCCGACCCGCTTGCCGCGCTGAACGCGGCCGCCGAGCGCTTCGGCGCCGCGGTTATGGCGAAAGGCGCGGTGAGCCATCTCGTCGCGGAGGGGCGCCGCCTCGCTTATGCCGGCGGCGGGCTCGGCCTCGCGGCAAGCGGGTCGGGCGACATATTGGCGGGGCTCGTCGCCGGGCTCGGCGCGCAGGGTCTCTCGCCCCTGCAGGCCTCGGCATGGGGCATTTGGCTGCATGGCGAAGCGGGCCGGCGCCTCTCCGAAACCATGGGGGCGCTCGGCTATCTCGCCCGTGAACTTCCGCCGCTGGTTCCGGGACTCATGCGCGGTGTCTGAACTCGACCTGCTCGACCCCGACCTGCTCTGGCCGATCGTGGGCGCGGTGCTCGCCGGCGCGATCATCGGCGGCGAGCGCGAATATCGCGCAAGCCCCGCGGGCCTGCGTACCCATATCCTCGTTGCGCTGTCCTGCTGCCTGCTGATGCTCTCCGCCGTCCACCAGATGGAATGGCTGACCGACACCCCGACCGATGTCGTGCGCATCGATCCGGTACGCATGGCGCATGGCGTGCTCACCGGCATCGGATTTCTTTGCGGCGGGGTGATCTTTCGCGAGGGCTTCAACGTCCGCGGCCTCACAACCGCGGCATCGCTTTGGATGACCGCAACGCTCGGTATTTTGTTCGGGGTCGGCTTCCACGAGCTGGCGATCTTCGGTGGCACCGCGACTTTCCTTGTGCTCGCGGCGGTCAGTTTTACCGAGCGCCACGCGCCGCAGCGCCGGATCGCCCATGTTACCCTCGACTATCGGGCGGGGACGAGCATTGCTTCGGACGAGGTCAGAGCCCTTCTCGACGACCATGGGCTGAAGGCGATCACCGTCGATCAGCGCCGCGCTTGCGGCGCGCCCGGTTTTACCGCGGTCGCCTCAGGCTACCGCGAGACGCGCGCCGACGCGCTGGCGGCGGCGCTCACTGAGGATGATCGCATCGTCTCCTTCGGCATCAGGCCGCAGCAGGGATGACGCCGGCGGGCGGCACCAGGCCCGGGGGCGGCGCGCGCCCGGCACCCGATTGCGACGCGCTCGTCATCGGCGCTGGGCCGGCGGGACTTACGGCGGCGCTTTATCTCGCGCGCTACCGCCGCCGCGTGCGCGTGCTTCACGACGGTCGCTCGCGTGCGCTCGGCGCGCCGATGGCCTGGAACGTGCCCGGCTTTCCGGAAGGGATATCGGGGGCCGAGCTCGTCGCGCGCCTCGCCGAACAGGGGGAGCGTTATGGTGCGATCATCGAACGCGCCCGGGTCGAGAGGCTCGCCCGGATTCCGGAGAGCAATCTCTTCGAGGCGGTATTGGCGGACGGCGGCTGCTATAGGGTGCGTGGGCTGATCCTCGCGACCGGGGTCGTCACCAATGAGGCCATGCTTGCCGAGGGCGAGCATGACGAAGCCGTTCGCACCGGCGCGCTGCGCTATTGCCCGATCTGCGACGGGTTCGAACATCGCGGCCGCAGGATCGCGGTGCTCGGCTCAGACCTTCACGGCGCCGCCGAGGCCATGTTCCTCAAGCAATATAGCGACGATGTGACGCTGATTCCCAAATGGCGCGTTGCGCTGACCTCCGGACAGCGCGCCGAGCTTGCGGCAAGCGACGTCCGGATCGAGGAGCGCCAGTTGCTGCGTCTCGCCCACCGCGGCGGACGCATCGAGGTCGTGCTGGCCGGTGTGGCCGAGCCGCTGATCTTCGACACCCTCTACCCCGCGCTTGGGTCCGAGCCGCGCAGCGAGTTGCTCGCAGGGCTGGGGCTCGACGGCGATGCCAATCGCTGCCTTCCCGCCGACGCTTTTGCCGAGCCGCTGATGCCCGGCGTTTATGGCGCCGGCGACGTGCTCGCTGGGCTCGACCAGATCAGCACCGCGACGGGCCAGGGCGCTGCTGCGGCCACGCGGCTTCACAACTGGCTGCGGGAAGGCGAAGGCCATGCCATGGCAGATCAGCGCTGAAAGCTACGCCGGTTGATCTCGATCAACACGAATTTCTCGTTAGCACCGCCCAAATCTGCTAGTGAGGCTCGACGTCGGAGCCATTATGGTCCGCATCCCTTGATTTCGGCAGATTGCCGCGCTCCATATTTTCGCGTTCCTTTGCCGGTGCGTTGTGCTGGGAGCAGGGTCGCGCTCGCTCACGGCGGGAAGGAACTGATATGCGCCACTACCAACTCGTGCTGCTCGAAGGCGGCGAAGCGGACCCGCGCCGCATCGAATTCCGGGCCGACGATCCCTATCAGGCGTTTCAGGCTGCGCTCAACGAACGTGGGAGCAGCGAAGTCGAACTGTGGGATGGCGAGAAGCTCCTGGTCCGGATGAGCAAGACCGAAGCCAATCTCTGGAAGCTCCACGGCGCCGCGCCAGATCGTGCGAACGCGCCGCCATCATTTCATCCGCCGACGGCAGCAGGCTGAAAGCACGCTTTATCTGGCGCCGCCAAGGTGGTGAGGGCGAAGGAGCGTCGCGCCGCGCGCTCGCACGGGCAACGAGCGATAGGGACGCGGACAGCCAAGGGTGTTGAGAGAGGGGCGCCAAGAGAGGCACTTCCCGCGGGCGGGGCTGAGCCAGCCTAGCCCCCGCGCGCAGTAGATGCGAGGCTTATCGGAAAAGTCTCGGCGTCAAGATCGACACGCGCGCCGCGTCGTGCCTTGCTCCGCTGGTCGCATCCAAACCGATGAACTGCGCTGCCATCCTGTCCTGTCGACCGGCGTGTCGTCGGCCCTTGCCCCGATCGACATCATTCTTTCCCTCGCATGCACGGCCCCCTGGACGCTTTCGACGGTTTGGCCGAACCGGTCGCAAGGACCAAAAATTGCCCGCATCTTAGGGAACAGTCTTGGTCGGCACATCGTTTCCAGTTCTCTTTCAATGCCAGCGCGGGATAAATGAACGAGCAACCTTTTTTTGGTGCTAACGGCTATCATCTCGCGATGGCGCTTGTCGGTGCGGGTATTATCGCCGCATTCTGGCTTCCCCGCTTCTTCTCCGGGCGCGAGCCGGCGGCGTCGGCGCTGTTGATTCTGTTCGGCATCGCGATCCACTGGATACTCCCCGATCTATCGCGGACCCTCGATCCGCGCGAAGCGCCGCTGTTTTGGGAGTTGGTCAGCGAGATGGCGGTCGTCGTTGCCCTGTTCGGTACCGGCATCCGAATCGACAATGTGACCGACTATCGGCGGTGGCTGCCGACGATCTGGCTTCTGGTGATCGCGATGCCGCTAACAATTGGCGCGGTGACCGTTATGGGATTCGCCTTTGCCGGAATGACCCTCGCGGGAGCGCTTGTCCTAGGCGCGGTGCTCGCGCCGACCGACCCTGTGCTCGCGGGCGAGGTTCAGGTCGGGCCGCCGACCGAGGGCGGAGAGCATCCGGTGCGCTTTGCTCTCACGACTGAAGCGGGCCTGAACGACGGGCTTGCCTTCCCGTTCGTCTATCTTGCGTTGCTCGCCGGCACGTCGGGCCTCTCGGCCGCCATGCTCGGCGAATGGCTCCTGGTCGACGTTGTGTATCGGATCGGCGTCGGCGTTGCGGGCGGTGCCTTGGTCGGGTGGGGTCTGGCGCGCGTGCTGTTCGTTATCCCGCGCGACAATGTTCTCGCCGACACAGCGTCCGGCGTTTTGGCCATCGCTGCAGTGCTCCTCTGCTACGGCGCTACCGAGCTTGCTGAAGGCTATGGCTTCATCGCCTGTTTCGTCGCGGGCGTCGTTCTTCGCCGGGTCGAAGTGGAACACGCATTCCACGCCGAGCTTCACGGCTTCAACGAAGCCATCGAACTTGCGCTGACCGCGATGCTCCTCATTCTCATCGGCGCTACCTTTCCGCGCTTGTTCGGCGAACTCGACTGGGCGCATGCGGCCATTGCGGTTGCGCTGCTGTTCATCGTGCGCCCCGGGGCCGGCTGGATTAGCCTGCTGCGAACCGGACTCCCATGGTCAGATCGGCTCGTGATCGCTTTCTATGGAGTGCGGGGCATCGGCTCGATCTACTATCTTGCCTTTGCGGCCAGCCACTTGGAGCTGGTGAACGAGGGGCAAATCTGGGCGACAATCGCGCTCACGATCCTGCTATCGACCGTCGTCCACGGCTTCACCGCGGGTCCCGTCGTCGACTATATCGTGCGCCGCCGACAAGCTTGATCGACGATCTTCGTACAAGAAAGCGCGACGTCGCAATACGCCGGTCTGCGCGAGAGTGGTTGCGACCGGTGGCCAAACCGCGAAGTGTATAGATGTGGCCTGGCGAGCGGGCATTTCGAGCATCCGCTAAGGGACGACGAGCTTTATTTTAGAGCGGCAAGCCAGAGCGCAGCGACGAGAGCTGCCCTGGCCGCTGCCAAGGCCCAAGCGAGTAGCCGGATGCGCATGGGCCTCAAGACAGTCACATTATGCGGCTCCAGCTTGGCAATGATCGTGCGCGCGCGCCGCTCGGCCGAAACGAAAATATAAATGGCTGTCAGTAGAAAGCTCGTGGCGATCGCCTTCGGCATCCAGCTGGGCTCCATCGTCCTGAAGAGCGCGTTGAAGCCGAGGCCAAGTCCCACCGCTGCCATCCCGGTGCGTACCCATCCCGCGAAGCTCCGCTCATGCGCCAACACCGTGCGGTCTTCCGCCAGCTCGGTGCGATTTTGGGCAAGGTCGGTTCGCTCTTGCGCGCTCATTCCTAACGGCTTCCTGCCGTTGGTAGCGCGGATCGCGTGCCAGCGCGCGCGCGGGACACGACGCTGAAGCTACCATCCGTCTCGAGTACCACGGACGCAATGTCCGCGATGTCACCAAAACCTTGGCTTCGTATAGCGCAAAGGACTTCATCCCGGGTGACCCGTTCGCGCTTTAAGGCTTCGGTGTCGATCACGCCGTCCTTGAGCAGCGTCCGAGGATCCGATTTTGCCAATCGCTCGGCAAAGCGCCAGCGGACCGCAAGAGCCGCTATCGCATATTGCAGCACGACCAGCGTCATCAAGGCGGTTACGCCTTCCACCAGAGCAACGTCGCGGCTTAGCAATATGGTGGCGAGGGTCGAACCGAGCGCAACGGTCACCACAAGATCAAACGCGCTCATCTTCGCCAAGGTGCGCTTGCCGCTGAACCGCAATATCGCAATCAGCGCGATATAAGCCGAGGCGCCCAGGAATAAGACGCGCAACACCTCGTCCCATGTGTCAAAGATCATGATAAACCTCTCAATTCCCCTTTATCCCAATGCCCCGGGGCAGGCAGAGTTTCGCGTCGGCCACAAAACCAGGATGCGCCCCGAGGTGTTGGCAGTGTTTCACATTTTTGCGCGTCGAGGCCTTGGACTTGGCTCCGTGGTGCAGGGGGCGACCACGCCACCCATATCCTCGCAGCAGATCATCTCGCAGTCGAAGCGTTGTTCGAGGAATTCGAGAAGGCGCAAGGGGCCGACCGCAAGGCAAAAATCGCCGACACAATCTGTACCGAGCTCATGATCCACGCCCAGATCGAGGAGGAGGTCTTTTATCGGCGCTCAAGGGCAAGATCGACGACGATCTCTTGAAGGAGGCCTATGTCGAGCATGACGGCCCGAAACAGCTCATCAACGATATCCTTGCCTCCGGGCCCGACGACGCGTTTTCCGAAGCCAAGGTCACGGTGCTGTCGGAACAGATGTCGCTCGCAACCGCTCCGTCACGGCCGAAAGCTGCACCGTCGGACAGCTGGCGGCGCTTGGCGCCGCGGAGGTCGCGCCGAGTCCGCGCTTCTAATGCTGCTTTACGCCTTATCCGATCGACGCAAAATGCGATATGCTGGACGTGCTGCGCGCCGGAGACGTGCGCTGCTGCGTAGTTTGCCCCGAAGGGGCCGCCGCGATAGCGGCCGGGGCGCTGGCGAGGGGCGGGGCCGATGTCGCGGTTTCGGTCACGAGAGAATGGGAGAGGGATTACCGAGGTCATGGACGGCAAATTTGCACTCATCGAGGCGGGAGGTACCAAATTTGTCGTCGGGGTCGCGGATGGCTCACGTCGGATCTTGGCGCGGACGCGCATCGAAACCACCTGTCCGCAGGAAGTGATCCCGGCGGCGATTGAGTGGCTTCGGCAGCAGAGCGGCAATTATCGCGCGGCGGGGATTGCCAGCTTCGGTCCGCTTGATCTCGATCCCGCATCGCCGAAATGGGGACATATCACCGGGACCACCAAGTCCGGCTGGAGCAATACCGATATGGCAGGACCGTTCGGCCGCGCGCTTGGCTGTCCCGTCGCGATCGATACGGACGTCAACGGCGCCGCGCTCAGCGAATGGATGTGGGGCGCCGGCGCAGGGACACAATCCTCGCTCTACCTTACGGTCGGAACCGGTATCGGCGGCGGAGCGATAGTCGGCGGGCAATTAATCCGCGGCGTCAGCCACCCCGAAATGGGGCACATTCGCATGCCGCGCCACCCGGCCGACAGGGATTTTACCGGACACTGCCCATTTCACGGCGACTGTCTTGAGGGACTGGCTGCGGGTCCATCGATCAAGGCGCGTTGGGGGAGCTCTCTGTCCCACTTGCCGTCCGATCATGTCGGTCACGAGATGATCGCCTGGTACCTCGCGCAAGCGGTGACAACTTTTCAAGCGATCCTTGAGCCTGCACGCATCATATTTGGGGGAGGCGTGATGGAGACCCCAGGATTGATCGAGCGTATTCGCGACGAGGCGTCCGCCGGATCAAACGGCTATTTCGCTGGCGATGCGCAAAAGGTCATTGTTCCCCCCATGCTCGGAAACGACTCTGGCCTGCTTGGCGCACTGGCAATTAGCAGGACTGCTTCCTGGGCTGAAAGTTGACCGGCGGAAGCGAACGACCACCGGCTTTGGGTGTCATGACCACGCTACGAGTGCGCGCGCGCAATCGCGCAAGTCAATTTCTGCGTTTGAAGCAGCCAGCGCGCATTCGCCCGCACTGATTGCCTTTCCGCCAATGCGAATGCGACCCTCGATCGGAGCGATGTATAGACAAGCATCACGCGGTATGAAGGACATGTCGTCACCGGTAATTTGGGCGAGCGTGAAGTGCTCGGCGTGGAGCAGGATAGCGCTGCGCGACGGATCTACAGAGGTTTGACGCGACGGCGGGTAGGGTGAAGGGTCGGCGACATCGACGCCCTCGGCGAGATGGAGCTCGCGCGGGCGGCCGTAGTCGTAGAGGCGATAGGTAACGTCGATGTTCTGCTGGATCTCGATGAGTGAGATATCCGCCCCGATGGCATGGATAGTACCCGGCGGAATATGGAACAACATCCCGGGCTCCGCGAGGTGCCATTGCATCAGCGTCTCGATCTCACCCGAAAGCGCGGCCTCGCGCAAGCGCGCCTTCGATAGCCGCGTCCGAACGCCGATGCCGAGCCGCGCCCCGGGTTTCGCGTCGAGGATGTACCAACATTCCTCCTTGCCGGCAGGGAGGCCGAGGGCGATGGCCTGTGCATCCGAGGGATGCACCTGAACCGAGAGCTTCTCCGACGTGAACAGATATTTGATTAGCAGCGGCAGCCGCTGCCCCTCGGGACCCGGAAACCATATCTCCCCAATGCGGCGGCCTCGCATCCTGTCGAATGGTGCCGGCAGGCTTGTTCGGCCCCAAGGCTTCTCGACTGCAATTGGCGTCAGTCTGGTCATTCGATGCAAACGAACGGAACGAGGCCCAGTTGCGCCTCCCTTGGCAATTTGCCTGAGGGCAACGACATTGGGCCGCTGCTTCCCTCGCGCGCGACCCGGACCGCGATAGACTTGAACCCGCCGGTCGCTGGTGTTGGCGCGAATCGAACGCAACCCCGTCCCGTTTCGCAAGTTCTCGAGGCGAGAGGATATCGATATGCCCCTGAAGATCGAAGGCTCGTGCCGCTGCGGAGCGGTTCGTTTTTCCACCGACAGTCATGCGCCGGTCCCGTTCATGCGCTGCTATTGCTCGATCTGCAGGAAAACCGCCGGCGGCGGGGGATATGCGATCAATCTCCACGCCGACAGGAATACGCTGACCGTCGATGGCGAGACGGCGGTTTTTCATGCCGGCCTCGACGACGGGCGCGGCGGCTGCGAGCTGAGTTCGGCCGAACGCCATTTCTGCGCCCTCTGCGCCAGCGCGCTATGGGTGTTCAGCCCCGAGTACCCGGACCTTTTTCATCCCTTCGCCTCGGCGATCGACAGCGACCTCCCTAAGGCTCCGTCGAGCGTGCACATGATGCTGGGGTCGAAAGCCCCGTGGGTCGAGCCCCTGATCCGCCCGCAAGACCAGTGCTTCGAAGACTATCCGGACGAGGCACTGGAGGAATGGCACCGGGCGCGAGGCCTTTGGGTCGACTAACGCGGGATTGGAGCTGTTGCGGGTCCGGGCGGCCGAGCTGGCCGTGCGATCGGTCGATTGCATCAGGCGCGGCGCACGCGTCGGCCCATAGGTGTTTTCCTGATCGTTCAGCCGGGATAGGGCGAGCGCCTCAGCAGCCGGGCGAGATGGGCGGCGTTGCTCGCGACCATGCTCGCTGTCTTGGTGATCATCCGTGGGCGATGTTCGAGGTCCTTGAAGTCGGTGGAACCCATCGCCTCACCGACCCAATAGCAGCCGGCTATCGCGGGGATTGTCCAGCCGGTGTCGTTGAGCGACTGGAAAAGCTCTGCGCACACATGGTGCGCGCCGTCTTCATTTCCGACGACCGCGGCAACCGCTACCTTGGAATAGCTTGGCATGCGGCCCGCCTCGTCCGTCTCGTCGAAGAACGCGTCCATACGTTCGAGGACGAGCTTCGCAACACTGGAAGGCTGGCCCATCCAGATCGGCGTCCCGAAGATGAGAATATCGGCCGAGAGGATCTGCTCACGAATTTGCGGCCACGCATCGCCGTCCCCTTCGTCGGAGGAGACACCCCATTTGACGTCATGCGCCGCGATACGGATCGGCTTTCCCACGACGACATCCTGCTTCGCGAAATGCTCGGCGAGCACCGCGATCATGGCGTCGGTCGAGCTTTTGCGGCCTTTCGCCGACAAGGTGCAATTGATGGCGGTGGCAGTGAGCGGATCGGGCATGACATCTCCTCGGGCCCCCGAGGCGAAATGATCGGGACGGCGGCGAGGTTCCGACCTGTCGTGTCGGCGGGTTCGAAACGCTTCGGTGCCGGGAACGGATCGTCGGCGATCTTCGGGTCTCGTCCGGTCTCGTCCGGCATCGAAGAGGCACGCCGCCGTTTGCTCACATGCAGGCCGTTTGCGACAAAGAGCCGGCTATAGGCTACGGTTGCCCGGAGAAGCGCTGCCCATGGGTTCGCCGAGCCGCACCGGTCGCTCGGGATACCACTCGGGGTTAAAAGCGATGGCGTCCTTCTCGAACAGCATCACGATCGTGGAGCCGAGGAGGAAGCGTCCCATCTCTTCGCCTCTGCGCAGGACGACTTCAGAGCTGGCGTAGGACCACTCGGATATCTCGCCGGATCGCTTCGCATTTACCGCGCCGTGCCAAACCGTCGCGATGCTGCCGACGATGGTCGCTCCCACGAGGATCATCGCGAAGCGCCCGTGGGAGGGGGACTTGAACAGGCATATGACGCGCTCGTTGCGCGCGTAGAGACCGGGCACCCCGCGCGCCGTGGTCGGGTTGACCGAGAATAACGCCCCGGGGACGTAGACCATGCGTGTAAGCTCGCCATCGCAGGGCATGTGCAGTCGGTGATAATCCTTCGGCGAGAGATAGAGGTTTACGAAACTGCCGTCGCGAAAGGTCGCGGCGAGCGCGCTGTCGCCGCCCAACAGGTCAGCGGTAGTGAAGCGGTGGCCCTTGGCCTGGACGATGTGATGATCGTCGATCGACCCGAACTGGCTGATGGCGCCATCGACCGGGCAGATGAAATCGGCGTCGGCGAGCGGCCGGGCGCCGGCCTTCAGCGGGCGCGTGAAGAAGTCGTTGAAGCTTGCATAGCTGCGAAGATCCGGATTTTCGGCCTCGCTCATGTCGACGCCATATCTCGCAACGAACCACCGGATAAGCCTGGGAGTGTGGCGGCCGGACGAGGCGGCGACGCGGCCGGCCAATTCGGTAAGGCGCCGCTTCGGTATCGCGTGCTGGGCAAGGATTCTCAGGCGCTCGAACATATCTCATCCATTGGTCGATCATGCGAAGACCCGGTAGGCCGCATGGAAAAAGGACGTGGCGCTCGGCGCTTCGTTCCCGCGATGATGCCGTGTCGTGATGTCGTAAGGCAAGAATTGAGCGATTGAAGGTCCCAGAAAGCCTTGAGACTTGGCGGCTGGCGCGCGCTCAGCCGCGCCGGGGCTTTTGCGGCGATCCTGCCGCGCGCACGAGCCGGAAACTCTTCTGCTCGAACTTCAACGCGCGAAAGAAATTGGTGGCGTTGTCGATCATTATGTCTCTCATGACCTCAATCAGGGCGCATCCGGCCTTGGCGAGCGCCGTCTCGCCCGCGGCAAGAAGCGCCGTTCCAATCCACCGGCGGCGATAGTCGCCGTCGACCACCAGCAGGGTCACTCGGCCGACCAAGCCGTGCTGCAGCGTCGGAACGAAAATCTGTCCGAAACGGCATTAGGATAAATGCGATCGCCCCCGTCCAGATCTGGACTCCGCTCAACCCGCGCGGCGGTCCGCCAGCCGACAAGATGGCGAGCTTTGGCGAGTCCAGACCGATGAAGCGGCCCGGCGAGCCGAATGCAGTGGCGCCAAGCTTCCTCTTTCTCGCCTGCGATGACAGCAGCTGCATGCCAGGCCAGGTTCTCCATCCGCACGGGCGCACGGTGGTACAAGACCCATAGGATGATGGCGGCTTAAATTTTTCTCATCTTTTGAGATGGAGGGGATGACGGCAATGACGGGGCCCCTTTGGTCCCTCGACAAACATTTTGCGGATTTCCATGTTGGGGACGGGAATGCGTTGAGGAGTGCGCCAAGTTAATTCCGGCGGTTTCCCAGCCGTGCATCGCTGGAACCGGTTAGGAAAGAAGTTCCACGTTAACCATGATGATGAAGCGAATTCTCACGGTGTTGCGGCATTGCTGTCGGCATGTTCGGATGGTCTCGCTCTTCCACCATCGCCAGCGTAACCGCACTGGCGTTAACCGCATGTGCGGCGATGGCGCCGGCCGCGGCGCATGCCGCAATTGAATCGTCCGCGACAAAGATTGGCAATGCCAAAGCTTTTGCGATCGCCGACACTTGCCGCGGGAGCGCCCTGCTGGCACCGGCGGGTCCGGATTTCGGTGGCGAGCGTGCGTCGGAGGCCGGCGCTCCCAGCGCGCTCAGCCGCGTTCGGATGAGTCAGGAGCGACCCGCGGCGACGCTCGGCGCTGTTCCTGCCCCCGGCAATTCGATCGCCGTTCGCGCGCTCACGCGGGACGCCGACCCTGTGTTCGGGGCGGATCGAGCGGATGCTGTATCTATTCGCGTCGAGTGCACAACGCCGCTAGCAGCGATGGAAAGGGGGCTGGCGGACGACAGCAGCGAGCTTGGGACCATCGCAATCCCTGTTGAAACAACGCGTTTTGACGATCGCTGGTTGCGTGTTCGCCGGGCGCCTTCCGTGCGCGTGATGCGGGCGCAACTCGATCGCGCTGCGGTAACACAAGATTTGAGCGAGGAGGCGACGCTCGAGCGTGTCAATCAATGGGTGAATCGCCAGATCGCCTATGCCGACGACGAGAGTAACTATCGGCAACGAGACTTTTGGGCGACCGCTGAAGAGACGGTGGCGCGGGGCAGAGGCGATTGCGAAGATTTCGCGATCTTGAAAATGCAGATGTTACGGGCAGCCGGTATCGACGATGACCGGATGAAGCTTGTCCTGCTGCGCGACATGGCGGTCAGCTCCGACCATGCATTATTACTCGTGCGATCGGCGGCGGGCTGGGTGGTGCTCGATAACATGACTGACCGCATCTTGGATGGGCGACAGGCCATCGCTATGCGCCCCATGATGTCGTTCAGCGGCGATCGGCGCTGGGTTCACGGCTACCGGGACACTGGGGCGGGCGTAGTGAGGACCGCCGCAGCGGCGCCAAAGGCGTCGGCGAAGGCCTTCTCCCTCGCGGCCTTGCGGGTTGCGATGCAATCCGCGGCACCTTCCCAACCCCGATATCTTCGCAATTTCGACGCTTCGATCGGGAATTAATGGTCTTGACCCAAGAATGTTCGCGCCTTGATCGCCGGGTGCCAGAAGATAAACGCCCCAATCAGTCCGCAACAAAGCCGATTCGCGCCTATGATGGGTTAGAATCCAAACATTGATCGTCCGAGGGCTTTGCATTAACCAGAATCGTTAGGGTTTGTAGTCGCGACCCGGCCGTGTGATGCCATCCCGATCACTCGAAAGGCTAGTGACATGGCCGCATTGCGAGTGAACCCTAAACCTTTGTGTTTCCTGCACTTACTGTCGCTTCGGGCCATCTGGTTCAGTCGCGAGCAACCTTGCCGCGAAATCAACCATCACTCTTTGTGGGTAGTTGTCAAAATTGTCGTAGATTCTGTCATTTAGTTGTATAACCTTTCGGTTAATCTTTGGGCAACAGAATGGAAAAGTTAACTTTTTAACGCGGGGAATCCACCGCGACGAATATCGAAGCGGATCTGGAGTTTAGACCGAGGCCCAGACCGGTGGGGTCGCCTTGACTGGTAATTCAGCGGAGGCGGAAATGTCGCAGTTGATCAAGATTTCTTTATTGGCGAGATATGAGATCGCGAGGGAGGGGTTACGCAACATCCTTTCCGGCGAAAGCTTTCAGATCCAGGCATCGGTGTCCGATGCTTCGGCGCTGTTCGACCCGTTGGGGCGAGTAGCGGATGATGTCGATATTCACGTGATCGTCGTCGATGGCGGCGATACCGGCTTTGGCCTCGACGCCTGTCGGCGGCTGGCCACGAAAAAAGACCATGCACGCCTGGCGTTACTGTTCGACCATTATGTCTTTGAGGACGTAGTCGAGGCGTTTCAGATTGGTGTCGATGCCGTTATCATCAAGGAAATCCTGTGCGCGCCGCTGGTCGGATCGATCAAGCTGGCGGCGCTGGGCGAGAAGGTTTTCCCATCACAGCTGGTCAACAATTTGACCAGCTGGGTTCCGGCAGCGCTCGGCGGAGACTGGAAAAGCAGCGCTGCCTCGGTGGGGCTGTCCGGCCGCGAGATCGAAATCCTCGAAAGCATCATGGCCGGGATGGCGAACAAGGTCATCGCTCGGCAGCTCGGCATTTGCGAGGCCACGGTCAAGGTTCATGTCAAGGCGATCCTGCGCAAGCTGGGGGTGGAGAATCGTACCCAAGCGGCAACCTGGGGGGTCAAGAATGGCCTGGGGGAGCCGGTTCAGTTAAACCTCCGCGAGGTAAGACCCGTTCGCGCGCCGTTTAGGCCACCGCCGCTGCCCGGACGCGCCGCCTGAGGCGATCGAGCTCGGCGGTGATATCAAAAAGGGGATTGCGCCAGCTACCGCAGCTCCCTTGTCGCAACTGTCTCCGCCATTCGCAATTGTCTCGGGCATTCGTCAGCGTTCGGTAAACGCCTCCGAGCGCGCACGCAGGAACGGCTTGAACAAATAGCTGAGCACACTCTTCTTGCCCGTCAGCACCTCGACATCGCAAACCATCCCTGGCGTGATCGGTAACTTGCGACGGCCACTTTTCAGATAGGCAACGTCGGTTTCGACGACGACTGTGAAATAGGCTTCCTTCATTGTCTCGTCATACAAGCTGTCGGGCGAAATCTGGACGACGCGTCCCGACAGACCACCATAGATCGCAAAATCATAGGCGGTGACCTTGACGTTGGCGCGGTCGTTGACCTTGATGAAGGCGATGTCGCGCGGCGCGACGCGTGCCTCGACGAGAAGTTTATCGCCGACCGGCACGACCTGCATGATTTTTTGCCCGGCTTGCACGAACCCGCCTACCGTTGTTACCTGGACGTCGTTGACGATGCCATTGGCGGGCGAGCGGATTTCGCTGCGTTGCTGGCGTCCCGCGGCGCCGCGAAGCGACTCCGAATTGACTGCCAACTTGGCGACGATCTGGCTGCGTTCGTCGAGCGCCTCCTGACGAAACTCCAGCCCAGCCGCGGCAACCTGTGCCTGTGCCTCACTGATCGCGGCGGCGGCGCGCGAAGCCGCTTGCTCGGCGGCAGCAAGCTTGCCGCGTACCTCGGTCACCTCGCGCTGGGCGTTGAGCAATTCGGTTTGCGGCACGATCGATTTGGCTGCGAGGGGCGCGAGCAGATCGACCTGGTCTTGTGCCAGCGACAGGCTCGACCGCAGCGAGGCAATCGTCGCCTGCGCCTCGCCATAGTCCCGGCGACGCTGCTCGACCGCTGCGGACAATGCCATCCGGCGGCTACGCTGGGTCGCGGCGCGCACCGATTGCAGATCGGCTTCCTGACTGCACTCGGCAGGGCGGATGCCGCGGCGGTCCGGGGCGCAATCGGCTGCCGCGCCACCATTGCCCTCCCGGTCCAGCCGTGCAGCGCGCGCGGCGAGCGAGCGATTTTCAGCCTCGATCTGGCCCCGCTGTGATGAAGATTCAGTATCGTCGAGCCGCACCAGCAACTGGCCTTTGCGAACCGGCTGCCCCGACCGCACCACGATGTCCAATATCGTCGCCGGCTCGGCTGACTGGACGATCTGCGCCTTGCTCGACGGTATGACACGGCCTTGGCCGCGAGTGACTTCATCGACCTGCGCAAAGCTGGCCCAGCTGACGAAGACGAACATGCCGACGCCTGACGCCAGAATGACCCGGCGCGTGCCCACATAGGGCCGTGATCTGATCATGGTCCGCTCTCCTTAATGGCGACATCGAATTCGCCGGCCTGTTGCCGCGCCATCATCCGCGAAGCGCGGCTGATCTGCTCGGCTTCGGGAATCGCTAGTTGCCAGCCCAGCGCGGGGTCGAGCCGGCCGCCGGCGTCGTTGTCTGCGCGGCGGTCCTGCATGGCTTCGCGCGCGCTGGCCGATGATCCCTCGATCTTCCCGCCGCCTTCGCCGGCTTCGGGCGGTCGTTTGACCGCGCTGCGCGCCAATATCGTCGGGATGACTTCGACGCCGCTGTAGCGGCCCGAAAACGCCCCAGGGGCACCCCATTTTCCGGGCCATCGATAAAAGATATGCGCGCCCAGCTGCGCGATCTTGACCAGCTTCGGTGCCCAATAGGGCGACACGTAATTGGCATGATAATGGGTCGCATGACCGACCGAACGCTCGACATAGCCCGCTAGCGCGGCGCGTGCCACATCTTCAGCCTCTCGCCACTTGGCTGGATCGGGCCGCCGGCTCAGTGAGCCGTCGCAGGTGAAGCTGAACTGGCACACGGGGCGGTTGACCCCCTGATAGACCACACCGCAGATCGATTTGGGGAAAGCGGGGTGCCGAGCACGATTGATCACGACCTGCGCGACCGCGCGTCGTCCCGCGATAGGCTCATACGCCGCCTCGAAATAGACGGCCTGGGTCAGACAGCGCAGCGCGGTCAACGCCGCCTGTCGATCGACTGTTATCGGATGAAAGGGTCGCGCCGATGCAACCGGCCCGGTGTAAAAGGGGATTGCCTGATTGCGCGTCATCGCCGTATCGGGTGCCAGAATCGGTGTCGTCGCGGGTTCTTCGGTCAGCTTGATGAGCCGCGCAATTTCCCGGTCGGTGATCACGGGGGTGTCGGCGCTGTCGTACTCGGCCTCGGGCGTATCGCTGCCTGCGAAGTCGAAAAGCTGGTTCCACATCGTCCGCGAGGTCAGCAGGGTCACCACCACCGCCATGACCACGAGCCACAATATGGTGCGCCGGCTGTCGTCGCGGGCAACGGTCCCATATCGCCGGGCAGTTGCAGCGGTCATGATACCGCTCGCTGCGCCAGGATTACGTCGCGCGGTCCATCCGCGACGATGCGGCCGTGGTCCATGACGATGAGACGGTCGACCAGACCCAGCACGGTCATCCGGTGGGTTGCGATGATCATCGTCTGGTCGGCAGGTATAGCCGCCTTCAGCCGGTCGACGAAATGCTTTTCGGTCTGGCTGTCCATCGCGCCGGTCGGCTCGTCGAGGAACATCAAATTTGCCGGGCCCATCAGCGCGCGCGCAAGGACGAGAAAGCTGCGTTGACCGCCTGACAGGCGCGCTCCGCGTTCGCCGATATGAAAATCGAAACCCGCCGTGTCTCGGCCTAGAAATTCATCGGCGCCCGACCGGCGAACGGCATCGATGATGCTGGCGTCGTCGGCCTCGCTGGCGCCGACCAAGAGGTTTTCGCGCACAGTGCCGCTGAACAGCTCGGCATCCTGGCCGACGAAGCGCAAAGTCGAACGCAGGTCGTGCGGATCATATTGGCGGCTTTCCAGCCCGTCGATGCGGTAACTACCGCTGGTGGGATCATAGAGGCCGCACAGCACGCGCCCGAGCGTGGATTTACCCGAGGCGACGCGGCCGATCAGCCCGACGCGTTCGCCGGGCTCGATGACCAGGTTGATGTCGGCCAGCGATTCCCGTTCGGTGTCGGGGTAGCGAAAGCTGACATGGTCGAGCTGCAACCGTCCCTCGCGTACTTCGGGGGTGATCGATCGGCTGCCCTTGTCGCGCTCGTCCTCTTGATCCATCAACTGTTGCAGGCTTTTCAGCGTAACAAACGCCTGCCGTCCGCGGGTCATAAGGAAGGCGAGTTGGCCGACCGGGGCGAGCGAGCGGCTGGCTAGCATTACGATCGCGATGATCGCGCCCATCGAAATGATTCCCGCGTTGAACAGATAGAAGCCGCCAATGATCAGGGCGACGCTAGTCGCCTGCTGGCACAGTGTCGCCAAGTTGACCGCGGTTGCAGTCAGCTTGCGCATTTCCTCCTGCGTATAGGCGTTCGATGCCGACAAGCGCCGCCATTTGCCGAGCATCCGGCCCTCGGCGCGGCAGGCTTTGACGGTTTCCAGGCTTCCAATCGTTTCGACCAGCGTTGTCTGCAGCATGCTGGAATCGACCTGTGCGTCCGCAACGGCGGCGCTCATCCGACGCTGCAACACCCAGCCCATCGCGAGCATGACGACCATCGCCACCATCGGAATGACTGCCAGCCAGCCGCCGAGCACCGCGATGAGCGCAACGAACACGACCAGGAACAGGATGTCGGTCACCAGCACAATGGTCGTCGAGGCAAAGAAATCGCGGACCTGTTCGTAATCGGTCACCCGCCGCGCGAGCGCGCCGGTGCTGCCGCGCTGGGTCGCCATCGGCAGGTTGAGAACCTTGTCGAGCAGGCGCTGCGACAGCCGCGCATCGATCCCGCGCCCGACCTCGTCGATCAGTCCGGTGCGCGCCAGCCGCAGCCCATATTCGACCGCGATGGCAAACAACGCGCCGAGTGCCAGCGTCCACAGGCTGGCCGCCGCCTTGTTTGGAATAACGCGATCGTACACGTTCATTGTGAACAATGGCATCGCGAAAGCGAGCAGATTGATGAGCAGCGACGCGAACATCACATAGCCAAATTGGCTCCGCTCTTTCCACACCTCGCTCCAGAACCAGTGCTGTCTCGTAACCTCGTCCCACGGGCGTTCGCGCACGGCTTCGCTGGCGGGATTGTGGCGCACAATGACCCCTCGTCCCGAATAGTCGGCCTTAAGCAGCCTGCATTCGATCTGAAGGTCGCTTGGGTCGCCTGGCAGGCGGATCCAACAGTCATTGCCCTCCATCGCGGTCAGGACCACCGGGCGGTCGTCGGCTAGCAACAGAATGGCCGGGACGTCGTGCGAATTCCATGCAGACAGCGGTCGGCGTACCAAGTGGCAGCGGAGGCCGACGGCGTCGAGCGCATGATCGATCTGATCGAGCGGAAGTAGACCGTCGTCGTCGAGCGCCAGCCCCTTCTTTGCCCTCAGGTCAGAAAAAGGGCGCTCGAACAGCGCGGCAATCGCCGCCACCGACGCAAGCAGTTCGTCGCCTTGCGCCGGGGTACTGCGCCACGCTTCGAAACCCATTGCGGGGGACGTTCGGCGCGACTGTCGCGCCCCACGGGCGTCGGCCGGATAGTTCATGTGGGATCCCGCATCGCTTCGGGGTTCATTTCCGGGGTTGGCTGAACCTTGAAGCGCTCGCGTGCGGTCGCGGCGGCCGCCGCGGGCGGCTGGACATCCATCGCCGCAAGCAGGTCGTTGAGCGCCGCAAGCAGTTTGAACTCCGAATAGAATTGCGCGAACTTCGCGGTCTCGGCACGTACCTGGACGTTGTAGCGCGTATTCTGCGCGTCGAGAACATCGAGCAACGAGCGGCGACCGACATTGAACTGTGCGCGGTACGAGCGCAGCAATTCGTCCGAAACCCGGCTCTGCTCTTCCAGCTCTTTAACCAGCTTGCCTTGTGCATCCCAGGTGTTCCACGCGACGCGCACATCCTCTTCGGCTTCGCGGATCATCTGATCCACCCGATAGCGCGCTTCCTTTTCGCGCCGATGCATTTCCTGCACCTTCGATCGCTTGAGGCCGCCGTTGAAGACATCCCAACGCAGCACCACCCCGGCGCGCAGGTCGTTGGTTTCGCCGCGGAAACCGTCGATGTCGTCGCCGATCCGCGCATTGCCTTCAAGCGCCAGTGTCGGCGATAATTCGGCCTTTGCCTTGCGCAGCAGCAAATGCGCGGCATCAAGGTCCGCCTGCGCTTCAAGCACGCGCGGGTTGCGTTCGCGGGCACGGGCAAGCGCGTCTTCGAGCGTGGCTGGAATGCTGTCTGCCAGAGACGGCGGCAAGGCCGCACCGTCAACAAGGTCGAGGCCGGTCAGGGTGCGGAATGAGGCCGAGGTATTGACAAGGTCAAGATTTGCTTCGGTCACCCGCGCGCGGGCGGCCTGCTGGCGTTCCTCGGCCTGTTGCTGGTCGGCGATGCTGAGCGAGCCTTTCGCGACGCCTTCGCGCAGGTCGGTCACCAGCTTGCTGTGGAAATCAATATTGTCTTCGGATGCCGCGACAATCCGTTGTTGCAACAGATAGTCGAGATACTGGCGCGTAACTTGGAGCGCAATGAACTGCGAGCGTTCCTCGACACGGAACGCGGCGCCGTCGGTACGCGCGGCTTGGCGCCGCACCTCGTTGCGGCGCACGCCGCCGTCGAACAAGGTTTGTTCGACGTTGAGGCTGCCTTCCATCGGATAAAGCACGTCATCGGCGATGCCGAGCGCGCGGCGCGTGCCATTTTCAAGGCGGCGGATGCCGACCGATCCCTCGACCGAGATGCGCGGGGCAAACAGGCGCTGCGCCTGCTCGCGTTCAAATTCGATCGCGGTCTTGTTCTCGATCGCCTGGTTGATTTCGGGATTGGTCTGGACCGCAGTCTCGACTGCAGTCTTCAGCTCGATCCGCTGGGCCCAGCCCACGTCGTGCGTCGTGGCAAGCGCCACGGCGGTGAGCGACAAGGCTGCGGTGCGAAATTTCGACATCATCATTCCCCTGCATTGTCCGGTCGAAGTCGAATATCCTTCTGCGTGATCTCTGGTCTGCGCCCGTGGTTCGTCCTGACCGACATCGCCGCCTGTGGTTCAGGCGTGCCCGGCCGACGCTATCTGCTCGAGCTGAACCACGACATGTTGCTGTGTGAGATCGGCGATGAACGAGTGGCCCGATGCGCCGCCGCCGATCCCGTCGCCGATCCCGCCGACGCCCAGCATGATGCGGGCGAGTACCGGTTCGGCAGGCTCCACGGGTCCCAGCAAGGCGTCGAGTTCGACCGCCGGCCCCTCCAGGGCAGCGGTGACGATTGTGCCGATCTGCGCCGCAGCGGTAGCGGTCACTGGTTGCGGCGTCGTCGTCAACTGTATCTGATCGCCCGATGCGGAAGAACTCGCCGGTTCGGGTGGAAGGTCGATTTCGGTTGCCGCTAGCAACCCGACGTAGTCCGGATCGGGCGGCGCCGTATCGGCTGTGTCGTCATGCACCGCATCGCGGTCGTCGTCGCTTATCCGACACGAGGTATCCTCGCGCTCGATCCGGGCGATCTCGGGGCCAGAATAGAATTCGTGGACCAAGCCGTCGGCTTTTGCTTCGGGCAGGGTCAGTGATTGTTCCGCCGCTTCGCTCGACACCGGGACCTGCGGGCCGGAAACCGAGATTTCGCCGTCGGGTGCTCCCGGTGGGTAAGCGGCCAGCGGGGCCGTTGCGGCAAGCCCTGCGACCAGCATTGCAGTCGAAACCCCCGCCGTACCATTGATTGCGGCAATCCGCTGCTGATCGGCGAAGTTGGTCGCGAAAGCTGCATCCGCCAGCTTGCCGGTGATGCCGTCGGCGCGCGTATAAAGCGCTTCGCCCCGGACCTCCACCTGTCCGTTAGCGGCGACATAGGCGCGTCCATCTGGCGTCAGCGATATAGCGATGATGCCTTCGCTGACCAACGAGCGGAATTCGCCCGCGTCGGTCATGCCGTTGCCGTTGGCATCCTGCCAGATCCCGAATTTTGAAAACTCGGCATCGGCGGCGTCCAGCTTGCCGTCGCCGTTGCTGTCATAGGCGGCGGCTAGCCCCTGCAAGTCGGACAGCACGCCGCTGCCGAAGACCAGCTCGGATCCGTTGTTGACTTTGCCGTCGCCATTTTTGTCAATCGCCAACAGCCCGTCATCGGCGCCGACCCATGCAGTGGTTTCGGCGATGCCGTCGCCATCATAGTCAAAGCTGGCCCCGGCCGCGTTCGAAACAAATTCCACCCCGTCACCGTCGAGGTCGACGGCGATCGGCGGCGCGAGTGCGGTGATGGTGACCGACAGGTTGGCGGTTGCGGTGTCGCCGTCGCGGTCGGTGAGCACATAGGTGAACACTTCGGTCGCGGTCACCGTGATCGGGCTGGGCGGCTGGTAGTTATACTGGCCCGTCGCGAAGTTCAGGGTGAGTGTGCCGCCCATCGGGGTCGCTATCGCGTTCAGGGTCGTCCCAGCAATGCTGCCGCCGCTCGATACGGCGATGCTCGAAGCGCCGTCCCAGTTATAGGTGGTCGAGCCGACGGTGATCGAAAGCAGGCGGCCGCCGTCGGCACCCAAGAAATCGTTCGCGTCGAGATCGCCCGACACCGCCGACGGGACGATGACCGACAGCAAGGTCGGGACCAGATCTTCGAAATCGTCGACCAGGATAGGGGCATTGCCCGGTGCCGCGTTCAGGTCGATGTCTTGTAACCGCTGTATGTTGAGTGGTTGCAATGGATTGTTGTCGATACCGATCGCGGTAACATTAACGCCATTGCCGTCGACAAAGTCGTCCCAGGCTGTCGCCGTGGCTGCCGTCAGCGAATTGATAACCGATGGCGGAATGCCGCCGAACTGGATCTGCTGGTTCGGGTTGCCGTCGCTAAGGAAAAAGACCTGGTTACTGGCGCCGGGGATCGCGGCGAAATTGGCCAGCGCCGTCTGGATGGCGCCAGAGTAATTGGTATTGAGCCCGATATCGTCCTCCGACGGCCGCTGGCCGCCCGCTGCCGGATTGAGCGAGTCGAGATACGCATTCGCGTCGGCCGCGGTCGAAAAGGATTCCGATGCGAACGAGCCCGAGGAGAAGATCACGAATTTGATCGCTAATGCGCCCGACGCGGCGCTATCAAGCTGCGTCAGCGCGCCCTGAACGGCATCGAGCATCGTGTTGAGTTCGCCATCGTCGATGCTGGCGCTGAAATCGAGGATGAAGAGCGTGTTCACATCCTGCATCGGCTGCGACGACGATCCGGTTTCGCCGGTGGCGGTCGGGGCGTCATCCTCGATCACAATCTGGATTGCCGATGCGCTGGTCGTCGTCGTCGTGCCGTCGAACACCGACACGGGCACGGAGAAACCCTTAAGGTCCTCGAGCGTGACATTGGGATGGTCGACGGCGCGCAACAGGGTGACCGTATAGGCGCCGTTCGATGCCAGCGTGACGCGAATAACCTCCGATCCGCCGACCGAACCGATCAAGGTTCCGGTGCCGACGCCGGTCCAGGCGACCGCGCTGCCACCCGCAGTCAGCACCGCACCGGGATCGCCGAGGGTTGCGGTCAGTGTTTCACCGGCGTCGGCGTCGGCTATGGCGAGCGTACCGCTGATTACGGCGCTGTTGGTGGTGTCGAGCGTCGCATTCGGTGCCGTGTCTGGCAGCCCGCTCGGCAGGCCTTCTTCCGACACCCGCGCGATCGCGGTGCCGATCGTTGGTACATCGTTGTTTCCGAACACCGTGATGGTCAGGGTGGAGCCGACCGACAGCGATCCGTCGCTGATCGTATAGGCGAAGCTTTCGGTCAGTGTCTGTCCGCTGTCGAGCGCGTTGACGACGGGCTTGTCCTCGTCGAGCGTGTATGTGTAGCTGCCGCCAGCATCGATCACGAGCGTGCCGTAGAGGCCCACATATGTTCCTGCCGACGTGACGGTGATCACCTCCAGGTCGGGATCATTATCCGCGACATCGGCAAAGCTGCCAAAGGGCGCACCGGAATGCGCGATGTCCTGCAACACATTACCGGCAGCGAATGGGTCCGAACCGCTGACGCCGTCAAGCACCCAGTTGGTATCGCCGCGCGCAACAGGGAAATCATTGATCCCGGTGATAGAGATGGTGAGCGTCGCGACCGACGTGTCGCCGTCGGCGTCGCGCACCGTATATTCAAAGCTTTCGGTCAGCGTCGTGTCGGGATTGAGCGCGACAACCGCTGGATCGCTGGGATCGAGGTCGTAGCGGTAGCTGCCGTCCGCGGCGATGACGATCGAGCCATAGTTGCCCGAAAGGACGGCCCCCGGCGTTCCCGTGGATGCTCCGAATGCCACGCCGACAACCATCAGCCCGCCATCAGCGCCTGCATTGTCGGACGATCCGTCCATGCCATTGGCGTCGGTCCCGCCAAGTCCGGTCAGCACATTGCCGTCGGCAAAAACCTCTCCGTCGCGCGATACATTGTCCTGGTCATCCACCGCATTCGGAGCATCGTCGCGGATCGCAAATTGCCCGGTGATGTCGGTCGTCGTTCGCGCGGTGTCGCCATCGCCGTCCGTTGCGATCGCGGTCAGCGTGATCAGATTGCTACCCGCCAGGAAAAGCGCCTGGTCGGGGCCGCTGTCGGGCGTGTGCAGGATCGCGCGCGACTGGTCGAAAGTGACGAGGCCGCCGGGCACCACCGAAATGCGGAAGACTTCGTGCGTCGAGGTGCGCCCGAAAACGACGCCGCCCTCGATCGACAGGATCACCGCTTCGCCCGTCAGCGAATCGATGAGGCCGCTGGCCCCGGCGGCAACGCCAAGCTCATAGGTCACGGCGCCCGGGCCATCGGCGCCGGCGTCGGTCGTTCCGGCAAAAAGGCCCGACAGATCGACGGTCGCATCGGCGGCAAAATTGCTTTCATCGACCGTCAAGGGCGACGCGGTCCCGCCGGCGGCGATCGACGGGCCATCGTCGGCAAAGCGGATATTGCCGCCCAGATCCACCGCCACCGTATCCGAAATGCTGTCGCCGTCTCGATCGACGATCGTCGCGGTGCCGCGCAGTTCGACCAGATTGGCCGCCAGTTCGACGAGCTGCGCGGCATAATCGCCGGGCGAACCCGGTAACGGATGGTCGATCTCGGCAAATTGGGTCAGCGTGACGACGCCGGTCGCTGCGTTCACGGCGATGGAAAAAATGGGCGTACCGGCCGCGCTGCCGACGATCTCGCCGGAGATAATGGCCAGCGTGACCGGCACGCCGTGGCTGGTCAGGGCGGAGGTCGCGGCCGCCGAGCCCAGCGCGAGGGAATAGGTCCAGGTCACCGTGCCCGCATCCGCGGAGCCATCGGCGCCAAAATTAACCAGAGACGTCGAAAAGGCCGCCGAAAAATTGGCGGTCGCCACGTCGAACGCGTCGCCGCGTGTGTTGGCGTCCTGCGTGGTGAGCGTGATCGCATTCGTGTCGACGTTGGTGGCGTCGATCGACGGCCCATCGTCCTTGAACACCAGCGCGTTGCCGATCGCGACCAGCGCCGATGCATGGTCGCCGTCGGCGTCGGTGACCGTCGCGGTCAGCCGGATGATCGTCGGCGACAGCGTGATCGCATCGTCCGGATTCATATCATCGGGATGCCGGACGGCGCGGATCTGGTTGAGCGTTGCCTGCCCATCGGAGGCTACGGTCAAGCGGAACGCGACGGTCGTTGGCGAATCCTGCAATCGTCCCTCGACGACATTGCCGAACGCCTGCAGAATGATCTTCGACCCCGTCGCGACATCGACCAGCCCGCTCGCGGTGGTCACTTCGAAACTATAGCCGACAGTGCCTTCGTCCGCGCCCATCACGATTTTGAAAAGCTTGGTGAAATCGGCGGTTGCATCGAAGCCAAGGTCGGTTTCGTCAACCGTGAGCAAACCCGTCGTGGGCGACAGGGCAGTGATCGACGGAACGTCGTCGGAAACTGAGATACTGACCGTTCCTGCGACTATATCGCCATCGGCGTCGATCGCGACAACCTCGATCGCCCCCAGATCGACCAGATCGTCGATCGTCGTATCGGGGTGCAGCGCGTAATTATATTGCAGGGTGGCGGTCACCGTCGCCACATTGCCGGAAACGCTGAGGCCGATCACGACGACGGGGTTTTCGTCGGCGTCCCAGCCGATGATCTGGTTATCCGATCCCAGAGTCCAGCTGAGCCCGCCGTCCAGCGCCGAAATGTCGCCAAAGCCTATCGACGCGATCGCATCGGAACCGGGTGTGAAAAGGATGGTGCCGCTGGCCGAGACGGGTTGCGCTGGCGACGGCCTCGATCCGGTTTCGAGATGCTGGTCATCGATGGTCAGCTGGATCGGACCGCTTGCGGTCGGCAGGCTTCCGTCGGCGAGACGGATTTGCTGTACTGCCGAAGACTGGTCGCCGTCACCGTCGGTGATCGTGTAGGTGAAGTCGGCGTGGATCGGAAACACGCTGACCTGCGGCGCCGGATCAAAGCTCCAAGCGCCGTTTGCCTGAAATGTGTAAGTGCCGTTGGCGGTGTTGTAACTGGTGATGCCGGTTGCGGCGACCGCTACGATCGCGCTGCCGATCGTGACCGAAGTGACCATGGCCCCGTCCGTGCCCAGCGTATCGTTCCCCAGCAAATCGCCCGAAATTGCAGCGGCGTCTTCAGCGACGGTGATCGACGGTGCCGGCCGTGCGACCGGCACATCGTCCAGCACGTCGATGACGATTTCGCTCTGCGTCACATTCCCGAACGCGTCGGTTATAGTGTAGGTGAAGCTTTCGACCGTGGGCACAAGGTTGGTGCCATCGTCATCCGTCGGCCCGTCGATCGCGCCGGTCAGCGTGTAGGAATAGCTTCCGTCGGAATTGAGCGTGAATACCCCATGAGTGCCTACGCCGTTGCCGACCAAGCCAAATTCGAATGGTCCCGTGCCGCCGACGACATTGTCATTGAGGTCGCCCGACGCTGTTTCCGCGTCACTCTCGGGATCGCTGCCGGCGGCGAGCGCTGCCTCGTCGACCTGCAACTGAACGACGTCCGCATACAATCCCGAGTCGCTCAGACGGATCGTCAGGGTGGTTGTCGACTGATCGCCGTCTCCATCGACAAGCGTATAGACGAAAACATCTTCGGCGGTGCCGGGTGGGACAATATTCGGATTGGCGACATAGATATAGCTCCCGTCGGCGGCGACTGTCAGCTCACCGTACAGGCCGATGATGACCGCGCCGACGCCGCCTGTTGCCGCCGCCGACGGGTCTGCGCCAGCGGCGCGCACGCCCAGGATTTTGGTGCCGTCCGCGCCCAGGTCATCGTTGGCGAGCAACCCGCCCGCGGCATCGACCTCGAGCGTCTGGCCTTCGCCGACCTCTCCTTCGTCGGCCACAGCGTCTGGCCTGTCGTCGGCGATCGCGATGTTGAGGGTGGCCGTGGCGAAGGTGCCGTCGCTGTCGGTCAGCGTATAGGTGAAGGTTTCGGACACGCCGCCCGGCGTGTCGGGATTTCGGACATAGCTGTAGCTGCCATTGCTGTTCAGCGTCAGCACGCCATACAGGCCGGCAACCGGGTCACCCGCCGCCACGGCGGCGCCCCCGCCCGACACCGACGAGACGCTGGCGCCATCGGCCCCGGGGATGTCCCGCCCGCCGTCATTCTCGGCATCGGTGATTACGTTGCCGGTGGCCGGGGCAAAACTGCCCGCAGCGACGCTGTCGTAATCGGCGACCGCTTCGGGCGCGTCGTCGAGGATATCGATGTCGAAGCTGGCGGAGATGGTGTCGCCGTCCAGGTCGGTGATGCCGACGGTGATCGGCTGCGACGTCGCGGCGCCGAGCGTGTTGTCGGCAAGCGCAAATAAATATTCGATCGAATCGGGGTTGATCGAGACGATATAGAAAGTCCCGGTGGTGAGCGCGATTTCCTGGCCCTCTTCGGTGATCGCGACCCCGTTGATCGTCAGCGCGGCGGGACCGTCGCCGGCAGAAAATTGGATCGTTCCGGACGTGAAGTTGGAATCGTCGCCCGAACGCGAACCGGGGCTTTCGCCATCGCGTTCAGGCAGGCCGGCTTCGTCGACGAGGGTGCCGTCGTCGCCCGCTGCGGGCAGGATCAGCGCGGGCGCGCTGTCGCCGATGCGGATCGTCAGTGTCGCCGTCGATACATCGCCGTCGCCGTCGGTGAGCTGGTAGGTAAAGACATCACTGACTCCGCCGGGCGTACCGGCGGACCGGACATAGGCGTAGGTGCCGTCGGCCGCGATTGCCAGACGGCCATATTGGCCCTGCACCGGCGTTCCTGTCGGGCCGAACTCGGTCGCCGATCCTCCCCGGACACCCGTGACGATTGCCCCGTCGGCGCCGGGCGTATCGGCGCCGTCCGCACCGCTTGCGGTTCCCGCGCCGGTGATGACATTGCCCGACTCGGGCAGGCGGCTTCCGGCTTCGATATCGTCGATGTCAGCGCGAGCGATGGGAGCATCGTCCTCGAGCATCAGGGTCAGCGTCGCGCTCCCGACGTCGCCGTCGTTGTCAGTAACGGTGATCGTTACCGTATCGGTCGCGGCGGGGTCGGTGCTGTTGTCGGTCAACGTGTAGGTGTACCCGATCAGCCCCGGGGCGATGCTGGTGATGGTCAACTGACCCAGCGGGGTCGGGATAAGCTGGCCGACCGCGGTGACGGCCGTGCCATTGACCGTGACGACGACCGGCTGGTCAAGTGCGGCTATCTGGATCGTCCCGCTGGTCGTTTCGCCCGGCGAGTCTGGATTGCTGCCGGCCGGTTCGGCGTCGCGCGCGGGCAGCGCCGCTTCAGAAACCACGGCGGTCGCGGCGGTGACCCCGACCGTCTGGTCCGGGGTCGTGATAACAACCCGGGGTTTGTCGTCGAGCGCGTCGGGAATGACTTCGAGAGCAGGAATTTTCGGAAAGCCGAACTCCGTCGGCGGCAGCAGGTTGCCGAGCGCGAACGGATCGCCAATGTCGCCTGGGGTTTGAGCGAAATTGCCGCCCGAGCTTTGCGGCCGCCCGGCGGCGGGTTCGGGCTCCTGATCTGCGATCAGGGCGGCAACGGTGGGCGCCGGGATGTTGATCGGGCCGACCTTGATGTGCGGGATTCGCAGCGCGCCGTCGACGATGACCAGGACTTGCCCGTCGGGCAGCGTGACGACGAGGTCGTTTCCCGAAAGCTTGATTGCATCGAGGCGTGTTCCGGGTGGAAGCTGGATCACGCCATCGACAGGCAGGATCGAGGCCGCGCCGGGCGGGGTGGCGCGCGCGGGGGTGGCGATTTCGCCGGCCTGTTCGTTCCGCTTCAACCCCATCGCCTAAAGCCCCCTGCACCTTTGTTCGCCGGTCACGGGTCAGCAGCCAGTACGGGGCCGCTGCGCACACCGGCGAACTGCACCGCATTTCCGCGCCGGATATAGGGCGGAGCCACAATGCAAGCTCTTGTGATCGTGCTGGGTTCTCTTTGGCGACCTGTGCCCACGTCTTGTCACTCACCGGGAAATACAAACCCCGGGGGGCGATTCTGCAATGGCAATTTCCGGTAAGGGCACATATACTTTTGTATTAAAACAATATCTTATGGATTAATTTTCCATTTATATTATTAAAAATATCAAATATGTCCCCATGATTTGTCTCATGTTGAATATTATCCTGAAAGATGTTTTAATTCAATCTCTTCGAGTAACAATATTTGATGATTGAATATGTAATTGCAAATATGATTATATTATTTAGTTCTAGAATTGGATAATTTGATCTCAATGGAAAATCTCATTTTATCATGGCGGTCGTTTCGATCCTGGCAACAATTGCATTTTCGCGCTTTAGCACATATCGGCCGGTGTACCGGCCCGCGGGCCAGCCTGCCGCCGGTGCGCGTTTGCCGCTATAGGCGAACCAGCTGAGCCCGCCGCCTTCGACAACCGATTGCTGTTCATGCACGATCTGTCCGTCGGGCCCGGCGATCGAAAATGCCTGATAGTCACCGGCGCGCGCGCCGATCGCATCGACCCACAGGATCAGCGGCGCGTGTCGTCCGTTCGGCATAGGGGGCGGGTCGCGATCGGTGACTGCCTTGGGCGGTACTGCCGAGGCGAGGCCGCCCGTGATCACTGCGCTGGGCTCGTACCCCAGCGAATGCGCCGTCACCGCTGTCCACAGCCCCGTCGTGCGGACTTCGGAATTGCAGGGCGGAAGGGGGGCGGTGCCGACAAACGGATCGACGGCCCTACCGAGATGCCGGACGGTGAAATGCAGATGCGGAAACTCGCTATTTCCCGACAAACCGATCAACCCGATCCGCTCCCCGCCGCTGACGCGCTGGCCCGGGCGCACAGCGATGCTGGCTTGGCGAAGATGGCTATATTGGGTCTGCCAGCCGCCGCCATGGTCGATTACGACCGCATTTCCGGCGTCCCTGCCATCGAGTGCCCCTCGGTTGTTGACGCTGACGTCCGGTTCGCCGTTGCGCGTGCGGAGCACCGTGCCGGGTGCCGCGGCCAGGACTGCAAATCCAGCCCGCATGTCGGCCATGGTGCGCAGGCGAATGTCGATCCCGTCATGCCCGTTCGTCGTCAACTGGCCGCAACGATAGTCGCGGCGGCCCGGCCCCGGGTCGTGATCAAACAGTTTCTGGATAAGGCAGGAACGGCCGACAATGCAGTCAACGGGAAGGTTGAGTGCAGGGGCGCCGTCCGGCGGCAGCGGCTGCAATGCCGCGAACGCCATCGACAAAGGCAGGATGAACATGTGCATCATGGTTGGGCTCAGGTTTCGGGCAGGCCGTTCGCGGCGCAAACGTGACAATGGGTGGAAAATCGATGCCGGCCGCCGCCAGGGGGCATGGCGGCGGACACGGCTAGCCAGCGGGAGCTGACCGAACTAAATTCCGCCGAATGCCGAGGGACGAAACTGCCGCCCGAATATCGACAGAAACCTATTCTTCTTATACCCAATCTCTGCAGACCTGCTCGATCGAAGCAGGCGTCGTCCGGATGATTCTTGCTTGTCATCCTTGCGTCAAAATTGGCGGAAGGCGCGGTTTCTTGCCATTCCCTGATGGGGACATTGCAAAAAATTGCCGCTCGGTGACGATCCGAATTCGTTGTGGCATTGGCGATATGCGGATTTTTCCGAACATAAAAAGGAGGGCAGGCCGCGGCCTGCCCTCCAGTTTGCAGAGGTCCGTCGAGGAGTGGCTCCCCGTACGAAGCCTTGTCCTCAGACGAACGTGATCATGTCGTAGGACGCATTGCCCTGGCTGTACGCGTTGAGCGCATCAACCGTGTCATAACCACCCAGCGCAGCGATCGCCGCGATCGGGGCCGAGGCGCCTTCCCAGAAGTCCTCGATCAGCACCGAGCCGACCGCGGTAAAGATGTACACGTCGAGCGCGTCACCCTGGCCGTCCCAGTCGCCGGTGATGACGAACATGTCGGCAGCGGGATCGAAGCCGGCATCGACATCGAATACCAGCGTGTCACGGTTCGCGAGGTTGAAGTCGCGGCCCGATCCGAGGCTGAACGGTGCGCCGATGACGTCGTCGCCAAAGCCGGGCGACGAATCGGTCGCGTCGAACAGGAACAGATCCTTGCCCGCGCCACCCGACATATGATCATCGCCTTCGCCGCCAGTGATCTTGTCGTTGCCGCTTTCGCCTTCCAGATTGTCATCGCCAAGACCACCGTCGATGGTGTCGTTGCCGGTGTCGCCCCGGATGGTGTCGTCACCGTCATCGCCGTTCATCTTGTCGTTGCCCATGCCGCCCGACATATAGTCGTTGCCGTCACCGCCCGACATGGTGTCGTTGCCGCCCGGGGTGTTGCCCAGGTTTTCGTACAGCGTGTCACCATACATGACGTCATCGCCGTCGCCACCGAACATGGTATCGGCGCCCATGTCGCCGGCGAGTTGGTCATTGCCGTCTCCGCCATCGACCAGGTCGTTGCCGGCTCCGCCATAGATCAGGTCGTCACCTTCGTTGCCGGCGAGGTTGTCGTTTCCGTTGTTGCCCTGAATGACGTCGTCGCCGTCGCCGCCTGAAACAACGTCGTTGCCGTCGTTGCCGGTGATGCTGTCGTTGCCATCGCCGCCGGCGATGCTGTCGTTGCCGTCATCACCCGCGAGCAGGTCGTCGCCGTCATTCCCTTCGATAACGTCATCGCCTTCGTCACCGTTGACGATGTCGTTGCCGTTGCCGCCCGAGATGAAATCGGCATCGGTATTCTCCGGATCAAGCGGGTCGAAGAAGGGATCCCCGTTGCCGCGGATCACGTCGTCGCCGTCATCGCCATAGAGGGTGTCGTTACCGCCCTGGCCAGCGATCACGTCGTTGCCGTCGTCGCCGTGGACAAGGTCGTTGCCGTCATTGCCGTTCAGCGTATCGTCGTCGTCGCCGCCGCCGATGTCGTCATCGTCGGCACCGCCTTGGACGAAGTCGAACCCCGCGCCGCCGCGGATGACGTCGTTGCCCGCATCGCCGTTAAGTTCGTCATCGCCATTTTCGCCGGAAAGCGAGTCGTCGCCTTCGCCGCCGTCGAGCTGGTCATAACCGTTGCCGCCGAAGATGGTGTCGTCGCCATCATCGCCCCACAACAGGTCATCGCCGGCATCGCCGTCGATCAGATCGTTGCCGCCTTGGCCGAAGATCTGGTCGTCGCCCGCGCCGCCGGAAATTTCGTCGGCTTGGCCGATGCCGCGGTTATAGTTGCTCTGATTATAGGCATAATCTTCGTCGGCTTTGCGATTGACGCCCTTGTCACCGAAGATCACATCGTTGCCGTCGCCGCCCGAAAGCAGGTCGACGCCATTGGTGTTGGTGCCGCCATCGATATAGTCGTCGCCGTCGCCGCCGGTCACCACGTCGGTTTCGGTCCCGCCGTAGAGATTGTCGTTGCCGGTGCCGCCATCGACGATATCGTTGCCAGCGCCGCCGTCGGCGCGGTCATCGCCCGATTGGCCATAAAGCACGTCGTCTCCGGCATCGCCGCGGAGGAAGTCGTTCCCGCCGCCGCCCCACGCGGTGTCGGCACCAGCGCCGCCGAGCAGCGTGTCGTTGCCATCCGCAACACCGTTGTCGTCGCCGGTGTAAAGGACTTGGCCCGGCGCGGGGACCGAGACGCTCGCCTGGTCGCCGATCAGCGTGTCGTTGCCGTTTCCGCCGTCGATGCGATCATTGCCGCTGCGGCCGATGACATTGTCGTCACCCGCATCGCCGTAAAGATCGTTGTCGAAATTATTGCCGAAAACGGTGTCCGCCCCGCCGTTGCCGCGCGCGTTATAAGGCAGGTTCGCGGTGTGGACGAGGGTGTTCAGATCGATGAAGTCGACCGCATTGGTTCCCAATACCTGGCCACGAGCCGTGGGATTTTTGGGATTGGTCGGTGCGTTAGATGATCCAACTGTAGGCATTTCGCTATCCTCTTCATTGGTGGGTCGCAGGGATGCGGTTTCGCCGACTCGGCTTTGCCATCCCCCCAAATGACCCCGAAAACTCGAGGCCATGACAATGGGATATGGCGGGGCAGGGGGACCGGACATTCCTGCTTGGGGACATGGGGGATATATTTATGAGGTGGTTCATTTTGGGGCAGATCGGCGCCGAACGCATGCCGCGATTTCTCCCGAGCTGCGCGGCTTTCACCACTTTCTGCACTTGCCGAAACAGCACAATCCGAAAAGAAAACGTGCTTGCTAGTTAAGTTTTTGACCGAGCGTCGAGCTTGCCGGGCGTCCCGAGCTTCCCGCAGGCGCAGCAGTGTCGGAGGGGTCGCGATCGGGCGTCTGACCCAGCGTTGACGTCTGCGGGCGAGGCGCTGTTGCGGGATCGGCAACGGCCTTGTTAACGTCGGCCACGCGAGGTCGGCCGAGCGCCGACATCGTCGGGCGCTCGCTCGTGTCGGAACTGCAGCAGCGGCCGTCGAGAATGGCCTTGGTGTCGAGCTGCCCTGTCGCTGCCAGCAAGCTCGCGCGCGCGACAAATTCGTTGCGATGGGCGCGCTCCAGGGTGACGCGCGCGTTCAGCAATTCATTCTGCGCATTCAGAACGTCGGTGAGGGTCCGGTTGCCACCGACCGCTTCCTTCTTGATGCCCTCTGCCGCTTCTTGCGTGGCCGCGACCGCTGCCTCAGCTGCGACGATCGTGCTCTTTGCCGACTGCCAGCGCGCCCAAGCGTTCGCGACCTCCTCCGCTACCGTTCGTACCGCCATATCAACTTGCGAAAGGCGTTGATCGCGGACCGCGCGAGCGCGGCGAACCTCGGCATGATCGCGCGGCAGGAAAATTGGCACGCGCAGTTCAAGCCCGTAATAGAGCGACGAGCGATCGTCAGGATATTTGCCCGTAAATGTATTGGTCGCGCCGCCGGTCAGATAATCATAGCCGGTAACCGCATCGAGTTGCGGGAGCAATGCGCCAGTGGCAAATTGCACCCCCGACTTGCCGGCCTGGGCGTTGAGCCGCGCTGCTCGGAGCCGCGGCGCCGCATCCTGGGCAATTCTTTGAGCCGCGGCAAGCGATAAGGGAACCTCCGCGAGCGGCGGCAGAGGCGGCACCATCGTTCCAGACTGCCCGCTGATATTGCGAAACCGATGTCCGTTGACGCCCAGTTCTTCGGTCGCGGAAAGGACCCCGGCTTGCGAGGTCGCGAACCGCGCGCGCGCCAGTTCTTCATCGGTACGGGTGGCCTCACCAAATTCGAGCCGACGCGACGTCGCGCGTAGCTGCTCTCCGATTGCCTCAGTCTGTGCCTCGGTGAATCGCAGGATCTTGCGGTTGAGCTGGACGTCCGCGGCGCTGGTCAGCAGTTCGAGCAGTACGTCCGAAATAATAGCGTCCAGCCCCGCGCTGGTCGCTTCCAGTTCGGCCTTGGCGATTTTGACCCCATTGTAAGTGCGGTCGCCGTCATAGAAGCGCAACCGCGCCTCGATCCCGGCCTGTCCGGCGGTGTAGCGCGCGTCGTTCGTACTGCTACCGTTTTTGATGTCGATCTCACGCCGCTGCAATACGCCGTTCGCTTCGATCGTCGGCAAATAGCTTGCCTCGGCCGCTTGTAGCCGTGCGGCCGCGACGCGAACCTGATGGCGCTGTGCCGCGATTTCGGGGTTGGAGATGACGACTTGACGCGCGAGCGCGGCCATCGTGCTCGATGGCGCGACCGCGGACGACGCCGACTGCGCGAGCAGTGGAGTCGGAGCTATGGCGAACGCCGCGGCGGCAGCGGGTGCGCCGAGCGTGCTCGCCCAAAACGTCCTTGATTTCCGCACGTCACCCCTCCTGAATCATTCCAGATTCGAGTGCCGACCCCCTCTTTTCGTAGCTATCAAAGAGTAATGTGCGGCGGCGGAACGGGAAACTACTCTAACGGATATGTCCGAGGGGATAATAGACTCGATCGGCCGAATCGAAATAGACAAAGTGCGTCGCCAGCATCCGTCACGGCCGGCGACGCTATCGAGAGATTCGCGTCAATCGAAAGCCAACGCCGGGTGACAATTGCTTCGGGCAATCCCGGTGGGCGCATAGGTTCTGGCCCGTAACCAGAGCATTGCGCCAGACATCATGGTCGCGCGTGAAACGCCTGTTGCGAGCCTCGGCCTCGCTTCGGGGACGATGTTTTTTGGGGGCCCTAATGTCTGCGACCATGGAATTTCCAACCCAATATCACGAGGCGACGCGCGACAAAGCGATCCGCGGCGATGTCCACCTGTTTGAGGCGTTGGCAGGGGGCGAAGATCATGACGTCTTGGCGGACCATTGCCTGTCGGACGATGCCGCCGCCAACACCCGGCGGCTCTGGCACGATTACTTGCTGCAATTTGATGTGAGGTCGGCGATTTTGACCGTCACACTGCCGGGAACGAGGCGTCAACGTCACTCCTTTTTGATCGGCTTCGACCAGATGCGCGGCGACCCCACCGCTACTCGGCATCTGCTGGTAATGATGCAGGATATCTGGGAGCGGATCGGCGCGCAGCCGGTGCATCATTTCCAGTTTTCCGGCGCCCTGTTCCGCGCGGCAGCTGGACCGATTGACGCTCACGTCGACAGTCCGCTCCACAACGGCATTGCGATCCAGATGAAGCGTGATGGCAAGGACATTCGCGCGCTGTTTTTTCGCCAGGATGGCGAGGCGCATTTCAGCGATCGTGATGCGGCATCACTGCAGCTGATCACGCCGCTACTGGCAGAGTCGGCCACCGGGGTGGCGCAGCTGGCACAGCAGTCGCAACGCTCTGCCATGCTGGAGGGTATGTTTGACCGGGTTTCGATGGCGATGGCGCTGTTGTCGGCCGACGCACAGCCCCTGTTTTTAAACAGTGCGGCCACCATTTTGGTCGAACAGCGAAAATGGCTGATCCGCGCCGCTGACGGCGCGATTTTCGCCGCAGATCCGAGGCAAGCCAAGCAATTGCGCGAAAGCATACGCCGCGCCGCCACCGCATCGCCCGATGCGCCGGTCGAAGATGTCTTCCGGCTCGATTGCCGCGATGGTGAATGGCGACTCGCCTACGTCATCTCGGCCAAATCGCGTAACGGAGAGAACATGACGCGCTGTGCCATGGTGATCATAATGGGTCCGGGCAAGGTCGATGCACCGACATCGCTGCTCGAAGCGCTCGGCTTGCTGCCGTCCGAACAGCGGTTCTTGGGCCACTTCCTGAAATCGAGCAGCCTGTGCACTGCGGCGGAAGGGTGCGGGCTGTCGGAGGAGACGGCGCGGACGTATCTGAAGCGCGTGCGCGCAAAGTTGGGTGTTCATCGCCAGATGGAGTTGGCCGGATTGATCTCGGGTCTGGTGCTGCCGCTGAACGCTGCGGATGGCTCTGCGCGACTGGGACAATAGACATGTCTTGGAACCCTCTCGCCGCTGGGCGGGCGTCTGCCAATCCGGACAATCTGCTCAAAAAGCTTTTGATCCCGCAAAAGCCGATTGCGGTTCGGCTCATCCTGTTCTCCGCGATCGCCAACATGGCGGCGCTGGCCATGTCACTATTCATGATGCAGGTCTTTGACCGCGTCCTGACCAGTCAGAGCAAAGACACGCTGTTCTTCCTCGCACTGGCAATCACTCTCGTCGTTGCGTTGGGTTCGACGCTCGACGGCATTCGGCAACAGGTTGCGAACCGGGTTGGCACCTGGATGGCGCAGCAATTGGGCCCGACGCTGCTGCTGCGCTCGCTTGAACAAAGGCTGGTCGCGCCGAACGTCCGGCTCGAAGCGCTCCGCGAAATGATGCAGGTCAAGAATTTCATCTCGACCCCGACGGTATTCAGCGTCGTCGACATGTTGTGGGTGCCGCTTTACTTGCTGGTCGTCTTTTTGCTGCACCCGGTCTTCGGCCTGCTGTCCGCGGTCGGCGCAGCAGTGTTGTTCGGCCTCACCTGGTACAATGAAAGGATCACGCGCGCGGCGATCAGTAGGGCCCAGTCACTCGCCAGCAGCAACATGCAATATGCCGAATCGCTGGTCCGCAACAGCGAAGTCATTGACGCCATGGGGATGGGCCCGGATACCATCGCACATTGGCGCGAGCGCTACATCGCCGAAACCGACGCGGTCGACCGCACCCAGTTTCAGTCTAGCAAGATCCTGGCGTGGATGAAGTTTGTCCGCAACCTCGTGCAGATCGCCGTCCTCGGCATCGGCGCGTTGCTCGTGCTCGACCAGCAGCTCACCGGGGGCGCGATGATTGCCGGATCGATCCTGATTGCGCGTCTGCTCGCACCAATCGAGGCGGCGATGAGCTATTGGAAACAGTTCGTGCTGGCGCGTGAAAGTCTAAAACGCCTGTCACGTTTTTGCGACCTGCCCACGCCGCGCCCGTCGCAGATGGCATTGCCCAAGCCGTCGGGCGCGATGGCCGTTGAAAAGCTGACCTACTCGGCGCCCGGCATGAAGGGTGCGATCCTTAAAAACGTCAGCTTTGCGATCGCGCCAGGAACGTCGCTGGCGATCGTTGGTCCGTCAGCGTCGGGCAAGACTACCTTGTCGCGGTTGCTCGTCGGAGTACTCAAGCCTTTGTCAGGGCATGTGCGGCTCGACGGCGCCGATACCTTCGACTGGATGCGCAGCGATTTTGGCCCGAACATCGGCTATCTGCCGCAGGACGTCGAACTGCTGCCCGGATCGATCCGCGAGAATATCGGGCGCTTTCGTCCCGATGCACGTGATGCTGACGTGATCGCGGCGGCAAAGCTGGCAGATTGCCACGATATGATCTTGCACCTCGATGGCGGCTATGACTGCGTCCTCACCGATGGCGGGCATCAGCTGTCAGGTGGTCAGCGTCAGCGCATCGGGCTGGCACGTGCGCTGTTCGGGCTGCCGCCGCTAGTCGTGCTCGACGAACCAAACGCCAGCCTTGATGCGCGCGGTGACGCGGCGCTGCTGGCAACGATCAAGAAGCTGAAGGCGCTCAACATGACGACGATCATCGTCTCGCATCGCGCCAATCTGCTCGAACTGGCGGACAAGATATTACTGATGATGGACGGTCAGGTTGCGAAATTCGGCGATGCCCGGACGGTGGTCGAAGAGATGGCCGGTAAGCGGCGGTCCATCGCGCCCGGCGAGGCCGCGCCCCCAGCAGATCCCAGCAACGCCAAACCAGCGATGTTCAAACACGGGGGAATGGAGGCATGAACATCCCTTTTCGCTTCCGCGAGGACGGGGATCGGGTGCGCCTGGCGCTGCCGCCCCCCGCGCATGATGTCGCTGGTCCGCGGGTGAGAGGATCGATGCGTCTCGCGCTGGTGTCGATCGGTCTGTTCGTGGTCGTTTTCGCGGCTTGGAGCTGGGCTGCGCCATTGAACAGCGCGGCGATCGCCAGTGGATTTCTGGAGGCCGAAGGCGGAGGGCGCCGGACGGTCCAGCATCTGGAAGGCGGCATCGTGCGCAAATTCCTGGTGAAGGAAGGGCAGGAGGTGCGCGCTGGCCAACCGCTCGTGCTGTTCGACGCGACGCAGAGCGAGGCATCGGACGTGGCCATGCGGACCAGCTTGTACGGCCTGCTCGCACAAGACGCGCGGCTCACCGCCGAGCGGTTGGGCCTGTCGGTGGTCCGCTACCCGGCCGAATTGCTGGAGGCGGCGGACGATCCCCAGGTGAGGGAGATCATTGCCGCCTCCAATGCGGAATTTGCGTCGCGGCGGCGTGGTCTTGCCGAGCAGACGCAGATCCTCTCACAGCGGGTTGGTCAGTCGAACGCCGATATCCGCAGCTCAGAAGCGCAAATCGCGGCGCTGACCGATCAGGCAAAACTGCTCGACGATGAACAGATCAGCGTCGACATGCTTGTCGATGAGGGGTTGGAGCGAAAATCGCGGCTGCTCGCGCTGCAACGCCAGAGGGCATTGGTTGACGGTGAGCGGGGCAAGCTCGCTAACAACCTCGATCGGCTACGCGACACAATTGGCGAGACGCGTGCCCAGATGGTGTCGCTGCGCGGGCAGGCCGTGCTCGAAGCAGCCGGACAGCAGCGCCAAGTGCAATTGCAGATAGCCGAGGTACGCGAGAAGCTGACGGTCAGCAGCGATATTCGCGCGCGTCAGCAGGTGGTCGCGCCGATCGCCGGTCGCGTTGCCAATCTGCGGCTGATTACGCCCGGGGGCGTGATCGGAGCCGGCCAGCCGATCCTCGACATTGTGCCCACGTCTGAAAAGATCGTAGTGTCGGCACGGTTACGTCCGATCGACATCGACGTGGTACACAAGGGGTTGAAGGCAGAGATCAAGCTGACGCCGTACAAGGCACGGGTGATCCCCAACCTCCTCGGGACTGTCAAGGATGTAAGTCCCGATGCGATCTACGACAAGGACGCGCAGCAAATCTACTATAAGGTGATTGTCGAGGTATCGGCAGCGCAGCTCAGGAAATACCCCGATGTCCAGTTGATGTCGGGAATGCCCGCCGAGGTCTATATCGACCTCGGGTCCAGTTCGCTGGTGCAATATCTGTTCCAGCCGATGATCGACAGTTTCAATCGGTCCTTCCGCGAGGGATGACCCCGACGCGGCTTGGTCCACTGCGAACGCCGGGGGCGGCCAGCATAATGGGGGGAAGAGCTTGGTGGAATCTGGAATATCGTTCCGCAGCCTTCGTCAGACGGTGCAAGGCGCCGCGCTGGGCGTCGCGGCGATATTCTGCGTCTGCGAATCCGCGCCGCTCTATGCGCGTGAGCGCGCGATCGTTCAGGCGCCACCTTATGCCCCCTTTCGCTACTCGACGGCGATGGCGCGTGTTCTGGCGGTCCAGGAAGGTTGGCCGCCCGAGCCCGCGGATGCCGATTCTTCCAACGTGGCGCGGGCGGACGCTTCGGGCACCCTTTTCTTGTCGGCGCCGATTGCGCCAGGTTTGGCCGAAGCCGGACCGCCGACCGAAGCGTCGGATGCGCATCGGAAAAGTGCACAGGCCACGCCCTTGGCTATCGACTGGGACGCGCCGATCGCACCAAGGACTGCCGCTGCCTCGCCTTCGTCGTTGGCCGGCGCGCGAGAGGCTGACGATGTCGGCTTCGACACCGCCTCGAAGGGGGCGATCGGCGAAACAACGGCCAATCTCAATGTCGATGTCGATGTTGACGTCGGCGGCGCGGATTGGCTGGGTAATGCCGGGCTTCGCCGACGAGCGGTGATCGCGCGCGCAGAGACGTCTGTCACGGATCGGGCCATTTGTGGCGACTGCCTCGATCCTCGGGACGGCAAGTTCGCGGATAAGCAGGGGCGCGCGGTGTGGCAGACGGCCGCTATCGCGCGCGGCCCGAAAGGGGCGGAGCGCGGCCGGGCTCCACGCGGCGCGGTGAACGCAATTCCGAACAGCTTGAGGCCGGGCATTGCTATTCGCTTCGGTCCGTCCGCTCCCGTCACCACTTTCGATCCGCCAGCGCTGCCTTCAGACATGATAAATCTGGCGTGCGTGGTGGCTGCCCAGAACCGGGCCGGGCCGCCGTGCTTTTCCGTCGGCAGCGCCAATCGCGTTGGCCGTGATGCGACGGCAAGCATGGGCCGATTCCCCGCCTTCGAGGCCGATGTCTCTGCCGCCCCCTGGCTCGGCGACGGGGGGCGGCGCCGGGCCGCGCTCCTCGCGCGGCCCGAAGCTTCGAAGCTGGGTATGGCGTCGCAGCCGACCGGCAACGTCGAGGACGATGGCGCTGTCCTGCCGTCCGAGGCCGTCACCGGCATTGATGGCGCTGACGGCCAAGCCAGCGAGACCGATCTTTTGGCGATCAAGACGCTGCCGCGGGGAGGGATCGCTTTTTCGGGTGGCTATTCGTCGCTCGAAGGGCCGATCGGTACCGTCAAGATCGCGCGCACCAACATCGGCGCGCCGGGCCGCGACATCAACGCATCGGTGCGCTACTCGAAAATTCAGCGCCTGTTCGAATTTGGTCTCGCTGATGCTAATTTCATGGGCAGAAAATTGTTACTGGCGCCGACATTTTTCTATTCCCGATCCACCGCGGTAGGCTTCGACGCTCAAAGCAAATCGTCTGTGTTTCGGCAGACCGCACGCGGCGTTAATTTCTATGCCGCGAAATCCTTCGGCCGGGGCCTGCGGGTCGCCGCAAATTACCGCTATTCGGACGAGGATTTCCTGATTCGCCAGCAGAATGCGCGATGTGACGTCGGCCTGCATGGCAGCCCGTTCTGCAATGCGCTGGGCCGGTCGACCAGTTCGGTATTGAGCGTTGGACTCACGCTCGACCGGCGCGACCGCGCGGTCGGTCCGACGCGCGGATTTCAGCTTCGCCTCACGCCGGAAATCGCCGGACCGGGGGGCACGTCGCGCTTTTTCCGGTTTCGCGCAACCGGTAACTTCCACCGCCGTATCGGCGACATGCTTGATGTGTCCTTGGGACTGGAGGGGGGGATAATGGAAACGATCGGGGGGCGGACAATCCCGCTGTTCGACCGTTTCTATATTGGCGGCAACAGCATGCGCGGTTTCGACCTGCGCGGGATCGGACCCAAGGTCGTTCCGTTGAAGGCGCCCATTGCCCCGCCGACGGCGATCGGCGGTCGTGCCTATTATGCCGGGCGGTTGGAAGTGGCATTTCGGGTGGAAGGCGCGATGCAAAAATTCGGTGTCATCCCCAGCGTTTTCGTTGATGCCGGGTCCGTGTTCGGCGCGTCGAAGAACGAGCTGATTACCGGCGAGCGACTGATCGGAAACTCAGCGAAGCCACGCGTGGCGGTCGGCTTGGGGCTGGCATTCAACGCTGGGCCAGGGCAATTGCGGTTCAGTCTCGCCCAGCCCGTCGTGCGCCAGGAAGGCGATCGTTCAAGGAAATTCTCCATCTCCTTGGGAACGGCCTTCTAGCGGTCGAGCGCAAGGCGCGCAGCCTCCATATCTGTACAATCGCGGGACCGGCGGATTTTCGGATGTCCCCATCTGGGAATGATGGAAAACCGGCGCTTCTGGCAAGTGAGGTCGATTATGATGGCGGACTTTGGGGGCGATAATGAATTGCAACGTCATCGGCACGAAAGACCGTCTGTCAATCCGCATCGAACCGGCTCTTGGCCGATGCGCGCGGCTCCGCGTTCTCGGCCGCACCGGATGGAAGCTGCGCCGTTCATGAGTGCCTCGGCCGGCCCCGTCTATTATGGCACGACCGAACCTCTTCCGACGCGGCTTCGTCGTTTTCGCGAGCTGTGCGGCATCAGCCGCTCGGAGCTCGCGCTGCGGACGGGTCTCAGTCGGCCGACGATATGGGCGTGGGAATCGGGCAAGACCCGGCCGCGGCTTAGAAACCTGCGCGTTTTGGCGAACGTCCTTGGTATCTCGCAGCTCGAGCTTGTCGGCGGGCTCGAGGCAGCGGTTCCTGACAACGAAGTCGAGGCGATGTTGGCGACGGGGTGGGAACATGGCGACATGCCCGCAGGGATCGCCAATCCGCAGCGGCTCAGCATCATGATCTATGCCGCCAAGCTCAGCATTGCGGCGCTTGCCGGGATCAAGGCGCAGAATGTGAAAATTTCGATCGAGCTCTGAAATGCGCCGCCACGGCTATTGCCGGTAAGAGCCTACCCCTTCGCCGAGGTACTGATTGTTCGCCTCACGCTGCGCGGCCGCCTCGTCATCGTATAGAAAGGGTAGAAACGCGTAGCGCCGCCCTTGCGTGACCGGCGTCGCCTCGTGCAGCAGGCCGCAGCCAAACACGATCGCGCCGCCGGGGGCGGGGCGGTATGTGCGCGCACCGAACTCGGGAAAACGCAGTTCGCCGCCCTCGAAATCATCATTGAGGTTGATCGTCACCGCAAAGCGGCGGTGCGCGGTGCCCATTGTCGTATTGTCGCGATGGGCCCGAAAGTGACCGGCGACCGATGCGTCGTAGCACGCGACAATGTACCGCTCCATGCGGGTCGCGTCGAAGTTGAAGGCGCGCTGGATCACCGGACGAAGGCAATGGTTCACCCGCGCACTGAGCACGCGGCAAAAGGCCGGATCCTTGATTGTGACGTCCGACCGGCGTTTGTGGCCATGATCGATGACCGATATCGTCTTGCCGTCAACCTCTCGCATGAAGCCGGAATCCTGCCCGCCTTCGGCGTCATAAAGCTCAATCAGCCGCCGACAGGTCGCGCGGTCGAAGACACGCGGCACGGACAGTACTGGCGCCCAGTCTTCGGGCTTGCCCTCTTGGGTCAGGCGATCGGTCAGCGCCAGCGCCTTGTCGGCGTCGGCCAGATGATAGCGACCGGCAACGCGTAACTGGCGATCCAGCACGATGATATAGGGTTCGTAATGGTTGTTGTCTGCCGAAGAGGCGCCATATGCGTTGCTGACCGCACGATCACTGTCGAGGATGTAGCGGATCCCGGGAATCCGCGTAGTGATCCGCCCGGCCGCATGGTCCGCGACATCCAGAATGACTCCGAAAAACGAACAGCGACTGTCGTCGAAACGATCGGGATCAGCCATCAGCCTGGCATGGGCGGCGCGGACCCGATCGACGGTCGCTGAGCCCATGAAAAACAGCAAGACTGCGCGTCCGGCAACCGTATGGAACGTATATTGCGGGTTTACGTCCAGTACATGCGTCTTGAACCATGGCGCTGCCGATCCGACGATCGGTTTCGGTATGGAATCTTCCCGCGTCGCAGATCGTGCCATGATACCGCCCCCCGCCCCCGCGTGATGCTCGAACCTTGTAGCATTTGGGAGAAATGGGCACAAGCGCGCCGGGCGCGGCGCCAACTCGTCGATGATATTCGCAGCACATGGCAGGTCAGCATCCGGCGGGCCTGCAGCGTGCTCCGGTCAGAACGATCCAGCTACCACTATCGTGGCAAGGGTGCCGATCAGGCCGACCTCAAGCAGCGGATCAAGGAGCTCGCGGAGACGCGGGTTCGGTACGGCTATCGCCGTATTCATATGCTGCTTCAACGCGAAGGCTGGGCGATCAACGGCAAGCAGGTTTATCGGCTTTACAAGGAGATGGGCCTTGGGCTGCGCAATAAGCCGTCCAAACGGCGGGTGAAGGCGAAGCTGAGGGAAGGCCGCTGTGCGGCCTCCCGCGTTAATGATGTATGGGCCAAGGGCTTCGTCCAGGACCAGTTGGCGACAGGACCGAAGCTGCGGATCCTCACAGTGGTCGACACCTTCCGCCGGTTCTCGCCGGCAGTGGTTCCGCGGTTCCGGTTCCGGGCACCGGACGTGGTCGAAATGCTGGAACGGGTCTGCGGGCAGGTGGGTTATCCCGCCTCGATATGGGCTGACAGTGGCATCGAATTTATCTCCTGCGAGCTCGATCTGTGGGCCTGCATGAAAGGCGTGACGCTCGGCTTCTTGCGGCTTGGCAAGCCCACCGACAACGCGTTCAACGGGAAGTTCCGGGCGGAATGCCTGAACGCCCACTGGTTCATGAGCCTGGATGATGCGGTCCAAAAATGCGAGGCTTGGCGTAGAGACTACAACGAGATACGACCGCACAGCGCGATCGGCAACAAACCACCGATATCGCTTATGTTGGCGTCAGCGGCACATGGCCCGCCCTGATGCCCGCACGCTGGAAAGCCGCCAGCAGGGTGGTCCAGAAACGGGGTGTAGCTCTTGATGACCTGGCCCAAACTGTGCGATCGAAACGCGGTCAAAATGCCCTCTCCATCGATATCAAATTGGACCATTTTGTTAGTCGAACTACAGTTATGGCCCCAAACATGTGGGGAAATATGTGGGGGTAGGACGCGGACATCGAAGAATAAAGAATTAAATATCAATGGCTAAGCGTGCGGTTCGATACAAGCCCTGCCACCACCGCTTTTGACGACGATCCTCACTTGCCGCGTCGCGGCCCCGCGGCGGGATCAGTGTCGAGCAAGTCTTCCAGAAACAGCGACATCAGCATGGCCTGGCTGCCGACGCCTGCCTTGGCATAGACTTGGCTGAGCTGCGCGCGCACGGTGCCTGACGCAGCGCCGCGGAGTCGAGCGATTTCGGCGACGTCGCAGCCCTTGAGCGCGAACAGCGCGACGTCGCTCTCTCCGCGCGTCAGTGACCAGGCATCGAAGCGATGGGCAATATGGTCGGCGAGTGCGCCGCGAGCGCGGGCGAGCGCATCGTCGGCGCGTGCGAGATCGGCTGCGATCCGGCGCAGGTGGCGCGCGCCGAGTACGAGGCCGGCGAGCAGTGCGAGGGCGACGAGGCATTCCATCATCACCTCGACGCTGAAGCCGCGTCCGGCCTGTTCGATCAGATCGTCGATCCCGTCGACGACGAAATAGCTCGCGGCGACGGCTTGAAGCGCCACCACGGCGATCGGGCCGATCAGACGGGACGAAAAGCGGCTTTTACCGGGCGCAGACTGGATAGATGGCATGGCACTTCCGCTTATCGGGACGGGAATAAGCGCCTGCTTATAGGGCGAAACGCTCCGCCGCGCTAATCGTGCGCCACACAAGGAGATGCAAATGACCGATAGGGAAAAGCAGGTGCTGACCAAGGTGCCGGCGGTGACGCTGGGTTTCTGGATCATCAAGATATTGGCGACCACCTTTGGCGAGACCGCGGGCGACACGGTGAGCATGTCGATGAATCTGGGCTATCTGGTCGGCACCGCGATTTTTGCGGCGGTGCTGGCGATCCTGATCGTCTGGCAGATTCGCGCCCGCGCCTTTCATCCCTTCCTCTATTGGGCGACGATCATCGCCTCGACGACGGCGGGAACGACGATGGCCGACTTTGCGACGCGCTCGCTCGGCATCGGTTACCCCGGCGGTTCGCTGCTGTTGCTCGGTGCGGTACTGGCCTCGCTCGCGGTCTGGCACCGCGCGCTGGGCAGCATCTCGATCCAGTCGGTGCACGAACCGCGGGCCGAGCTCTATTACTGGCTGACGATCACCTTTTCGCAGACGCTGGGCACCGCGCTCGGCGACTGGATTGCCGACGGCCCGCTCGGCTACCTCGGGTCGGCGATCATCTTCGGTGCGCTGCTCGCGCTGCTCGCCATCGCTTATTATCGCACCGCGATCAGCCATGTCGCACTGTTCTGGGCGGCCTTCATCCTGACCCGTCCGCTCGGCGCCGTGGTCGGCGATTTTCTGGACAAGCCGGTCGATCATGGCGGGCTGGCGCTGAGCCGCGCCGGTGCATCGGCGGTGCTTGCCATCGCGATCGTCACGCTGATCCTCGCGCTGCCGCAGCGCGCCGCCGCGGCGCATGACGATCGCGGCGGCTGAGCGACCGGCTATTTCCGCTCGACCAGTTCGCGCAGCAAGAAGGCGTGGAGCATGGCCGCGCGCACGGCGTCCTCGGCATGGTCGGCGCCGACCGAGTGGCCGCCTTCCAGATATTCGTGATAATAGACGCGGTTGCCATAATCCTGCAGCTTTGCGGCCAATTTGCGGGCGTGGCCGGGATGGACGCGGTCATCCTTCGTCGAAAGGTACAGGAAGATCGGCGGATATTTCACGCCCTTGCGGACATTCTGATAGGGCGAATATTTCGACAGGAAGGCCCAGTCGGCGGGATCGTCGGGATTGCCATATTCAGCGACCCACGAGGCGCCCGCGAGCAGCTTGTTATAGCGCTTCATATCCGCGAGCGGCGAGCCCGCAATGACCGCGCCATAGAGATCCGGGCGCTGCGTCATCGCGGCGCCGACCAGCACGCCGCCATTCGAGCGACCCGAAATGGCAATCCTGCCCTTGCTGCTGATGCCGGTCTTGACCAGATCCTCCGCGACGGCGTGGAGGTCGTCGAAACTGTTCTGGCGTTTTTCGCGCAGCGCCGCCTGGTGCCAGGCGGGGCCATATTCGCCGCCGCCGCGAATATTGGCGAGGACATAAGCGTTGCCGTCCTCGACCCAGAACAGGCCGAGCGGACCGGCGCGATAGGGCTGACCGGTCAGATAGCCCGGCGTCTGCGCGGCGCGGAAGCCGCCATAGGCGTGGATCAGCGCGGGCACGGGGCCTTTAGCGCCGGCTTTGCGGACGAGGAAATAGGGGATCTTGGTGCCGTCCTTCGACGTCGCGAAGCGCTTTTCCACCGTCATGCCCTTGGCGTCGAAGGCTGCGGGCAGGCTTTGCACGACACGCGGCGCGGCATTGTCGGTGACGGCATAAAGCGTCGGCGGGTCGAGCATCGTTTCGGCAGTCGCGAAGATCGTGTCGCGCTTGGCGATCGCGCCGGCCAGATGCACCATAGCGTTGGCCGCCAGCGGCACCTCGCGCTGGGTCCAGGTGCCGCTCGCGGGATCGCGGCGCAGCGCGAACAGCTTGCCTTCGACATCGTCGAGCGCCTTGACCCAGAGAATATTGTCGGTCGCGCTGACCTCCTCAATCGCCTGCGCCTTGGTCGGCGCCATCACCGCCGCCATTTTCGCGGGGCGTCCGGCCGCCGCGTCGGCGAGCGACAGCGCGACGAGCGAGCCTTCGCCGAAGCCGTCGGCGGGCTTGTTGAGGAAGATGATTGCCTGACCGCCGATGACATCGCGTAGGTCGGCGGTGTCGGGAATCGGCGCCGGGACGAAGTCCGCGCCGTGGGCGGCTCGGATGCTGTAGTCGCTGGTATAGAAGCTCTTGTTGCGGGCGATGAGGATCCAGCGCGTCTTGCCGTCGTCGATCGCGATCGGGTTGATCCCGACGTCGCTCGCTTCGCCTTCGGCGACGACCGCTGCGCTGGCAAGCAGCGTGCCACGCCTCCAGCGTTTGACGATGCGCGGATAGCCCGACGCGGTCATGCTGCCTTCGCCATAGTCGGTGGCCACGAGCAGCGTGTTTGCGTCCTCCCAAACGACCGCGCTCTTCGCCTGCGGCAGCGCAAAGCCGTCGGTCACGAAGCGGCCGGTGGTGCGGTCCCATTCGCGCACGATGTCCGAATCGGTGCCGCCGGGACTGAGCGAGACGAGGCAGCGCGTGTAGGTGGGGGCAAGACAGTCGGCGCCGTGCCAGACCCAGCTTTGCCCCTCCGCCTTGCCGAGCGCGTCGACGTCGATCAGCGTTGTCCATTCGGGCGTTCCGGCGAGATAGGCACTCAGCGGACTTTGCCGCCAGATGCCGCGCGGATGGTCCGCATCGCGCCAGAAGTTGGTGATGGTATCGCCCATCACCTGACCGGGGTCGGCAATCTGGCGGTCGTCGTCGAGGATCGCTTTCGCGCGCGCCCGATCCTGTTCGAAACCGGGGCGATTTAGGATCAGCTTGTCGGCCGCGGCATTTTCCGCCTTCACCCACGCCAGCGCCTTTGCCCCGTCGATATCCTCCAGCCACAACCAAGGGTCGGTCTCGGTCGCGGCGAAGGCCGCCGCGGACAGCGAACAGGCAAGGGCGAGCGCGGCAAGGCGGGCGCGGATCATCTCGGTCTCCATGAGCAGGGTCTGAAGCTGCTGTGCTAGCACTATCAGACACCCGATGGGAACCGCCTACTGGTCGATGACGATCGTTCCGGGGTGATGCTTGTCGAGATGTTTCCGGATGATGCGCAGATTGCGCGTGTTCGACCGGAACAGAAAGTCGAAGGCATCGCCGACGAGCGGGATGGCCCCAAGCGCAGTGTCGACGCCGAGATTGCCCATCATCCGCCACAGCTTCCATTTGGGCATGCCCAGATTGCGCGCTTCCCAGATGATATAGGCCCCCATGACGGCGGTCACGACATCGCCGACGACGGGCACCAGCCCGACGATCGCGTCGAGCCCGACCGGCCGGTTGATGCCGGGAATGGTGAAGCTGCGTTCGAGGAGAAGCTCCAGCGTTTCGATGCGCTTGCGCAGCGCCGCAGGATTGTTGCGATCGGCAACCAAGGCTTCGAAAATCGCGTCCGTATTGGGCGTCGAGGGGGGCATCGGCGTCCTTTCCAACCGCGCACGACGATGTGCGCCTATTATTAGTTGGGTTTGGCGAGCAAGCGATTCAATGGGTGGGCCGCCCGCGCATTCGGCTTGAACCCTGTAAGCCGCTGCGACGCGACCGACCAGCGCAGCGGCGTGGCGATCGGAATGAACGGGGTGTAGCGCCCCAGCATCGTTTCGATCTCGCCGATCTGGCGCGCGCGCTGGCCACTGTCGATATTGAGCACGGCCTGATCGATCTTCGCCTGTGCCTCGCGGTTGCACAGCGTGTCGCGCTGGCACGACAGCCGGCGGAGCGCCCAGAGGGCGTCGTCATTCGGCGCCACCTCGTCGATCAGGCGCAGGTCCGATGCCGCATCCATAGCGACGCGGCGGCTTTCGATACCGATGCGGGCAAAGTCGGCGGCGACATAGGCAAAGAGGATGCGGCCGCCCGGCGTCTGGGGGACCGCGATGCGGAGCGGCGCAATCTCTCGCCCGGCGGCGCGCCAACTGTCGACCACGCGCTTCGACTGGGCGAAGCGCGAATCATTGTCGAAGTCGGCCCAGGCGGGTTGCAAGGGTTCAGGGCCGCCGTCGCGGCGGTAGACTGCCGGCCGAAGCGCGCGCTGCGGCTGCCATTCGGCAAGGCCGAAGGCGTCGATCAGGCGCTGCCGCCGCACGACGCGCGACAGGGCATCGCGGTTGATGTCGGAGGCGAGGAACCCTTCGGCGCTGGTGAAAGAAAGGCCGAAAAGCCCCGGCACCGGATCGACGATGAGGCGCGAGCGGCCGATGCTGGACACGAGGAAATAGGGGAGGGTCGAAAAGCGGCCGCCGATCACCCCGTCGGCATAGCCATTATTGTAGCGGGCCAGCGCCCCGGCGGGCGTCGTGCCGACGAGTTCGACCGACGCGGCGGGATCGTTTGCGGCGGCTTCGGCGGCCTCGGGATCGTCGGCGAGCGGGTCGGGCGCGGGCGTCAGCAGCAGCGCGCGTCCGGCCTTGCGCGATCGCATCGGCCCCCAGCCCATGCCCTTGTAGACGATCGTCAACGAAGGCTGCGCGAGCAGTTCGAGCATATTGGGCTGCGGCACTGCGAGCCGGATTTCGATGACCTGATCGGTCATCGCACGGATCGTCTCGATCTCCGGGAAATCGTCCTTCAGCAGGTTGCGGCTGTTCGTGCCAAGATAGCCGCGCAGCACCGAAACCACGTCGTCGGCCGTGACTTCGCGACCGTTCGACCATTTTGCCTCGCGCAGCCGGAAAATATAGCTGCGCCCGTCGCCGGTCACCGTCCAGCGTTCGGCAAGACCGGTGTCGATCTGGCCGTCGGCGTCATAGCCGACAAGCCCCTGCGCCGTCATTTCGAGCAGCGCTGCATTGGGCGAGGACAGTTCGCCGTTGAGCGGGCTCGCCGCGGCGTTGAGCGGCCCCATCGCGGCGATCCGCACCGGACCCCCGCCACCGCCGAAAAGGCCGCATCCGGCGAGCGCGGCGACCAGCAGCGCGGTGCCCGCGAACCGCGCGCCGCGGCGCGAACGGAGGCTGCGGCGCGTCATATCCCTGTGCCTCCCCTGTGCCAGCGGTTGGTGCGGACGGCGGGACTCGAACCCGCACACCCGTTCGGATAGCAGATTTTAAGTCTGCTGCGTCTACCGATTCCGCCACGTCCGCGCACCGCGGCCTGTCATGCCGATGGGTGAGGGGAGGTCAAGTCATCTTTGCCGCTTTGTCCCGGCGCGCTCCTCGGCTAGACCGACGCGCATGACAGCGGTTCTGGAAATTTCCGGTCTGGGAAAGACTTACAAGAGCGGGCATCGCGCTTTGGCGGGTGTCGACCTCAGCATCGAGAAGGGCGAGATATTTGCGTTGCTCGGCCCCAATGGGGCAGGCAAGACGACGCTTATCAGCATCGTCTGCGGTATCGTGACGCCGAGCGAGGGCAGGGTGACGGTCGGTGGTCACGATCATGCCCGCGACTATCGCGCGGCGCGATCGATGATCGGGCTGGTGCCGCAGGAACTGCATACGGATTCGTTCGAAACGGTGATGGCCACCGTGACTTTTTCGCGCGGTCTGTTCGGCAAACCGCGCGATCCGGCGTTCATCGAGCAATTGCTGAAGGATCTGTCGCTGTGGGACAAGCGCGGCAGCAAGATCATGGAATTGTCGGGTGGAATGAAACGCCGCGTGATGATCGCCAAGGCGCTGAGCCACGAACCCGAAATCCTCTTCCTAGACGAACCGACCGCGGGGGTCGACGTCGAACTGCGCCGCGACATGTGGAATATGGTGCGGGGCCTGCGCGAGCGCGGGGTGACGATCATTCTGACCACCCATTATATCGAAGAGGCCGAAGAAATGGCCGACCGCGTTGGCGTCATCACGCGCGGCAAGCTGATCCTCGTCGAAGAGAAGAACGCGCTGATCAAGAAGCTGGGGCGCAAGACGCTGACGCTCAATCTTGCCGAACCGCTCGATGCCATTCCGGCCGAACTCGGCGACTGGACGCTCGAACTGGCGGAGGAGGGGCATGAGCTTGTCTATGAATTCGACAGCCAGGCCGAGGCGACCGGCGTGCCGTCACTGCTACGTCGGATGACCGATATCGGCATCGCCTTCAAGGATCTGCACACACGGCAAAGCTCGCTCGAGGATATTTTCGTCGGGCTGGTACACGAACCCAGGGATGGCGAAGGAGCGGCGACATGATCGGCAACGTCCGCGGTATCCGCGCGATCTACATGTTCGAGATGGCGCGCTTCGGGCGCACGGTGTGGACCAGCCTGATGTTGCCCGTCATCACCACGACGCTCTATTTCGTCGTCTTCGGATCGGCGATCGGTAGCCGGATGAGCGACGTCAGCTCGGTGCCCTATGGCGCGTTCATCGTGCCGGGGCTGATGATGCTGACAATGTTCACCGAAAGCATCAGCAACGCGAGCTTCGGCATCTACATGCCCAAATGGACAGGGACGATCTACGAGATGCTGTCCTCGCCGATGTCGCCGCTCGAATTGCTGATCGCCTATGTCGGCGCGGCGGCAACCAAATCGGTAATCATCGGCGCGATCATTTTCGCGACCGCGCATCTGTTCGTCGACATTCAGGTCGCGCATCCGTTGCTGATGGTCGGCTTCATGGTGCTGATGGCGGTGACCTTCTGCCTCTTCGGCTTCATCATTGGCATCTGGGCGCAGAGCTTTGAACAGCTGCAGGTGATCCCGTTGCTCGTCGTCTATCCGCTGACCTTCCTGGGCGGCGCCTTCTATTCGCTCGACATGCTGCCCGCCGCGTGGCGCGCGGTGACGCTGTTCAATCCCGTCGTCTATCTGATCAGCGGCTTTCGCTGGACCTTTTTCGGACAGGGCGACGTGGCGATCGAGGTCAGCATGGGCGCGGTGGCGCTCTTTCTGGCGCTGTGCCTCGGCCTGATCTTCTGGATGTTCCGCACGGGCTACCGGCTCAAGAACTGAGGGCGTGCATGGCGAGCGTCAAGATCGCTAAGGAGTAGGCGGAGATGAAAACTCCAAAGATTCTGTTGGCAGGTTTGGCGTTCTTCCTCGTTCCTACAACAGCCGACGTAGAGGCCGAAGAACGCGCGGCGTGTGCCTATGACCGAAACGCCATACTGCAACTTGATCCGAATATGTTCGATCAGGATGACAAGGCCGGTTGGCGAGAGCTCGCCAATCGAGACGGATGCCAAGCTGCCGCCGCTGATGCGATCGCATTATATATCGAAAGTCACCGAGAAACATTGGTGCGACAGTGGCAGCTGCCTTCCTTCAAATGGCACGAGGCGCAGCTCCGCGCTATGGCGGGACAGGTTTCGCAGGCCACTCGCCTGATGCGCCAGTCGATCAAGCCGGAGAAGGGCCCCGAGGGCTTTGAAGGCTGGACCGACTACGCGCTGCCTTGGAACCAATATGTCTTGGCAACGATCGCCTTTCTGGAGGGAGACATGGATGCGCTGAAGGAGGCGCGGGACCGTCTTGCCAACTCGCCCATGCCGCCGGGTTTCGATACACTTGATCGATCGCAGGTCAGTGTCCCGCCGTCTTGGCCGCTGAATCTCGATGTGGTCGATGGATTGATCGCCTGCATTGGGCAACCATATCAGGAAGCATATGGGAGTGCGCATTGTCGGGATGTCGGCAAGCAGGAAGCGCGGCGCAAGCATTGAGCCCCCGCGCTCCGTTGATTGACAGGAAGGCCGCAGAAAAATCCCGCGAAACCGGTCTTTTCTGCGGCTGGCTTTGGCTTGGCCGTTCAGCCGTTCAGCCGCTCGCGCATTTCCTTGCCCGGCTTGAAATAGGGCACGCTCTTGGCGCTTACCGCGACCGGCGCGCCGGTGCGCGGATTGCGCCCGGTGCGCGACTCGCGTTCGCGGGTTGAGAAGGCGCCGAAGCCGCGCAGCTCGACGCGGCCCCCCGCCGCAAGCTGCTCGACGATGGCGTCGAAGAATTCATCGATGATGCGTTCCACCTCTTCGAGGCGCAAATCGCTGTTTTCACTCGCGATCATTTGAACCAGTTCCGACCGGATCATCAGCTTCCCCTAGTTATCACGCGCGCCCCACGGGCGCAGGCCATCCGGTCTTTGCCGGTTCCACAGCGTGAGGACCCCTCCCAACGCGGCATCGAACCTATCATGATTCAGGGTTCTTTCAAAACATATCGCTGAAAGAAAAAGGCCCGCAGAGGGACACTCTGCGGGTCTTTTGTTTCACCGCAAAAGCGGGGAAGGATTAATCCTTCTTGCCGGCCTTCAGCGCTTCGCCGAGGATGTCGCCGAGCGACGCACCCGAATCCGACGAACCATATTGTGCGACGGCTTCCTTTTCTTCGGCGATCTGCATCGCCTTGACAGAGAAGCTGGGCTTCTTCGAACGGTCGAAGCCGGTGACCATCGCGTCGAACTTCTGACCGACCTGATAGCGTTCGGGACGCTGTTCGTCGCGGTCGCGGCCGAGGTCGGCGCGCTTGATGAAGCCGGTGGCGCCATCTTCGCCGGCCTGGACTTCGAGACCGTTGTCGCGGACTTCGAGGACCGAGACGGTGACGACATCGTTCTTCTTCAGCGAGCCCGAAGCGGCGACACCGCCGCCGACGGCCGGAGCACCCTTTTCAAGCTGCTTGATGCCGAGGCTGATGCGTTCCTTCTCGACGTCGACGTCGAGAACGACGACCTGCACATTCTCGCCCTTGCGGTGGAGGTGCAGCGCTTCTTCGCCCGAGATGCCCCACGCGATGTCCGACATGTGAACCATGCCGTCGACGTCGCCCGGAAGGCCGACGAACAGACCGAATTCGGTCGCGTTCTTGACTTCGCCTTCGACAACCGAGCCAACCGGATGCGCTTCTGCGAAGGCACCCCAGGGGTTCGACTGGGCCTGCTTGAGGCCAAGCGAGATGCGGCGCTTGTCGCTGTCGACTTCGAGGACGATGACGTCGACTTCCTGGCTCGTCGAAACGATCTTGCCGGGGTGGACGTTCTTCTTGACCCACGACATTTCGCTGACGTGGACCAGGCCTTCGATGCCGGGTTCGAGTTCGACGAACGCACCATAGTCGGTGATGTTCGTGACCGTGCCGGTGAGCTTCGCACCGACCGGATACTTGGCGGCGACGCCTTCCCACGGATCGCTTTCGAGCTGCTTCATGCCGAGGCTGATGCGCTGCGTATCGCGATTGATGCGGATGATCTGCACCTTAACCGTGTCACCGATGTTGATGACTTCGCTCGGGTGGTTGACGCGCTTGTAGCTCATGTCGGTGACATGGAGCAGGCCGTCGATGCCGCCGAGGTCAACGAACGCACCATAATCGGTGATGTTCTTGACCGCGCCTTCGATGATCTGACCTTCTTCCAGGTTCTGGATCAGGCCCGAACGCTGTTCGGCGCGCGTTTCTTCAAGGATGGCGCGGCGCGACACGACGATATTGCCGCGGCGGCGATCCATCTTGAGGATCTGGAACGGCTGCGGCAGATCCATGAGCGGGCCGACGTCGCGCACGGGGCGGATGTCGACCTGGCTGCCGGGAAGGAACGCCACGGCGCCGCCAAGGTCGACGGTGAAGCCGCCCTTGACGCGGCCGAAGATAACGCCTTCGACGCGGGCTTCCTTGTTGAATTCTTCTTCCAGGCGGTCCCAGGCGGCTTCGCGGCGAGCGCGGTCGCGCGACAGCATGGTTTCGCCATTGGCGTTTTCGACGCGGTCGACATAGACTTCGACTTCGTCGCCGACGTTGAGGTCGGCCTTCTGGCCGGGCATCGCGAATTCGCGAAGCGGCACGCGGCCTTCGCTCTTCAGGCCGATGTCGATCACTGCCAGGTCATTTTCGATCGCGGTCACGGTGCCCTTGACGACGCGGCCTTCAAAGCCGCCATCAGCACCACCCAGCGATTCGTCGAGCATCGCGGCGAAATCGTCGCGCGACGGAAAAGCCGTAGAGGCCATATGGGTTCTTCCTTACTTCATTTGTTCCGGCCAAGCGGTTGGTTCCGCTGGTCTTGTGGCCGATCCGTCCTGCCCGCCGATTGCGAAGCAGAACATCCTCAAGACCGGTTGGCGGCAGAAGCACGGGCAAAGCAAAAAGGGCGCGACGGGGATAGCCCATCACGCCCGACGCTCGATAGAGAGCGACGGTTCGTCCGTGCCTCGACCGGCCACAAGGCCCGTCGGACGGCGCGCGTATAGTCGCGAACGCGGCTTTCGGCAAGGCGAAAAGCCCTGTCGGCCGCGGACTCCCGTCAGCCGCGCGCCTTTGTCCGTTCGGTGACGAAGGCGATGGCGGCGGCGATCGCGGCATCGCGGTCCATCGCCGAGGTGTCGAGCAGCATCGCATCGTCGGCGCGGAGCAGGGGGGCGTCGGCACGGCCCATATCGCGGGCGTCGCGGGCGTGGATGTCGGCGAGCACGGCGTCATAGCCGATTTCGACCCCGCGCCCCAGCATCTCGGCATGGCGGCGGCGGGCGCGTTCTTCGGCGCTTGCCGTCACGAACAGTTTGGCGTCGGCGTGCGGCGCGATCACGGTGCCGATATCGCGCCCGTCGAGCACGGCGCCGCCAGGCTGGTTGGCGAAATCGACCTGCCGCTGGAACAGCGCCTTGCGCACCGCAGGATGCACCGACGCGCGGCTGGCGAGGCTGCCCGTGCTTTCGTAGCGAAGCGCGGGATCGTCGAGCAAGGCGTCCGGAAAATCGCAGGCGACGAGGGCGTCGGCCGCCTTGTCCGGATCGCCATAATTGAGCTGCGTCTGATAGCCCACAGCGCGATAGAGCAGCCCGGTATCGAGCACGGGGAGGCCGAAATGCTCGGCAAGCGCCTTGGCGATAGTGCCCTTGCCCGACGCAGTAGGGCCGTCGACCGCGATAATCATGCCGAATCACCGCGGGTACGGCGCGCGCGAAGGGCGCGCAGCAAGCCCCAGGAAGCGATCAGCGCCCAAGCCGCTTCGAGCAGAAACGCCGCCAAGTTGAAATGAACCGACAGCGAGATCAGCAGCAAAATCGCGCCGACAAGGTTCACCGCATTGAACAGCAACTGATCCAGCATCTTGGCCATGTTTGCATAGGCGAACGCAGCGATGAACAGGATGCTGCCGATGATGCCGATCGCGTTCGCGGCAAAGGAGGAGATATAGGCGCTCATACGAATTGATAGCCGTCAAATCGCACGCGGAGCAGCCGGCCATCGTGGTCGAAGCCGATTTCGACCCAGCCGGGGTTGAGCGTCGCGCCGCATTCGACGGGGCCGACGTTTCCCGACACGAGCGACGGATCGCAGTCGAACGCCACATCGGGCAGAAAGCGGCGAACCCGGGCCCTCACCTCGGACTGGTCGCGCGCCGCCCCGATATCGAGCGCGCCGATCGGTCGCCCTTCGAACTCGCTTGCCTCCACCGTCTTGATCATGACACGGAGGTCGTCGGCGCCGTCTCCGTACAGAAAATGACGCACACCGGCGGCGTCGCGCCGTTCGCAGCCCTCGTCGGGGATGCAGGGCTCGTCGTCGATCGGCCGAAGTCCGCTGCCGGCGTCTGCCGCACGGCTATCGATCGGATAATCGGAAAAGCTCCGGTCGACCCGAAGCTGCGCACCGCTCGGACAATATTCGACGTCGCCGTCGCACGTCGCGCTGGTGACCGATGCCGTCGGGTCCGGCGCGCGCGCTGTATCGGCAAAGGCGCCCGCCGTGTCGGCGGTTGTCGGAAGGGTGGCGCCCTGTTGCGCGCCGGCCGCGCCGGCACTTAGGCCGAGGAGCGCGATCGGGGCCGCGATGGACAGGATGGGACGACGGTTCATCGCTGCAGGCCCTCCAGCAACGCCTCGAAATTGGGAAAGCTCGTTGCGACCGGTGCCATATCGTCGATCGTCACGGGGGCCTTGCTGACGAGGCCCGCGATGGCGAAGCTCATGCAGATGCGGTGGTCGAGGTGGCCGGCGATGGTCGCGCCGCCGGGCAGCGGGTCGCCGCCGGTGCCGTGGATGACGAGGCCGTCCTCGCTCTCCTCGACCCGCACGCCGATCGCCGCGAGGCCCGCGGCCATGACCGACAGCCGGTCGCTTTCCTTGACGCGCAGCTCGTCGAGGCCGGTCGTCACGGTCGTCCCCTCGGCAAGCGCGGCGGCGACGAAGAGAATCGGATATTCGTCGATCATGCTCGGCGCGACTGCCGGATCGACCGCGATGCCGCGGAGCAGGCTGTGGCGGACGCGCAGGTCGGCGACGGGCTCGCCGCCGACTTCGCGCGCATCGAGCAGTTCGATATCCCCGCCCATCGCCTTCAACACCTCGACCAGGCCGGCGCGGGTCGGGTTGAGGCCGACATTGGCAATAGTGACGTCCGATCCGGGGACGAGCAGCGCCGCAACGATGAAGAAAGCGGCCGACGAGGGGTCGCCCGGAACGACGATCGTTTGCGGCCGCAATTCGGCTTCGCCCATCACCGAAATCCAGCGGGTGCCGTCGGGTTCTACTTCGACGTCCAGCGTGGCGCCGAAGCCCTTGAGCATCCGTTCGCTATGGTCGCGCGTCGGCACGGGTTCGATCACGGTGGTGATTCCCGGCGTATTGAGGCCGGCGAGCAGGATCGCCGACTTGACCTGCGCCGAGGCGACCGGAAGCCGATATTCGATCGGCACCGCGGGCGCGAGGCCGCGCACCATCAAGGGAAGGCGGCCACCCGGCGAGGCCGAGATGTCAGCGCCCATCTGCGACAACGGATCGATGACGCGCCCCATCGGGCGTCCCGACAGGCTGGCATCGCCGACGAAAGTGGTCGTGATCGGATGGCTGGAAACAAGGCCCATCAGCAGGCGCGTCGAGGTGCCGCTGTTGCCCATGTCGAGCGCTTCGCGCGGCTGGAGCAGGCCACCGACACCGACGCCTTCAATGACCCATTCGCCGTCGCCGGTGCGGTCGATATTCGCGCCCATCGCGCGCATGGCCGCGGCGGTGGCGAGGACATCATGCCCCTCAAGCAGCCCGCTCACGCGGCTGGTGCCGACCGCGAGCGCCGACAACATCAGGGCGCGATGCGAAATGCTCTTGTCGCCGGGAATCGCGATCCTACCTTTAAGCGGAGCGGACGCGGCGAAGCTGCGGGGGCGGGCATTCTGGTCAGTCATGGCGTGCGGCTTTTGACAGCGGCCCGACAATCTGGCAAGGCGCACGCCGATTTGACGGATCGCCGGCCCGGCGCCCATCTTTTTCCGAAATATCAACCGATTTCCAAAAGGTTACGAGGCTTATATGGTAAAGGCTGAATGGGGCACGAAGCGTAGCTGCCCGAAATGTGCCACCCGATTCTACGATTTGACCAAGGATGATCCGGTCAGCTGCATCAATTGCGGCTATTCCTGGATTCCGGAATCGGTGCTGAAATCGAAGCAGCCGATGCCCTTCGAGGAAGTCGAGAAGCCGACCAAGGTCAAGGAAGAGGCCATCGACGAGGATCTGGATCTGGACGTGGATGTCGATGAAGACAGCGATTCGCCGGATAACGATGTCGATCTGGGCGGCGATGACGATCTGGGCGTCGCCACCGGCGACGACGAAGACGACGAAAGCTGATTTTTCGGCGAGGGGCCAAAAAAGCATCGCGGAGATGCATTTGGCCCCTTGCATCGAACGCAGGCGCTGCTAAAGGCGGCGTCCCGGTCGCACCACCCAGGGCGGCCAGACGAAATGGCACGGGGCCTTAGCTCAGCTGGGAGAGCGCTACAATGGCATTGTAGAGGTCAGCGGTTCGATCCCGCTAGGCTCCACCATTTCCTCGAAAACAAGAGGTCCGACGCACCGGCGTTCGGGCCTTTTTCTTTGCCGTGCCGGTTGGCGTGGCGCGTCAGAGCGCCATTTCTTCCTTTTCGAACAAGGGTTCGAAGCCGATCGGGTCGGCCAGGCTGATCCGGTCGAGGATCGCGGCGGTATCGTCGCGCACCTTCAGCATCAGCGTGCGCATCCGGCATTCGGCTTCGGGCAGGCAATTCTTGCAGGTTTCGTGGGCATTGCGGCTGGCACACGGGACCAGCGCGAGCGACCCGCGCGTCAGCCGGACAAGATCGCCATAGCTGATGTCGACCGGCGGCAGCGCAAGCTGATAGCCGCCATCGCGTCCGCGCTGCGAGATGAGCAACCCTTCGCGCGCCATTTCCGACAGGATGACGGTCAGGAATTTGGGCGGGATATTCTGCGCCTCGGCAATGTCCGCGAGTTGGACCTGACCCTTGCCCCAATGATCGGCAAGATGCTGAAAGGCACGTATCGTGTAGCGGGTCTTCTGCGAGAGCATGGCGCGCTGTCTGATCCACTTTGCCGATAATTTCAACCTCCCGACATGACAATTATCGCCTCAGCGCCAGCCCCATTGATTGAAATCACAGCGCGGCGTAGTTTCGCGGCGATAAGCGGGGTCGCGATCACAGGTTTTGGCACGGGTTTTTTGGAGCCGCATATGAAGCGAATCATGTTGGTCCCCGCCTGGGCCGCCGTCACCCTGCTGGCGGTGGCGCCCGCGCAGGCACAGTTCGGCGGGCTGCTGCGCAAGGTCACGACGCCGACCCCCGCCCCGACGTCGAGCGAAAGCGACAACGGCGGTTGTCCCAAGGGCAAGAAGGGCAGCAGCGTCGGCCGCGGCATATTGGGCGGTGTGATCCGCGATGCGGTGGGCGACGCGGCCAGCAAGGCGGGCGTCTATTCCTATGTCCCGATCGCCGAGGTCAGCGGAACGCTGACCGACGCCATCGCTTGCCGCCTCGACCCCGCCGAACAGGTGCAGGCCGCCAAGGCCACCGAAGAGGTGACACGCGGCGAAGCGGTCGGCACGACGTCGAACTGGACCAGCGAAACGCGCGACAATGTCAGCGGGTCGTCGACCGTGGCTTCGATCAACACAGAGGACGGCGGCAGGAAGTGCATGACCGTCAACGACTTCGTGATCGTCGATGGCGAGGAAACCCGTGTGTCGAAACGCATGTGCAAGGGGCCGGGTGATACGCGCTATGTTCTTGCGGCCTGAATTGCCGAAGCTCGCCCTCACGGCGCTTGCGGTCGTCAGCCTGACCGCGGCGACCGAGATGGACCCGATCAATCCGACCTGTCCGCTCAACCCCAATTGGTCGGCCAATCCGACGATGAAGCTGACGGTCGAAAAGCGCGGCGCGATGAAGGTGATGCTCGCCGAAGGCCGCGTTGATTCGGGACTGCCCGACCGGCTGAGCGCCGCGCTGAAGGCCAATCCGGACGTATCCGAGATATGGCTGCGTTCGCCCGGCGGCGATGCGCGCGCCGGCAACGCCGCGGGGCGCATCATCCGGTCGAACCCCGGCCTTGCGACGCGCATACCGAGCGGCTGGGCCTGTTTCAGCGCCTGCAATTTCGTCTTCATGGGCGGCGCGCCGCGGCTGATCGAGCCGGGCGGCGAGTTCATCGTCCATATGTTCACCAGCACCGGCGACCGCTCGCTGATCGACGAAAGCGTGGCGATGGGCACCGATGCGACGACCGAGCTGATCGGCGACGTCGAACAGGACAGCGCGCTGCTGGCGAGCGAGGACAATGATTTCCTGATCAAGATGGGCGTGTCGCGCAAATTGCTGACCGACATCATGTATCGGCAGAAGGCGGTGAGGGGCAGCGGCCCGGACAAATCGACGCGCCGCTGCCTGACGCTCGACGAAGCGCTGAAATATGGCGTGACCTACGCGGTAGAATAGCGACGGCTGAACAGCGTTGCATATCGCAACGAAACGCATAGACTGGCCGCCGATATATGGGAGAGCCAGCCATGACCGACATGACGCACGATCACGCGTCCTTCCGTTCGATGATCGACGGCACACAGGAAGATTGGGATATCATCGCGCGCGAGCAGAAGGAATTCGCGCCGCAGAACGGCAAGCGCATCCTCGATCATCTGAAACTGCTTGGCGGCGATTATGGCGGCTTTCCCGTTGCTCGGCTCGAGCATTGCCTGCAGACCGCGACGCGCGCGCATCGCGATGGGCGCGACGAGGAATATGTGGTGATGGCGCTGCTCCACGACATCGGCGACACGCTGGGCGCATTCAACCATCCCGATGTCGCGGCGGCGATCCTCAAGCCCTTCCTGTCGGAAGAAAATCTTTGGATCGTCCAGCACCACGGCATCTTCCAGGGCCATTATTTCTTCCACTATCTCGGGCTCGACCGCGACATGCGCGACCAGTTCAAGGACCATCCCTATTACGCGGCGTGCGCCGAATTCTGCGAAAAATATGACGCGCCAGCGTTCGACCCCGACTATGAAAGCGAGCCGCTGGAATTCTTCGAGCCGATGGTGATGCGTCTCTGCTCCTATCCGCGCACGAGCATCTACAAGAAGATTATGGTCGAAGAAGCGGCGGAGTAAGCCCCAGCGTTCATGGGTAATACCCGGCGAAAGCCGGGGTCAGAAGGCGCGCAAAAGGACCCCGGCTTTCGCCGGGGAGCACTAGTAGTTCACTTGCCCTTGAACTCGGTCGTGCGCTTCTGAAGGAAGGCCGCGATGCCCTCGGCGGCATCGGCGCTGTTGCCGGCCAGATACTGGCCCATCGCCTCGGCGTCGAGCGTGTCGGCATAGCTTTGCGTCAACCCGCCGCGCAGCACCTTGCGCATCGTGCGGAGCGCAACCGTCGGTCCGCTGGCCAGCCGCTTTGCGAGCGCTTCGGCTTCAGCCATCAGCGCGTCATCCTCGACCGCCTTGTAAATCAGTCCCCAATCGGCGGCCTGTTCGGCCGAGATTTTCTCGCCGAGCATCATCATCTGCGTCGCGCGCGGCAGGCCGACGAGCCGTGGCAGCAGCCACGACGATCCCCCGTCGGGGACGAGGCCGATATTGACGAAAGCCTGGAGGAAATAGGCGCTTTTGCCAGCAATCGCGAAATCGCCCGACAGCGCAAAGCTGCATCCGACCCCTGCGGCGGGGCCGTTGACCGCGGTCACGACCGGAATGTCGAGATTGGCGAGCGCGAGCAGCATCGGGTTATAATGGTTGCGCAGCGCCTTGCGACTGTTCGCGCCGCCGCCGACAGCGGTTGCGCTGCGATCGCCCGCCAGATCCGCGCCCGAACAGAAACCGCGACCCTCACCGGTAATCAGCAGCGCACGCGCGCCAAGGACGCCCATCCAGTCGAGCGCGGCGCGGATATCGTCGGCCATCGCGGGCGGCATCGAATTGAGCCGTTCGGGACGGTTGAGCGTGATCTTCGCGACATTGTCGCTGCACGCGAGCTTGATCGTGTCGAAGGTCGGTATGTCGGTCATAGGGAAGAATCCTCTCGCGGTCTTTACCTTTACGTTCACGTAAAGGTGTGACCGATTCGGAGGATGAGTGCAAGGGGCGTTGCACGGTAGCGACAGTGCGCTCGGGCCCCGATGCCCCGCGCCGGTTTGACATCGCGTCGGCAATCGCACACCGGAACAGATGATAACTGGGGTGATTTGACCGGGGGGGAGGGCGACTGTGAATCTGGAGCCATATCGCAGACATCGCCGAATTTTGACCGCAAGTCTGGTCGGCACCGCAGTCGAATTTTATGATTTTTATATCTACGGCACCGCGGCTGCGCTGGTCTTCGGGCCGCTTTTCTTTCCTTCGGAATCGCCGTCGGCGCAGCTGATGCTCAGCTTCATGAGCTTCGGGCTCGCTTTTTTCGCGCGGCCGGTCGGCGCCGTCGTGTTCGGCCATTTCGGCGACCGGATCGGGCGGAAGTCGACGCTCGTTGCCTCGCTGATGCTGATGGGGGCCTCGACGCTGCTTATCGCCTTTCTGCCGACCTATGCGATGGTCGGCTGGGTCGCACCGTTGCTGCTGTGCATCTTGCGGTTCGGGCAGGGCTTCGGGCTGGGCGGGGAATGGGGCGGTGCGGCGCTGCTCGCGGTCGAAAATGCGCCGCCGGGATGGCAGTCGCGCTTCGGCATGTTCCCGCAGCTTGGCGCGCCGGTCGGGTTCATCGCCGCCAACGGACTGTTCCTGCTCCTCGGCCTTTGGCTGAGCGATGCCGATTTTGCGGCGTGGGGCTGGCGTATCCCCTTTCTTGTTTCCGCCGTGCTCGTCGGCCTTGGCCTGTGGGTGCGGCTCAAGATCGGTGAGACGCCGGCCTTTTCGGAGGCGTTGGAGCGCGACGCGCCTGTCGGCGTGCCGATCGGCGAGTTGCTGCGCGGCCACTTCGTCGCGACGCTTGCCGGCACCTTCGCGGTCGTCGCCTGTTTCGCGATCTTCTATCTCGCGACCAGCTTCGCCCTTGCGCACGGCACCACCACGCTCGGCTATCCGAAGGAGGAGTTTCTGCTCATCCAGCTCGGTGCGATATTGTTCATGGCGGGCGGCATTATCTTTGCGGGCTATGCCAGCGATGCGTCGAGTGCGCAGCGCGTGCTGCGCTGGGGCTGCGGCGCGACGATGCTCGTCGGCTTGCTGTTCGGTCCGGCGCTGGCCTCGGGGAGCTGGCTGACGATCTTCGCAGGTCTCGCCACATCGCTGTTCGTCATGGGCCTCGTCTACGGCCCGCTCGGGAGCTGGCTGACCGGCCTGTTCCCCGTGCGCGTCCGCTACACCGGCGCGTCGGTCGCCTTCAATGTCGGCGGCATATTGGGCGGCGCAGCCGCGCCGATCGCGGCGCAGGCGCTCGGTGACTGGCGCGGAACCGAGGTCGTCGGCCTTTATCTGGCGCTCGCCGGACTGGTCAGCTTTTGCGGCCTGGCCTTGGTGACAAAAATTGAACGCGGTGACGCGTGAGGCGCAATGTCATTGCGGCGTCATCATTGAATCTCTAACAAACGGATAGTCTCCCACCATCGCGAGATCTGCCCATGTCCTTGATCGCACGCGTTCTTTCATCGCCTCATGGCCGGTCATCGCCGGCCTCATGCTGCCGGGTTCCGCAGCCGCTTTGGCGCCAATGGTCTTCGCCGCACCGATCAGGCTGCAGGGCAATCGCGTCTGGCTTGATGTGTCGGTGGAAGGCTTGCCTCCCGAATCGTTCATTCTCGACACCGGTACCACCGAAAGCCTGATTTCGGATAGCTGGGCGAACTCCGTCAAGCTGCGCGAACGCGGCGCGAGCATTATCGGCGGCCTGGGCGGGGTAGAGCGGACGTCGGTCCTGCGCGTCGAGGATGTGGTGATCGGCGGCACCTTTCGCATCCCCTATATGGAATTTCACGGCACCAAGTCAGTCGTCGACTCGAGCACCCGGGGATTGATCGGCGCGCCGCTGTTTACCGATATGGACAGCGATCTTGATTTCGTGGCGAACCAGTGGCGCATCTATCCCGATGGCCGTAGCGAGCGGCCTGGCATGTATCTGATACCCGAAAGCTATATGCCCCGCCGGGCGAGCTACGGTTTGACCACGCCCGTGCAGATCGGCGATTTTTCTGGGCGCTTCCTGATCGACACAGGCGCACCCCGCAACATCCTGCTCGATGGCAAGGCGGCGCGCGACATCGGTTGGTGGGATAGCGAACGACCCTATGTTCCCGTGCGTGCAAGCGGCTTCGGCAAAGGAAGTCTGCGGACCCGTATGTTCCGGGCGGACAAGGTCCTTCTTCACAAATTCGCCTTTCCGCGCGCGCTGGTCACACTTGCTGAGCCCGACCCGCGGAACGGCAATTTCGATAATGTCGAGGGGTTGGTCGGGTTGGACATGATCCGCCATTTCCACCTGTCGACGGATCCCAAGCGCAAACAGCTATGGATGGCGCCCAACGGACTCGGTTTTGCAGGAACCGAGCGCTATCCGATGTCGGGGCTGTGGCTTGACCGCAAAGGTACGCGTATCGTGATCGAGGATGTTGGCAACGGCAGCCCGGCCAAGGACGCCGGGCTGCAACCGGGCGATACGCTTGTGGGGGTCGAATGGAACGCGATGTTGCGCCGGCTGGGCGGCAAGCCCGGGGATCAAGTCGCGTTCGATTATGAACGCGACGGGAAGCGCGGTCACGCGCAGTTCAATCTGAAGCCCTATCTTTAGTCGGCACGGAGCAGCGTCAGCTTAGCTTTTCCGACCTTTCGCTCCGCTTCGATCGCGAAGCCCGCGACGTCGACGCTTTCTTTCTCGCCTGTTTCGATCGAGATCCAGCTATCGGTATCGACCCAGCCGAGCCGCGCCAGCTTGTCGAGTGCGACACTGCCCGCGCCGGTTGCATAGGGCGCATCGAGCAGCAGCAGATCGAAACTGCGTGGCGCTGGCCCAAGTGCGAGGACCGAACCGGCCCGCACCTCGGCGTGTCCGGCCGCACCGAGCGCCGCCAGATTCTTGCGCAGGGCGTCGATCGCCTCGCGATCCTGCTCACCGAACAGGCACTGCGCGGCGCCGCGCGACAAGGCCTCGATCCCCAGCGCGCCCGACCCCGCGAACAGGTCGGCGACATACAAGCCCTCGAAACTACCGAGCCGGCTTGCAAGCATGGAGAAGAGTGTCTCGCGCGTGCGGTCGGCGGTCGGGCGAGTGGCATCATTCTTGGGCGCGATCAACTTGCGACCGCGCCATTTGCCGGAAATGACGCGCATCAGCTCATCCGCCGCCGGAACTGGAACAAGGCATCGCGTGGTACGGCCTCGACCGCGCCGACATCGAGGCCGTCGAGCTCGAAAGCGCCATATCGCGTCCGGATCAGGCGGCTCACCTGCAGCCCCAGATGTTCGAGCACGCGGCGAACCTCGCGATTCTTGCCCTCGGTCAGCGTCAGCTCGATCCACTGGTTGCGCCCCGTCCGCCGTTCGAGATTGGCGTCGATCTTGCCATAGCGGACCCCGTCGATCTCGACCCCCTCGACCAGTTCCTCGAGCTGCGTTTGGCTGATGTCGCCAAACGCGCGGGCGCGATAGGTGCGCTCGACCCCGCTGGCGGGCAGTTCGAGCTGGCGCTTGAATTCGCCGTCATTGGTCAGCAACAGCAAGCCCTCGGTATTATAGTCGAGCCGCCCGACGGGCATCAGCCGCGGCAGCCCCTTGGGCAGCACGTCATAAATCGTCTTGCGTCCCTTGGGGTCGCGCGCCGCGGTCAGGCAGCCGACCGGCTTGTAGAAGCGATAGAGGCGCGTCGATACGGGCTTTGCGACCGGATTGCCGTCGAGGGTCAAGCCCTCGAGCGATGAGAGCAGCGGCGCCGGTTGCACGATCACCGCGCCGTTCAGTGCAATGCGGCCTTCCTCGATCATTCGTTCGACATCGCGCCGTGACCCGACGCCAGCGCGCGCCAGGAGCTTGGTGATGCGCTGCGGCCCGTCCTCGCGCTCCTCTTCCTTCGGCGGAGCCTTACGCGGCGGTTGTGCAGCGCGCGCGCTGCGGCGGCCACGCGGAGCGTCGCCCTGCGGGGAAGCGGGCGGGCGGGACGGCGAACGGGGTGGGCGGCGTGTCGTCATCGGAACGGATGCGGCTTTCATATCGTTATTCGGGAAAAGGGATGTTGTAATATGGCCACGCTCATAGCCGGAAAAGTGTCGCTTCGTCGATGGCAAGCAAAAGCAATCTTGCGAGGACGCGCACGCAGAGTCATGCGGCGGACGGAAGGTAGGTAAAATGCTCTTCGCGTCCCGCCCGTCCTGCTTCAAACGGCTGCTGATCGTCGAGGATGATCCGCTGGTCGCTTTCGACAATGAGCGGACCCTGAAGCATGGTGGCTATGACGTCGTTGCGACGGTCGATTCGGGCGAAGCGGCTGTCGCGATGCTGGCAGACAAGACGATCGATGCGCTGATCCTCGACCTCAAGCTCGCGGGGCACATGACGGGACGCGAGGTTGCGCGGCTCGCGCGCGACCGCGGCGTTGCCGTACTGCTGGTAACGGGGCAATGTCCCGAAGATGCGGGCGACATCGCGCTCGCCTGCCTGACCAAGCCGCACGGGGCGGCGGCGCTTCTCCACGCGGTTCGCGCCGTCGAGACGATGGTGTGCAAGCACAAGATGCCGCGCAAGGTGAGCGGGATGCAAACCTATTGGCGTCCCGAGGCCGCGTAACCGGCCCGCTGCCTCCACCGAACCGGCGGTTGAGTGCCGATGCGCGAGGAGGATCCCGTTGAAGATATTGCTTCCGCTGTTCAGCTTGGCTTTGGGGGCGGCCGCCGCGCTCCTGTTCGGGCCATCCGATCGACCGTCCGCCGCCATCGCGGCTTCGACGCCGCCCGCGGCGCCCGTGCTGGTCGAGTTGTTCACCAGCCAGGGTTGTTCCTCCTGTCCGCCCGCCGACCGGTTGCTCGAAAGACTGGATGCCGAAGGCTCCGTGGTCGCGGTCAGCCGCCCCGTTACCTATTGGGACCGGCTGGGATGGAAGGATACGCTCGCGCGCGCCGCGAACGATGCGCTTCAGGACCGCTATGCGCGGCGCGGGCTGCCGGGGGCGGGCGTTTATACCCCCGAAACCGTCGTGCAGGGGAGCGCGGCCGCCGTCGGATCGGACGAGCGGGCGCTGCGCCGGATGCTCGGCGCCGCGCCAAGCGACGCTGCGCTTCGCCTCGACGGCGGCCGTGTGGTCGCTTCGCGGTCCGCAGCGGGTGCCGAATTGCGCTTCCTGGCGATCGCGCACCGCGCCTCGGTCGACGTCGCCCGCGGCGAGAATGGCAACCGGACGCTGGGCTATACCAATGTGGTGCTGGCCGAGGCGGCGGTTCCTTGCCCCGCAAGCGGCGCCTGCGCGGCTGCAATACCCGCAGCGATCGCGGGCCAGCGCGGCGCCGACCGCTGGGCGGTGCTGTTGCAGGACCGCGCCGGCGGGCGCGTGCACGCCGTCCGCTGGATCGGGCGCCCCGCCAAATAGATGCTTCCAATTTGGTCCTGTTGCTTTAGGCCGAACGGTTCGATGCGTCGCCGGTCAGCCGAGCGCGACAGGGAGGATCTATGCAGGCAGATATGGCGCCGCCGCCACCGCAAAGCTGGTGGGACAGCATCCGGCCCTATCTGGAACGCGCGCCGCTGGCGGCGCTGCTGCTCGGCATTTCGTCGGGATTTCCCTATGCGATGATCGGTGCCACCTTGACGACGCGACTGTCGCAGGACGGTTTCGAAAAATCATCGATCACCGCCTTTTCGCTCGCCTTTCTCGTCTATAATTTCAAACCGCTGTGGGCCTGGATCGTCGATACGATCCGCCTTCCGGGGGCCGGGGTGGTCGGCCAACGGATCAGTTGGCTGATCCTGACGGCCATGCTCGTCATGCTGGCGGTCGGCAATCTCGCGCTGGTCGATCCGCAGCAGGTCGGCCAGTCCCCCGTGGGGCACCTCATGCAGCGGTTCGGGCTTGGCCATGAAGGCGAATTCGCCGCGCTGTTCGAAATGGCGGTCGGTGCGGTTCTCGTGGGTGCAGCGGGCGCGACGTTCGACATTGTGATCGACGCCTACCGGATCGAGATATTGAAGCCCGAACAACTCGGTGTCGGATCGGGCATGTCGCAATATGGCTGGCGGATCGGATCGGCGGGCGCCGGTGCGCTCGCGCTCTTTCTTGCCGCGCGGCAAGGATGGGAGGCGGCCTATCTGGCATGTGCGCTTTTTGCATTGCCAGCGGTCATTGCGGGCTTTTGGGTCGGCGAGCCCGAGCGGCACCGCGCGGCACTCTCGCGCGAAGGCAAACCAGGACTTGTCGCGGGTATCATCGGTCCCTTCCGCGAGTTTTTCAGTCGCCATGGCGCCTGGCTGGTGCTGCTGTTCATCCTGCTCCACAAGATCGGCGATACGCTCGCGAATCTGACGCTGCGCCTGCTGCTCAACGATCTTGGCTTCAGCAATGACGAGATTGCGATCTACGACGTCGGTATCGGCTTCTGGGCCTATCTGATCGGCATTTTCATCGGCGGGATTCTCTACGCGCGGATGGGCATGAAAAAGTCGGTACTGCTCAGCCTGATCCTGATGGCGGTGAGCAATTTCAGCTTCGCGCTGCTCGCGGCGGCGGGCCACAGCAATTGGGGCCTCGCCGGCGCGATCGGGTTCGAAAATATTGCGAGCGGCATCGGCGGCGTCGTCGTCGTCGCCTATTTCTCGGCACTCTGCGACTTGCGCTTCACTGCGGCGCATTATGCGCTGATCTCCTCCGCAGCGAGCATTGTCGGTCGTTTCCTGACCGGCACCACGGCGGGCGCGATGATGGACAATATGGGCAATGTGAACTTCTATCTGTTCACCGTCGCCGCGGCCCTGCCGGGTATTGTCCTATTCTGGCTGATGATGCGCAGCGGGCTCGTTGACCAATCGGTCGGCACGGCGGGTACCCGGCATGCGCGCGAGGCGTCGGCCTAATCGGGCAATTCGCCGTTCGCGCGCAGCACCTCGCCCGCAAGGTAAAGCGAGCCGGCGATCAGGACGATCTCGGTCACAGGGTCTACGGCCAATCCGGCCAGCGCAGCCTCGACGGTATCGGCCGCGAGCGCTTCCGGCCCGAAGGCTGAGGCGCCATGATGCTCGTGCCCGGGCACCGGCACGACGGTGATCGAGGCGAGCTTGCCGGCGAGGGGATCGATCAACGCCGAGGGATGCTTGTTGGCGAGCATCCCGGTGACCAGATGGATGCGGCGCGCATCGCCCGCAAAATGCTGCGCGAGTTGATGCCCTGCATCGGCATTGTGGGCGCCGTCGAGCCACACCGTCGTGGCGGGCGGGAGCAGCTTTGCGAGCGGTCCGCTCTCCAGTCGTTGCAACCGCGCCGGCCAGTAAGCCGCGGCGATGCCGCGCTCGATCGCGCCCGCATCGGGTTTCGGTCCCGGCGCGAGATGGAGCATCGCAATCGCAAGGCCCGCGTTGCGCATCTGATGCCCGCCCGCCATGCGCGGGCGCATCAAGGCGGGGAGTTCCCCGTCCATCGACCGCCAGCGAAAGGCGTCGCCGACGGCTTCGACCGACCAGGTTTCGCCCTCGACGAACGGGACCACGCCCGCCGCCTCGGCCCGGTCCGCGATCACCCGCGCCAGCGGCGGCGGATAGGCGAGCGTCGCCAGCGCGGCGCCGCGCTTGATTATGCCGGCCTTTTCCCACGCGATCCGTTCGGCAGGGCGCGTCGGGGTGCCGTCTTCGGGCGCGAGCAGAAAGGCCTCATGGTCGATGCCGAGCGAGGCGATGCCGCACACCGCCGGCGCCGGGATGATATTGGTCGCATCGAGTCGTCCGCCCAGCCCGACCTCGATGATGCAATCGTCGGCGGGGATGCGCGAAAAGGCAAGGAAAGCCGCCGCCGTCGTCACCTCGAAAAAGCTTGCGTGCAGCCCTTCCGCGACGTCGAGGGCTTCGCCAAGCAAGGCGGCGAGCGCCGCATCATCGATCAGGGTGCCCGCCAGTCGGATGCGCTCGTTAAACCGGACGAGGTGCGGGCTGGTATAAGCGTGGACCCTGCGCCCCTGCGCCTCCAGTATTGCGCGCAGATAGGCGCAGGTCGATCCCTTGCCGTTGGTCCCTGCGACATGGAAGGTCCGCGGCAGCCGGTCTTGGGGATCGCCGAGGCGCGCGCACATTTCGCCGATGCGTTCCAGCCCCAATATGTCGCGACCCGGCGACAGCGCCGCGAGGCGGTCGAGCTGCGCCTGAACGGCGGGATCGGAACTGTGCGCGTGGTCGGGCATGGATTCTCCCTCCGTCCGTCAGGAGGAGGGATCAAGCCGCCTTTTCGGGCGCGAGATAGCCGATCAGGCGGCCGAGCGTCGCGGGCAGCTCCTTGCGATGCACCACCATGTCGATCATCCCGTGATCGAGCAGATATTCGGCGCGCTGGAATCCTTCGGGCAGCTTTTCGCGGATCGTATTTTCGATCACGCGCTGGCCCGCAAAGCCGATCAGCGCATTGGGCTCGCTGATCTGCACATCGCCCAGCATCGCATAGCTCGCGGTCACGCCGCCCGTCGTCGGGTCGGTGAGCAGCACCACATAAGGCAGGCCCGCGCGGCGCAGCCGCTGGAGCGCAACCGTAGCGCGCGGCATCTGCATCAGCGACAGCGTGCCTTCCTGCATCCGCGCGCCGCCCGCGGCGGTGATCGCGATGTAGGGGACGCCGCGCTTGATCGCGGCCTCGACCCCGGCGACGAAGGCTTCGCCGACCGCGACGCCCATCGATCCGCCCATGAAGGCGAAATCCTGCACCCCGATCACGGCGCCCTGGCCCGAAATGCGGCCGAAGGCGTTCTGGTAAGCGTCGCGGTCGCCGGTCTGCGCGCGTGCGGCCTTGATGCGGTCGACATATTTCTTGGTGTCGCGGAACTTCAGCGGATCTTCGGGTGCCGCGGGGGCGGCGATCAACTCGTGCAGGCCGCCGTCGAAAAGCTGCGCGAAGCGCTCTTTGGCGCCGATGCGGTCGTGATGGTCGCAGCGCGGGCAGACGTTCAGATTGTCTTCCCACTCCTTGACGAACACCATCTGCTGACACTGGCGGCATTTGTGCCAGAGGTTGTCGGCGGTGTCGCGCTTGGCGGTGAAGGGCAGGGCGTTGCGAACGCGGTCGAGCCAGCTCATGCGGCGATCTCCTTTGCGCTGTGGATAGCATCGGCGAGCGAACGGGTGAAGGCCTCGACATGCGCCGACGCGGCGTCGCCATGCTCGGCAATGATGTCGATGAAGGCCGATCCGACGACGACGCCGTCGGCAACCTTGGCGATGTCGGCCGCCTGCGCGGGGGTGCGAACGCCGAATCCGACCGCGACCGGCAGGTCGGTCGCGGCTTTCAGGCGCGCAACCGCATCCTCGATGCTCGCCTGAGCGGCCTGCTGCATCCCGGTGATCCCGGCAACCGAAACATAATAGAGAAAGCCGCCCGCGCCGTTCAGCACGTCTGGCAGGCGCGCCGCGTCGGTCGTCGGCGTTGCGAGGCGGATCAGGTCGACCCCGGCAGCGCGGAGCGCGGGGCCGAGTTCGGGATCTTCCTCCGAGGGAATATCGACGCAGATGACGCCGTCGACCCCTGCTTTCGCGCACTCTGCGGCGAACCAGTCGGCGCCACGGATCGTCATCGGATTGGCATAGCCCATCAGCACGAGCGGCGTGTCGGGATGGCGCTGGCGGAAGGCGGCGGCGATACCGAACAGGTCGGCGGTGGTCGTCCCCTTGGCGAGGCTTCGCAGGTTTGCGGCCTGGATCGCGGGGCCGTCGGCCATCGGATCGGTGAAGGGCATGCCCAGTTCGATCACATCGGCCCCCCCCGCGACGAGCGCGTCAAGGTTCGCGGCGGTGTCGCCATCGCCGCCGGTGATGAAGGCGACGAGCGCAGGGCGCGGCTTGGCGAAGGCGGCGGCGAAGCGGGTCACAGCTTTACCCCCAATGCTTCCGCCACGGTGAAGATGTCCTTGTCGCCGCGGCCCGAGCAATTGACGATGATGATCTTGTCCTTGCCCAGCGTCGGCGCGATGCGTTCGGCAGCGGCGATCGCGTGCGCGCTTTCGAGCGCGGGGATGATGCCTTCGAGCTTGGTCAGTTTCTGGAAACTTGCGAGCGCCTCTTCGTCGGTGACCGGTTCGTAACGCGCGCGGCCGATGTCATGCAGCCAACTATGCTCGGGGCCGATGCCCGGATAGTCGAGCCCCGCCGAGATGCTGTGCGCCTCGGTGATCTGGCCGTCCTCATCCTGCAGCAGATAGGTCTTGTTGCCGTGGAGGATGCCGGGTTTGCCGCCGGCGAGGCTGGCGGCGTGCTTGCCGCCCAATCCTTCGCCCGCGGCTTCGACGCCGACGATCTCGACGTCTGTGTCATCGAGGAAGGGATGGAACAGCCCGATGGCGTTCGACCCGCCGCCGACGGGGGCGATCAGCATGTCGGGCAGGCGCCCTTCGGCTTCGAGAATTTGCGCCTTCGCTTCCTCGCCGATCACCGACTGGAAATCACGCACCAGTTCGGGATAGGGATGCGGCCCCGCGACGGTGCCGATGATGTAGAAGGTGTCCTCGACGTTCGCGACCCAGTGGCGGAGCGCCTCGTTCATCGCATCTTTCAGCGTCTTCGCGCCGCTTTCGACCGCGACGACTTCGGCGCCGAGCAGCTTCATGCGGAAGACGTTCGGCTGCTGCCGCGCGACGTCGACCGCGCCCATGAAAATGGTGCAGGGCAGGCCAAAGAGCGCTGCCACGGTCGCGGTCGCGACGCCGTGCTGGCCGGCGCCGGTTTCGGCGATGATCTTGGTCTTGCCCATCTGCTTGGCGAGCAGGATCTGACCGATGCAATTGTTGATCTTGTGCGCGCCGGTGTGGTTCAGATCCTCGCGCTTCAAATAGATCTTCGCGCCACCCAGATCGTTCGTCAGCCGCTCGGCAAACCACAGCGGGCTCGGGCGGCCGACATAATTTTTGAGCAGATAGTCGAACTCGGCCTTGAAGGCAGGGTCGGCCTGCGCAGCGCGATAATGGCGTTCGAGGTCGAGGATGAGCGGCATCAGCGTTTCGGCGACATAGCGGCCGCCGAAGGCGCCGAAATGGCCGCGCGCGTCGGGCTGGGTGCGGAGGCTGTTGGGCAGGGTCGGTGCTTCGGTCATGGTCATTTCCATCGGTTACGGGTGGGCGCGCACTTGAAGATCGGGTCTCAAGCGGTCAGCGCCATCGTTTTCCGATGCGCATCATGAGGAACTGCGGTGTCAGCATCTGCCGACCGCTTTAAGGAAAGCGGCGATCTTGTCCATATCCTTGACGCCCGGTGCGCTTTCGACCCCCGACGACACATCGACGAGCGGCGCGCCGGTTTCGGCGATCGCCTGTGCGACATTGGCCGGGGTCAGTCCGCCTGCGACGCCCCAATCGATCGAGTGGCGATGGCCCTTGAGCAGCGACCAGTCGAAGCGGGCGCCGGTGCCGCCGGGCAACGCCGCTGCCGGCGCATCGAACAAGATGCGGTCGGCCGCACCTTCAAACTGCCGGACGCGTTCCAGCGTTCCGGCATCCTTCAGGCCGACCGCCTTCCAGACTTCGGCGGGAACGAGCCGTTTGACCGCGGCGAGCCATTGGGGTGTTTCATTGCCATGAAACTGGACGATGTCGGGGCGCACCGCGCTGAGCGCCTCGCCGGTCACCTGTCGCGAGGCATTCACGAGAAGGAGCGCAACCTTCACTTTCCCCCCGGCGCGCTGGCGAAGCGCGGCAGCGGTCTTCAGATCGACGTGGCGCGGACTCGGTTCATAGTGAACGAGGCCAATGTGCGTCGCGCCGAGCCGGATAGCGGCGTCAACCGTTTCGGGCGTAGAGAGGCCGCAGATTTTGACAAGTGGGGGCATATATCAGGGTTCGATCATTTAGGTCATTGCGAGCGAAGCGAAGCAATCTCCAGCCATCGGCGTAACACAATCCCGATAGCTGGAGATTGCTTCGTCGCCTTCGGCCCCTCGCAATTACGATGGTTGAATGAAAGTGTGTTTACAGCGTCGCTTCGATCGCGCGCGCCGCGAGGTCGGGGTCCTGCGACTGGCTGATCGGTCGGCCGACGACGAGGATCGAGGCGCCGTCAGCCATCGCCTGCGCCGGGGTAACGATACGCTTCTGATCGCCGGCACGGCCGTCAGCAGGGCGCACCCCCGGTACGACGAAGAAGCCGCCGGGCCATGCCTTGCGCGCGGCCTTCACTTCCTGGCCCGAGCAGACGATGCCGTCGAGACCCGATTCGCGGGCCAGCGCGGCAAGGCGGACGACCTGGTCGTGCGGGGTGCCGCCGACGCCGATATCATCGAGATCGGGCGCGTCGAGGCTGGTGAGCACGGTAACGCCGACCACCTTGGTCGCGCTTCCCGCGACTGCCTTGGCCTCTTCCATCATCGCGCGGCCGCCCGCGGCGTGGACGGTCAGGATCGCGGGTTCGAGCGGACGCAGCGCCTGGATCGCCTTGGCAACGGTGTTCGGGATGTCGTGCAGCTTGAGGTCGAGGAAGATCGGCAGGCCGAGCTTCGCCATTTCGTGCACCCCGTGATGGCCGTTGGCGCAGAAGAATTCGAGGCCGAGCTTCAACCCGCCGACATGGTGGCGCACCCGCTGCGCCAGCGTCAGCGCGGCATCGAGGTGGGGGGTGTCGATGGCAAGATAGACAGGCGAACTCATTGCGGATCCAGCGGCGAGGGTGGGATGTCGTTGACGGGCTTCGACTGCGGCGCCGGTTCGGGGGTGAGCGGCGTCTCGGCCGGGCGGTTGGCCATGGCGCGCAAATCGGCAAGTTGCCGTTCGCTCGTTTCGATACGGCGCTTCAGCGACCAGCGCGAGGTACGCAGCGCGATCCACAGCGGCAGGCTGCCGATCAGGAAGGCGGCAAAGATCAGCACCGGCAATTTGGTGTCGAGCACCTGTCCCGGCCATATGGTCACGGTGACAGGATTCCAGTTGGCCATCGAAAAGACGACGAGGATGATGGTCAGCAACACCCAGATGACGGTTCGCACGATTCCCACGTTATTGCGCTCCTTTACCGGCCTCTGCATCGAACCCTAAGCGACTTTGGCGCATGATGCGAGTCTCTGGGCGAGGCCCGGCGCGTTCAGCCGCCGAACACCCGCGCAAAGATCGTATCGACATGCTTCATATGATAGTCGAGGTCGAACAGCGCGGTCAGTTGCTCGGCCGACAGACGCGCAGTCACGTCAGCGTCGGCCTTCAGCAGTTCGAGCAACGAAAGCTGGCCGTCGCTTTCCCAAACCTTCATCGCATTGCGCTGGACGAGCGCATAGCTGTCCTCGCGGCTCGCCCCTGCCTGGGTCAGCGCGAGCAGGACGCGCTGCGAATGGACGAGGCCGCCCATGCGATCGAGATTCTTCTGCATGCGCTCGGGATAGACGAGCAGCTTGTCGACCACGCCGGTCAGTCGCGCGAGCGCGAAGTCGAGCGTGATCGTCGCGTCGGGACCGATGAAGCGTTCGACCGACGAATGGCTGATATCGCGCTCGTGCCACAGTGCGACATTTTCCATCGCCGGGATGGCGGCGCTGCGCACCATGCGCGCGAGCCCGGTCAGATTTTCGGTGAGCACCGGGTTGCGCTTGTGCGGCATGGCCGACGAGCCCTTCTGCCCCGGCGAAAAATATTCCTCCGCTTCGAGCACCTCTGTGCGCTGAAGGTGGCGGACCTCGACCGACAGGCGTTCGATCGACGAGGCGATCACGCCGAGCGTTGCGAAGAACATGGCATGGCGGTCGCGCGGAATGACCTGCGTCGACACGGGTTCGATCGCGAGGCCCAGCTTCGCCGCGACATGCGCTTCGACGCGCGGGTCGATATTGGCAAAGGTGCCAACCGCGCCCGAAATCGCGCAGGTCGCAATTTCCGCGCGCGCTGCGACCAGCCGCGCCTTGCAGCGCGCGAACTCGGCATAGGCTTCGGCCATCTTGAGGCCGAAGGTGACCGGCTCGGCATGGATGCCGTGGCTGCGCCCGATCGTCGGGGTCAGCTTATGTTCGTATGCGCGTCGCTTGATCGCCTCGAGCAGCGCGTCGAGGTCTGCGAGCAAGATGTCGGCGGCCTGCGCGAGTTGCACCGCGAGGCAGGTGTCGAGCACGTCGCTCGACGTCATGCCCTGATGCATGAAGCGCGCTTCTTCGCCGACATTTTCGGCGACCCAGGTCAGGAAGGCGATGACGTCATGCTTGGTGACCGCCTCGATGGCGTCGATCGCGTCGACGTCGATGACGGGGTTCGTCGCCCACCAGTCCCACAGCGCCTTCGCGGCGGATTGGGGAACCGTCCCCAGTTCCGCGAGCGCGTCGGTCGCATGCGCCTCGATCTCGAACCAGATGCGAAAGCGATTTTCCGGCGACCAGATGGCGGTCATGTCCGGGCGGGCGTAGCGCGGAACCATTGATATACCTTCCTTTTGTGCGCCGCTGTTCGGCGCCTTGTCGCAAAACCGCGGCGGAATCACGATGGGGCGCCCCCTAGCAGGGGTCGACCGCTTCGCCAATCACCCGCGCGCCGCAACTTCCAGCGAACGCGGACGGTTGCCCCCATGCCCCTTCAGAAAAGGCGGCGGATCGCAAACAGATGCGGGTCCGCCGTCGATACAGGAGATAGATAATGTTGAAGCAAGTTCTTTTGATCGGCGCCGCCGCGATCAGTTTCCCCGCGCTGGCCCAGGAAGCACCGCCGTCGCCGGGGACCACGCCGCCGACCGAGCAGCCCGAGGCTGCGCCGATGCCCGATAGTGCGCCGGCACCGACCGACACGACAGCTCCCGTCCCCATCGAGCCGGCCACCGATACGATGGCCCCGGCCGGCGAGGCGCCTGCGCAGACCGCGCCCGCCAGCCCTGCGCCGTCGAGCATCGCGGCCGCGACCCCCGCGCAGATCGCCCAAATCGTCGAAACCGAATTTCCGACCTATGATGGCGACAAGTCGGGCGACCTTAGCGCCGCTGAATTCGGCGCATGGATGAAGAAGCTGCGCACCGCGCAGGACCCCGCCGTTGATCCCGAATCGGCCGATGTGAAGAGCTGGATCGATCAGGCTTATGGCGCGGCCGACGCCGACAAGTCGGGCAGCGTTACCAAGGAAGAACTGGTCGCGTTCCTTTCGCGCGGCGCCTGATTTCGCAGTCCTCCCCGCTTGGGGCGATGCAGCCGTCGGAGCGATCCGGCGGCTGCATCGCCATGGCCGTCAAGCCGCGCGCGGCGGCTGCATGACCGCCCGGATCGTCAACGCCCGTTCGTGGCCGTCGCGATCGGGCCACAGGATCGCGCTGCCGGCGCGCATCCCGATCAATCCGGCGCCAATGGGCGTCAGGATCGAAATTCGTCCCGACGCGATGTCGGCATCCGACGGATAGACCAGCCGGACGCTGCGCACCGCGCCGCTCGCTTCGTCGACGAAATCGACCTCGCTGTTCATCGTCACGACGTCGCGCGGGACGTGGCGTTCTTTGTGAACGGTCGCACGGCCGATCTCGCGCATCAGCAGTACGCTGACCTGCGGCATGCGCTTTTCGATGCCGAGGGCAAGATCGGTAAGCGCATCGGCCTCCGAATCGATCATGTGAATGGGCGGGCGTTTGCTCGCCTTGGTCAAGGTGGTCTTGGCTACTGTCATTCTATTGGCTTTCCGCATGGAAAGGGCAGGGCGCGGCCGCGCTCCTGTCGGGATGGTTCGGAAATCTTGCCCCGGTCCGGGGCATGGCACGCCACAGCCCGGGGCTAGAAGCCCGCGAGAAGCTGACCCGCGTGAAGGCGGAAGCGAAGATGGCGCTGCCGAATCTGCATGACGCGATGATGTCGCCTGAGGCCGGGCAAGTAAAGCCCGGCTTTTCCGGCCTCCTGATTCAGAGCAGCCCGAGCGCGCGGAGGCTGCGGTGGCCGCTGCCGCCGATGATGATATGATCGTGCAGCGCGATACCCAGCCGCCCTGCGGCATCGGCCAGGTCGCGCGTGATCGCGATATCCTGGCGGCTCGGTTCGGGATTTCCGCTGGGGTGATTGTGGACGATGATGATCGCCGCGGCGCCGAGTTCGAGTGCGCGCTTGACGACTTCGCGCACATAGATCGCCGATTGGTCGATCGACCCCTCGCTCGCGACCTCGTCGCGGATCAGCATGTTGCGCGAGTTGAGGTACAGCACCCGCACCCGCTCGACCTCGATCGGACCCATGTCGGCGCGCAGCCAGTCGAGCAGCGCATCCCAACTCGACAATAGGGGCTTTTCGCGGAACTCGCCTTTCAGCATCCGGAGGCTGGCCTGCTGGACGATCTTGAGCGCGGCGATCGTGCCGTCGCCCATGCCGTCGATTCGGCGCAGCGATTCGGGATCGGCGCTGACGAGCTGTGCGAACGAACCGAATTCGCGCAGCAATGTCTTGGCGAGCGGCTTAGTATCGCGCCGCGGGATCGCAAGCGCGAGGAGATATTCGACCAGTTCGTAATCGGCCATACCGTCGGCATCGCCGCCGAGCAGGCGCGCGCGAAGCCGCGACCGGTGGCCCGCATGATCGGGAAGGGGGGCGGGCGCGTCGGCCATCGTCAAGGCAATAACCGCCTTGTGGGCACCACTCAACGCTCATAGACACAAGCGCCTATGTCGCGGCGCTTTTTCCTGCATCGAATGGCCTTGCCCTGCGTTGCCGATGGGCATGGGACAGCAATGGTAGGCGCAGTGAGCTTTGGCCGGGCATATGATGACGGCGTGACGTCACAGGCGGTCGATGGGTTCGGCCGCGGGTGAGCGAGGCAGAGACAGTCCGCGCGCGGCGACGGCGCAAGGCGCCGTGGATCGTCGGGGGCGCGCTCGGTGCGCTGGCGCTCGGACTTTGGGTTGCCCGCGCCCCGATCGCCGACCGTTTCATTCAGGACCAGCTTGCGAAGAAGGGCGTGCCGGCACGCTACACGATCGAACGCATCGGCCTGTCGACCCAGCGGCTCAGCAATGTCGTTATCGGTAATCCGGCGCATCCCGACCTGACCGCGCGGGTGCTTGAGGTGTCGGTCGGGCTCGGCTTGTCCGGGCCCTATGTCGCATCGGTGCGCGCCGACGGCCTGCGGCTCTACGGCCGCTTCGTCGATGGGCAATTGTCGCTCGGCGCGCTCGACAAATTTCGCGACCCAACCGACAAGAGTCCGTTCGCATTGCCCGACATGGCGGTCCGGCTGAGCGACGCGCGGGCGCGGCTCGAAACGCCGTGGGGCAATGTCGGCGCGGCGCTGAACGGCGGCGGCAATTTGCGCCGCGATTTTGCGGGAACCCTCGCGCTCGTGGCCCCGCATATCGCCGCTGCCGATTGCCGCGGCACGGGAATCACTTTCTACGGCAAACTCGCGGTGCGCGATGTGCGCCCGCGGCTGACTGGGCCGTTGCGCGGCGCGGCCGTGACTTGCGGCGGCGCGCAGCCGGTCGCGGTCGCCGCGCCGCAGATCGCGCTGGACGTCTCGCTTGCCGAAAATCTGCAGCAATGGGACGGCACCGCCGACGCGCTGGTCCAGCGCCTGATGATGCCCGCGCTCGCCGCCGAGCGGGTCGGCGTGAAGGGCCGCTTCACCGGCACCGCCGATCGCACCGGGCTGACCTTGGTGGCGGATGTTGCCAAGCTGGCCGGGCCGGATTTTGCGGCGAGCGGCGTGCATCTGGAGGGCAAGGGCGCGGTCGGCAACGTCACCCCCAATTTCGACGGCCGGCTGCGCTTCGCCGATGCAAGCGCGAGCGCGCGTCTGCGCCGGTCGGTCGCGGACAGCGCCGCGGCGCTGGGCGGTACCCCGCTCGGCCCGATCGGCGACCGCGCGGCGACCGCCTTCGCCGCAGCGCTCGCGGGTGCAAGCGGCGAAGCGGCGATCGCGCTGACCGGGCAGGGCGAGGCGCTCCGTTTCGAGCTTGCCGCGCCCAGCCTGTCGAGCCGCAGCGGCGCACGCTTCGCGAGCAGCGCCGACAGCCGCATCGGCTATCTCTTCGCCGCGCCGCGGCCCGAGGTCATCGCAACGGGGCGCTGGACCTTCGGCGGCGGTGGCCTTCCGGTCGGCGCGATGGAACTCGACCGCCGTGCCGACGGCCACATGACCGGGCTGGCGCAAATCGACGCCTATCAGGCGGGCGGCGCGCGTCTGGCGCTCGATCCGGTGCGTTTTTCGAGCGCGCCGGGCGCCGCGATGCGCTTTTCGACTAGCGCCACCCTGTCGGGGCCGCTTGCGGGCGGGCGCGTAGAGAGGCTGCGCGTGCCGATTGCCGGTGCCATCGCCGCGACCGGCGGGATGGCGTTCAACGGCGGCTGCCACCGTGTCACCGCGAACAAGATCGACGTGTCGGGGCTGCGCCTTGTCAATAACGGTATCGACCTGTGCAGCACCCCCGGTGCGCCGCTGTTCAGCGTGGGATCCGCGGGGGTGCGCGGTGCCGTCCGGCTTCCGGGCCTCAAGCTGCGCGGCACCAGCGGGGCGTCACCCTTTGCTTTTGACAGCGGTCCCGGCGAGGTCGATCTGGCGCGGTGGCGCTGGTCGCTTGCCAACGCCGATGTCCGGATCGGGGCCGGGGACAGCATGACGCATTTCGCCGCCGGACGCCTTTCGGGCGCGGCGGGCGGACAGGGGATGGCCGGAACGCTTGCCGATGCGCAGGGCAAGATCGGTGCCGTCCCGCTCGGCATGAGCGAGATTGCCGGCAACTGGCGCTGGGCCGACGGCGCGCTGACGCTCGACGGCGGGCTGGTGCTGACCGATGCGGCGGCGGACAAGCGCTTTGCGCCGCTGATCAGCCGCGACGCGCATCTCCGTTTCGCCGACGGCGTGATCGACGCAAGGGCGGGTTTCGACGAACGTGAAAGCGGCAAGAAGATTCTCGATACGGTGATCCGCCATCGCTTTGCCGACAGCAGCGGCGCCGCCGATCTGATCGTCAAGGAATTGCGCTTTGACGATAATTTCCAGCCCGAACAGCTCACGACGCTTGCGCAAGGCGTCGTGGCCAATGTCCAGGGTTCGGTCGTCGGCGACGGGCGGATCGAGTGGAATGCCGAGGGCGTCACGAGCGGGGGCACCTTTGCGACCGCCAATACCGACCTCGCCGCGGCTTTCGGCCCGGTGACCGGACTGACGTCGACGCTGACGTTCGACGATCTGCTGGGGCTCCATTCGGCGCCGGGGCAGACCGTCGCGCTGAAGGAAGTCAATCCGGGCATTCCTGTCGTGGACGGCAAGATCGACTATCAGCTCCTCGGCGGCAATCGGGTGCGGATCGAGGGTGGGCGCTGGCCGTTCGCTGGCGGCGAGCTTCTGCTGCACCCCGCTACGCTCGATTTCAGCGCCACCCAGCCGCGCCGCCTGATGTTCGATGTCGTCGGCGTCGATGCCGCGGTTTTCCTTCAGCAGTTCGGGTTCGAGAATATCAACGCGACGGGCAAGTTCGACGGGACGCTGCCGGTCGAGTTCGACGGGCTCGGCGGGCGCGTGGTCAACGGACGGATCGACGCGCGCGACGGCGGCGGCACGCTCGCCTATGTTGGCGAACTTTCCAATCACAACCTCGGCACGATGGCCAATTTTGCGTTCGGGGCGCTGCGATCGCTGAAATATGACGATCTGACGATTGTCCTCAACGGCAACCTCGACGGCGAAATGGTGACCGAAATCCGCTTCGGCGGGATCGGGCAGGGTATCGGCGCAAAGCGCAATTTCCTGGTCGATCAGGTCGCCAAAATCCCGCTGATCTTCAACATTCGTGTCGAAGGGCCTTTCCGCGGCCTGATATTCTCTGCAAAGAGCTTTTACGATCCATCGGTCCTGGTGGAGCAGAATTTGTCGCAGCTCTTGCAAGCCCAGCGCGATGCCGAAGCCGCCGCAGCGGCGAAGGCGGCGCCCGTTCAGCCTCCAGCAAGCGAGCCCGTGCAATGACGGTAAGGAAGATAGGAAAGATGAGGAGAGCGGCCATAGGCGGTCGGTGTCTGTTGCTGACGATCGGAACGATGGGCCTCGGCGGCTGCGTTCAGGTGTCAGCGCCCGACAAGCCGATCGAGATCAACCTGAATATCCGCATCCAGCAGGAAGTGGTGTACAGGATCGACGGCGACGCGAAAAAGCTGATCGAACAAAATGGCTCTATCTTCTGACAGGGACGAAACAAGATGATGAAGCAGATGTTCAAACCCGCAATCGCCGCGCTGGCCGCCGCCGGAGCGGTCGCCGCGCTGGTCACGCCGGCGCTGGCACAGCGCGACCCCGCCTATGAAAATGCGCGCGCTGCGGGCCTGATCGGCGAACAGCCCGACGGCTACCTCGGCTTTGTGACCACGCCGACCGATGCAGTGCGCAAGCTGGTCAGCGACATCAATATCAAGCGCAAGGACGCCTATACGCGCAACGCGCCGGCGGGCAGCACGATCGAACAGTTCGCCTTTGTGACGGGTTGCAATCTGATCCTGAAGACCGCGCCGGGCGAGAAATACCGCACGCCCGACGGCAAATGGCTGACGCGCGACAGCAGCCCGCCGGTGCGCGATCCGCGTTGCGCCGCCAACTGACGAATTAGCAGCAGGCCTTCGTGCCTCATTATGCCGCCGCGCCCCTAAACGCGGCGGCATTTTTGTGCGCCTGCGCACGGGCATTGACTTAATCGGGCGGCGTTCCTAAACGGGCCGCGCCTTAGGGGTCCCCCGGCTTTTTCCGGGCCTTTTTCGCGGGCGGCACCGATTCTTTTCGGTTCTGTTTCAGGAGGATGGCGGAAGATGACGGGGAAGGGCAGCGATCCGGATCAAACTTCGGAGGATTCGCGCCTGGTCTCGCTCGAAGAGCGATTGGACCGGGCCGAAGCCGCAGAAGCGAAACGGACCGCAGGCGCCGCCAGTCCGGAATCCGATGCCAATTACCGGCTCGGGAACCGGGTGCTGGCGGAACTGCTGGGTGGATTGATCGGTGGCGCCTTGTTCGGCTGGCTGATCGACCGCATCGCGGGCACGTCGCCCTGGGGGTTGTTGGGAATGTTGTTCATGGGGATCGTCGTGGCGTTCCGGAACATCATTCGCATCGCTTCGGGTCCACGCAAGTAGCGCGGATCAAAGGGAATTTCTGGCGGGACGGCCCGATGAGCCGCCCCGCAATGCGCGTGGAGTGAAGAGTGGCGGCGGAATCCGGCAAGATCGACCCGATGCACCAGTTCGAGGTGACCCCGCTCGGCGGCGGTTTCCATCTGGGCGGGCACGAAATCCTGTTCACCAACAGCGCGCTGTGGATGGTTGTCGCGGCCATCACGCTCGGCATCTTCATGTGGGGCGGTATGCGCCGTCAGCTCGTTCCCGGCCGTTGGCAAGCCGCCGTCGAGGGCTTCACGGGTTTCATCTCCAGCATGATGACGCAGAATATCGGTAGCGAAGGGCGCAAGTTCACGCCCTATGTCTTCTCGCTGTTCATGTTCATCCTGTTCTGCAACCTGCTCGGCATGTTGCCGCTTGGTGTTTTCGGCATCCATCCCTTCACCGTGACCAGCCATATCGCGATCACCGGGGTTCTTGCGCTGGTCAGCTTTGCGATCGTGCTCGTCGTCGGTTTCTGGCGCCATGGCCTGCACTTCTTCTCGCTCTTTGTGCCGCACGGCACGCCGCTGCCGATGATTCCGATCATCGCGCCCATCGAGTTCGTGTCCTTCATGGTCCGCCCTTTCAGCCTCGGCCTGCGTCTCTTCGTCGCAATGACGGCGGGTCACGTTCTGCTTAAGGTGCTGTCGGGTTTCGTCATCAACGGCTTCAACGCCGAAACCGTCTGGCTCGGCTCGATCGTCTCGGTCCTCAGCTTCATCCTGATGATCGGCATCAGCGCGCTCGAACTGCTCGTCGCCGGCATCCAGGCTTATGTTTTCGCCCTGTTGACCTCGCTTTACATCAACGACGCGGTCAACCTTCACTAATCCCGTTTATACCAAACGCTTACACCCAAGGAGTATTACAATGGACGCAGAAGCAGCAAAGCTGATCGGTGCTGGTCTCGCCGCTATCGGTGCCGGCATGGCCGCCATCGGCGTGGGTAACGTCTTCGGCAGCTTCCTCGAAAGCGCGCTGCGCAACCCCGCGGCCGCAGACGGCCAGCAGGGTCGCCTGTTCATCGGCTTCGCGGCTGCCGAACTTCTCGGCCTGCTCGCGTTCGTCGTCGCGATGATCCTGCTCTTCGTCGTCTGATTTCGGACGATCCGGCGTGGCCGGTTCTCGGATGGGGACCGGCTGCACCGATTTGCAGGTTTTTCATAAGTTTAAGGTTCGCCTTTCATGCCCCAGATAGCCCAGCTAACCGCTGATAACTGGTATCTCGCCTCGCAGCTTTTCTGGCTGCTGGTCGTTTTTGCCGGCATCTACATCGTCATCGGCCGCGGCATGCTGCCCAAGATCGAGGCGACGGTTGACGCGCGCGATCGCAAGGTCGCCGACGATCTGGCGGCGGCCAAGGCCGCACACGCGGCCGCCGACGGCCTCGAGGAGAGCTATCGCCAGCAGAGCGAGGCGAGCCGCGCTGCGGCGCAGAAGGCGGTTTCGGACGCCAAGGACAAGGCCGCTCGCGACGCCGAAAAGCGTCTGGCAAAGGTCGATGCCGAGCTTTCGGAAAAGCTGGCAGCGGCCGAAGCCGATGTGGGCGCTGCGCGTACCTCGGCAATGGCGGAAATCGAATCGGTCGCTGCCGAAGCGGCGACCGACCTAGTGGCCAAGCTGTCGGGCGTGAAAGTTGCCGCAACCGACGCAAAGGCTGCGGTGAAGGCGGTGCTGCATGGCTGATTTCCTGGTGATCCTATCCGAAGCTGCCGGCGCTGCCGGAGAGGCGCATGCCGATCCGACGGCTTTCGGGCTTAACGCTACCGTGTGGGTGTCGATCGCGATGCTCGCCTTCCTCGGCATTCTTGTCTGGAAGAAGGTGCCGGCGATGATCGGCGCGTCGCTCGACAAGAAGATCGCAGAGATTTCGAAGCAGCTCGGCGAAGCCGAACAGCTTCGCCTCGATGCCGAATCGCTCAAGGCCGAATATGAGGCCAAGCTTGCCGATGCGGCGAAAGAAGCCGACGAGCTCCGCGCCCGTGCCGAATCCGAGGCCGAAGCGCTCGTCGCCAAGGCGAAGGGCGATGCGACCGCGCTGATCGCTCGCCGCAAGCAGATGGCCGAAGACCGCATCGCGGCGGCCGAAGCCAACGCGGTTGCCGAGGTTCGTGCCGCGGCGGCCAAGGCGGCGACCGATGCGGCCGCAGCGCTGATCGCGGCCAAGCATGACGCGGGCGCCGACAAGGCGCTGATCGATAAGGCGATCGCGGCCGTCGCCAAGAGCTGATCTTTCCCGATCGGGCCATGAAAAGCGGGCGTCTCGTCTAAGCGAGACGCCCGCTTTTTCGTGTCAATACTCGTCGAAATTGTCGGCCGCATCGCTGAACGGATCGCTGACAGCGGTCCCGCCTTTGCGGTAACAGGCGAAATCCATGATCGCCTCGTTGATGCTGTTGGCGGCGGGCGTCTTGTGTTCGGTGATCGTCTCGGACGGTTCGCTCTCGATGAAGCTGCCGTCGGCGCGGTAATAGCTATATTCGAGCGTGCGGAAGGAATTGCCACCGCAATCGAGCTCCTCGCGAATTTTTGCACCCACGATCGGTCCGCCGTTGAGCGGTTTGGCATAGACGCTCAGCACGTCGCCGACGATCTTGCCGCTCAGCGCGCGCAAGCTCGCAAGGTCGACATAGGTGCGGGTCGAATCATTGCCGCCGACCAGATACCATTCGGCGGCGGCAGCCGGCGTGGCGAGCGGCAACAGCGTGGCCGCCACAAAAATCATGCGCATAATATCCCCCTGATGGTGCGCCCCGTGCACGGCCTGCCACAGCCGTTCAGGCGCGCAAAGCCGAAATTGGCGGCCTCAATATTTGATCATGATCCGGCGGGCGAGGGCGGGTGAGACGCTGTTGACGAGTTGCAACAGCTTCACCGCCCCCGCATTCACCTCGCGCTTGCCGGTGCGGATGCCGCGCACGATTTCGGCGGCGCAATCGTGCGCGCTCATCTTCTTCCCGGCGCGACCCGCGGTCATATTGGTTTCCACCACCGGCGGCAGCGCCTCGATCACCGCCACATTGCTGTCGCGCAGCAGGTGGCGGATCGCCTGCGTATAGGCGCGCAGCCCGGCCTTGGTGGCGCAATAGATCGAACCGCCGGCGCGCGGTGCGATCGCGAGCCCCGAGGTCACATTGACGATCGCGGCGGCGGGCTGGGCGCGCAGGATCGGCAGCAGCCGCGTGCAGAGTGCGATCGGCGCGTCGAGGTTGGTACGGATGCACTGCGCCGCGCTGTCGAGAGTCGCCGGCTCGTCCAGCTCATAATCGCTACCGACCCCGGCATTGTTGACCAGAAGCGCCAGCGGTCGCCCTGCGACCCCCGCGACGACGGCATCGATTCCCGCCGGCTCGGACAGATCGCCGGCGATCGTTTCAAAACCCAGCGCCCGCATCCCCGCCAGTTTTTCGGGTGAGCGGCCCGTCACGACCACCTCGGCACCCGCCGCCTGCAATTGCAGCGCGATTTCGCGCCCGATTCCGTCGCTTCCGCCCGTCACCAGCGCCAGTTTGCCGTGTAATTCCATCGCCCCCTCCATGCTTTTACCTGCCACACTATGGCGGGCCGTGCGGCCATCGCCTACATGGAAATGATGGTCCGTCCCAACGCTCCCGAACGATTCAACGAAGAGAAGGCCACCTATGTCGTCCGCGGCGAGGGTGAGGGGGCCGACAAGCCCGATCTGGAGCGCGGTGCCCAGGTCATTCGCGGCGTCGTGCGCAAGCTGCCGGTGCGCCCCGGTGTCTATCGGATGCTCGATGCGCGCGGCGACGTTCTGTACGTCGGCAAGGCCCGCGCGCTGAAGAACCGCGTCACCAACTACACCCAGGTCGCGCGGCTGCCGCAGCGGTTGCAGCGCATGGTCGCGCAGACGCGCGCTATGGAGATCGTGACGACCACAAGCGAGGCCGAGGCGCTGCTGCTCGAGGCACAGCTCATAAAACGCTATCGTCCACCCTACAATGTCCTGCTGCGCGACGACAAAAGCTTCCCCTTCATCCTGCTCCGCATGGATCATGACTTCCCGCGGGTACAAAAGCATCGCGGCGCCCGCCGTGCCAAGGGACGCTATTACGGCCCGTTCGCCAGCGCGGGGTCGGTGAACCGCACCCTCAACGCGCTCCAGAAGACCTTTCTGTTGCGCAGTTGCACCGACAGCTTCTTCGCCAATCGTTCGCGGCCGTGCCTGCTCTATCAGATCCGGCGCTGTTCGGCGCCGTGTGTCGATCGTATCGACAAGGCCGATTATGCCGAACTCGTCGGCGATGCGCAGGATTTTCTGGAAGGCCGCTCGACCGCGGTGCAGAAGCGACTGGGCGATGCGATGACGCGCGCGGCCGAAGCCATGGATTTCGAGCTCGCCGCGGTGCTCCGCGACCGGTTGAAGGCGCTCACCTTCATCCAGGGTAGCCAGTCGGTGCATGCCGACGGGCTGGGCGATGCCGATGTCTTTGCGCTGGCCGCAAAGGGCGGGCAGCTCTGCATTGCGGGTTTCTTCATTCGCGGCGGGCAGAATTGGGGGCATCGCAGCTTCTTTCCCGCGCATGTCGCGGGGGTGCCCGAACCTGAGGTGATGGCGAGCTTCCTCATGCAATTTTACGAGGGCGTGCCGCCCCCCAAGCTGATCCTCGTCGATCGCGAGCCCGAGGACGCCGCGGTCCTTGCCGAAGCGCTCGGCGAAACGGCGGGCCGCAAGGTCGAGATCAGCGTCCCGCAGCGCGGCAATCGCAAGCGACTGCTCGAACAGGCGGTGCGTAACGCCGGCGAAGAACTCGACCGCCGCCTTGCCGAAAGCAGCAGTCAGGCGAAACTGGGGCGTGAACTTGCCGATCTGTTCGATCTCGACGAACCGCCGCAGCGGATCGAAATCTACGACAACAGCCATATTCAGGGCACCAACGCGCTCGGCGCGATGGTCGTCGCGGGGCCGGAAGGCTGGATCAAGGGCGCCTATCGCAAGTTCAACATCAAGCGCCCGGAAACGCAGCCGGGCGACGATTTCGCGATGATGCGCGAAGTATTCCAGCGCCGCTTCGCGCGCGCCCTCGAGGAGGATCCCGAACGCAACAAGGGCGAATGGCCCGATCTGGTGCTGATCGACGGCGGCAAAGGGCAGGTGTCCGCAGCGGGCGCCGTGCTCGCGGAACTCGGTATCGACGATCTTCCTTATGTGGGCGTCGCCAAGGGACCGGATCGCAACGCCGGGCGCGAGACATTCTATTTGCCCGACGGCCGCGAATTCACGCTGCCCCCGAACAATGCCGTGCTTTTCTACATTCAGCGATTGCGCGACGAGGCACATCGCTTCGCCATTGGCGCGCATCGGCAGAAGCGCGCGAAGGCGATGGGCAGCTCGCCGCTTGACGAGGTTCCGGGCATCGGACCGGCTCGCAAGAAGGCGCTGTTGATGCATTTCGGCACCGCGCGCGCGATCCGCAGCGCCAGCCTCGACGATCTGAAAAAGGCGCCGGGCGTCAGCGCGGCGGTCGCGCAGGCCGTTTATGATTTCTACAATCCGGGAAGCTGAGGAGAAGAACGTGGATTTCGCAGCCGCCATGCCGCTCGCCGGAACGCTGGGCGTGACGATACAGGAAGGGATGAAAGAGCGCGTTACCGGGCGGTTGCCCGTGCGGCCCGACATCTGCACCGCGGGCAATATCGTCCACGGCGGCGCCATCATGGCGTTTGCCGACTGTCTGGGCGCGGTCGGCGCCTTCCTGACCTTGCCCGACGGCGCAAGCGGCACGACGACGATCGAAAGCAAGACCAATTTCCTTGGCGCCGGCCCGGTCGGGTCGGTGCTCGTCGGCGAAGCGACGCCGGTCAAGATCGGGAAGCGCCTGTCGGTCTGGCAGACGCGTATCCGCACCGAAGGGGGCGAAGAGGTCGCGCTCGTCACCCAGACGCAGATGGTGCTTTGGCCGGCCTGACCGCCGATGCCATCGTCTGCGCGGTTCGGGCGCATGGCGAACATGGCGCGATCCTGCGCGCCCTCACCGAACGCGCCGGCCTTGTCGCCGGCTATGTGCGCGGGGGGCGATCGCGGCGCCTGCGCCCGATACTTATGCCGGGAAACCTCGTCGCGCTCGACCTGCGGGCGCGGACCGAGGATCAGCTTGGCGGCGCAACGGTTGAAATGATCGCCAGCCGCGCGCCACTGCTCGCCGAACCGCTGGCGGCCGCCGCGATCGACTGGGCGACCAGCCTGACCGCGGCGGCGCTTCCCGAAAGCCAGCCCTACCCGTCGCTCTACGCCGCGCTGTCGGCGCTTCTGGAGGCGATTGCGGTGGCGCCGGCGGCGCGGCTATGGGCAGCGGCGCTCGCGCGCTATGAGTTGCTGTTGCTTGCCGAGCTCGGTTTCGGGCTCAGCCTCGACGAATGCGTGGCGACCGGCACCGCCGACGATCTGGCCTTTGTCAGCCCCAAGTCAGGCGGGGCGGTCGGCCGCGCCGCCGCGGCTGGATATGAAGCGCGGCTGATGCCACTGCCGCCTTTTTTGCGCGGCCGCGATGCCGATCCGTCGATTGCCGACGTCATCGCCGGACTTGCCATCACCGGCCATTTCCTCGACCGCGACATTCTCGATGGCCGAAACCGCGACTTGCTGGCGGTGAGGGAAAGATTGCTCGGCAGGCTGGGCAGGGCGGTTGCGTGAGGGGCCGCCGCTGTCTAAGCGGCTCGCGAAGATAGGAAAGGGCGACGCACGTGCAAATCCTGCTGCTGGCTGGCGACGGTATCGGACCGGAGATCATGGTCGAGGCCGAAAAGACTCTCGCCGCGCTGGCGTTGCCCATCACGATCGACCGCGCGCTTGTCGGCGGTGCGGCCTATGCCGCCAGCGGCCACCCGCTGCCGCCCGAGACGCTCGCAAAGGCCAAGGCGGCCGATGCGATCCTGTTCGGTGCGGTCGGCGATCCGCGCTTCGATGCTGTCGAGCGTCATTTGCGGCCCGAGCAGGCTATTCTCGGCCTCCGGTCGGAACTCGGCCTGTTCGCCAATCTTCGTCCGGCCAAGCTGTTCGCGGGACTGGAAGACAGCTCTGCGCTACGGCCCGAAGTCGCCTCGGCGATTGACCTGCTGATCGTGCGCGAACTCAACGGCGACGTCTATTTCGGCGAAAAGGGCATGCGCACGACCGCGACCGGGGAGCGCGAAGGCTATGACATCATGGCATATAGCGAGAGCGAAGTGCGGCGTATCGCGCATGTCGCGTTCCGCGCCGCGCAAGGGCGCCGGAAGCGGCTGTGCTCGGTCGACAAGGCGAACGTCCTTGAAACCTCGCAGCTCTGGCGGGACGTCGTGATCGAGGTTGCGGCCGACTATCCCGACGTCGAGCTCAGTCATATGTATGTCGACAATGCCGCGATGCAGTTGGTGCGCAATCCGGGGCAGTTCGACGTGGTCGTCACGGGCAATCTGTTCGGCGACATTTTGTCCGATCAGGCATCGATGTGCGTCGGCTCGATCGGTCTTCTCGCATCGGCCTCGCTGAGCGAAGGCCGCCAGGGACTGTACGAGCCCATTCACGGCAGCGCCCCCGATATTGCGGGTAAAGGGATAGCCAACCCGCTCGCGATGATCCTGTCGCTTGCGATGCTGCTTCGCCATTCGGGCGGCGACGAGGCGAGCGCGGCGCGCATCGAGAGTGCGGTAGCGAAAATCCTTGCCGACGGATGCCGCGGCGCCGATTTGGGCGGATCGATGGGCACCGCAGCGCTTGGCGATGCGGTTGTCGCGGCTTTGAACGGATAGAGCGAGATGAAAAAGACGACGGGATTCGATCGCAGCAAGACGAGGAACTGGCGTCCGGCCACGCAGGCGGTGCGCGGCGGGACGTGGCGCAGCGAACATGGCGAAACGTCCGAGGCCCTGTTCCTGACCTCCGGCTATACCTATGACAGCGCCGAGGAAGTCGCGGCCCGCTTTGCCGGCGAGGCGCAGGGCATGACCTATTCGCGCCTGCAAAATCCCACTGCTGCGATGCTCGAAGAACGCATCGCGTTGATGGAAGGTGCCGAGGCGTGCCGGACGCAAGCCACCGGCATGGCGGCGATGACGACGGCGCTCCTGTGTCAATTGTCCGCTGGCGACCATGTTGTTGCTGCGAAAGCGGCCTTCGGGTCGTGCCGCTGGCTCGTCGATACGTTGCTGCCGCGCTTCGCGATCGAGACGAGCGTCGTCGATGGCCGTGACCTTGACGCGTGGAAGGCAGCGATCAAGCCGAACACCAAGCTTTTCTTTTTCGAAACCCCCGCCAATCCGACGATGGATATCGTCGACCTGCAGGCGGTGTGCGATCTCGCCAAGGCGCATGGCATCACGACCGTCGTCGACAATGCCTTCGCGACCGCCGCGCTTCAGCGCCCGCTGGAATTCGGCGCCGACGTCGTAGCCTATTCAGCGACCAAGCTGATGGAGGGGCAGGGCCGCGTCCTCGCCGGAGCGGTGTGCGGAACGGAAAAATTCATCAACGAGGTGCTGCTGCCGTTCCAGCGCAATACCGGCCCGAACCTGTCGCCGTTCAACGCATGGGTTGTTCTGAAGGGGCTGGAAACGCTCGACCTGCGTGCCCGCCGCCAGTCGGAGAATGCGCTGGCGGTCGGCAAGGCGATCGAGGGGCGCGTGCGGCGCATTCTGCATCCCGGCCTGGCCAGCCACCCCCAGCATAATCTGGCGATGCGCCAGATGGATGGCTGCGGGCCGATCTTCTCCTTCTTCCTCGAGGATCGGGCGCAAGCGATGGCGTTTCTGAACGCGCTCGAACTCGTCGATATTTCGAACAATATCGGCGATGCGCGCAGCCTGTGCTGCCATCCTGCGTCGACCACCCATTATGGCGTCAGCGCCGAGGCGCGCGCCGACATGGGCATCGAGGAGGGGATGCTGCGCATCAATATCGGGCTGGAGGATCCGCGCGATCTGATCGCCGATCTGGACCAGGCATTGACCAAGGTCGGGCTTTGAGCGACGCTGGCGGCGCGATGATCGACTCCCTCTTCCCCTTTGCCGCGACAACCGGGCCGATCACGGTGCGCGTGTCGGTCAGCTACCTGCCCGAACAGTCGCATCCGGCGCTGGGGCGCTGGTTCTGGGCCTATCATGTCCGCATCGAAAATCACGGTGAGGCCGCGGTGCAGCTGTTGACGCGGCATTGGCGGATCACCGACGGCCGCGAGCAGGTGAGCGAGGTTGAGGGCGAAGGCGTTGTCGGCGAACAGCCGCTCATCGCGCCCGGCGGGTCGTTCGACTATGTTTCGGGATGCCCGCTGCCGACGCCCGAAGGCGGGATGGTCGGCACCTATGTGATGGAAATGACCGACGGGTCGCAGATGCTGGCGGCAATTCCGGCCTTTCCGCTCGTGGCCCCCGCGACCGCGTCATGAAGCGCACCCATCTGCCTCTCAACGCGCTGCGCGTCTTCGACGCCGCTGCCCGCCATCTCAGCTTTACCCGTGCCGCCGACGAGCTGGCGGTGACCCCGGCGGCGGTCGGTCAACAGATCCGCGCGCTGGAGGACATGCTGGGCGTCGTCCTGTTCCGCCGCACCCCTAAGGGTCTTGAACTGACGGGGGAAGCACATGCCGGGCTCGACGCGCTGCGGCAGGGCTTTTTGCAGTTCGAGGAATCGGTCCGCGCAATGCAGGCGGGGCAGTCGTCGCAATCGCTGACCATCGCCGCGCCGCGCGACCTGACCGCCAAATGGCTGGCGCCGCGTCTCGCGCGGTACAGCCAGCAGGCGCCCGACGTGCGGTTCACGCTTGTGTCAGCCGATAGCGGCATTGATTTTACCGAGGCCAATCTCGATCTCGCGATTTTCTGGACCGATGGGGCCGGCGACCATGAAGGCGTCGCGCTGTCGGCGGCATCGATGGTCACCGTTGCGGGGCCTGGCGGCGGCAACGACACGCGGATCGCGTGGCCGGGATGCCCCGTCGCCGAGGGTGAGCCCGCGTTGCGGCTGGGCGATGCCGGGCTTGCGATCGACGCCGCAGCCAACGGTCTGGGGCAAGCCTGCGTCCCGGCCATGCTCGCCGAGGCCGATATTGCCGCCGGGCGGGTGCGCCAAGTGGGTGAGGCGATGGATACGAAACGCGGCTATTGGCTCGTCGCGCCGACCCCGCAATGGCGGCAGGCGAAGGTCAAGGCGCTGGTGGCGGCGCTGACGGCGTAACGCCCTCCTTGGCTGCGAGCGCGAGCAGCCGGGTGACGAGACCGGCGAACTTGTTGCCGTCGAGGTCCAAGGCCGCATTGTTCCAGCTTGCCGTGACGACGAACCATTTGCCGTCGGCCTTGCGCTGGCCGAGCAGGCTCATCGACACCACGCCAAGCTCCGACCCGCCCTTGTAGCCAAGGTAGGACCAGTCCGCCGCCGCTGCGGGGCCGACGCCATTGTTGATCGCCAGCGCCGCCATCGTCGGCGCCGAACCGCGCGCCCGCAGATCGGCAAAGGCCCGCGCCACATCCATCGGCGAGGCGAACCATTCGAGGCTGTCGATAAAGCGCGGTTTTCCTTCGAAGCTGACGCCGTCAACATTGGCGAGGGTGAAGCGATCGGCATTGTCATCGACGATCTTGCGTTGCTCCGCTTCGCTGCCGGAGAGAAAGGCTGAACGGAGATCAGCGAAATTGTTGCCCTTGAGCGCGAAGGCCTCGACCGTCGTCAGAAAGGGCGTGTTGCGTGCGGGGGCGCTATTGCCCGCGGCGCGCATCCGTTCTTCGATCGCCTTGCGGCCGAGCAGATGAATCAGCGTGTCGGCGGCGCCATTGTCGCTGACCGAGATCATCCAGTTCGCCAGCGTTTGCAGCGTAACCGGCGTGTCGAGCGGCCAGTTGGCGGTCGCCGCCGACGAGAAACTGGGATAGGCAAGCGGGACGACATCGTCCCAATGCCGCTTACCCGCCGCCACCTGCGCAGCGAGCTCGTCGAGCACATAGAGTTTGAATATCGATCCGACAGCAAACTGCCGATCGGTGCCCGAACCCGCAATCTGACGAATGTTGTCGCCGTCAACTTCGGCGACAAGAAACCCGGTATCGCCCGGTAAAGCAGCGATTTCCGCTGCAACTGCGGCGATGCTATCGTTGGCAGCCACAAATCCGGTTACTCGAAGTCCCAGCACCAGCCCTTCGGGGGCCGGGCCGACGTCCAGGCGGATCGTCGCGGTCCCGCGTTCGAAGCGGAGCAGTATCGTGCCCGATTGACCGTCGTCTGATGTCGCTCGCTTGACCGCGACCGGCTTGCCATATTGGCCGACCAGATTTTCGCTGATCTCCCGAAATCGCGCTTCTGGGATCGCCGCGCGAAAGGAAGGCGCAAAATATTCGGCATAGGGCACCCGCCCTTCGAACAGGGCGACGAGCTGACCGGCGCGGCGGTCGAAGGCGCTCTGTTCGGCGCGTGCGGCTGTGCCCGGCTGAGCATGGACGGTGCCGACAGGCAGCGCGACCAAGGGGACGGCGAGCAGGGCAGCTGCAGCAAGGCGGTGCAGGCGGTTCATATCATTCTCCTTGTTCGGGAACAGGGGCGGGCGGATCGCGATCGATCCGCGCAATCTGACGTCGCAGCAGCGCGGCGCCGCGCCGGTTGAGGAGCCAGATGGCCCCGAAAAGCAGCAACGGCCCGCCGATCAGCACCGTGCTACCAACCATGCCATAACGGTCATCCAGCGCCTGTGCGGTCATGAACAGCAGCATACCGGGCAGCAAAGGTGCAAGATACCAGCGCCCGACGCGCGACAGCATATGCTCTTCACGAACGAGGCGCGCGCGGTAATAGGACCGGATGTCCGCGGCTTCTGCCGCCGGATCGGGACGCGAGGTTCGGCGGGTTAGCTGCCAGCTGACGAACAGTGTCCCGGCAATCACGAGCAGACTGCCCAGCTTGAACAGCAGGCCGGGAAGGAGCACGGCATAGACGGCAAAACCCGCAATCACGATGGCGGCGGCCATATATTCGCGGCGATTTCGCCGGGCGACGATGTCGCCGAGCCGCGACGCGCGGCGCCTGACTTCCTCGACCGGCATCGGGTCGAACGCGGCCGTATCGCTTTGCCACAGGGTGTGAAGGGTCATGTCGTCGGAAAAATCGGTCATGTTGCATCTCCCAGGCCGACGAAACGGCGCGTGAGCATGGATTTGAAGCGATGGACCTTGGTTGCGACGGCCTCGGACGACACGCCCGTGACGTCGGCGATTTCGGCCGCTGGCATCCCTTCGAGATAAAGGAGCAATATCTGCCGGTCGGGCGGTCCGAGCCGGTCGATGATAGCCAGCATCAAGGCGAGCGCCTGATGGGTCTCGGCGCGCTCGGCGGGCGAGGGGGCTTCATCGGCAAGCGCCAGATCCTCGATATCGACCCACGGCCGCCGACGCTTGCGGGCTTGGGCGGCGACGTGCGAGGCGGCGCGATTATGCACCACGCGCCAGACCCAAGTGCTCATCGCGCAGCGGGCATCGAAGCGGGCGAAGCTCTGCCAAAGCGCGACCTGCAACTCCTGGAGAAGGTCGCGTTGCAGTTCGGGATCGGCTTCATAGCCGCGCGCCATGCGGGCGATAGCGCCGCCGAAGCGGTCGATCGCCTCTTCGAACAGCCTGTCTTGCGCCTTTCCGGTCACCCCGATCTCCCAAAAGCCCGTGCCAATATCCGGTTAGTCGCCGGCGGCGCGTGTTTCTGACAGGGGAGGCGAAAAATTCGCTTCAGGCGTCGATCGCCGCCTCGTCCAGTGTCGCGGCATTGGCCTGAATGAACTGGAATCGATGCTCGGGATGCTTGCCCATCAGCCGGTCGACCAGATCCTTGACGATCTGCCGCTCCTCATACTCCTGCGGCAGCGTGACCTTGAGCAACGACCGCGTCGCCGGGTCCATCGTCGTTTCCTTGAGCTGGTTGGGATTCATCTCGCCCAGCCCCTTGAAGCGTCCGACCTCCACGCGTTTGCCCTTGAACAGGGTCGCTTCGAGTTCGGCACGGTGGGCGTCGTCGCGCGCATAGGCCGACGTTGCTCCCGCGGTGATGCGGTAAAGCGGGGGCTGCGCCAGATAGACATGGCCGGTGCGGACGATGTCGGGCATTTCCTGGAAGAAAAAGGTCATCAGCAGCGTCGCGATATGCGCGCCGTCGACGTCGGCATCGGTCATGATGATGATCTTGTCGTAGCGCAGGCGGTCGGCATCGCAATCCTTGCGCATCCCGCAGCCGAGCGCGAGCGCAAGATCGGCGATTTCCTGATTGGCGCGGATCTTGTCCGCGCTGGCGCTGGCGACATTCAATATCTTGCCGCGAATGGGCAGGATCGCCTGCGTCTTGCGATCACGCGCCTGTTTGGCACTACCGCCGGCGCTGTCGCCCTCAACGATAAATAATTCCGTGCCTTCCGGGCCGTTGTTCGAACAATCTGTCAGCTTGCCGGGCAGGCGCAGCTTGCGCGCGCTGGTCGCGGTCTTGCGCTTGACCTCGCGTTCCGCCTTGCGCTTGAGCCGCTCGTCCATCCGTTCGAGGATCAGCCCGAGGAGCGCGCGGCCCCGATCCATATTGTCCGAGAGGAAATGGTCGAAATGGTCGCGCACGGCATATTCGGTGAGGCGCGCGGCCTCCGGGCTCGACAGCCGATCCTTGGTCTGGCTCTGGAACTGGGGGTCGCGAATGAAGACCGACAGCATCATCTCGCCGCCGTTGAAGACATCTTCGGCGGTGATCTGTGCCGCCTTTTTCTGCCCGATCAACTCGCCAAAGGCGCGCAGCCCCTTGGTCAGTGCAGCGCGCAGCCCGGCTTCGTGCGTGCCGCCTGCGGGGGTGGGAATGGTGTTGCAATACCAGCTATAGCTGCCATCCGACCACAGCGGCCAGGCGATCGCCCATTCGGCGCGTCCCTGTTCATCGGGGAACTCCTGCCGCCCGACGAAAGGTTCGGCGGTGGCGCATTCGCGTGTGCCGATCTGTTCCTTCAGATGGTCGGCGAGTCCGCCCGGAAACTGGAACACCGCCTCTGCGGGCGTGTCGTCGCCGATCAGTTCGGGCGCGCATTTCCAGCGGATTTCGACCCCCGCGAAAAGATAGGCCTTCGATCGCGCCATGCGATAGAGCCGCTGCGGCTTGAACCGGCCATGTTCGCCGAAGATCGCGGGATCGGGCACGAAGGTCACGCTGGTACCGCGGCGGTTCGGCGTGGGCCCCAGTTCCTCGATCGGGCCCAAGGGCAGGCCTTGCGAAAAAGACTGACGATACAATTGTTTGGAGCGTGCAACTTCGATGATGGTTTCGATCGAAAGCGCGTTGACGACGCTGACCCCAACCCCGTGCAGGCCGCCCGACGTCGCATAGGCCTTGCCCTCGAACTTCCCGCCCGAATGGAGCATGGTCAATATGACTTCCAGCGCCGATTTCCCCGGAAACTTCGGATGCGGATCGACCGGCATACCGCGGCCGTTGTCGACTACGGTCAACCGGTTGCCGACGTCGAGCGTGATCTCGATCCGCGTCGCATGGCCCGCGACGGCTTCGTCCATACTGTTGTCGATAACTTCGGCGGCAAGGTGATGCAGCGCACGCTCGTCGGTGCCGCCAATGTACATGCCGGGACGGCGACGGACGGGTTCGAGCCCTTCCAGCACCTCGATCTGGGAGGCGTTGTAGCTTTCGGTAGCGGGGGCGGAGCTGTCGAACAAATCGTGACTCATGGCCTTGCTATAGGGGGCTGGGAAGGGCGCTGGCAAGCGCGGTTTTCGGGCGATCCAGGGCGCGGCGCGGACCGATTTCCTGCCGCTCGGCTCATCCCGTTTTCAGCACAGGCAGGAACTTCGCCGAAAGCCGGCGGGTTGATCGGGTGACTGCAAAGTCACTCAAAAAGTGGAGAAAATATATGAAACTCGCCTCTCTCCTCGTCGCTTCGGCGGCGACGATGCTGGCTGTCCCGGCCATGGCTCAGGACAGCGGATCCACCGTGCGCGACAGGTCGCAGGATTTCAACGGCCCCTATGTCTCGGTCGGCGGCGGCGCGACGCTGCAGGGCAGCGATCGCGGTGAAACGCTCGTCTTCGATACCGATCGCGACGGCACCTACGGCGATCAGGTCACGACTTCGACCGGCGCCGACGCTTTCTCCCCCGGTTTCTGCAATGGCGCCGCGACAGGCACCGCGAACGTCGGCTGCCGCAACGACAAGGACGGCCCCGAATTCTTCGGTCGGCTCGGGCTCGACAAGCGTATGGGCAATTTCGTCGTCGGCGCATTGATCGAGGGTGGTCACAGCGTCGCCCGCGATAGCGTCACCGGCTTTTCGACCACCCCCGCGAGCTATACGATGAGCCGCGAAGCCGATTGGCAGGCCAGCGCCCGCCTGCGCGCGGGTTATACGCCCGGCGGCGGCGCGCTCTTCTATGTCACTGGCGGTCCGGCCTATGCGCGGCTCGACAACCGCTTTACGACGACCAACACCGCCAACAGCTTTGCCGACAATGGCAAGACCAACGCCTGGGGCTATGCCGCCGGCGGCGGCGCCGAGGTGATGGTCACGAACAACATCGCGGTCGGGCTCGAATATCTCTACACCGACGTGAAGGACGATGATTATGTGGTGAACGTCGGCGCGGGCAGCGCGCCCGCAACCAACCCGTTCCTCCTCAACGGCGGTGGCACCAATATCCAGCGCAGCGATCCGCATTTCCGGACGCACAGCGTTCGCGGAACGTTGAGCTTCCGTTTTTAACAGGCTGGAAATGAAGGAAAGGCGCCGGAGCGATCCGGCGCCTTTTCGTAGGTCAGTCTATCGGTCGAGCGGGGCGTCGAAGATTGCGAAATTACCGTTGGCACTCGCGACGAGCCGGTCGTCCTGATAGAGACGCGCATCGATATTGGCGATGCGTTTGCCCTGATGCAGCACGCTCGCATCGCAGATCAGCCGGCCTTCGCGCACGCCGACATGATAGTTGAACTTGATTTCCAGCGTCGCGCACCATTTGCTGTCGGGCATCTGGCTCGTCAGCGCCCCGCCCATTGCCGTATCGGCGAGCGAATAGGCGACGCCGCCATGCGCAACGCCCTGCGGATTGAAGTGCCGCGCGCGGTCGATGTCGATCGCCATCCGGCATCGACCATCGCCGCGTTCGACCATTTCGAACCCCATGAAGCGCGCGAATTCGAAATCCTGTCCGAACGGCCTCACCGGACGCGCGGCCCCCCGAAGGGCGGCGGCGGCGGCGGGCGGCGCGTCCCGCGCGGCAGTTGTGCCTGATAGGCGCGTCCGCAATGTTCGACGCAATAGGGGAAGCCGGGGTTCACCGCCTCACCGCAGAAATGGAAATCGGGCTCGCCCGGATGGCCCATCGGCCAGCGGCAGATACGATCGTTGAGATCGAGCAGGCTGGTCTTGTCGGCGATCTCGGGGCTCGGCTTTGCGGGCACAAGGCGGCGCGGCGGCGCCGGCGGAATCGGAGCCTGCTGGTCGCCGGGTCCCTGACGAATGAAGCCTCCCGGGCCGATCGAGACGATGCGCGGCGCATCAGGCTTGGATGGCGCGTCGGTTTCCGGGGCCGAGGCATCGGAGGCAACCGGCTTCGGTTCGGCCTTGGGCGGTGCAGCTGCCGGACGCGGAGCCGCCGGTGCGGCAGCACGGGGTGCAGCAGGCGCGGCCGCCGGCTTGGGTGCAGCGGGCGCCGCCGCCTTGGGCGCGGGCGCCTTTACCGGCTTGTCGGTGGCCTTGACCGGCGACGGGCGCGATTTCAGCCCCAGACGGTGCGCCTTGCCGATGACGGCATTGCGGCTGACCCCGCCGAGCTCGTCGGCGATCTGGCTGGCGGTCAGGCCCTTTTCCCACATGTTGCGCAACTGTTCGATGCGCTCATCAGTCCATGACATCTTTATTCCTCATCATTCCACGCCGCGGGCGGATCGCATTCCCGAAAGGACGCGCGCAGTCACAGCCCAGCTTGCGGTAAGATCGGGGAGGCGATAGGCGAGAACGCCATGAACGACCAGCCCCAAATTTCGCGCCCGGAGTCGGGCACAGGCTCAGGCGATTTCCGTGCCGCGCCGCATTTCGCGGAACCCGGTGTCCCGCATATCCGGACGCTCAATGTTCCGGGGATGCAGGCGCTATATGTCAAGGAGGTGCGGCGCTTTTTCAAGGTCCAGCTCCAAACTATCTGGGCTCCGGCGGTCACGACACTCCTTTTCCTCGTCATTTTCACCGTCGCGCTGGGCGGTGCGGGTCGCCGCGTCATCGGCGTTCCCTTTGCCGACTTCATTGCCCCCGGCCTGATCATGATGGCGATGCTGCAGAACAGCTTCGCCAACTCGAGCTTCTCGCTCCTCGTCGGCAAGATTCAGGGCACAATCGTCGATTATCTGATGCCGCCACTCGCCGTGGGCGAGCTGATTATCGCGCTTGTCGGCGCCGCGGTGACGCGCGCGATCCTTGTCGGTATCGCGCTCTGGGCCGCCATGCTGTTCTGGCCCGGCGTCCACGTCGCCCCGCAGCATCCATGGGCGGTCGCGCTGTTCGGCGTCCTCGGGGCGATGATGCTGGGCTTCCTCGGGCTGCTGACCTCGGTGTGGGCCGAAAAATTCGATCATGCCGCCGCGGTCACCAACTTCGTCGTCACGCCCCTCGCGCTGCTGTCCGGGACGTTCTACTCGGTCGACAAGCTCGCCCCCTGGTTCCAGTCGGTCGCGCACGGCAACCCCGTCTATTATGCGATCATGGGGTTCCGGTACGGCTTCATCGGCACGGTCGATTCGACGATTGCCAATCCGGTCGCGACCGCAGCGCTGTTCCTTATCGGCGTAAATGCGCTGCTGGGCGTCATCACCTATCGTCTTCTGGCGTCAGGCTGGAAGCTCAAGGCCTGAAGAGTCCGCACCGACCCGCGAGGGCCGGTCAGGTCAGTGGCGGTGGATCGAGCGGACGCGGTAGCGACCGCGATCGAGCCCGTCGAACATCGCCTCGACCTGCGGGTGATCGACCGGCCCTTCGTCGCCGTCGGCCACCAGATTCTGCTGGCTGACATAGGCGATATAGGCGCTGTCCTCGCTTTCGGCGAGTAGGTGGTAATAGGGCTGTTCCTTGGCCGGGCGGATCGCCTCGGGGATCGCCTGATACCATTCCTCACTGTTCGCGAAGACCGGATCGACGTCGAACACGACGCCGCGAAAATCGAACATCCGGTGCCGCACGATATCGCCCGGCGCAAAGCGCGCGCGTTCGATCAGCGGCGCGGATATAGCGGCGGCGGGCGTATCGGGCAGGGAAGTATTCTTGATCGTCATGTCGTTAACTTATGACGATCCGCGGGGGATTCAAGTCCATTCCCCAGTCCCGCGACGGCCCGCGCCACGGGTCGAAACATGGGGAAAAATGGAGGAGAGTGAGGGATTCGAACCCTCGGTACCGTTGCCGGCACTTCGCATTTCGAGTGCGACGCTTTCGACCACTCAGCCAACTCTCCTCGCTGAGGCGGTTGCCCCTAGCGGCGGTCCGCATATGTTGCAACCCCTTCGTCACAAAATTGCGTCCCGCCGCCATTTTTCACCGGTGCATCAGGGCCGGTCGGCCTCCCACCAATAGGGATCGCGCTTGCGATTGCCGGTTTCGGCTTCGTTGAGCGTCATCGGGTCGTAGAGCCGTCCGCCGAGCATCACGCGGTGGATCTGTTCGGTGTTGCGGATATTTTCGGTCGGATCGGCATCGAGAATCAGCAGGTCGGCGAGCTTGCCGGCCTCGAGCGAGCCGACGTCCTTTGCATAGCCGAGCGCCGTGGCCGGCATGATCGTTGCGGCGCGCAATGCATCGATATTGCTCCAACCGCCGCGTACGAAGGACCATATCTCCCAATGCGCGCCGACGCCGGCCTGCTGGCCGTGCGCGCCGATCGACACGTTGCGGCCGACCGCGGCGATCTTGCCCGCCTCGCGCGCCGAATCATCGTCGACATAGTCGCTTTCGGGCGCAATCACGCGGCGCTTGTTGTCCGCCGCCAGAATGGCAGGCGGGATGTGGCGCGCGAGGATCGGCTGTTCCCACACATTGGTATGCGCGCGCCAATAGGGATCGCCAGCAGGGCCGCCGTACGTCACCACCAGCGTCGGGGTATAGTCGGTCTTCGTCTGGCCCCACAGCTGCACCAGATCCTTGTAGAAGGTGTGCAGCGGAATATTATGCTCGACGGTCGTGTTGCCGTCCTGGATGAGCGTCAGGTCCATCGTGTAGAGCGAGCCGCCCTCGGGCACGACCGCCATATTTTCGGCCTGCGCGGCCTTGACCACCATCTGTCGCTGTTCGCGGCGGGGCTGGTTATAGTTTTTGACGCTATGCGCGCCCTGGGCCTTCAGGCGGCGGACATGCGCCAGAGCGTCTTCATAGCCGTCGATTTCGGCATAGATGCCTGCCGCCTTGGCGCCGTAGATGATCTCGCCGGTCGAGAAGATGCGCGGCGCGAGGATCAGGCCGGCACGCTGCATTTCCGACGACACGAAGATTTCGGACGCGCGCGACGACGGGTTGTGACTGGTCGTCGTTCCCATCGCGAGGTTGACCATCTCCGACCAATTCTGCTGCGGCACCAGCTCGTCATCGCCATGCGGGCCGTGGGCATGGGCATCGACAAAGCCCGGAACGATCGTTTTGCTCGTCGCATCGACCGTCACCGCGCCTGCCGGAACGGTCACGGCGCCCGCGGGCCCTACGGAAACGATGCGGTCGCCGTCGATGACGATCGCGCCATTGTCGATGATGCCGCCGTCCTTGGTCGCCATCGTCACGATTTTGGCGCCGGTGATCACCACGACGCCTTTGTGCTTCGCTGCAGCCTGGGTCATCGAAAGCGAAACGCCTTCGGTGGGCGGCGTGAATTTCACCGCGCGGTCGTCGCCGGGAGCGTCAGCGAACATTGCGCCCAGGTCGGCGCTGAACAGCGTTGCGCCGCGCGTCCAGTGGAGACGCCGGCCGCCGTCCGACCAATGCATATAGTCGGCGCCGCTGCCGCTGATCCGCGTGACGGGCAGGGCGCCGCTCTTGGTCGAAAGCGATACGTCCTGACCGCCGGGCATCAGCGGGGTGACATAGGCATCATGATTCTCGCGGAAGGCGAGGGTGCGGCCGTCGGGCGAAATTTCATAATCGCTGACCAGGTCGCCGCTGGCATGAACGCGCTTGTCCTGACCGTTGAGGTCAGTGCTGACCAGCTGGTTCTTGCCGTCGCCCGACGCGACCATGAAGATCCGGTCGCTATCGGTGCCGAACTGCGGCTTGGCGCCACTGTCGGTGATCCGGACGGGGGCGCCCCCGGTCGCTGCGACGCTGTAGATGCCGGGGTCGTCGCCCCAGCGCTGTGACGTCAAGCCGCCGCCCGAACGGCGCTCGAATGCGATCAGCTTACCATCCGGGGAATAGCGCGGTTCGGCATAGTGGCCGGGGACGCTCGTCACCTTGCGCGACGCGCCGCCGCCTGCAGCGATGGTATGGATTTCGCCAAGACCGGCGTCGGTCCAGCGCACGAAGACGATCTGCTTGCCGTCGGACGACCAACTCGGCCAGAGTTCGAACGCGGCGCTTTTGTCCGCGGTCAACCGGCGCGCGGTGCCGCCCGTCGCGGGCTTGACCCAAAGCTTGCCGAGCGTCTCGAAAACCACCTGCTTGCCGTCGGGCGAGACTTCGGCCCAGCGCGGCATCTGGGTCTGGAAGCTGTCGGGTGCGACCTTGACCACGGGATGCGTCGCATCGATGATCACGCGGTCATCGTCGATCTGGAAGGGAATGATCCGCGCATCGCCACCTCCGGGGGCCACGCGGCGCAGCTTTCCGCCGGCCCAGAACAGAATTTCTCCGCTATCGGGCGTCCACGCCATATTCGGGTAGACGCCGGTGACCGCCCAGGTTTCCTGCACATCCTGATCGAGCGCGTCATAGACCTTCTTCTCGGCGCCCGAGGTCAGATCCTTGACGTAGAGTTTCGACTGCGCGCCCTCGCGGCGGACGAAGGCGAGCTTCTTTCCGTCGGGCGAGGGGGTGGGGCGCACCGCGCCGCCATCGCCCGATGCGGCGGTGTCGACCTCTCCCGTGTCGAGATTATAGCGTTCGATATGGAACAGGTCGGTGTTGCTGTCCTGCGCATATTCGAAAATCGGCCCCGGCGTGACGTTGCGCGTGTAATAGACATGCTTGCCGTCGGGCGCAAAAATCGGTTCGCCCAGCTCTTTCTGATGCCGCTCGTTCGGGCGCTTGACCAGCGGAACGCCTGCCCCGCCCGACACATGATAGAGCCAGACTTCGCCGGTGCCGAGCGAGCGCCCGGTGGTGAAATGCTTCTTGGCGACGATGAACTCACCGTCGGGACTCCAGCTCGGCTGGTTGAGCAGGCGGAATTCTTCCTTCGACAGCTGGCGCTTGTCGCTGCCGTCACGGTTCATGATCCAGATATTGTCGCCGCCGCCGCGGTCGGAGACGAAGGCGATGCGCTTGCCATCGGGCGAGAACCGCGGCTGATGCTCATAAGCGAGCCCTTCGGCGATACGGGTGGGCGTGCCGCCCGCGATGGGCATGGTGTAGATATCGCCGAGGAGGTCAAAGGCGATCGTCTTGCCATCCGGCGCGACATCGATGTTCATCCAGCTGCCTTCGTCGACCGCGATCGGCACTTTGTGCGTTACCATTCCGGGCGGCGCGTTGACGTCCCATTTTTCGGGCTTTGCGTCGGCCGCAGGCGTGGCTGCTTGTTGAGCGAAAACCGATGTCGAACAGGCCAGAGTCGCGGCCAGGGCGAGTGCAATGCGCGCCATGAAATTATCCCCTGTTGTAATTATGCTGTGAGCATATGGCGCTCCCCGCAAAGCGCAAGCCGCCGCTTTCGACGAAGCCGCTGGCGGCGTCGACGGACGGCTGCTAGCGCGATAGGTAGCAATAAAGGACTGGGAGAGATTTGTGCCGCTGACGGGAATACGCGTGCTCGATTTCGGGCGCTATATTGCGGGCCCCTATTGTGCCGCCTTGCTCGCCGATTATGGCGCCGATGTCATCCGGATCGAGGCGCCCGGCGGCAATGATGACCGTTTTACCGTGCCCGTCGCCGAGGATGGATCGGGCGCGATGTTCATGCAGATGGCGCGCGGCAAGCGGAGCCTGAGCCTGAAGCCCGGAACGCCCGAGGGCCGCGAGATCGTACGCAAATTGGTCGCCGGCGCCGATGTCGTGATCGCCAACCTGCCGCACGATGTGCTGAGCAAGCTTGGACTGGATTATGAAAGCCTGTCGGCGATCAATCCCCGCATCATTCTTGCAACCGCGTCGGCCTTCGGCAGCGAGGGGCCGCTTTCGGGGAGCGTGGGCTTCGACGCGGTGGGTCAGGCAATGTCGGGGACGATTCACCTGACCGGCACGCCCGACCAGCCCTATCGCGCGCAGGTCAATTACGTCGATTTCGGCACTGCGCTCCACGGCGCCTTCGGGGTCATGGTGGCGCTGCGTGAACGCGAGCGGACGGGGCGGGGGCAGTGCGTTTCGGGTTCGCTTCTCGGCACCGCGCTGGCCTTTTCGAATGCGTTGACGATCGATCATGCGATCAACGGGATCGAACGTCAGCCGATGGGAAATCGCAGTTTCAGCTCGGCGCCCACCGATCTGTTTCGCACCCGCGACGGCTGGATTGTTACCCAGATCGTCGGCGGCGCGATCTTCGCGCGCTGGGCGGCGCTGGTCGGGCGCCCCGAACTGGTCGACGATCCGCGATACGCAAGCGACATCGACCGCGGCGATAATGGTGCCGAACTAAGCGCGATCATGCAGAGCTGGTGCATCGAACGCAGCACCGACGCGGCGATTGCCGAGCTTGGCGCCGCGCGCGTTCCTGCCGCGCCGATCCTGAAGCCCGGCGAAGCGCTGGCGCACCCGCAGGTGGCCGCGATGGGCCTGATCGAGCCGCTTGCCTATCCCGGCTCTCCCGCGCCGGCGCCGGTAATTCGCGCGCCGATCGGGTTGTCGGATGCGGCAAAGGTCACAGCGCAGCGCGCACCGCAGGCGGGCGAACATAGCGACGCGATCCTTGCGGAGCTTGGTTATGATGCCGCCAGCATTTCCGCTTTGCGCGCGCAAAGGATTATTTGATCCGCCTTGCGGTGGACGGGGTAACATCGCCTTCCTAAGTTGCGAACCACAACCGAAATCTAGCGCAGGAGTGTCCGATGGCCGACCAGAATGACTATGTGCCGCCGAAAGTGTGGAGCTGGGACAAGGAAAGCGGCGGACGTTTCGCCAACATCAACCGCCCGATCGCTGGCCCAACCCACGACAAGGATTTGCCAGTCGGCAAGCATCCGCTCCAGCTCTATTCGCTGGGTACGCCCAATGGGGTGAAGGTGACCGTCATGCTGGAGGAATTGCTCGCGGCGGGTCATTCGGGCGCCGAATATGATGCGTGGCTGATCAACATCGGCGAGGGCGACCAGTTTTCGAGCGGTTTCGTCGACGCCAATCCGAACAGCAAGATCCCGGCGCTCGTCGATCGCAGCGGCGACACGCCGATCCGGGTGTTCGAATCGGGCGCGATCCTGATCCATCTCGCCGAAAAGTTCGGAGCTTTCCTGCCGACCGATCCCGCGCAGCGCGCCGAAACGCTGTCCTGGCTGATGTGGCAGATGGGAAGCGCGCCCTTTCTCGGCGGCGGCTTCGGCCACTTCTATGCCTATGCGCCCTTCAAGCAGGAATATCCGATCAACCGCTATGCGATGGAAGTGAAGCGCCAGATGGATGTGCTCGACCGCCGTCTGGCCGACAATGAATATATCGCCGGCAGCGATTACAGCATTGCCGATATGGCGATCTGGCCCTGGTACGGCGCGCTTGCCAAGGGGTTGATCTATGACGCCGGCGAGTTCCTGCAGGTGCAGGACTACAAGAATGTCCAGCGCTGGACCGATCAGCTTGCGGCGCGCCCTGCCGTCAAGCGCGGGCGCATGGTCAATCGGGTGATGGGCGACCCCGCGTCCCAGCTGCGCGAACGCCACGATGCGTCGGATTTCGACCTCCGCACTGAGGACAAGCTGCAGGCAGCGAACGGATAATTTTGCGCATTTTGCATGCGGGGCGCGCGGGCGATCGTTAACTTCTGCCCGCGTGCCGTGCATTTCGCCGCCGACCGCTGCGCCCATATTCGGTAAATTGCGCAAAATTCCCACACGCCGCCTTTGAGCGATGCTTGACGCGCAGCGGTCATGTTGGCCGCATGACAGGTCCATACCCCCCAAAACATCGCCCGCCGCCCGACGGTCATTCGCGAGGTTCTGCGTCTGGCCCGCAACGAGCGGGCGGCGGCGATCGTCGAAATGGCGCTGGTGCTGCCGCTGTTTCTGACGCTGCTCATCGGCATCCTGATCTACGGGCAATATTTCCTCCTCGCACATAATGTGCAGCAAGCTGCGAACGATGGCGCGCGCGCCGCGATTGTCGGCCTCGACGCCGCCGATCGCCGGGCGGTGGCGATCCGCGCGGTTGATCGCAGCATGGCGAGCATCGGCGATTACAGCCCCGCCAACCGCACGATAGCGGTCAGTGAGACAAGCGAGGCGGTGACCGTCGCGTTGACCTACACCGTTCCCGCCGACCATTTCCTCCGCTCCTCCTTCGTTCCGGCGCCCGGCCATGTGATCAGCGCCCGCGCGACCTTCGAACTGCCGGCGGATTGACGATGCGCCGGCGCATCCTCGCAAAGCTGGCGCGCGATACGCGCGGCGGGATCAGCATCGCATCGGCGCTGGCGATGACGATGCTGATCGGCTCGGCGGCGCTGGCGGTCGACTTCGGATCGCTCTATCTCGACCGCCGCAAGCTTCAGGGCATCGCCGATGCCGCCGCGCTGGCGGCGGCGGGACGCCCCGGCAACGAACGGGCGGCGGCCGACCGGATCATCGCCGCCAACTGCAATTGCGCGATCACCATATCGGCCTTCCAAGCCGGAACCTATACCGCCGATCCCGGCATAGCCGCCGAACAGCGCTTCGCCCGCGGCGGCTACACTCCCAACGCAATCCATGTCGTGCTCACCCGCGAGCGTCCGCTGTTCTTCGGGCGCTTTCTGACCGGACGCGACCATAGCGTCATATATGCCAGCGCCACCGCCGCGCGGCAGGGCTATGCCGCGTTCTCGCTCGGCTCGCGCGTCGCCGCGGTGCACGGCGGTCTGCGCAATGCGCTGCTGTCGGCGCTCACGGGGAGTCAGGTCAATCTGAACCTAATGGACTGTAAGGCGCTGGCCGATGCCGACATCGATCTGCTCGCTTTTTCCGACGCGCTGCGCACCGAACTCGATGCCGACGTGCTGACCTTTGGCCAGACGCTCGATACCCAGGCGACCTTACCACAAGTGCTGGGCGCGCTCGCCAAGGCAAGCGACGGGCAGGCGGCAAAAGCGATCGGCACGCTCGCCGATGCGGCACTGCCGCGTAGCCTCCTGCCGTCGCGCGCAATCGACCTCGGCCCGCGCGCATCGAGCATCCGGATCGACCCAGCCAATCCGGTGAAGGTCAACGCGCTCAGCATGGTGCGAACGATGCTGTTGCTCGCCAACGCCAATCGCCAGCTCGATCTTGCGACCGGCGTCACCATTCCCGGGGGTTCGGGGATCGATGTGGCGTTGATGATCGGCGAGCCGCCGGCCAACTCGCCGCTGATCTCGGTGACCGAAAAGCAGGACGTCATCGTGCGCACTGCGCAGGTCAGGCTCAAGCTGGCGGCGAGCGTCAACACGCCGCTCGCCGCAATCGATATCCCGGTCTATACCGAATTGGGATCGGCCGAAGCGCGCATTTCGGACATCGACTGCCACCACGGCAGCGACGCGGTAACACTGGGGATCAAGACGGCCCCCGCAACCTTGTCGATCGGCAAGGTCAATGCGATCGATTTTCAGAATATACAGCGCCCACTGAACCCGCAGCCGGTCAAGCTGCTCAGCCTGCCGCTCGCGAGCGTAAACGCAAAGGCCGAACTGGTGCTGTCCGATCTTTCCGAAAAGCCCGCACGCTTCACGCGCGACGACATCGACGTTGGCCGCGTCAAGACGGTCGAAAGCGGCGGATTGGTATCGGGCGCCGCCAAATCACTCGCCGATCGGATGGATTTGTCGGTCAACATCCTCGGGATCGGATTGAACGCCAAGGCGCTGACCAGCCTTGTCGGCGACACGGTCGGGCTGGCCGCGCCCGTGCTCGACGGCGTGCTTGAAAGCGTCACCGCGACGCTGGGGCTGCATCTGGGCGAGGCGGATGCGCGGGTCAACGCGCTGCGGTGCGGCAAGGCGCGATTGGTCTGATCGCTCCGTTTCGGCGCCATTGCCGGTACGCCGCGCCGCCAGCCGCCCCGCGTTCCTCCCATAATATGTCCATGGCTTCGAAGGGGAGGCGAATTTGGCGACGGCACAGGAACCCGAACGGGTATCGGCGGCGGACTTCATCCGGGGATTTGCAAGCTGGCGGCTCCGGTCGGCGCGGCGGCCGGTTGTAGTGACACACCATGGAAAGGACGCGCACGTTCTGATCTCGCACGATGATTACCGGCGGCTGCGCAAGCCCGCGAGCGGCGAAGCGGTCGACGCGCTGCAGGCCTCGCTTGCGAACCTCGTCGAGGCGATCCGCGATGCGGTGCTGCTGTTCGATCGCGACCGGCGCATCGTGGCGCTCAACCCCGCCGCGCGCGATTTGGTCGCCGGTGATGACGATCTGCTCGGGCGCCAATTGGTCGAGATATTTCCGGGTTTCGGGGCAAGTCTGGCGGCGAGCCATGTCGCCCGGCTGATCGAATGCCGCGAACGCTTTGCGGGCGAGGTGCCTGGTCTTTTGCATCCGCGCCAGTGGCTGCGCGTCGACCTGGTGCCGGTTCCCGCGGGCGGCGCGATGATCCTTCGCGACACAAGCGCGACCTTCGAGGGGGCGGTCGAAGGCGACACGCGCGCCGCGACGATTGCGGCGATCGAGGCGCAGGGAATGATCGGCCACGCCCGCCTTTCGGTGCGCGAGGCGATCGAGGACGCCAATTCTGCGCTGATTTCGATGGTAGGCGTCGACGCGCTGGCGATCCGGCGCGTGCGCTTTTCGGCGCTGTTGTCGATCGCGACGCGGCGCTGCTTTGCCGAAGCGCTCGAAACCGTATTCCGCACCGGCGAACCCGCGCGCGTCGAGGCCGAGCTGATCAGCCGCGAAGGCGAGGCGGTGCCCGTAACCTTGTCGATCGCCGAACGGCGCGGCGCCTATGCCAGCGATGGCGCGGTGGTCGTGGCGGTACCAAGGTCGCCGCGGGCGGGGTGAGCGGTCGATAACGATCGATTCCGGTCATTCCCTCCAAATCGGCGGCGAACGGCGGTTACTGGGTGGAAAGTCGGCCTATGCCTGCTACATCTAGGCGAATGAAGAGTGTCCCAATGGTCCTCGCCCTGCTTTGCTTTTCCGGGTGTGCAAATTATGCAATCTCGATGGAGCAGGCTCGTGCAGAAGAGAGGCTTCCAACGTCTGACGAGGTTGCCGCCTATATCCGCTTGCAGTGGGAAACGGACTACGGCCCACGATTTGCTCGATTTGCGTCTCGCCCGTCGCAGAAGCCCGTTTTAGTGTCTGTGAATAATGTGCGGTGCGACTATTACATCGCCGCGCCGGAATGCTCTTTTGAAGTTGTGGCCCACTTTCTTAACGAGCTCCCGCAGCCGCAGAACATGGTAGATCGATACGGCTGGACAGATGACGGCAAGCTACAATTGGTTATCGTGATGTATCACCAGCGGAGGCGATAGGCGCGGCCATCTGGCATCGTCCGCAACCGGTCGCTCTCCGCCATTCCGACTCCCGTCCCCGATTTGCTAGAACCAGTTCCCCCGCGTGATCGCGGTGCTGCCCGCGGGAAGCGAGTAAAAGTCGCCATCTTCGCCGACGACGATCGGCCCCGGATAGCGCCGCTTCGCATCACCTAGAAACGCGGCGTCAAGGTAGCGCGACGGATAGGGCGGGACGATGTGGCTGAGGACGAGCATTCGCACCCCGGCGACCTTCGCACTGTCCGCCGCTTGCGCGGGGCTGGCGTGATAATCGAGGATGTCGTCCATGATCTGCCCGGTCTGCGGTCGGCCCGACGCCTTGAGCTGCGCAGCGATCAGTTTGACCATTTCGGGTTGCAGCGCTTCGTGCACCAGAAGATCGGCGCCCTTGGCAACCCGTTCTACCATTTTCGATGGCGCCGTATCGCCGCTCAGCACGACGCTGCGCCCCTTGTAATCGAAGCGATAGCCGACCGCGGGTTGCACAGGGCGATGATCGACCGGGAAGGCGGTCACGCGGAGGCCGTCCGCTTCATAGACGACGACCGGTTCGGTGGGCGTCGCGAAGGGGAGGGCCGTCGCACCCGCCGCGGCGGGCGGGGTCACGACCGGCCCGTGGTGCGCTGTGCGATAGCCATTGTCGAGCGCATAGGCCGCGTCGAAGCCGCCGATCACCTGATCGAGTCCCGTCGGGCCGTAGACGGGCAGGGGCGCCTTGTTGCCGCTGCCCGTCCAGCGCAGCAGCATCATCGGACCCATGCCGTCGATATGATCCGAATGATAATGGGTCAGGAACAGCGCCTTGATCTGGCCATTGGGCAGCCCCATCAGCGAGATGTTGCGCGCGCCGCCTTCGCCGGCATCGACAACGAACATCGCCTTGCCGGCAATCACCACCGTACAGGCGCCAGCACGATCGCGGTTGGGGAGCGGCGATCCGGTGCCGCACAGCGCCACATGCAGACCGTCGGGCAGACCGGCGAGATGGTCGCGGCCGACGCCGCGCTCGACGCCGCGCTTGAACACCCACATGCCGATCTGTTGCTGGAACAGCATTGCCGCGCCGCCGCACAGCGCGATCAGCACCGCAAGCGCGACGAGCAGCCGCAAAGATTTCCGCATTTTCCTCTCCCGCCCCTTGGTCCGCTCCTTTCATGCGACGACGCGGGCGTCTGGACAAGGGCCGATGTTCGGCGCAGTCTCCGGACGACTGCGTTTCGTCGCGCAACTTACCTTTACGTAAACGTGAGCGCTTTCTATAAGGGCGCCATAGCCCAAGGGAGAATCAGAAAATGGACATGGAGTTCAGCCCCGAAGATCTCGCTTTCCAGAAGGAAGTGCGCGACTTCATCGCCGAAAATTACCCCGCCGAGCTGCGCGGCAAGCAGGACGAAGGGGATGAACTGACCAAGGAAGACTTCCTTGCGTGGCACAAGATTCTCTTCAAAAAGGGCTGGGTCGCGCCGGCCTGGCCGGTCGAATATGGCGGCACCGGCTGGACCCCGACGCAGCGTTTCATCTTTTCGGAAGAAACCGCGCGCGCCGATTGTATCCGCCTGATGCCATTCGGCCTGTCGATGGTCGGCCCGGTCATCTACACCTTCGGAACCCCCGAACAGAAAGCGCGCTTCCTGCCGCGCATCCTGTCGGGCGAGGATTGGTGGTGCCAGGGCTATTCGGAGCCCGGTTCGGGATCGGACCTTGCCTCGCTGCGTACCGTCGCGGTGCGGGACGGCGATGAATATGTCGTCAACGGCCAGAAGACCTGGACGACGATGGCGCAGCATGCCGACTGGGGCTTTTTCCTAGTTCGCACCGACAAGGACGCCAAGCAGCAGGAGGGCATTTCCTTCCTGCTGATCGACATGAAGTCGCCCGGCATCACCGTGCGTCCGATCATCACGCTCGGCGGCGAGCATGAGGTCAACGAAGTCTTCCTCGAAGACGTGCGCGTGCCGGTCGAGCAGCGCGTCTATGAGGAGAACAAAGGCTGGACCTGCGCCAAATTCCTCCTCGCGCACGAACGCACGGGCATCGCCGGTGTCGCCTCGTCGAAGCGCGGCGTCGAACGCGTCAAGGCGATCGCGCGCACCGAACTCGACGGCGACAAGGCGCTGCTTCAGAACCCCTTCTTCAAGCGCAAGGTCGCGGAACTGGAGATCGACCTGACCGCGCTTGAATTCACCGAACTGCGCAGTCTGGCCGGCGCCAATGCCGGCAAGGGACCGGGACCGGAATCGAGCCTGCTCAAGATCAAGGGGTCCGAAATCCAGCAGCGGCTCACCGAACTGACGCTGGAAGCGGTCGGCCATTACGGGGCGCCCTATTTCCGCGGCTTCGGGGAAGGCGATAACGAGCACCCGATCGGTCCCGACTATGCACACCGCGCCGCGCCGACCTATTTCAACATGCGCAAGACCACGATCTATGGCGGGTCGAACGAGATCCAGCGCAACATCATCGCGAAGATGGTTCTGGGACTCTGATCACATAATCAACGTCATCCCGGTGGAGGCCGGGATCTCGACCTGTTGCCATGATGCGGCGGTGAGATTCCGGCTTTCGCCGGGATGACGATGAAATCGAGGATAACGACAATGGATTTCACCTATACCGAAACGCAGGACATGATCCGCGACACGCTGTCGCGCTTCCTCTCGGACACCTATGATTTCGAGACGCGTCAGAAGTTCATCAATTCGGACAGCGGGCGCGATCCGGCGATCTGGACGGCGCTGGCGCAGGAACTCGGAATGCTTGGCGCTGCCTTTTCGGAAGAACAGGGCGGCCTTGGCGGCGGGGCGCTGGAAAATGCGATCGTCATGGAGGAACTGGGCAAGGTCATCGGGATCGAGCCCTATCTGCCGACCGTCGTGATCGCGGGCGGCGCGTTGAAGGCCGTTGGCGGCGCGCAGGCCGATGCGATGATCCCCGAAATCATCGGCGGCAACGCCATCGTTGCCTTTGCATACGCCGAACCGCAGGGGCGCTATGATCTCGCCAATCTACGCACGACTGCGAAGAAGGATGGAGCGGGCTATGTCCTGAACGGTCACAAGGGCGTCGTCTATGCCGCACCTTGGGCGACCCATCTGCTCGTCACGGCGCGGACCGGCGGCGGCCAGCGCGACCAGGATGGCGTGTCGCTGTTCCTGATCGACGCCAATCTTCCCGGCATCGTGCGCCGCGATTATCCCACCGTCGATGGCAACCGCGCATCGGAAATCTATTTCGAAAATGTCGCGGTCCCGGGCGATGCGCTGCTCGGCGGCGAAGGCGCCGCGCTGCCGCTGATCGAACAGATCGTCGATGAAGCGACCGTCGCGGTCTGTGCCGAGGCGACCGGCGTGATGCAGAAGCTGCACGAAGGCACGCTGGAATATACCCAGCAACGCAAGCAGTTCGGCGTTCCGATCGCCAAGTTCCAGGTGCTGCAGCACCGCATGGTAGACATGTTCATGGAAGTCGAACAGGCGCGGTCGATGACGATCATGGGCACGCTGAAGCTCGACCTCGCGGCCGATGCGCGCAAGGCGGCTGTTTCTGCGTGCAAGTCGAAGGTGAGCCGCGGCGCGAAATTCGTCGGCCAGAATGCGATCCAGACGCACGGCGGCATCGGCATCACGCAGGAACTGGCGATCGGCCATTATTTCAAGCGTGCGACGATGATCGAGGGGCAGTTCGGCAGCGCTGACTATCACCTCGACAGGTTCGAGCAACTGACCCTCGCCGAATGAGGGTGTGCCGTCGGCATCGCGCTCAATAAGCGATGTCGACGGCGACCCGCAGCGTCCGCGGCCGCAGCGGCGTCAGATAGCCGGGGCTCCCCTCGACGAAGGGCGTTCCGAGCGCGAACCGATTCCCTTTTAAATCGAGCAGATTGGTCAGCGTCACCGACAGGCCGCGCCGCCCGTTGCCGAGCCGCATCGCAAGGCCGGTATCGACATAATCGCCCTGGCCCTCGCCAAGCACCGGTCCGATCCCGAGCCGCGACGGTCCGATATAGTTGGCCCAGCCGTTGATCCGGATTTCCTCGTCGTCGCCGACGGGCGCCGCATAGGTGATCGCTCCGCGCACCGCATGGCTTGCGACATTGGGGATCCGCCCCAGCCGGCCCGGCGCAAAATCGGCAACCAGCGCGATTTGGGGAGCCAGATCATCGACGCGGCTATGGTTATAGACCGCGCCCAGATCGAAGGAGAGAGTGGGCGTCACGCGGACGGCGAGCGAACCCGAGATGCTGGTGATACGCCCATCGCCGATGTTGGCGGTCGTCGGAAAGCCGTTGCCGTCGATGAAGTCGGCCTGAATGTTGAACCAGCGCGTGTGCGATACCGAAATATTGGCATCGAACGGGGTGCGGCCGCGCTCGCCGAGCCTTATGCCGCCTTCCCACGTATGAACCCGGTCGTTGCGATAACGGCGGACGAAATTGCCGTCGACGGCAAGGCCGCCGGGCCGAAACCCCTCCTGATACCGCGCATAAAGCGTCAGGTTCGATAGCGGCCGCGCGAGAATGGCGAAGGAAGGAAGAAGGTCGCTTTCGTTGCGATGCGCGGTGATCGCCTTGCCCGACGCTGCGAGCGCCAGAGCGAGGGCGACGTCTTCGCCGCTTCCGCCCAAGCGTGCGTGCGAGTAACGCAGCCCCGCCGTAGCAATCACATCGGGCAAAAGTTCGGCCGTCAGCTCGCCATAGCCGGTATATTCGGTAACGCGGTTGGTGACGCCGGTCAGTGCCGACCGCATCTGGATGCCGCCGAATTCGCGGCGCTGCTGCGTTTCATTGTCGACGATGCTCGCGCCGACCACCCAACCCCAACCATCGCTATAGGGGCGCGACAATCGCGTCTCGCTCGCCCACATGCGCGTATCGTTGAACTGGTCCAGAACGCGCGGGTCGCCGCCCGCGGGGGTGGCGTCGAAGCGCTCGTAAAGCCGGTGATCGATATAGGCGTTCGAGGATTGCAGGCGCAGATTGTCCCAGTCGCGTGTAACGACGAGCGTGCCCATCCCGTAACGGCCGCGCGCATTCTGCTCGACGAGCGAATTGCGCGTCAGCGGCGGTGCATCCTTGTCGGCATACTGGGCATCGTCGGCGGTCGTCGATTGATAGACGCCGCCGATATCGACGGTCCAGTCGGCCGCCGGGACAAGGCGCAATGTCCCGCGGCCGCCGCGCACCGTGACGCGATTGACGTCATTCTGGCCGAGCAGCGAATTGTCGATATAGCCGCCATCGGTGATCATATAGCCGACAAGGCGCAGTGCGCTGCCGCTGTCGCCGATCGGGACATTGGCGATGGCGCCGATGTCGCCGCCCGGTTCGCCATGCTGGGTTGCGGTCAGACCGGCGATCGCCTGTACGCTCGCCTCTCGCGCGTCGGGTGCGCGCGGCACGACGCGGATGATGCCGCCAAGCGATCCCGCGCCGTAGAGGGTGCCTTGCGGCCCTTCGAGCACCTCGACGCTGTCGATGTCATAGAGGCGCAGGTCGGGGTCGGGGGCGTTGTAGCTCAGCCGAATGTCGCCGAAATATTGCCCGACGGTTGCCTGTGTCGGCCCCGTGAAGCTGGAATCGGCGATTCCGCGGATGAACAGCTTGTTGCGGCCCGAGCCCAGATGGGTCGACGACACGGTGGCCATTCGCGACAGGATGGATTCCGTACCGCGCTCGCCGCCGAATGCCAGATCGTCGCCATCCATCCGGGTGACGACGCCCGCAAAACTGGAATAGGGCAGGTCGGCCTTTGTCGCGGTCACGATGAATTCATACGGCGGCGCTTCGGGTGGCGGCGCTGCCGCAGGCACCGCAGGCGGGGGCGGGCGACGTACGGAGCGCGGGGCGACCTGCTTCTCGATTCGCCAGCTTGTGGCGCTGACCCGCACTGCGCGCACGCCGGTGCCGTCGAGCATCTGCCGGATCGCTTCGTCGACCGACATCCGCCCGCGCACCGGGCGCATCCGCGTCCGCCACAGCGCCGGGTCGCTGACGCTGATGCTGACACCGCCCTGACGGCTGAGCAACGGAAGCGAGGTCGAAAGACTGGCGCGCGGCACGTCGAACGCGCGTTCTTCAGCCGCCATCGCCTGCGCGGGCAGGATGATAGTCGCGAGTCCCAGCGCAAGAGACAGGCGCGCGTGCATCGTCAGCGGCTGACCACCCAGCCATCGCCGCGCCGCTCGGCTTTGGCGCCCGACAGCGCCGCAAGGTCGGCCACGGTGCGATCGCTCGCCTTGTCGACGACGAGGGTACCGCGGAACGACAAGCGCGACGCCGAGGGATCGATCTGCACGGATATCCCAGCCGTCCGCTTCAGATCGTCGGCGACGGTCTGAAGCGCCGCGCCGTCATAGACCAGCAGGCCGCTCCGCCATCCACCGACCGTGGCCGTACCGACGCGCCGTATGCGTGGCGGCTGCGTATCGCCGTCGCGCGCGTCGATCGCTTGCCCAGCCACCAGGCGCAGCTTGCTGCGATCGGGGGAATAGAGCACGACGCCCTCCGAAACCGCGACCGCGGTCCGATTGCCGGCGCGCACCACATTGAAGGCCGTCCCGAGATCGATGATCTGCGTTCCGCCCGTTTCGACGACGAAAGGGCTGTCGGTGCGGTGCACGACATGGAACATCGCTTCGCCGCTTTCCAGCCGGGCAAAGCGCGGATGGTCCTTGTCGAGCCGCAGGGTCGAGCCGCCGTTGATCTCGATCCGCGAGCCGTCGGCAAGGGTGATCGTGCGATGCTCACCCGCGGCGGTCTGGATCACGTTCCGGCCGCCCGACAGGTCGAGCGAGGGGAGGGCGACGACCCCGACGATCGCCGCGGCGACCGCTCCGCCAAGCCACCAGCGACGCGGCATGCCCCGATCGAGTTCAGCCGGATCATTCGCCGGGGATACCGACGGCGCAGCGGGGGGCAACGCATCGAGATCGAGGTCGAGGCTCGCCAACGCGTCGTAGATTTCGGCATGTCCTGGGTCCTCGGCAAGCCAGTCGGCAAAGCCGTCCCAATCGGCAAAGTCGGGCGCGCGTTGGCGGACGATCCAGTCGATCGCCTGGGCTTCGCTCGCGGTCACATGGTCAGCCGGCATCGAATTGCCTCCTGACGGCAGCGAGCGCGGCGTAGACCTTGCGGAGATCGGCCTCCACCGTACTTATGCTGATGCCCATTTCGGCGGCGATATCGCGTTGCAATACCCCGTCGAAGCGGAATCGACGAAAGACCTGTGCCGGGCGATCGCCGGTCGCAGCGATGGCGCGCTCGGTCATTGCCAATTGCTCGCGCGAGATAAGCACCGCCTCGGCGCCGGGTTTCTGCGCCGCGCTCGCTTCGCCCCACGCCTTGTCACGCAACTGGCTCTGACGCACCGAACGATAGCGGTCAAGCATCAGATTATTGGCCGCGCGCATGACATAAGAGAGCGGGTCGGCTACAGGGCCGCTGTGGCGTTCGGTCAGGCGCATCCACAAATCCTGAAACAGATCTTCGGCAGCATCGCCCGCGCCGCGAACCGTCAGAAACCGGATGATCCGGTCGCGGTTGGCGAGCAGGACGCCCTCGATGCCGTGGGCCGCGTCGGATCGGTCATTTGCCTCGGTCATTCTGAACTTGTTTCGGAACGCCATTCCTTTTCGATCCCGGCCCGCCCGACCGGCACCATACGCCCCCCCGCTGATGCCGCCATATAGCGGCAGCGAGGAGGCTTGCAACCGCGGTCGAGCGCGGCCACGCACCGGTACCAGTGCGAACGCGCGCATCGGCATGGTTCCGGGGGTTGTCATTCTGTCGGCCTTTGCAAGGGGGAGGCGGGGGTAGGGAGTGCCTCCCCCTTGCGGCTGCGACCGGCCCCGATGGGGGGCTTAGAGGCCGACGCGCAGGCTTGCACGGAACGCCCAGCCGATATGGCTTTGCTGTTCTTCCGCGGACACTTCGGCGCCGGCCTGAAAGGCCGAATTGCCGACGATGCCGCGGATGCGGCCGACCCAGCCGCTCGTGCGATCATCGGGGACCAGGGTAAACGGCGTGCCGTCCTTGAACGACGCGACCGTCGCACCCAGCGACCCGCTGACGATCTGGCGGCGGCCACCTTCGATTTCGAAGCGTGTCCAGCCGTCATATTCGTCGGCGCCCCCGAACTCGAGCCCAAGCGCGACGGTGCCGCTGACCGACAATTCGTCGCTGCTGCGGCCGGCGACGGTCAGATCGAGCGCGTCACCGCCGCCGGTTTCGGCATAGCCGTCTTCCTTGAGCTTGAAATAATCCACCGCGAGCGTGGGCCGGAAGCTGATCCCGCCAAGCTGCGCGTCGCGCGCGATCGAGCCCGATGCCGACCACAGCGTCGCATCCCATTTGCCGCGCATCGTTTCGCGAATATCCTCGGCACCGGCTTCGGCGCTGAACACGCGTGTGCCCTTGAGCCGGATCGGAGCGCCGGAAACGCGCGCATGGGCCAGCCAGTCGTTCGAATTCAGGCGCCAGTAGAGCGCGCCTTCCCACTGGGTCGAGGTGACCTCGCTGTCGTTGCTGCTGTTGCCGTCCTTACCGCTAAGGAAGGCCGCCGACGCACCGAAATTGCCGATGCCGCTCTTGATCTCGGCGCCGAGCGAAATGCCCCAGCCGCTGACATCATAACCCGCGGTATCGCCGATGCTCTTCGACGTGCCCCATACGGCCTGGTTGACCCAATAGCCCCATTTGCCCTCGTCCTGGAACGGCGCGTTGGGGTCTTGCAGATAGCGTGCGAGCGCGCGCGAGCCCGAGGTGACGGTTTCGAAGACGCCGCCTTCATGTTCGGGCAGCATCTGGTTGAGCTGATTGCGGAACTGGTCGCCATCGACGATGTCGAGGAAGACGCCTTCGACCACCTGGTCGGCCGAAAGCGCATCGACGACCGCGTTGAACGCCGACGCCTGCGACCGGTTGAGGCCAAGCTCGCTCGTGCTCTTTCGCGCGATGTTGACGCGCAGCTCGTTCGCCGTCGAGGTCAGCGTGCCCTTGTAGAGGAAGGGCACGAGCGTCGATGTGGCCGTCAGATTGTCCGCGCCGGTCAGCGTTCCTGCCGTCAGGACGACGTGGTCACCCTCGGCATCCTCGATGCTCGACAGCTTCAGCGCCAGCTTGGAATCGGCGGCAAAGCTGGCCGTGCCGGTCACCTGCAACGCCGTGCCGGTGCTGCCGCTGTCGAGCGTGACCGCGACGATGCCCTTGTTGGTCACCGCGAGCGACGAGATGGTGGCCGCGCTGGCAATGTCGAAGGTGCCGCCGTCGACCGACACCGCAAGACCCTGCGCATTGGCGAGTTGCCCCGCAAAGCGGGCGGTGCCGCCGATCGACAAGATGTCCGTGCCGCCGCCGAAGTCGGCATTGCCGGTAAACACCGACGTTCCCGTCAGCGCCATCGTGTCATTGCCGCTGCCGAAGCGCGCATTGCCGGCATAGGTGGCGTCGCCAGACAGCGCGAGGCGGTTGTCGCCGGCGCCGAAATAGCTGTTCCCCTTCACCGAACCGTCGGCGATGTCGAAGATATCGTTGCCGGTACCGAAGCGGACGTCGCCCGTAATCGACGGCGCGGTGACACCCGATGCAACCGCCGTCTGCTTGACGGTCGCACCGCCGCCGTTGGCCGACAGGTCGATCGCGACATTGCGATCCGACGACGCGAGCGCGCCGCTGGCGCTGATCGCGCCGCTGTTCTCGACCATGTCGACATTGCCCGACAGATCGACGATCGCGCGCGCGGTCGCGGCATCGCCGCCGGCCTTGGCCGAGATCGACCCGCTGTTACGGATCAGCGCCACGTCGGCGCCCGCTTCCACCAGGATGCCGGTGATCGACGAGGTCGCGCTGCTGCCGCCCGTCGCCTCGATCTTGCCCGCGTTGCGGATTTCCGGCGTGATCGTTCCCGCACCGGCGCGGATCGCGGTTGCCGACGCATCCTTCGACGTGGCTTGAACGCTGCCGCTGATACCCACGCCGCCGGCGATGGTAACATTATGCCCCATGCCGCCGAGTTGGATCGCCGTCGCGTCCTTGCCCGCATAAAGGCCGTTTCCCTGCACCGAACCGTCGATGATCAGGCCGAAGCCGGTTCCCGTTCCGGCAACGGCACCGATCGCGATGTCGCGGTCCGCCGAGCCGATCCGCATCGCGGGGGCCGAACCGAAGGAGCGGACGACCGCCGATCCTTCCTTGTCGTCGTCGATGCCGTCCTTGTCCTCATCCTTGTCGGCAGCGTTCGTGTCCTTGGGCGGGACAGCCAGGACGATGCCGCCGCTGACATCGCCTTCGATCGACAGCGCCGGGCCGCCGATCAGCAGATCGTCGGCGTCGAGCTTCGCCGGGTCGGATGGCGCCGCCGTGTAGCGATAGCCGGTGGCGGTGAGCGTGCCCTGCACGACAAGCGCGCCGTTGATGTTGCCCGAAAGCCGCGCGGCGACTGCATCCACGCCCTGCGCGGTAATCGTGCCGGCGAGGCGGACATTGCCGGTGACATCCTGCAGTCCGACGCCGAGTGCGCGGTCGCCGATGACCGATACCTTGCCGTCGGTCGTGAAATTGCCGGTGAGCGGTCCGCCAAGCCGGATGCCCGCCGAATCATTGCCCTCGACCGTCACTTCGCCGCTGTTGACGATATTGCCGGTAAAAGCGCCGCCGGTTGCGATGCCGACGCGGTTCGATCCGACCGCAAAGGGCCCGTCGAGATCGCCGTCATTGTCGATGTCGGTGGGGGTATAGCTTTCGTCGATGATGATCTTGCCGGTCGCCGAATTGGTGATCGTGCCGGTCACGCCCGCATTGGCAAAAATGCCGCGCGTGCTGTCCGAATTGGTGATCTGGATCGTGCCGTCGTTCGTGACCTTGTTGTTGCTGTCGATCGTGACCGCCGTGCTGCTCGTCGGCTTGATCGAGCCTGCAGAGCCGATCTTGATATCGTCGGCTGCGCCCGATTTGACGGTCGAGGTGCTGACCGGCGTTGTCGTCGCGGTGGTGATGCTCGTTTCGGCGTATGCGGGCATGGCGATGATCGTCGCCAGGCAGGTCGATGCCAGCAGGGTCTTGCGCATGAAGTTCCTCTTTTGATGTCCCCCCGGGTCGATGGCCCGGAACCGAACACAAGACGGAGCGCGCCGCGCGCGACCTTGGAAAAAAGTCGCGCGCCGGCTTTTGGCCGCAAGAAACGGAACGGATCGGACGCACGGTCCCGCTATTCGCCGCGTCTCACCGCACGACGAAGGGGAAGAATGCCAATGACCGCCGAGCCGGAAATACGGACGCCGCAGTTTGATGCCGACCTGGAGGGGCAGGGGTGGCACCGGCTTCCGAAGCTGCTCACCCCCTCCGATTGCGCCGATCTTTGCGCGATGTTCGACGCCGACGAGCGCTTTCGCAGCACGGTGACGATGCAGCGTCATGGTTTTGGCCGCGGCGAATATCGCTACTTTGCTTATCCCTTGCCCGCTGTCGTCGAACGGTTGCGGCAGCGCCTGTATGAAAGCCTGGCGCCGCTTGCGAACCGATGGGCGGCGCGTTTGGGAGCGAGCGCTTCCTTTCCCGCCGATCTGTCCGCCTTCACACGCCTTTGCCACGCGTCGGGTCAGGTTCGGCCGACGCCGCTGCTGCTACGGTACCGCGCCGGCGACTATAATTGCCTCCATCAGGATCTTTACGGCGACCTCCATTTTCCGTTTCAGGTGGCGGTCCTGCTGTCCGAGCCGGAAGTCGATTTCGACGGCGGCGAATTCGTCCTGACCGAACAGCGCCCGAGAATGCAGTCGCGCGCACATGTCGTGCCGCTGCGGATGGGTGACGCGGTCGTGTTCGCGGTCAACGAAGCACCGCGAACCGGAACACGCGGCACCTACCGCGTCAAAATGCGCCACGGCGTCAGCGAAATTCGCGGGGGCGAGCGCTTCACAATCGGCATCATATTTCACGACGCGCGTTAGCCGTGTGCGGCGATGGCGGACAGGGTGGGATTCGAACCCACGGTGAGCTTGCACCCACGGCGGTTTTCAAGACCGCTGCCTTAAACCACTCGGCCACCTGTCCTTGCGGCGCCGACATAGCGCGGCGGCGGCGCGCGGCAAGCGAAACCTTTGGCGCGCGCGGTGCGAACGGTCCGGCGCGCGAATGACTCGTCCTGTCCCGCCGGCGGCTGGCCAAGGGGGCTGTATCCGTGGCAGACACGCCCTATAGGGTGGGACATATGCACGCTAAACCATTCAGAATCGGACGCCTCCTCGCCCGGATCGGTGTCCTCCTATCCGCATGGACCATGGCGGCTTCGGCACCGCTGCACGCGCAGGCGGCCGATCCCGGCTTCGATACCTATGTCCAGTCGCTATGGCCCAAGGCGCAGGCGCGCGGCGTTTCGCGCGCGACCTTCGACCGGGTTACGAGCGGGCTTCGCTTCAATGCGCGCGTCGTGGCGCTTGATCGCGACAATCTGGGCGCGCCGCCGCGTCCCGATACGCCGATCCCGGCCTTTGCGCCTTACAAGGCGAAGCATGTCGATGCCGCGCGCATCAATGGCGGGCGCCGCGTCCACGACCGCCTGTTGCCGCTACTGTCGCGGATCGAGGAGCGGACGGGCGTCCCAACGAGCATCATGATCGCGATCTTCGGACACGAAACCGCTTATGGGGCGGTAACCGGCAATTTCGACCTGCCCGAAGCGCTGGCGACGCTTGCCTATGAGGGACGCCGCCGCAGCCTGTTCGAACCCGAATTCATTGCGACGCTCGAAATGGTCGAAAAGGGCGTTCCGCGCGACGTCCTGAAGGGCAGTTGGGCGGGCGCGTTCGGCTATCCCCAATTCCTCCCCTCGGTCTATCTCAAGGTTGCCGAGGACGGCGACGGCGACGGCGTTGCCCGCATCTGGTCGAGCGAGGCCGACGCGGTCGAGTCGATCGGTTCCTACCTGCGCCGGGCAGGCTGGCATGCGGGCGAACCATGGGGCGTTGCCGTACGCGTTCCCGACGGCTTCGACCGTTCGGTAATGGAAACCCGGCTCGAGCCGACACGCTGCCCGCGCGTTTTCGCCCGCTACAGCCGCTGGCGGTCGATGGCTGAATGGCGCGCCGCCGGGTTCCAGCCAGTGAGCGGACGCTGGCCGGCGGACCATATTCAGGCGACCTTGCTCGAACCCGACGGCCCGGGAAAGACCGCCTATTTGCTGACCGGTAATTATCGTGCGATACTCGACTATAATTGTTCGAACTTTTACGCACTTTCTGTGGGGTTGCTGGCGGATGAAATCGATCGTTAGGGGCGGGGGCGCGGCCACGCTGGTCGCAGGAACGGCATTGGCGCTGGCGGCATGCGGCAGCTTTGACGGCAAGAGCAATACGGCGGTCGCCGCTGCGCCCGCGACGGCACCTGCCGACAATGGCGTATCGGACGTGCCGGTGAAACTCGGCGATCCCTATACCATCGCGGGCACGACCTACACGCCCGCGGATGTCGCCGATTATGACGATGTCGGCTATGCAAGCTGGTATGGTGAAGAAGCGGCGGGCAAGCCGACCGCCAATGGCGAGATATACAACCCCGACGGTATCAGCGCGGCGCACAAGACGCTGCCGTTGCCCAGCTATGTCGAGGTAACGGCGCTCGATACCGGGCGAACGATATTGGTTCGTGTCAACGATCGCGGACCCATGAGCAACGACCGGCTGATCGACCTTTCGCGCGGCGCCGCCGCACAGCTCGGGCTGACCGATGCGGTGAGCGCGGTTCGCGTGCGCCGGACCAATCCGCCCGCCGCCGAGCGCGCGCAGCTTCGCGCTGGCAGGCCGGTACCCGAGCGGCTGGCAACGCCCGAATCGCTGCTGTCGATCCTGCGGACCAAGATCAAGCAGGTGCCCGTGCCCAAAGCGGCGGCCGCCACGGTTCCCGATCAACCGGCGCCGCCGACGGCATCGGCTCAGGCCAAACCTGGCGACGACCGGATGGCGGTAACCAGCAGCAAAAAGCCCGAACCTTCCAAGCCGGCCCCGGCGGCCAAGCCGGCTACACCCGAAAAGAAAGCGGAACCGGCACCCAAAGCGGTTGCGGGAAGCTTCGTCGTTCAGGTCGGCGCGTTTAGCAGCGAAGCGCGGGCCAATGTCGCAGCGAAATCGGTCGGCGGCCATGTCGACAAAGCCGGCAAATTGTGGCGCGTCCGCATGGGGCCCTTTGCCAGTGACGGCGAAGCAAAAGCCGCACAGGACAAGGCGAAAGCCAAAGGCTTCCGCGACGCGACCGTCCTGCGCGACCGCTAAGCCGTGCAGCGTCGCAACGGAATCGCGCGTGCTATAGGCGCCGGACTGGCGGTAACGGCGCTTGCAAGCACCTTTCCGGCGGCTTCGGCGGGGAATGACAAGCCGAAGCCGGGCGCAGTGAGCAGGCCGCTCTACGTAACCGAAGCGCCGATCGTGATGTTGAAGGATCTCGATTCGGGCGCGATCCTTTTTTCCCGCGGCGCGGGCAAACGCTTCGCGCCGGCCTCGATGGCCAAGGTGATGACCGCCTATGTCGTGCTCGACCTGATCAAGCGCGGCGAGTTGTCGCGCGACAAGGTCTTCACGATCAGCGAAGCGACCTGGCGCAAATGGAACGGCAGCAACGGCGGGTCGACGATGTTCCTGCGCGCCGGCGAGAAGATTTCGGTCGATGAATTGCTCAAGGGCCTGATCACCGTGTCGGGGAACGACGCCGCCGCGGCGCTGGCGGTCGGGATCGATGGCAGCGAAGCCGATTTCGTCAAGCGAATGAATGCGATGGCGGCCAAAATCGGCATGACGTCGAGCAAATTCGGCACCCCGAATGGCTGGCCCGATGGCGGCGTGACCAAGGTAAGCGCTGCCGATCTTATCACGCTGGCGGACCGGCTGATCCGCGACCATCCCGATGGTTATGCACGCTATTTTTCGATCCCGCGCTTGCAGCATGGCGTGTCGCCAGAAGGCAAGCCGATCGTCCAGCCGAACCGCAACCCCATTCTAGGGCGCTTTGCCGGGGCCGACGGCCTCAAAACCGGTCACACCGCTGAAGCGGGCTATTGCTTTCTCGGTTCGGCAAAACGCGATGGCCGCCGCCTGATCATGGTGGTCGCGGGCATGAAGAGTGAAAAGGCGCGGCGCGACGAGGCCGAACGGCTGATGCGCTGGGGCTTCGACGCTTGGGAAGGCCGCGAACTGGTGCCCGCGGGCACCAAGATCGGGGCGGTCGAGGTGCAACGCGGCGCACGGCCGAGCGTGATGGCCGAAGCCGGTATTGCGGTCCGAATGACGGTTCCCAAGGGCTATGCCGGCGACTATCGCGCCGCGATGCAGAGCCGCAGCCCGCAAAACGCCCCGATCGAACGCGGCACTCCGATCGCGCGTCTGATCGTGACGCCCGACGGCCTGCCGCCGCAAACCACGCCATTGCTGGCGGCGAAGGACGTGGCGCCGGTCGATGGCGTCTGGACACGTCTGCGCAGCGGATTTTATCGGCTCGCCGGGCGATGAGGGGGCGTTTCATCACGCTCGAGGGCGGCGAAGGGGTTGGCAAATCGACGCAGATCCGCGCGCTGGCCGCGGCGCTTGACGAACGCGGGATCGACGTCGTCGCGACGCGCGAACCGGGCGGTAGCACTGGTGCCGAGGCGATCCGCGCGCTGTTGATGGAGGGGGACGACGATCGGTGGGACGCGCGTAGCGAAGCGCTGCTCTTCGCCGCCGCGCGCGCCGATCATGTCGCGCGCACGATCCGGCCCGCGCTCGAACGTGGCGCCTGGGTGCTATGCGATCGCTTTGTCGATTCAACCCGCGCCTATCAGGGGGCGGGAGGCGGGATCACCGATGCCGACATCATGATGCTGCACGGCTTCGGCTCGCTTGGCCTGTTGCCCGACCGGACCTTCCTCCTGACCGTTTCCGCGGCAGAGGCGCGCCGGCGACTGACGGCGCGCGATGCCGGCGGCGCCGATCGCATGGGCAGCAAGCCCGCCGATTATCAGGCCCGGCTCGCCGCGCGCTTTGCGGAGATCGCAGCGGCGGAGCCGCTACGCTGGCGCCTTGTCGACGCCGATGCGCCAGCAACCGCCGTTACCGCGGCCCTGTTGTCGGAGCTTGCCGAATGGCTGCCATGATCGGCCATCACGACGCCGAGAAGGCCTTTCTTGAGCCCTGGACAAGCGGCCGCCTCCACCACGCTTGGCTGCTCGCCGGGCCGCAGGGGATGGGGAAGGGCGCCTTTGCAGCACGGGTCACCCGCTTTCTGGTCACGCACGGCCGGGCGGGCGAGGGAGGGACGCCGCTGTCGCTCGACGATCCCGGTGATGAGCAGGCGGGCAGGCTCGTTTCAGCGGGCAATCACCCCGAGATCATCCATCTGACGCGGCAGGTGAAGGACAAGAGCAAGGATCTCGCGCGCAATATCACGATCGATCAGATACGCGGCATGATCCGCCGCCTGCATCTGTCGCTATCGCTCGGCGCGTGGCGCGTCGTTGTCATCGATGCGGTCGACGATCTGGAAACCGACGGCGCCAATGCGCTGCTCAAGACGCTCGAAGAGCCGCCGGCGCAAACCTTGTTCCTGCTCGTCAGTCACTCGCCGGGACGCCTGTTGCCCACGATCCGGTCACGCTGCCGAATCCTGCGTTTTCAACCCGTTGAGCGTGACGTCATGACGGCGTGGCTGCACGACCTGCGCCCGATGCTTGACATGGCCGAGGTGCGCGCGATCGTTGCGGCTTCGGGCGGGGTTCCCGGCAAGGCGCTGGCGCTCATCGACAGCGACGTCGCGGTCATGGAAAAGAAACTGCTGGCGATCGCGACCGGCGGTGATCGCGACAACCGGCTACGCGAAGCGTTGGCGCGCGAAGTCGGCGGCACCAGCAACCGGGCGCGGCTCGAATTGGTGATCGACATCGTGCCGGGCCTGCTGGCACGGCTGGCGCGCGAACGCCCGCTGGGAGAGATCGCACCGGTGCTCGGTCAATGGGACCGCATCCAGCGGACGGTGCGCGATGCGGTGCGCGGGTCATATGACGGGGCGATGGTGGGGTTCGAGATCGGCAACTGCCTCGCCGAACTCGCGCCGCGCGGCGGGCAGGCGGCACGCTGACGCTTTCCCTTGGCCGCGCCAGCGGCTAAGGCGCGCGCATGTCCGAACCATTTTATATCACCACCGCCATCAGCTATCCCAACGGCCGTCCGCATATCGGTCACGCCTACGAGGCCATCGCGACCGACGTGATGGCGCGCTTCCAGCGGATGCGCGGCCGCGACGTGCGCCTGATCACCGGTACCGACGAACATGGGCTGAAAATGTATCAGACCGCGCGCGACCAAGACCGTGCGACGATCGATCTTGCCGACGAAATGTCGGGATATTTCCGTGAGATGTATGGAAAACTGAATATCAGCTATGACAATTTCATGCGCACGTCGGACCCGGCGCACCATCGCGCATCGCAGGCGATCTGGCGGGCGATGGAAGCCAATGGCGACCTCTACCTCGACCGCTATGAAGGCTGGTATTCGGTTCGCGACGAAGCTTTCTATGATGAAAGTGAACTGACCGACGGGGAGGGGGGCGTTCGCCTGTCGCCGCAGGGGACGCCGGTCGAATGGACCGTCGAGGAAAGCTGGTTCTTCCGCCTGTCGGCCTATCAGGACCGTTTGCTCGCGCTCTATAAAGACAATCCCGACTTCATCCGCCCCGAAAGCCGCCGCAACGAGGTGCTGCGCTTCGTCGAGGGCGGATTAAAGGATCTGTCGGTATCGCGCACGAGTTTCGATTGGGGCGTCCCGGTGCCGGGCAGCCCCGGGCATGTGATGTATGTCTGGGTCGACGCGCTCACGACCTATTTGTCGGGCATTGGCTATCCTGACATGGACGGCGATTTTGTACGATTCTGGCCGGCGAACATTCATATGATCGGCAAGGATATCGTTCGTTTTCATACTGTTTACTGGCCGGCCTTCCTGATGAGTGCCGGTCTGCCGCTTCCGCGCCAGGTGTTCGGTCACGGCTTTCTGCTCAACCGCGGCGAGAAGATGTCGAAATCGCTCGGCAACGTTGTCGATCCGATGACGCTCGCCGAACAGTTCGGCGTCGATGCGCTGCGCTATTATCTGCTCCGCGAAGTCAGCTTTGGGCAGGACGGCAGCTATTCGGCCGAAGCGATCGTGCGCACCGCGAATGCCGACCTCGCCAACAGCTTCGGCAATCTTGCGCAGCGCAGCTTGTCGATGATTTTCAAGAATTTGGACGGCGAGATTTCGAACGATTACTCTCCGAGTGAGGAGGATTTGGCTCTTAGGAGCGCCGTTCGCGACGCCGCAGTAAATTTGCTTCCTCGTGAGTTTGAAGAGCTGTCATTTTCTGTCGGCATTGAGGAATGGCTCCGCGCAGTTTTTGCCTGCAACCAGTATGTTGATACGCAGGCCCCGTGGGCGCTGCGCAAGACCAATCCAGAACGGATGCGTGCTGTGCTGATGACTCTCTTTCGGGCTATTCGCACACTCGCGATTGCGATCCGTCCGGTGGTGCCGTCCGCGGCTGACGCGCTGCTCAACCAGATGGGAATCGCCGACGATGCGCGCGACTTCGCCGCGCTTGCCGACACCGAATGGTTTGCGAAGCTTGCTGCCAGCGGTTTTGCGGTCGGCCAGCCGATTCCTATCTTTCCACGCCTTGAACTGCCCGAAGGGGAAGGGGAGGCCTGATGCTCGTCGATTCGCACTGCCACCTCAATTACAAGGGGCTTGCCGAGCAGCAGGGTGAAGTGCTGGAGCGCGCGCGGGCGCGCGGCGTCACCGCGATGCTCAACATCGCAACGCGCGAGAGCGAGTGGGACGACGTCCTGGCTGCTGCCGAAGCCAATACCGATGTATGGGCTAGCGTCGGCATCCATCCGCACGATGCCGATCATCATCCCGATGTCGACACCGCCAAGCTGGTCGAGCGCGCCGCGCATCCGCGCGTGATCGGGATCGGCGAGACGGGGCTCGACTATTATTACGACAAGAGCGATCGCGTGCGGCAACAGGAAAGTTTTCGCCGCCATATCCACGCGTCGCAGCAGACCGGCCTGCCGATCATAGTCCACACCCGCGATGCCGAAGCCGACACGCTGGCGCTGCTCGGCGAAGAGATGGAAAGGGCGTCTTACACCGGTGTGATTCATTGCTTCACCGCGAGCGACGACTTCGCCAAAGCGGCGCTCGACCTTGGGCTGTTCATCTCGATCTCGGGGATCGTGACGTTCAAAAATGCCGCCGATCTTCAGGCTACGGCAAAATGGCTGCCGCAGGACAGGCTGCTGATCGAAACCGATTCCCCCTTCCTTGCCCCCGTCCCGCATCGCGGCAAGACCGGCGAGCCGGCCTTTGTGGCCGATACGCTGGCTTTTCTGGCCGACCTGCGCGGCGATGATCGCGAAGCGCTGGCAGCGGCGACAAGCGCGAATTTCTACGCGCTTTTCAACAAGGCGGCGCCATGACGTCACACGCGCCATGAAGGTTCGCATTCTAGGGTGCGGTACCTCTTCCGGGGTACCGCGGATCGGTAACGACTGGGGGCAATGCGACCCCGACAATCCGCGGAACCTGCGCAGCCGGGCCTCGATCATGATTTCGCTCGGCGGATACCGACTGATCGTCGATACCAGCCCCGACATGCGCCTGCAGCTGCTCGACGCCGGGATCGGCGAGGTCGATGGGGTGATATGGACCCACGAGCATGCCGATCATACGCACGGCCTCGACGATTTGCGTCAGATCATGCATCTGCGCGGTTCGGCCGTACCGGCCTACGCCCGCGCACATGTTCTGGATATTCTGAAATGGCGCTTCACCTACGCCTTTGCCGGCAACGCAGGCTATCCGGCCTCGGTCGATCCGATCGAACTGGCCGATCATCAGTGGATCGGACCGATCGAAGTTTCGGCACTCGAAATGCCGCACGGCCCGATAAAGGCCAGCGGCCTGATCTTCAGCGACGGTGCGCACAAGATCGGATATGCGACGGATTTTTCACGATTTACGGAGGAAATGGTCGATTTCTTCCAGGGGGTCGACTTGTTCGTGATCGACGCGCTCCGCCGCTATCCGCACCCCACGCATCCGCATCTCGCGATGACGCTCGAAGGGCTCGCCAAGGTGGGCCAGCCGCGGGCCATTATCACGCATATGGACAATACGATGGATTATGACGATCTGGCCGGCGAGCTGCCTGACGGCGTCGAGCCTGGGTACGACGGGCTGGAGGTGGAATTGTGAACGGCGATACCACGGTGCCGATGATCTGGTTCGTCGGGGCCTTTGCGCTGGTCTTGAGCTCGCTCGCGGCCAGACGGCTCAATCTGGCCGACGGGCTGAAGATGGCGCTCACGTGGGTGGCGATCTTTGCGCTCGTATTTCTCGTCGTTCGGACGTGGCAGCTTTTTGCCTGACGATTCAACGAGAGGGGGGCAAACGGGTCTCCCTGTTATATTGAATTTAACATAATATATATTATCGGATAATCACATGTCTAATGCGCCTTCGCTGTCCCCCATCGATCGACTGCTCGCAATCATGCGTCAGTTGCGCAATCCCGATGGTGGATGTGAGTGGGATTTGGCGCAGGACTTCACAACGATCTCACCTTACACGATCGAGGAAGCCTATGAGGTTGCCGACGCCATAGCCTCCGGATCGCCCGATGCGATTTGCGACGAGCTTGGAGATTTGCTGCTCCAGGTCGTTTTTCATGCCCAGATCGCCACCGACAAAGGCCTGTTCGGGTTCGACGACGTCGCCAATGCGATCAGCGACAAGATGGAACGGCGCCACCCGCATATCTTCGGCGATGCAACGACGCATGACGTTCGCCAGCAATGGGAACAGATCAAGGCGGCCGAGCGCAGCGCCGACGGCGCCAAAAGCGTGCTCGACGGCGTGGCGTTGTCACTGCCGGCGCTGCTGCGCGCGCAAAAGCTGCAAGGCCGCGCTGCGCGGGCGGGATTCGACTGGCCCGATGCCGGCGGACCGCGCGCCAAGATCGCCGAAGAACTGGAAGAAGTCGAAACGGCCCCCGACGACGCAGCGCGTGCGGAGGAAGTCGGCGACCTGCTCTTCGCGGTCGTGAACTATGCGCGGCACCTCGGCGTCGATGCCGAAAGCGCACTCCGTGACGCCAACGCCAAGTTCGCGCGCCGCTTCATGGCCGTCGAAGCACGCGCCGGCGCCGACATGGCGGATATGCCGCTCGATGCGCTCGAAGCGCATTGGCAGGCGGTCAAGGCTTCGGAAAAACCTTAGCCGGCCAGAGGCGATGGAAGCGGGCCTGGTCGGCGGGATCGAGCCGAACGGTGAGCACATGCCCCTCACCCTCTGCTTTGTTGTCGAGCACTTCGCCGCGGGCGTGGAGCCAGGCAAGCGCCTCCCCTTCGTCAAAGCCGAGAAAAATCTGCTGTATTTCGTGGCCTTCGGTTAACCGCGCCGCCATCAGCGTCCGCGCCGCCTCGACGCCCTCACCCGTGAAGGCCGAAATGACCGCGACGTCGCTGCGCCGTGCGGCGATCTCGACGATCTCGGCGCGCCGATCGGGAGCCGCGGTGTCGATCTTGTTCCAGATTTCGATCTGCGGAATCGGGTCGACGGCGTCCTCCCCTTCCCCGTCCTGCGGCCCATTGACCCCGAGCGAGTCGAGGATCGCCTTGACGTCGTCATATTGCGCGTCGCTGTCGGGATGGACGATGTCGCGGACATGGACGATCAGATCGGCCGTCGTCACTTCCTCTAGCGTTGCGCGGAAGGCGGCGACGAGTTCGGTCGGAAGGTCGGAGACGAAGCCGACCGTGTCGGAGAGAATTGCCTTGTCGATCCCCGGCAGACGGATTTCGCGCATCGTCGGATCAAGCGTCGCGAACAGCATATCTTCCGCCATGACGTCACTTCCCGTCAGGCGGTTGAAAAGCGTCGATTTTCCGGCGTTGGTATAGCCGACGAGCGCGACGACGGGCCAAGGTGCCCGCTGCCGCTTGGCGCGTTGGAGTTGGCGCGTGCGCCGCGCATCGTCGAGCTGGCGGCGGATGCGCGCCATACGATTGCGGATCATCCGGCGGTCGGCCTCGATCTGCGTCTCGCCTGGGCCGCCGAGGAAGCCGAAGCCGCCGCGCTGGCGCTCGAGGTGGGTCCAGCTTCGCACCAGCCGTCCCGCCTGATAGTCGAGATGTGCTAGTTCGACCTGCAACCGCCCCTCGGCGGTCGCGGCGCGCTCACCAAATATCTCGAGGATCAGGCCGGTGCGATCGATCACCTTCGTTCCGAAGGCGGTTTCCAGATTGCGCTGCTGGATCGCGGTCAGCGCGGCATCGACGATGACAAGTTGCACGTCGTGCGCCGCAATCGCGGGCTTGATAGCCTCGATCTGACCGACGCCGATCAGCGTCGCCGCGCGCGTCTGGCGGAGGCGCAGCGGATGCGCTGCCACCACCTTCAGACCGATCGCGACCGCGAGCCCCTTTGCTTCCGCGACACGCGCGTCGAGATCGCGCGACAGGCGCTGGCCGTGCCATTCGGGCACGACAAGCAGCGCGGGCGCACCGCGCGTTACCTCTTCGGCGCTATCGGACATCGGGTCGATCAGGCGTCGCCGTCGGCTTCGCCATTGTCGGTCAGATTGATCGGGCCGTTGGGCTGAACCGTCGAAATGGCGTGCTTGTAGACAAGCTGCACCTGGCGTTCGCGTTCGAGCAGCATGCAGAACAGATCGAAGGCGACGATATCGCCCTGCAGCATGACGCCGTTGACAAGGAACATCGTCACCGACTCTTCGGAACGGCGCACCGCATTCAGGAAAACGTCCTGAAGCGCCTTGCCCTTGGCGGTGGGAACTTCGCGCACATCGGCGCCGAGCGAGGCCAGGTCGAAATCATGCGACGGCATGATCGTCGAGATCGCGTGCTTGTACACGAGCTGCGACTGGCCGTCGCGGCGGAGCAAGAGCGAGAAATTGTCGAACCAGGTGATTATTCCCTGCAGCTTCACGCCCTTGACGAGAAACATCGTTACCGGGGTCTTGCTGCGACGCAGAGCGTTGAGAAAAAGATCCTGAAGATTCTGGTTTTTATCGGACACATTTGCCTCCTGTTTTTGGCGGCCGAGCCGCGGGTTCGATGCGCCGACGATGAGCCCCTTGTCGTCTTCGCAGCCGCAATATGCGGCAAAGAGCGGATCAGGTCTAGGGTAAAGCCACTACCCTTCGCCGTCCTGATTCTCGGTCAATCCCAACAGCTTCAGCTTTCTATGGAGAGCCGAACGCTCCATCCCGATAAAGGCTGCGGTGCGCGAGATATTTCCCGAGAAGCGATTGATCTGGATGCGCAGATATTCGCGTTCGAAATTCTCGCGCGCCTCCTTGAGCGGAATCGCGGTGATCGATTCGCTGTTGGGCAGAATATCGGTGCCGCCGCGGACCAGTTCGGAGGGCAGCATATCGGCATCGATCCGGCCGAGCCGATCGCTCGGCGCGAGGATCATCACCCGCTCGATCACGTTGCGCAATTCGCGCACGTTGCCGGGCCATTCATGCGCCTGGAGCGCCGCCATCGCCTCCGAACTGATCTCGGGCGGTGGCACGCGCCGTTCGGCGGCATAACGGCCGACGAAATGGTCGCAGAGGCTCGCAATATCGTCGCGCCGCTCGCGCAGCGGCGGAATATGCACGGGCACGACGTTGAGGCGGTAATAGAGATCTTCGCGAAAGCGCCCTTCGGCGATTTCGCTCATCAAGTCGCGCGCGGTGCCCGAAATGATGCGCACATCGACGCGGATCATCGTTCGCCCACCGACACGCGTGAAGCTCTGGTCGGTCAGGACGCGCAAGATCTTGCCCTGCGTCGTCAGCGGCATGTCGGCGACTTCGTCGAGGAAGAGCGTCCCGCCATGCGCCTGTTCGAGCAGACCGACGCGGATCGCCCCGTCGTCGCTTTCCGACCCGAACAATTCGATCTCGACCGTTTCGGGGTCCATCCGGGCCGACGAGATGACGCGGAACGGCGCATTCTGTCGCCCGCTCCAGCCATGGAGGACGCGCGCCGCAACCTCCTTGCCGACGCCGGGAGCGCCGGTGACGAGCACCCGGCTGCCGGTTCCCGCCACGCGTTTCAGCGTCGCGCGGACATTGTTGATTGCGGTGCTGCTGCCCGTGAGTTCGTCGGCGGGACCGGCCTTTTCGCGAAGCTGTTCATATTCGAACTTCAGCCGTTCGCTTTCGGTCGCGCGCGCGACGAGGTGCAACAGACGCTCGGCCTCGAACGGCTTTTCGATGAAGTCGTAGGCGCCGCGGCGGATCGCCGCGACGGCGGTGTCGAGACCGCCATGGCCCGAAATGACGATGATCGGCAGCGTCGGGTCGAATTCCTTGATCGCCTCGACCAGCCCCAATCCGTCGAGCCGCGACCCCTGCAGCCACACGTCGACCAGCGCGAGCGACGGGCGCCGCTGGCGGATCGCTTCGAGCGCGGCATCGCTGTCGGAAGCGGTGCGCGCTTCATAGCCTTCGTCTTCCATGACGCCGGCGACCAGTTCGCAAATGTCGCGTTCGTCGTCGACGATCAAAATATCAAGCGCCATGTTCTTCTCTGTCCTGCCGGTTTCTGATGCGCCCCGGCACCGATTCAATCTGCCCTGTTGGAACTCCCCCGCCCTTGCCCGCCAATGGCCGCAGGCGATCGGCGTGCAGCGTCAGCGTGACCTGCGTCCCCCGCCCTTCCGGATTATCCGAAAATTCAAGCTCGCCATAATGTTGCTCGACGATCTTCTTGACGATCGCAAGGCCGAGCCCCGTCCCGCCCTGCCGCGTGGTCATATAGGGTTCAGCGATCGCGTCGCGCGCCTCGGGCAGCCCGATGCCATCATCGGTGACGCGGATGACCACCGCATCCTGCGGGCCGATGTCGAGTTCGGCGCGGATATGGCCCGAAACCGGGCCATCCGATTTTTTCGTATTTTCCTCGATGGCCTCAACCGCATTTTTGACGATGTTCGTAAGCGCTTGCGATAGCAGGCGGCGGTCGCAGACGAGCGGCTCGATCTCGTTCGGCGTCTTGACGCTGAATATGATGTCGGGCTTCGCGACCTCGAACAGGAACACCGCCTGACGCAGGATGTCGCGGATATCCTCGACCCCGAAGGTGGGCTTCGGCATTCGCGCAAAGCTGGAAAATTCGTCGACCATGCGGCGCATATCGTGGACCTGCCGCACGATGGTGTCGGTCAGCTTGCGGAAGGTTGCGGCATCGCCCTCGACCTTTTCACCGAAGCGGCGCTGCAAGCGTTCGGCGGCGAGCTGGATCGGGGTCAGTGGATTCTTGATTTCATGCGCAATGCGGCGCGCGACGTCGGACCAGGCGGCGCGGCGCTGATCGAGCAGCTGCTGGGTGATGTCCTCGAAGCTCAGCACGAAGCCGTCGCCTTGCGCGACCGCCTTGGCCGCGAGCGTCGCGGGTTCGGCATCGCGGCGGGCCAGCTGAACGATCCCTTCCTGCTCCCCGCCGCTCAGGAGCGCGGCCAGTTCGGGCGCGACATCGCCGAGGGGTCGCCCGGTCAAGGTCTCGGCGCTTTGCCCGATCAGGCTTTCGGCGGCGGCATTGGCGAGAAGAATGTGATGCTGCGCATCGACCGAGACGACCGCCGAGGAGACGCCGCTCAGCACTGCCTCGATAAAGCTGCGCCGCGTTTCGAGCTGCTCATTGACGTTGACGAGCGCGCTCGTCTGCCCCTCAAGCTGCTCGGTCATGCGGTTGAAGGCGCGCGTCAGCACGGCAATCTCGTCGTCGCGGGCCGGCGGCGTGACGCGCACCGACAGATCGCCCCTCGCCGCGGTGCGCGTCGCGACGATCAATGTGCCGAGCGGCCGCGTGATGCGGTCGGCGACAACGATCGCAGCGACAACTGCAAGCGCGAGCAACAGAAGCGAGCCGAGATAGAGCGCGCCGTTGAACTGGAGCTGGAGCTGCTGCGATCGCTGGAACAGATCGTTATAGTCGGCGAGCACGGTGCTGGCGCGCATCGACTGTTGGAACCCCGGCACATTGGCGTCGCGCGACGCATAGACATAAGCCCGCGGCTGGCGCGGAAGTTTTGTCACGGCTTCGATGCGGTCGGGCTGAACATTCACGACGACCTGTTCGCCGGCGTCGAGGCGTTTGACCGTCGCAGGCGTCAGGCGGCTTTCGACTGCGCGTTTGTCGGGGTCGATCATCGCGGCCGTGCGCGGAATGCCGTCGGTTCCGATCTCGATGATCGCGGATTCGTTCAGGCTGCGCACCACAACCTGCTGGAAATAATAGTCGGAAAATTCGGGACTATCGATCGCAACGCGGCCGAGTTGGTCGCTCAAATCCTTAGCCATTGCGAAGGTGTTGGCGCTGACTTCGCGCTGATTTTCCTGATAATATCCCTGCGCCAGACTGGCGGCATTTTCGAACATGCCGCGCGAGCGGTCCGAGAACCAGAAATCGACCCCGAACTGGAACAGCAGCGAGGCGAAGATCACCACGAGCAGCGTCGGCGTTGCAGCGATCAAGGAAAACAGCGCCACGAGACGCACATGCAGCCGCCCGTTGCCGCCGTCCATCGTGCGTTCGGCGCGCGCACGGGCCACGCGGCTGCCGATCAGCACGATCAGCGCCATCGCGGGAACGAGATTGGCGACCATGATCGCCGCGACGAGTGCCGGGGTCAGCAAACGCTCGCTCTGCGCGTCGCCGGTGACGAAGATATAGGTGCCGATCGCAACACTCGCGATCAGGGCGAGCGTATAATATTCGGGCGCGCCGAACCGCCACCAGCCGCTCCGCGCGTCCGTATCACCGGGTTCGCCGTCAAGAGCCGAGGGGAAAGGCTGCGTCATTGTGGCCGCGATACGACAATCCTGTTGCATAGAAAACACACAATATGCGCCGGCGCGCCGATAAGTGTGCTTTTCCGGTCAACGGGAGCGCGTGCGATGCGGCGCCTAGGGATGCGCGGGATCGATGTCGAGTTGCCCCAATCGCTTGCGCAGCGTGTTGCGGTTGATCCCGAGCCGTCGGGCTGCCTCGAGCTGGTTGCCGCGCACTTCGCGCAGCACGCGGCGGAACAACGCGGCTTCGACGATGGCTTCGAGGTCGCTGTGGATGGCGCCGTCGCCGTCGGTACCCGCCAGCCGTTCGCGCACCCAATCGTCGACCGCGTGCGCGATCAGGTCCGCCGGCGCGGTGAAGGCGGGCGCCATGCCGCCGCTTTCGCGCAGCACCGTCTCGACATCGCGGGCGGTGACGACGGTGTCGCGCGCCAGAATGGCGAGACGCTGGACGACATTGCCGAGTTCGCGAACATTGCCTGGCCAGTCGTGGCGTTCGAGTAACTGCATCGCCTCGGGCGCGAATTCGCGGTCGGGCAGCCCCGACTGGCGCCCGGTATCGACGAAATGGCGGACGAGCGCGGCGATGTCGCTGCGCCGGTCGCGCAGCGGCGGCAGGCTGACCGGAATGACGTTGAGGCGATAGAAAAGATCTTCGCGGAAGCGCCCCTCGGCGACGAGGCTGCGCATCTCGCGGTGGGTCGCGGCGACGACGCGGACATCGGCTTTCAGCGCCTGACTGCCGCCGACGGTCGAATATTCGTTGGTTTGCAGGACGCGCAGCAGCCGCGTCTGTGCCTCGAGCGGCATGTCGCCGATTTCGTCGAGGAACAGGGTTCCGCCCGACGCCTGTTCGAACCGCCCGGCGCTTCGGCTGTGTGCGCCGGTGAAGGCGCCCTTTTCGTGGCCGAACAATTCGGCCTCGATCAGTTCGCGCGGGATCGCGGCCATGTTGATCGCGACGAAGGGGCCATTGCGGCGCAGGCCCGTCGCATGGATCGCGCGCGCGACGACCTCCTTGCCCGTCCCCGATTCGCCGAGGATCAGGACAGCAAGGTCGTTCGAGGCGAGCCGCGCGATGGTGCGATATACCGCCTGCATCGCCGGGGCGCGGCCGATCAGCCCGTGGCTGTCGGTTTCGGCCGCGTCGACCTTGCCGAGCGGTTGCCGGCCCCGTGCCAGGGCGGCGCGGACGCTGGCGGTCAACTCCTCGAGATCGAAGGGCTTGGGCAGATAGTCGTAGCTGCCGATCCCCTGCGCGCGGACCGCGGTGTCGAGCGTGTTCTGCGCCGAGAGAACGATCACCGGTGTTTCGGGCGCCACGCCCGCGCCGGGCAGCGAATCGATGCCGTCGCCGTCGGGCAGGACGACGTCGGTGATGATGAGGTCGGGGCGATGATCGGCGAGCCAGGCATTACGCTCGGCGATGCTGCCGACCGCGGCGAACAGGGCGCATTCGTCATCCAGCGTCTCGCGGATGATGAGCGAGATCGCGGGATCGTCCTCGACCAGCAGGATCGTCTTGTCGGTGGTCATGGCCGCGGCTCCTTGCGCGCCGATGACTGTGCGGCGGGCAGATTGACGCGAAAGCGCGTCCACTCGCCATCGCGGACATGCTGGACGGTGCCGCCCATGTCGCGCGCGAGCTTCGCGACGAGCGCGAGACCGAGTCCCCTGCCCTCGCGCTTCGTCGTCACGAACGGGTCGAACAGGTCGTCGCGGATGTCGGCGGGCACGCCGGGGCCATTATCGCTGACGCTGACCTCGATCGGCAGCGCAATGCGGCCGCGACCGTCGCCATTGTCGATCGACAGGCCGTGGCGATAGGCCGTGGCGATGCGGATGACGCCATCGTCACGCCCGCCGAGCGCCTCGCCGGCATTGGTGACGAGGTTCAGCAATATTTGGACCATGGCGTCATGGTTGCCCTGCACCATCGGCAGCGAAGGGTCGAAATCCTCTGAAAAGCGGACCCCGGGCAATTGCCGCGCGCGCACCGCCTCCAGCGCTTGATGGATCGGCTGATAGAGGTTGATCGGCGTGCAGGCGATCGGCTGCCCGCGCGAAAAATGCTCCATCTGGTCGATCAGCGTCGTGATCCGGTCGACCTCGGCGCAGATCAGCGTCGTGAAGCGTTCGCCGCTTGCATCGGTCTTGCGCGCGAGAAGCTGCGCGGCGCCCTTGATCCCGGCGAGCGGATTCTTGATTTCGTGTGCCAGCATCGAAGCGGCGGCCCCCGCCGCACGGCCCGACCGTCCGATCGCGCCGCCCATCAGTTCGGCTTCGCTTTGCGACGGAACGAGCGCGAGGATGCGGTGCCCGTTGCTGCCATAGGGCACCATCTGCATATCGACGAAGATCGACTTGCCGCCGCCGATGCGGATTTCGGCGCGATGGGCGAACAATGCCGAGGTGTCGGGATCGTTCATGCGCTGACGATAGCCGCGGTCCATGCCGATGACGTCATAGACGACGCGCCCGACCATCGCCGACCGGCTGATATTGCAAAGCTGTTCGGCGGCCGCGTTGACAAACAGGACGACGGCCCCGCGGTCGATCAGCAGCGTCGCGACCGGATGCGACTGGATGATTTCGTCATGGTCGAACGTCGGGATGCTCGACGTCAACGCGCTCACGCAGCCGCCTTGCTCAGATAGGGCGCGTAAAATTCCTCGAGCGCATCGAGTACGCCCTTGCTGTCGGGGATCTGGTTGACGCGGTTGCGGAATTCCGCCGAACCGTGGAGCCCCTTTACATACCAGCCGAGATGCTTGCGCGCCATATTGACGCCGGTCATTTCGCCGTAATGGTCGATCATCGCCCGATAATGCGATGTAATGACGTCATATTGTTCATCGATGCCAGGGTCGGGGCGCTCGCCCTCGCCGCGCAGCGCCGCCATCACCTGCCCCAGCAACCACGGCCGGCCATAGGCGCCGCGGCCGATCATCACGCCATCGGCGCCGCTCTGATCGAGCGCGGAGCGCGCATCGTCGACCGAACAGATGTCGCCATTGACGATCACCGGGATCGATACTGCATCCTTGACCCGGCGCACGAAGGCCCAGTCGGCGCTGCCGCGATACATCTGGTTGCGTGTGCGGCCGTGGACGGTAACCAGTTTCGCGCCGAGATCCTCTGCGATATGCGCGAGTTCGGGGGCGTTGAGGCTGTCATGGTCCCAGCCCATGCGCATCTTGACCGTCACCGGCACGCTGACCGCCTTGACGCAGGCTTCGATCAGCGCCGCAGCCAGCTTGAGATCGCGCATCAGCGCCGATCCGGCATCGCCGTTGGTGACCTTGCGCACCGGACAGCCCATGTTGATGTCGATGATCGCCGCGCCGCGCTCTTCATTGAGCTTCGCGGCCTCGCCCATTTCATAAGGCGTGCAGCCGACAAGCTGCATCGAAACGGGTTCCTCGACCGGATCCCAGGCAGCTTTCTGGATCGATTGCCGCGTCTCACGGATCGCGGCCTGGCTCGCGATCATCTCCGTGACGTTGAGCCCTGATCCGTAATAGCGGACGATCTTGCGGAACGGCAGATCAGTGACGCCTGTCATCGGCGCGAGGATCACGGGATCCGCGATGGTGATATTGCCGATCTGGATGGGCCGGAGCGGCGCCATAACGGGGAGCTTTCGTTGGAATTGCCTAAATTTTGTGCAGCCACTACACGCTAAGGCGCTTTTCCGCAAGCCGCGGCTGCGCTAACCGGCGCGCGTCATGACCGACTCCGCGCCCCTGCCGTCCGGCTCCGTCGCTGTCGTGCTGCTCGCCGGCGGCGTCGGCGCGCGCGCGGGCTTTGGGCGTCCCAAGCAGCTTGTCCCGATCGGCGGCAAATCCGTGCTGCGCTGGAGCCTCGATGCGTTCGCCGCGCACCCGGCCATCGGTGCGGGCGTGCTCGTCGGCGATGATGACGTCGTGGCGGCGGCAGGCCCCCTGCCCGCCAGCTGGACGACCGCTGCGCCGGGCATCGAACGCCAGCAGTCGGTCGCGAATGCGCTGGGCGCACTGGCCGACTGGAGCGACGATGCGATCCTCCTCGTCCATGATGCGGCGCGCCCCGGCGTTTCGGCGGCGGTAATCGACCGGCTGCTCGCCGCCGTTGCGGAGGGGGCTGTCGCGGCGACGCCGACGCTGCCCGTTCCCGATACGCTGATAACCGGGGTTGACGGGGTGGCGGGTGACGTCACCGACCGCAGCCGACTCGCGCGCGTCCAGACGCCGCAGGCCTTCCGGCTCGGTGCGCTGCGCCGTGCTCACGCGGGTGCCGGCGACGAGGCGGCGACCGACGATGCGCAACTCGTCCGCCGGCTTGGTCATGCTGTGGCAACGGTTCCGGGCGACGCGCGGCTGCACAAATTGACCTATGCCGACGATCTCATCATTCTGTCCGCCCTGCTCGGAGGAGGCAAAGCCGCGATGCGTACAGCCGTCGGCATGGGTTATGACGTTCACCGCCTTGTTCCCGACAAGCCGCTGTGGATCGGCGGGATTGAAATCGCGCATAGTCATGGGCTTGAAGGGCATAGCGATGCCGATGTCGCGCTCCACGCGCTGACCGACGCGATCCTCGGCGCGCTGGCCGATGGCGATATCGGGGACCATTTCCCGCCGAGCGATCCGCAATGGCGCGGGGCGGCGTCATGGCACTTCCTGACCTTTGCCGCCGAACGGGTCGCGGCCCGGGGCGGACGGATCGCCCATGTCGATCTGACGATCATCGCCGAAGCGCCGAAAATCGGCCCGCATCGCGCCGCGATCCGCGCGCGCCTGTCCGAAATTCTTGCGATTTCGATTGAAACCATTAGTGTGAAGGCAACAACCACCGAGCGGCTGGGCTTTACGGGCCGCCGCGAAGGGATCGCCGCACAGGCCATCGCGACTTTAGAACTTCCGGAGAATTGAACCTTGCCGTCCGCCGTCGAAACGCGCCAGACCGCGCGCGAAGAAGCCGCCACGTCCGTTCTTGCCGCCAATCGCGCGGCGGGGCGCCGCGTTGCCATCGCCGAAAGCTGCACCGGCGGCATGGTGTCGGTGGCGCTCACTGACATTCCCGGTAGTTCCGATGTCTTCAGCGCCGGATTCATTACCTATTCGGCCGACGCCAAGAAGCGCCAGCTCGACGTCAGCAGCGAAATTCTGGAAACCTTCGGTGAGGTGTCGCTGGCGACCGCCTGGGCCATGGCCGCGGGCGTGCTGGCGAACAGCGATGCCGACGTTGCGGTATCGATCACCGGCATCGCGGGTCCCGGCGGCGGATCGGATAAGAAACCGGTGGGCATCGTCGTGTTTGCGCGCGCGCTGCGCGGCCAGGATCCCGATGATTATTTCACCCAGCGGGTGCAGTTCGATTCGACCGATCGCGCGACGATCCGCCATCACGCGACGATGTTCGCGCTCGACCTGCTTCAGCCCGACAAGGACGCGCTGCGTCCGTCGGAGGATGTCACGCTTCCCGCACCGTAAAGCGCATCGGCGCGCATTTCGAACGCCGCGATCATCTTGCGGAGCGCCTTGTCGAACATCTGCCCGGCCAGCGCCTCGAAGACGCGGCTGCGGAACGAGAAATCGACCATGAAGTCGACCTTGCACCCGCCGCCGTCGAGCGGCGTGAAATGCCATTCATTGTTGAGGTGGCGCATCGGGCCGTCGATATAATCGACGACCACCTTGTCGGGCGCGCGCTTGTGGACGCGGCACGAAAAGCTTTCGCGCAATCCCTTGAAGCCGACGATCATGTCGGCCACCGCCTCGCGATCGCTGTCGGCGCGGACACGCAGCGCGACCACCCACGGCAGAAATTCGGGATAGCGCGCGACATCGGTCACGAGCGCGAACATCTGTTCGGCGCTATAGGGCAGCTCGCGCGTTTCGTGATGCCTCGGCAATGCGGCGTCAGTCCACCTTGGCGCGCGCGAGCTGGGCTTCGCGCGCGGCGCGCATCTTCGCGAAATCGTCGCCCGCATGATAGCTCGACCGCGTCAGCGGCGAAGAAGCGACCTGCAGGAAGCCCTTGGCGCGGGCGATCTGGGCATAGGCATCGAACGCCTGCGGCGTCACGAAGTCGATCACCTTCGTATGCTTGGGGGTCGGCTGGAGATATTGCCCCATCGTCATGAAGTCGATGTCGGCGCTGCGCATGTCGTCCATCACCTGATGCACTTCCATCCGCTCTTCGCCGAGCCCGAGCATGATGCCCGATTTGGTGAAGATCGACGGATCGCGGCGCTTGACGCTTTCGAGCAAGCGGAGCGACGCATAATAGCGCGCGCCGGGACGGATCGTCGGATAGAGCCGCGGAACCGTCTCCAGATTGTGATTGTAGACGTCCGGCCGCGCATCGACGATCGCGGCGACGGCATCGTCGGGCTTGTTGCGGAAATCGGGGGTCAGAATCTCGATCGTCGTCTGCGGCGTTTCGCGGCGCAGCGCCTCGATCACCTTGACGAACTGGCTGGCGCCGCCATCGGGCAAGTCGTCGCGGTCGACCGAGGTGATCACGATATGGGTCAGCCCCATCTTCGCCGCCGCGGCCGCCGTATGTTCGGGTTCGAGCAGATCGACGGGGCGCGGCATGCCGGTCTTGACGTTGCAGAAGGCGCAGGCGCGCGTGCAGGTATCGCCGAGGATCATCACCGTCGCGTGCTTTTTGGTCCAGCATTCGCCGATGTTCGGGCAGGCCGCTTCCTCGCACACCGTATGCAGATTGAGATCGCGCATCAGCTTGCGTGTTTCGGCATAGCCGGGGCTGGTCGGCGCCTTGACGCGAATCCAGTCGGGTTTGCGGGCGCGATCGGACGGTTTTTGCAGCGGAGCGTTCATGGCGCCCACATAGGCGCACACGCACATCTTCTCAACCGTCCATCCTGTGCTAAAGCGCGCGTCATGACTCGCTTTGCAGAACTGATCGACGGCTATCGCCGTTTCCGCGCCACCGGCTGGCAGCAACAGCGCGACCGGTGGGATGAATTGGCCGAGGGCCAGTCGCCGAAGGTGATGGTGATCGCCTGTTCGGACAGCCGCGTCGAACCGTCGCAGATATTCGACACCAATCCGGGCGAGATATTCGTCGTGCGCAATGTCGCCGCGCTCGTCCCGCCCTTTGAAACGACGCCGGGCCGTCACGGCGTATCGGCCGCGCTCGAATTTGCGGTGCAGTTTCTGAAGGTCGAGGAAATTGTCGTGATGGGCCACGGGATGTGCGGCGGCTGCCACGCGGCGCTGCACCGGACGATGGAGGGTGCCGAACCGGGCCGCGGCGGTTTCATCGCCGACTGGATCGCGCTGCTCGACGATGCGAGCGCCGACGTGCGTGCGGCGCATCCCGACTATGACAATCGCGTAGCGGGCCGTGCGATGGAGATGGCGGGGGTGAAGGTCAGCCTCGACAATCTGCGCACCTTCCCGTGCATCGAGGAGAAGGAAAAGCGCGGCACGTTGCGGCTGCGCGGCGCCTTTTTTGCGATCAGCGACGGCGTTCTCCACATTCTCGATGAAAAAACTGGAGAATTTTCGCCCGCCTGACCCCGCCAGGGGTTGCGCTCCCCCGCGCGGGGGTCCAACAGGCGCGCCATGCTCTCCAAGCCCAACCTGCCGCGCTGGATGCGTCTGTGGCAGTTGCGCGCCGGCCGGCGCGCGCGCAGCGAGGTCGTCGATATCCGGCGGCGCGTCGCGATGGTGGGCGGGGCGCTGCTGCTCGGCTTCGTTGCCCTCGTCTTTGCAGCGGCGGGCGACAAGGTTCAGCGGCTGATCTTTCAGATATCGGCGGTCGCCTGGTGGTTGCCGCTGCTCATCACGCCATCGGTATTCGCGCTGATCGTTTGGTTGACCAACCGCTATGTCCCCGACGCGCGCGGGTCGGGCATTCCGCAGATCATCGCGGCGGGTCGCTATCCCGATCAGGCGGCCGACGGCCCGCTGGTGTCGCTCAAGACCGCCTTTGCCAAGCTTGCGCTGACGCTGACGACGCTCGCCGCGGGCGGATCGGTGGGACGCGAGGGGCCGACGGTTCAGGTCAGCGCGGCGATCATGGTCGCGATGCATCGGCTGCTCAAGGTCCGCATTTCCGCCGGGGTGTTCATCGCCGGCGGTGCCGCGGGGGTCGCCGCAGCCTTCAACACGCCGCTCGCCGGGATCGCTTTCGCAATCGAGGAACTCGCATCCGCCTATGAACAGCGCGTCGCGGTGCTGACGATGGGGGCGGTGATGATCGCCGGTCTCGTCAGCCTGTCGGTGGCGGGCGACTATGTCTATTTCGGCGCGATGCGCGAAACGCTCCCCGTGGCCGACGTGCTGTTGATCGCGCCAATCGCGGGGATCGGCGGCGGCCTGGCCGGCGGGCTCTTTGCGCGGATCGTGCTGGCGGCGAGCGACCGGTCCGCCGGCTGGGCGCGCAAGGCGGCGGCGCGCCCGATCCTTTTCGCAGCCGTTTGCGGCCTCGTCGTCGCGGGGGTGAGCATCGCGACCGGCGGCGCGACGTGGGGCACCGGCTACGACGTCACCAAATTCCTGGTCGAAGGCAACCACGGCAAGCTGTGGTTCTTTCCCGCCAAGTTCGTGACCGCGCTCGCCTCGACGTTGAGCGGCGCGCCGGGCGGCATTTTCGCGCCCTCGCTCGCGGTCGGCGCCGGGTTCGGCAATTTGTTGACGCCCGCCTTCCCCGACAGCCCGACCGGCGCGGTGGTGATGATGGGCATGGTCGCCTATTTCGTCGGGGTCGTGCGCGCGCCGCTGACCGCCGTCATCATCCTGATCGAGGCGACCGCCGCGCGCGGCGTGATCCTGTCGCTGTTCGCGACGGCGCTGATCGCCGACTGGACAAGCGCGCAGGTCTGCCCCACCCGCCTCTATCATGGGCTGTCGAAGCGGATGATGCCGACGAAGCAGAAAGCAACAGCGGCGCCATCGGAGGGCTAAATTCCGGGCGCCAGGTGGCGGCTTTGGGGTGGGAAGGCGACCGGCAGCTATGGAATAATCGGACCGTCAAAGCTGACATCGCCTTATTGTGACAGCGCAGATTCGTATCTCGCAATCAGATCGGCAAAGTGAAGCTTTGCTCGGGCAATGCACGCTCGGTGCCAATAAGTGAACAGCAATACCGCCACCCCGGCGACAGACGGCCCGACGATCCAATCTGTCTGGCCATCACGAATGGCTAGGCCGACCGCAAATGCCATCAGGGCGGCCACAACCCAAGCCTGAACTGTAAAGAACGGAACGAGTTTCCACCACATAGGGGGAATAGGTCTGCCGCTTCTCGGGTCGAATGTGATGGAATAGAGAGCGCCCATAGCTGCTAATCTCATACCTCGACAATGTCTGCAATGGCGGCCGAACAATTCGCCTTAAGCGGCAACAATTGGTCGTAACCGGCCATTTGCCAGGATGCACGCCCGCCTAGGGAATGGCGTAGGTCACGTTCGCCTGTCCGACCGGCTTGTCGGGATCGTCGGTCCACACGCGGACATCCATCACCGCGAGCCGCTTGCCAAGGCGCAGCATATAGGCGTCGGCCATGACCGGGCCCGGTCGGCACGGGCGCAGGAACTGATAGTTGAGCGCGCTCGTCACCGCCATCGCGACGGGGCCGATATGGGCGAGGACGAGGGCGTAGGCGGCCATATCGGCAAAGCCCATCTGCGTCGGGCCGGAAATCAGCCCGCCGGGGCGCAGCGCCTTGTCGTTGGGATCGATGCGCGCCTGGATATGGCCCGGCGCGGCCGCAACGACATGGCCACGCGACCCCGGTTCGGAGTGGGGGAAGGCTTCGGCCATGAAGGCGTTGAGCGCGTCCGCATCCATGCGGATCGCGCTCGCCGAGATAGGCGCCTCCCCCGCCACGATTTTTAGCGCGACAGCTTCTTGTAGGTCGTCGCGTGCGGGCGCGTCGCTTCGTCGCCGAGGCGGCGGATCTTGTCCTCCTCATAGGCTTCGAAATTGCCTTCGAACCATTCGACGTGGCTGTTGCCCTCGAACGCCAGGATGTGGGTCGCCAGACGGTCGAGGAAGAAGCGGTCGTGGCTGATGACCACGGCGCAGCCGGCGAAATTTTCGAGCGCTTCTTCGAGCGCCGCGAGCGTTTCGGTGTCGAGGTCGTTGGTCGGTTCGTCGAGCAGGAGGACGTTGCCGCCCTCCTTCAGCATCTTTGCCATATGAACGCGGTTGCGTTCGCCGCCCGACAGCATGCCGACCTTCTTCTGCTGGTCGCCGCCCTTGAAGTTGAAGGCGCCGACATAGGCGCGGGTCTGCATCTGATGCTTGCCGATCGTCATCAGTTCGTGCCCGCCCGAGATTTCTTCCCAGACATTCTTATTGGGGTCGAGCGCATCGCGGCTCTGGTCGACATAGCCAAGGCGCACGGTGTCGCCGATCACGACCTCGCCGCTGTCGGGGGTTTCCTGACCGGTGATGAGCTTGAACAGCGTCGACTTACCCGCGCCGTTCGGCCCGATGACGCCGACGATGCCGCCCGGCGGCAGGGTGAAGGACAGATCTTCGAACAATAGCTTGTCGCCATAGGCCTTCGAGACATTGTGAACCTCGATTACCTTGCCGCCCAGACGTTCGGGCACCTGAATGACGATCTGCGCCTTGCCGGGGGTGCGGTTCTCCTGCGCTTCAACGAGCTGGTCGAAGCTCTTGATACGTGCCTTCGACTTGGCCTGGCGTGCCTTGGGCGACTGCCGGATCCATTCGAGTTCGTCCCGGATCGCCTTCTGGCGGCCCGCTTCCTCGCGCGATTCCTGTTCGAGGCGCTTCGCCTTCTTTTCCAGATAGGTCGAATAATTGCCCTCATAGGGGAAATAGCGACCGCGATCGAGTTCGAGGATCCAGTTCACGACATTGTCGAGGAAGTAGCGATCGTGGGTGACGAGGATGACGTTGCCCGGATAATCAACGAGATGCTTTTCGAGCCAAGCCACGCTTTCGGCGTCGAGGTGGTTGGTCGGTTCGTCGAGCAGCAGGATCGACGGCTTTTCGAGCAGCAGGCGCGTCAGCGCGATACGGCGCTTTTCACCGCCCGACAGGCTTTCGACGCCCCAGTCGCCCGGCGGACAACGCAGCGCTTCCATCGCGATTTCGAGCTGGTTGTCGAGCGTCCAGCCGTCGACCGCGTCGATCTTTTCCTGCAACTCGCCCATTTCGGTCATCAGCGCGTCGAAGTCGGCGTCCTCGGGCGGATCGGCCATCAGCGCGCTGATCTCGTTGAAGCGATCGAGCATGTCGGCGACGGGGCGGACGCCGTCCATGACATTTTCCTTCACCGTCTTCGTCGGATCGAGTTCGGGTTCCTGCGCCAGATAGCCGAGGGTAATCCCCTCGCCCGGCCACGCTTCGCCGGTGAAATCGGTGTCGATGCCCGCCATGACTTTCATCAGCGTCGACTTGCCGGTGCCGTTGGGGCCGACGATGCCGATCTTCGCATCCGAATAGAATTGCAAATTGATGCCGTTGAGCACCGGCTTTTGCGCGCCGGGATAGGTCTTGGTCAGACCCTTCATCACGAAACTATATTGGGCGGCCATGAAATGCTCCGAAACTGGCTGAGCCGCGCAGCGCGCGGCCGGAAGAGAATGAGGTCGCGGGCCGGTTAGCGAATGGGCGCGCGCTTGGCAATCGACGCTTGCGGCAGGGCGTATTGGCTGGTTAGGACAGAGGCATGACACATCGCTGCACCATCACTCGCCTGACCGGCCTCGCCGCCTGTCTTTTGTCCACCGCCGCCTTTGCCGCGCCGAGCGCCGTCGAGATGGCGCAAACGGGCGAAGACCCGGCGCTCAAGATCACCGAAGACCTTACGACCGAGATCGGACCGCGCATGGCGGGGACCGAAGCCGAGGCCGCTGCCCGTAAATGGGCGGTCGAACGGCTGCGTTCAATGGGCTTCGCCAATGTTCGTGAAGAAGCCTATGCCATGCCGGTCTGGGTCCGCGGCGCCGAGACGGCCGAACTCACCGGACCGTTCCACCCCCAGAAGCTCGCGATCGCCGCGCTGGGCAACAGCGGCTCGACCGGTGCCGGCGGCATCGAGGGCGACATCGCCTATTTCCCGAGCTTCGACACGCTGAAGGCCGCGCCCGATGCCGCGGTCAAAGGCAAGATCGTCTTCATCGACAACCAGATGAAGGCGGCGCAGGACGGCAGCGGCTATGGCTATTTCGGACGCGGGCGCTTCGTCGGTCCAAACGCCGCCGCCAAAAAGGGTGCCATCGCCATCGTCATCCGATCGATCGGCACCGACAGCCATCGCAATCCGCATACCGGCGTGACCAATTTCGAAGCCGGTGTCACGCCGATCCCGGCAGGCGCCATCTCCAATCCCGACGCCGACCTGCTCGTCCGGCAGTGGCAGCACGGCAAGCCGCTGCGGCTGAAGCTGTTGCTGACCCCGAAAACACTGGGCGATCAGCCGTCCGGCAATGTCATCGCCGAAGTCCCCGGCAGCGATCCCAAGGCAAGCCCGGTCATCATTGCCTGCCATCTCGACAGCTGGGACCTCGGCACCGGCGCGATCGACGATGCGGCGGGCTGCGGCATCATAACGGCTGCAGCGAAGCTTATCATGGCCGCCGGCCAACCGCGGCGAACGATCCGCATCCTGTGGGCCGGCGCCGAAGAAGTCGGCGTGTTCGGCGGCAAGGCCTATTTCGACGCCCATGGCAAGGAACGTCATGCCGTTGCCATGGAGTCGGATTTCGGTGCCGACCGCGTCTGGCGCGTCGATTTCAAGCTGCCCGAGAGCGCAGCCGGACTTGCCGACCGCATCGCCGCCTCACTCGCGCCTTATGGAATCACCCGCGGAAAGCTGCCTGCGGGTGGTGGCGCCGATGTCGGCGCCCTGATCGATTCGGGGGTGCCGACCATCGACCTGCAACAAGATGGGACACGCTATTTCGATATCCACCACACGCCCGACGACACGTTCGACAAGGTGGATCCCGCACAAATCCGCCAAAATGTGGTCGCCTGGACGGTAACGATCGGGCTGCTTGCAAATAGCGCCGATGCCGAGCTACCATGACGGACAGCGCGGGGTAATCAGAACAGGGCGCGCCTGCCATCTCAATTATTTTTGTTGACGATTGGTACGGAACGTCTAAATCCCGCCGCTCGCGGGACGGGAAAGTTTCCCCAGCGCGGAATGGCATTTTAGGGAGCCCACACATCATGAAGAAGTTTGCTGCTATCGCTGTTGCTGCCAGCATGTTCGCCCTCGCCGCTTGCGGTGAAAAGGCTGCTGAAGAAGCGACCACCGAAGCTCCGGCTGCTGACACCGCTGCTGAAGCTGGTGCGGACACCGCCGCTATGGCTGCTGACTCGGCTGCTGCTGCTGCCGACACGGCTGCTATGGCTGCTGACACCGCCGCTGCCGCTGCTGACTCGGCTGCGACCGCTGCCACGGCAGAAGAAAAGAAGTAAGTCACAGCCCTTCGGGGCAATGACCGAAACAAAGGGCGGTCTTCCTTCGGGAAGGCCGCCTTTTTCTTTGCGCGCTGCTTTTTCGCCTCTGTCAGCCTGGGTGCGCGCTCCAGCTCAGTTGATCCGGCCCTCGATGCTCAGCGTGAAGCTGGTGGGCGTGCCGGTCGATCCCGCCATGCTGCCCTGCGGCCGCAGACAGACATAGCGCACCGCAGGATCATAGGCGGCCACCGGCGAATAGGTGCAGGCGGCAAAGCTCGCTGGCGCGGTTGCGGCATTGGAATAGCGGATATCGCTCGCGGCGCTGAAGGTCAGCGCGCTCGTCGGCGACCCCTGGGTGAAAACCGGCGACGCGGCGGTCCCGACGCTGATCTGCGCCGGCAAGCTGTCGACGATAAGCACGCTGTTGCTGTCGGTCGCAGTCGGGCCGCTGTTCTGGACGGTTAAGCTGTAGCGAACGATCGCGCCCGGTATCGCCTTCGGGTTCGCCGTGCCGCTCACCGGGTCCGATACCAGCGTCGAACTTTTGGCGATTGCCAGCGTGGCGTTCGATCCGCGCTTGGTATTGGTGATGACGCAGGCGATCACGTCACCCATTTGCGGCGTCACACTGCCGCCCGCGGCTGTCGGCAGGACCGTCGAAGAGGTCGCCGCATTGGTGCAGCTCATCGTCGCCGTATACTGACCCAACGTCGTCGTCCCGGCTGCCGCTTCCGACAGGCTGTACGCCGTGCCGGCGCTCAGCTGTACCTGCGGCGTCGAGCCGTTCGATACGGTCGCCCCGCTGCCCGTCGTGGTCGTGGTGCCGACCACCGTGGCACCCTGCGCGATCGTCAGCGTGAACTGGTCGCCGCTGAACTGACGGCCGGACGCTGCCAGAGCCTTGGTCAATGTCAGATGCGGATAAGGCGTCTCGGTAAAGGTGCATTGCACCGCATCGCCGAACTGGAGCGATCCGAAATTATAGGCGGTGGTGACGACATTGGTTGGCAGCGGTGTGCTCGAACCGGTTGCCGTGTTGGTGCAGGTCAGCACCGAGCGATAATGCGACAGGCTGTTGACGCTGCCGGCGGCCATCGTCTGGTTCAGCGTCAGCGGGATCGCCGCCGAGCTCGACAGCGCGGCCGAGGTGAAGGGACCAAGGCCGGTGCCGCTCGACGTCCCCGTTGCCAGCGTCGATCCCGTTCCCGTCGTGTTGACCGAAAAGGTGAACTGGTCGGCCGGGTTGGCGCGTGCGCCCGAAATCTGCGTGTTCAGCCGGATCGAGGCGAAGCGCACCGCGAACATCGCGCCTTGCAGCCCCCCGCCTACCAAAGTCGTGGTCACCGACGTCGGCGATGTCGACCCCATGATATAAGCACCCACGGTTCCCGCGGCGCCCGTTCCGGTGAAGCTGTTCGTTCCCGTCCCCGATGTCGTCGGAAAGGTGCTGCCGCTGATCGGCCCGGCGCGATCGAGCTCCTGCCAGTTGCCGCCATTGGTCTGGAACTGCAGCGATTCGCCTTCGTTGCTCGACTCGCCGTCGGCGGCGACAAACATATAGGCGCTGATCGTCCCGGCTGCGGGCGGCGTCAGCGCGATGCTGCTGATTGCGATGGTCGTTGTTCCGGCCGCGGTCTGATACATGATAGGACGCCCGGCGATGCCAAGAAAAGCCGTATTGCCGACCGCACTGCCCGACCAGGACGGCGATGTAGCGGCGGTCATCGCCGCCCCCGATACCTTGAGGTTGAAGCTCATCACCGTGCCGTCGGACAGGGTGAAGGAAAAATTCTGTCCGGACGCCGATCGCGCCGTCGTTTCGCTGTAACCGGTAAAGTCGAGCCAGCAATAGGTCTGCCAATCGGCGGGCCCGGTCGATCCCTGAGCGGTCGCGTAATAGCAATTGGCCGCCATTGCGGGACTCGCAGCGCATAGTGCTGCAAACAGCGCCGCCAGCGCCGCGAACAGTTTCTTCAGACTGCCGCCGGTCATCTCGATATCTGGTCCCTATCTCGACCCACGAGCATAGAGCGGATTGTTTAGCAGCGGGTTAAGCATGGCCGCGCGCGGCCAGAGGGGCGCTGCGGTGAAGCATTGGTCGGGGAGACAGGATTCGAACCTGCGACATCCTGCTCCCAAAGCAGGCGCGCTACCGGGCTGCGCTACTCCCCGACCGTGGAAGGCGCCTTAGACAGGCTTGGGGCGCAAGTCTATCCCGCTGACGTCGCGATCAACCGCGCATAGAAATCGATCATACGTTTGAAGCTGTCGACGGCCATATGCTCGTTGGTGCCGTGGATCATAGCCGATTCCTTCAGCGTGAAGTGCATCGGCATGAAGCGATAAACGTCCTCGGACACGCCCTCCATGCTGCGGCTGTCGGTGCCGCCAACGACAAGCATCGGGCTGAGCACGGCCTCGGGCGCGTCGGCGCGCGCTGCCGCGGCGATCCATTTCCACCCCTGCGACGTCGTCGAAGAGATGCGCGACGGTTCGCGCGGCGGCTTGACCCAGGCGAGATCGACCTTGGCATCGCCCACCGCGGCCTTCGCCCGCGCCATGATGTCGGACGACCGGTTCCAAGGCGCGATGCGATAGTTTATGAGCGCATTGGCCGATTGCGGCAGCACATTCTCCTTGGGGCTGCCCTCGAGCATCGTCGGCGCGATCGTGGTGTGAAACGCCGCCGCGGTCGAGGTCGAGCCGTCAAGCTGGCGCTTGAGTATCGGCCCGAACAGCCACTGGTTGGCGACCGCCATCTTGGTGACGCCGCCCTTCTTTGCGGCGAGCACTTCGATCATCGAGGCACCGGGGCCGCGCAATTCCATCGGAAAGGGATCGCCGGTGATGTCGAGGATCGCCTTGGCCAGCGTCTCGACCCCGGTTTCCGCGGGCGGCATCGAGCTATGACCGCCAGGCGCATTGGCCGTGACCTTAAGCGTGCCATAGCCCTTTTCGCCGACGCCGATCAGGATGGCCGGGCCGTTGATGACCGGCGTGTCGGTGAGCACGATGCTGCCTTCGTCGATGGTGAAGATCGCCTTGACGCCCTTCGCCTTGAGCTGCGCCGCGGCGGCGATCGCACCCGATCCACCCGCTTCCTCGTCGTGGCCGGAGACGAGGTAGATGCTGCGCTTCGGCTTGAAACCTTGCACTGCCAGCGCCTCGATCGCCTCGAACAGGCCGACGAGCGAGCCCTTGTCGTCGACGGTGCCGCGGCCCCATACCGCGTTATCGGCAATCGTCCCGGCGAAGGGCGGATATTTCCAGTCCTTCTCGGTCCCCGGGGTCACCGGCACGACATCCTGATGCGCCATGACGATAATCGGCGCCGCGGCGGGATCGCTGCCCTGCCATTGGTAGATCAACGTCTTGTTCGGCAGGATGGTGCGGGTCATCGCCGCATGGGCCGCCGGATAGCTCGCCGCGAGCCAGCCGTGCAGCCGGTCCCACTGCGCCCCGTCGTTGTCGGCGGCATCCTGATGCGAGATGGTCGGAATCTGGGCCGCTTCGCTGAGGTGCCGGACGGCGGCCTGCAGGTCGTACGTAGGCGCGGGCGCGAGCGTCACGTTGCTGCCGTCGGCGATGTCCTTGGGCGCAAAGGTCGCGGTTCGCACGCCCACGACAGCCCCGATCGCCACGATGACCGCCAGCCCGCCGAGCAGGATCGTCTTCTTGCTTGCCATGTCCCTCTCCCTTTCAACTCGGCCCAATGGACAGCGACCGGTTGCAATTTGCAAGGGAAATGGTGGGCCCGGCAGGACTCGAACCCGCAACCTAGCCGTTATGAGCGGCCAGCTCTAACCATTGAGCTACAGGCCCCCGAGAGGGATCAGCGGGCGATAGCCGAGCGCGTCGCCATTGCCAATATGCCGTCGGTGTCGATTGCGACGATGCCGCGCCGCGCCAGATGGTCGAGCACCACGTCCCACCAGCGATAGAAGAGATCGAGGTCCGCGTCGCTGCGCACATAGGGCGTGTTGCCCGGTTGCAGCGAGGGCGAGTGAAACGAAAAGTTGAGAATGGGCAGGCGCTGTTCGATCGCGATGTCGATCGCGCGGCACGCCTTGTCGGCAGGAATGCCTTCGGGGGTCAGCGCGATGCGTTCGACGAGCCCCAGACGCGCGAGTGCGGCGCCGGCGCGCAGCCCATCGCGCGCGACGCGGTGATAGACGGGCGGACCAAGGCGGCCGAGCGCCCCCCCGAAGACGGTTGTGACCGGGACTTCCAGAATGGCATCGCTGCCCTGCCCCACCCACCAGGGCCGGAGCGGCGCACAGCGATAGTCGGGACCATGGCCGGGGCGGTAATCGAAGCCCGACCGGACCGACGTGTCGAGCCGAAAGCCGAGGTCCGCTAGCATCGTCGCGCTGCTGCGTCCCAGCCCGTAGCGCCCCGCACGATAAGCGAGCGGCGCGGCGCCGAACCGGTCGCGGATGCCGTCGCGGAGCGTCTGCATCTTGGCGCGCTGCAGTGTTTCGGGGAGATTGCCGGTGTAGCTGTTGCGGTCATTCACCGCCTCGTCGAACGGCGGCGTGACCCAGGGATGGAGTTGCGCGCCGATGTCGCAGCGGCCTGACGCCAGCGCCGGTGCTAGAATGGCGACCGCCCGGTCGTCCTGCACGATCGGCCAGTCGACGAGATAGATGGGACGCACCCCGGCCCGTTCGAAATAGGATTGGCAGGCGGACAGCGCGGGGACCGAATCGAGCCGGAAACCGGTCCGCGAAAATGGTCCGTTCCAGTCAAAATCTTCCTCGGTATCGATCGTCACCCAAAAGCGCGGCGCCTCACCGTTCTTGAGTGCAATTTGACCGGATTCCGGAGGATAGGCCTGAATATTGGCCGCAGAACCCACCTTATTCCCCTTTACCCCGCCCCTATGCGGTTCGGCTATTCGCCGTGTTGGGCACCTAGTTCGGTGTCGGCCCTTGGGTTGGCCGAGGGAAGATACAAGGTCAAGGCATTATGACCGATATCGAGTCGTCCCCCGGCGCCGCGCGCCAGGCTGTCGACCAGTCGCAACGAAAAGCCGAGGCTGAGGATCGCGGCGCCGGGCGCCTCACCCTCGGGACTGAAGCCCGGATCAAGCAGATCGGCCGCCGATGCGAAGCGGATCGCCGCGGGACGCACGATGCGCAGTTGCAGCATGTCATCGGGACCGGCCTCCGCAACCAGTTGCCCGACAAGCGTCGTACCGGCTTCGCAAATATCGACGAGTGCGGTGAGCAGCCGACCGACCATCCGCCGCGAATTGGCATCGTCGGCATGGGCCAGAAAGGGGCCGCCGACGCGCGAAATGCTGAGGTCGATCCGCTGGTCGGCGAGCAGCGGCGCCAGGTCGCCTTCGATCTGCGCCATCACCGTAGCAAGGTCGGCGACCTCGTCGCTCGCCTTCGTCTCGACGACCCCTGTCGAACGTGCCGCGACCTCAAGATCGTCGATGATGTCCTGAACCGCGCCTGCGTCGGCGATGATCGAATCGGCCATCTTGCGATAGGCGCCGCTGACCGGACCAAACATCTGTCCCGAAATAATCTGGGCAAAGCCCGAAATCGCATTGAGCGGGCTGCGCAGTTCATGGATCAACTGCCGGATAGAGTCGCCCGAATCGCTCGATTCCGGGCGGCCATAAGGCAATTCGTTGTGCTGCGGCCGCCGAGCGGTGCCGCGATAGCCGCAAAACTGGCCGGTCGCGGGATCGAACCAGGGCAACGCCGAAAAGCGCCACTCGCCGGCGTCGGCTGCCGACCCTTCAAGGACCATACGGGCGTTGACGATTTCGGCACGCTGCCGAAACGCGCCCACTGCGGCGCCATCGGTCCCTGGCTCGCCGCCCAAGGCACTCTCGGCGATGGACAGACCGATCGCCGCGCCGCGGGTTATTCCGTCGACCCAGCGGATCACGCCGTCAGGCCCGGTTTCAAACAGGAAGCTCGTGCGCGGCCTTGCCGGAGCGGGCTTGCTGCGCGACGACTGATATTTGTCAATTCGCCGTACCAGTTCGCTGATCTGGCTCGCAGGTGCGTTGTCGACGACGTCCGCTGCCGACGCGTCGGCGGCCGCGATCGCGGGTTGCGGCAGCGCGACCGATCCCGCTCCCAAACTGTCCAGTGCGCGGCGCACGCTCACGGGCAAATCGCTGCGCCCGGCGAGGATCGAGCGCGCGGTGGCGGCGGTCGTCGGCAGCATCGCCAACCAGTCCGCTTCGGCCAGCCGGGCACGGCGCAGCATCGTCGCGGATACCGCCGGCACATCATTCGCATAAAAGGCGACCAGCGGCGCAAAGCGCCCATGGCGGGCCACCGCAACGGCGCAATCGCGCCGCACCTTTTCAGGCACATCGCGGCGCAGCACCGCGAGCGCGTGGAAGGCGCGGCGTATATCGGTCGTATCCAGTTGATTGCCGCGCTGCGCCAGAATATCGGTGAGCTGGCGCCACGCGGCGATGCTCGCACGGCGGTCCGCCGGCGCTTGCCGCAAGATGGTCGCGATCATCGAGTCAGCGGTCACGCGAGGCCAGCCCATTCCCGTTTTGTTGGTTAGCGGAAGCTTAGCGGCTAGCGTGAATCAATCGCTCACGAAAGAGGGTAAGGGCGCCACGTCACATTGTGGGACAATTGCAATCGCCTGAAATAATATTATGGTGAGGGCAATCGGGGAAAGCGGATGTTTCAATGATGGCAAGCCAGAAGTTCGATCAAATTGATTTGCAGATCCTCAACGAGCTGCAGAAAAATGGGCGGATAACCAATGTGGAATTGGCACAGCAGGTGGGGCTGACGGCTCCCCCGTGCCTGCGCCGCGTCCGCGCACTGGAGGAGTCGGGCGTGATACGATCCTATCACGCCGATCTCGATGCCGCGAAGCTGGGTTACGGGATCACCGTCTTCGCGATGGTCAGCCTGCGCAGTCAGGCCGAATCCGACCTCAAGGCGTTCGAGGATTATGTCGGCGGGCTGGCCGAAGTGCGCGAATGTTACATGCTCAACGGCGAAATCGACTTCCTGCTGAAGGTCGTCGCGCGCGACTTGCAGAGCTTTCAGTCGTTCCTGACGGCGCATCTCACCTCGGCACCGAATGTCACGAGCGTGAAGACGTCGCTTACGATTCGCACCGCCAAACAACTCGCCGGCATCCCGGTCGAGCCATAATCGCGGCGCGCACGAAAAAGGGCGCCCTCCCCAGCGGGAGGGCGCCCTTTTTTATGTCCGATCAGTTCGCCGGTGCGGCTGCGGGAGCCGCTGCTGCGGCTGCAGCGGGCGCTGTTGCCGAGAGGTGGATGGTCCACAGTTTCGCCAGACGTGCCCGGTCACCCTGCACCTTTGCGAAGCTGGCGATCGCCGCATCCTTCTGTCCCGCGAGAGCCTGCGCCACGCCGAGGCGATATTGCGCAAGCGGGTCGCCGCCGGCAGCCGCCTTTTCATACAGCGAGATCGCGGTCGCATAGTCGCCGATGCCGACAAGGCCGTCGGCGGTCTGGCGCGCCAGCTTGGGGTTCGCCGCGGTTGCGGGTTTGGCCGCGTCGGCCTTGAGCGCGACGGCGTCGGCCTTGGCCCGCGGTTCCTGCGATTCGAGGATCGTGTTGAAACGCTCGTCGGACGTCTGGATGACGTTCGCAGCCTGGCCTTCCTTGATCACGGCAACCGCTTCACTCGGATAGCCCGCCTCGGTCGCCAGCGCGGCATATTCAAGATATTCGGGACGCTGCGTCATCGACTTGGTTGCACGCATTAGGCGGAACGTGTCGAGGTTCATGACCTTGTCGCTCGCTTCCTGCTGCAGCAGGATGAAAAGCGTGTTCCGCCAAATCACCGGCTGCGGATAGTCCTGCAGGCGCATCGCCAGCATATCGAGCAGTTCGCCATTGCGCTTCGCCGCCTGCAAGGCGCCTGCCGGACGAACATAAAGTTCTTCCGACGGCACACGGCCCGCGGCACGCGCAGCAGCGATTGCTTCCTTCGCAACAGCAAGCCCCTGATCGACCTGGTTCAGCTTGAGATAGCTGTCCATCAGAAGAACCGACAGGCCCTGCTCGGTCGAACCGGCGGCCTTTGCTGCTTCCAGACGCTTGACGGCCTTCGCATAATCCTTGTCGCCATAGGCGAAATTGCCCGAGAAGAAATTATAGGCGGCCAGGCTTTCCGGCGGCGTCAGGCCCGATTCGAGCATGCCGTCGAGCGCCTTGCCCTGGATCGCCTTGTCGGTCTTGCCGATTCCGAGCTGGAGTTCGTAGAAAGATACGAGATATTTGTCGTCGGGGCTCGTCGCGCTCGCCTGCCCTTCGGCGAGTGCGGCTTCGAGGGCCGCCATGTCCTTGGCCTTCGCCGCCTCGGTCAGCTTCTTGAGCGCAGGGCTGAATTCCTTGCTGGGCTTGAGCTGCGCGCCCTTCTGCTCTTCTTCCTTTTTCGGCTTTTCCTTCGCGGCGGCGGGCGCGGCGACAATCAGGGCGCAGCCGAGGACGGCGGTAACGGCGGTTGCGGACGTCTGGCGGAAACGCTTGAACATCGAAATCTCTCCTTTGTATCGGCCGCCGGTTTCCCGCACGAACAGGTCCGGCCACGTTCAGCAACGCGGCTAGCCCCGTCGCGTTGCCATGGCAAGACGACCACAGTCGATATTTCCAATGGGGATTGCCGCCTGAACGGCGTTTGAACCCGAAACCGGGTCAGCCGATGGCGTCGATGGCGGCGTTGATATCGCGCAGCACTGCCGGATCGCCCGGGACCCCGGCCATCGCGCCTTCCGCTAGCTCAATCAGCGAGATGACGCCGAAGGTCGCGGCGAGGCTCTTGAGCCGCAGCGCCGCCATATGCCAATTGGCATCGCAGCGCGACCGGCGCATCAGGTCGGCTAGCTCGTGGGCGCTGTCGGCAAAAACGGCGCGCAGATCCATCGCCATCGCCGCATCGTCGCCGATGGCCGAAGAGAGAAAGCGATCGAGAGGGCCGCTGTCGAACGACATTCCACAGCCTTGACAGCCCATGGTTAAGTTTCCGTTTCATGGCGGGCATTTGATGCTAAGATGGCCTGATGACGGGGGAAAAGAAAATCGTCGGTCTGTGGCGGGAGTCCGCGGCAAACCGGGAGAATGAGCAGCCGGCGCAGACCGATGCACCGGCGAGTGAAGCCGCGTCCGCCCTCGAAGCCGAGGTTCCGGTCGAGCGCGAATGGCTCGATATGACGCCGGTCGCGACCGATGACGACGATATGCCCGATCCGCAGAGCGGCGCGTGGCGCGACCGGCTGATGCCGACGCTGTTGGTAATCATCGGCCTCGGCTGGTGCCTGTTCGCCCTGTTTACCGCGACGAAGGGTTTTGCGCGTCCGGTCGCGCTCGATCAATGGCCGGCGCTTGTCGCGACCCTGTCGATGCCGCTCGTTTTGCTGACTCTGCTCTGGATGGCGTTGCTGCGGTCGAGCCGGTCCGAACAGGCTCGCTTTGCTCGCCTCGCCGCGGCGCTGCGCCATGAAAATGATGCGCTTGCGCAATCGATGGCGGTGCTTGGCGAGAAACTCGGCGAGGCTCAGCGTCAGCTTTCCGAACAGGCGCGCAATGTTCAGCAGCTGGGCGTCGATGCCGTGCTCCGGCTCAACGACAGCAGCGACAAGCTCGCAACCAATGCGTCGGTCATCGCCAATGCCCACGATCAGCTCGCGCGATCGGGCGACGTCGCGATGCAGCGCATGGACGGCCTGCTCGCCGGGCTGCCGCGCATCGACGATGTGGCGCAGCGGCTCGCGGTCAATTTCCGCGAAGCGGGGCTCGTCGCACATCAGCAGGGCGCGAATCTTGAAGCCAAGCTCGCCGAACTCGGCGAAGAGGCGGCCAAGGCCGCGCGGACCGGCGAAGCCGCCGCAGCGGGCCTCCACGAAGCGCTCGGCGCGCTGCAACAGCAGACGCAGGAAACCGAATCGGGGCTGATTGCCGCGGCGTCGCAAGTCACCGACGCGCATGGCGTCGCGCTGGCCCAAATCACCCAATCCTCGGCCTCGATCCGCGATACGCTACAGACGACGGTCGATAATCTGGGCGCGCGCCTCGATACCACCTGGCAGCAATATCGCGACCGGGTCGATGCCGCCGCAGACCAGATGGATGCACGTCTTGCGTCGGCAGAAGCAGCCGGCGCGGCGCTTGGCGACCAGCTCGCGGCGCATGGCACGGCGAGCGAGGAACTGGCGGCGCGGATTACGGCGCATGTCACCGAAACGCGGCAGCAGCTCGAGGTGCTCGATGTCAGCGTATCGGCCAGCACCGGTGTCATCGGTCGCGCGATCGACGATACCAAGGCCCAACTGGGCGCCTTCATCGCCGATGTGCAGACCGGCAATAATTCGGCGCATCAGCTTATCACTCACGCCGAGTCGCTGTTGCTCGCGCTCGATGCGGTGACGCGCGAACTCGACGAAACGCTGCCGCATGCGCTCGACCGCATGGCCTTGCACGGCAAGGCGACCCAAGGTGCGCTCGGGCAGATCAAGCCGCTGCTTGAAGCCTCCGAACTCGTTGCGCAATCGACCTTGTCACACGTCAACGCAGTCAAATCGACGTTGCAGGCGAATGAAACCAAGATGGCCGAGCATGGCGAAAGCCAACAGGCGCTGACCGACCGGGTCAACGCAGCGCTTGCCGACGCCGATGCGGCCTTGGCCCGGCTGCGTGCGGGGGCGGACGATTTTGCCGATCAGGGCGGCGCGCGCATGATCGCTACCCTCGCCGAAGTTAAGTCCACCGCCGAATCCGCAGCCGACGAAGCGCGGCAGACGCTCGAGCGACTGGTCGGGAATGCCCGCGATGCGATGCAGGCGACCGCGACCGAGGCCATCGACGCGGCGTTCAAGACCGAAGTGACGGCGCAGCTCAAGGCGGTCGAGGATGCCTCGCAGCGCGCGGTGGAAGCGGCGAATGGCGCCGCCGATCGGCTCATGCGCCAGCTCATTACGATCATGGACACCAGCGCCAGCGTCGAACAGCGCGTCGCCGAAGCCGAGCAGGCCATCGCCGCATCGGACCGGGATTCGCTCGCAAAGCAGGTCGGTATCCTCACCGAAGCGCTCAAATCTAGCGCGATCGATATTACCAAGGTGATGTCGAGTGAGGTCAGCGACGCCGCGTGGGACGCCTATCTGAAGGGAGACCGCGGCATCTTCGCGCGGCGCGCGGTGAAGCTGCTCGACAACAGCGAAACCAAGGAAATTCTGCGCCTCTACCAGAATGACGATGGTTTCCACGCAGCAGTCAATCAGTTCATCCATGACTTCGAAGCGATGCTGCGCCTGCTGATCGGCGCGCGCGACGGATCCGCGATCAGCGTGACGCTGCTGTCGTCGGACATCGGCAAGCTTTACGTGGCACTGGCACAGGCGATCGACCGCCTGCGGAGCTGATTGCGGAACCGGGGCGCGCGGCAGTGGATGGGCCTGCTACGACCAATTGTGGTCGTCATTCCAAGGTACCAACGATCCTAATAGCCGTCGTTAGTTTTCCCAAACATCTCCCTTTAGCCCGTGATTTTCTTCGAAAATTTCAATTATCGACTGAGCATCTCCGGGTGTCGCGGCGGTCAAATCCTCCAGAGCGACACTGACCCCATCTGGGCTGATGATCCGATTAGTGACTCGCAAAACTCCGGTGAATGGGTGGGTGTCGCAGAAGGCTTCGACCGACCTTGTAATCCGGAATGACAATACATCGCCGACCTGAGGAATCAGGGGTAAGCGCATGCTGCCTGAGATCATGCCAAACGCGGCGTTCGTGGTGAACAGTGATATGTCTAGATGAACGTCAAACACGGTCTGGCTCCGAAGCGGCTCGGTAGGGGCATAGGCAATCAGTCTTAACGTCCCTTTTGCACCGATCTAAGGCCGAAAGCCGCCTTTCTGCTCTCCACCCCAAACCGGCCCTTCGACCCGAAGCCGCTGCCCGCGTCGCGTCAGGCGCGGCCGCTCAGGACGTCAGGGTTTGTCCAGCCGTTGATATAGGCGACATAGAAGAGGCCGAAGGCGATCGTGGCGACGATCGTGATCTGGATCAGAATGCGCAGCGGGTGGAAGCGCGCGGGTGCGCCCGGTTCCTGGCCATCGATCAAGGGCACGGCATCATCTTCGGCACGGCGGCCGTGGAAGGGCAGTACGAAGAAGGTGCTGAACGCCCAGATAAGCAGGTAGATGGCGAGCGCCGAGGTCCATTTCATCGGTCAGATATCCAGAATCAGCACATCGACGATCGGCTTTTTGCCGGTCCAGTCGGTTGCGATGCGCCGGACGCCAAGACGGATCGCTTCCTTGAGGGCGTCGCGGTCGCGCGCCGGGGATTTGGCTGCCTTTTCTGCAGCGGCGTTCATTTCGTCGAGAAAGACCTCGCGCTCGTCCTCGACCGGTACGCCGCGATACTGGATCGCACTGTCCGCGAATTTGCCCTTGGACAGCACGACCGCGACCGAAATCTGGCCGTAGAAGGACAATTTGCGCCGCTCATTGATCGTTTCGCCATCGGCGGGCAGGATCACGTCGCCGTCGAGGATCAGTCGGCCCGAGCGCACGCGCTCGAGGATATGAGCGGAACCGGGGGCCAAGCGCACCAGATCGCCATTTTCCTGCACCAGCGCGTCGGGGACGCCTTGTTCGAGAGCGAAACGCGCCTGTTCGTGCATATGGCGGATCTCGCCATGCACCGGCACGATCAGCCTGGGACGCAGCCAGCCATAAAGCGCCGCAAGTTCGGGCTGCCCCGGATGGCCGCTGACGTGAATATGCGCCTGCTTTTCGGTCACGGTCAGAATGTCGCGCGCCGCGAGCTGGTTCATGATCTGCCCGATCGCAATCTCGTTGCCCGGGATCTGCTTCGACGAAAAGACGACCGTATCGCCTGCCTCAAGCTTGATCTGGTGAATCCCTTCGGCGATGCGCGCGAGCGCGGCGCGTGGTTCGCCCTGCCCGCCCGTCGCGACGATCATCACCTTGTCGCGCGGCAGCCGCATCGCTTCGTCGAAGTCGACCGTCGGCGGGAAATCCTTGAGATACCCCGCGGTGCGTGCAACGCCCAAAATGCGATCGAGCGACCGCCCCGCGACGCACAGGGTGCGCCCGGTGGCCTTGGCGACCTGCCCCAGCGTGTCGAGGCGCGCCGCGTTGGAGGCGAACGTGGTGACGACCACCCTCCCCTTCGCCGCGCCGACGGCGGCGAGCAGACCATCGCGCACGCCGCCCTCGGTACCCGATGCCTGCGCATTGAAAGCATTGGTCGAATCGCAGACAAGCACATCGACGCCTTCATCGCCCACCGCGGTCAGCGCCGCGGCGCTCGACGGTGTGCCGATGACCGGATCGTCGTCGAGCTTCCAGTCGCCGGTGTGGAAGACGCGGCCATAGGGCGTATCGATCACCGCCGCGCTCATCTCGAGGATCGAGTGGGCGAGCGGCATCAATCGGATACCGAACGGGCCGATGCGGAACTGCGCATCGATATCGACAACCTTCAGCTCGACCTCTTTCTCCAGCCCTTTCTCGGCGAGCTTGTGCGCGATCAGGCCGGCGGTGAAACGATTGGCATAGAGCGGCACGCCAAGGTCGGCGGCGAGATAGGGAATCGCGCCGATATGATCCTCATGCCCGTGGGTCAGGATGATGCCGAGCAGGTCGGCCTTGCGATCCTCGATAAACTCAAGGTCGGGCATGACGATGTCGATGCCGGGATAATCCTGCGACCCGAAGCTGACGCCGAGATCGAGCATGATCCACTTGCCGTCGCAGCCATAGAGATTGGCGTTCATGCCGATCTCTCCCGAGCCGCCGAGCGCGAGGAAAAGCAGTTCCTTGCCGGGAACGGTCATGCCGAAATGCCTCTCTGATTATAGAGGTGCATCAACCCGTTGAGCGTCAGATCGGGTTCGACCCGGTCGAACAGATGCGCCTGTTCCTGAAACAATATCGCGAGCCCGCCCGTCGCGATGACGGTGACAGGCTTGCCGATTTCCGCCTTCATGCGGTGCATAAGCCCCTCGATCATCCCGACATAGCCCCAATAGACGCCGATCAGCATCTGGCTTTCGGTGGTGCGGCCGATGACGCTGTTCGACGCCGGTGCCTCGATCGCGATGCGTGGCAGCTTGGCAGCGGCATTGACGAGCGCTTCGAGCGACAGATTGACCCCGGGCGCGATGATGCCGCCGAGATAGGCACCGTCGGGCCCGATATGATCGAAGGTCGTCGCAGTGCCGAAGCTGATGACCAGCTTGTCCCTGCCCGGCTCGATCGCTTGCGCCGAAATGGCGTTGCAGGCGCGGTCGGCGCCCACCGCCTGCGGCTCGTCGACCTTGAGCGCGATGCCCCAGCTTACCGGTTCGCGCCCGGCGACGAGTGCCTCGACACCGAAATATTTGTCGGCGAGAAGTTGCAGATTGTGGAGCGCACGCGGCACGACGGTCGAGATAATCACGGCGTCGATTTCAGCGCGGTCGAGCCCTTCGAGCCGCAGCAATTGATCGAGCCACACCATATATTCGTCGGCGGTGCGCCGGTCGTCGGTCGCGATGCGCCAGCGCGCGACCGCCATCGAGTCGCGGAAAACAGCGAATTTCGCGTTGGTGTTGCCGACATCGATCGCGAGCAGCACGGTTATGTCCCCTCCTCTACGGGTCGCCGCAATTCGACGTCACCCGCATGCACCAGCATGACCTCCCCGTCGGCGCCGCGCAAGCGCAGCGCTCCGTCGGGCGCGAGGCCGTCGAAATATCCGTCGAGTACCTGTTCGGACACATGTAGCGGCGTGCTCACGGGATGCCCCAGCGGCAACCAGGCGCGCACGATGCTTTCGACGCCTTCCTGGCGCCAGGTCCAGAGCGCATCGGCCATGGCGACCGCCAGCGCATCGGCAAAGCGGTCGCGGTCGATCGCCGCGCCCTTTTCGGCGAGCGATGCGGTGGCACGGTCGGGCAGATCGGGCGCGGAAACCAGATTGACGCCAATCCCGATCACTACGCTGTCGCCGCTGCGTTCGAGCAGGATGCCCGAGCATTTGGCACCGTCGGCCAGGACATCATTCGGCCATTTGAGCTGGAAGTCGATCGCCGGCGCGAGCGCGCGGATCGTCTTCGCCAGCGCGACCCCGGCGACCAGCGCCAGCGTCGCGGCGAGCGGGTCGCCGGCGCGCAACTGCACCACCGTCGATCCCATGAAATTGCCGAGGCCATCGCCCCATGCGCGGCCCAGCCGCCCGCGTCCGGCGGTCTGGCGGTCGGCGACGAGCCAATGCCCCTCGCCGACATGCTCGCCCGCCGCCAGCCGCGCCAGCAGGTCGGCGTTGGTCGAACCTGTCTGCGCGACCCGCTCGATCGGCGGGATCAGAACAGCACCGCAGCCGCGGTGGCGGAGACGACCGCCAGCACCGGAATGAAGAAATAGCCGACGACCGACAGCCACAGGGCGCTGGCGGTAATGACCGCATCCTCGACCACGACGCCGCCGGTACCGAATTCAACCTCCGACTTGTCGTCGAAGTACATCGTCTTGATGACCGCGATGTAATAGAAGGCCCCGATCACCGACGCGACGATCCCGGCAATCGCCAACGGCAGCAGATTGGCATCGACCGCGGCCTGGAACACCAGATATTTCGGCCAGAAGCCAAAGAGCGGCGGAATGCCGGCGAGGCTGAACAGGAACACCGCCATCGCCGCGGCAAGCCCCGGGCGGCGCTGCGAAAAGCCTGCGAGCGCCGGGATGCTTTCGATCGGATTGCCGTCGGTATCGCGCAGCTGGAGCACGACGAGGAAGCTGCCGATCGTCGTCACGACATAGACGAGCAGATAGGTCAGCACCGACTCGACGCCCTGCTGGGTGCCGGCGGCCAGGCCGACGAGCATGAAGCCGACATTGTTGATCGACGAATAGGCAAGCAGGCGCTTGATATTCTTCTGCCCGATCGCCCCGACAGCGCCGAGGATGATCGACGCGAGCGCGAGGAAGATCATGATCTGCTGCCACGCCGCGGTCGCCGGACCCATGGCTTCGATGACGACGCGCGTCATGAGCGCCATCGCCGCGACCTTCGGGGCGCTGGCGAAGAAGGTCGTCACCGGGGTCGGCGCGCCTTCATAGACGTCGGGCGTCCACATGTGGAAGGGCACCGCGCTGATCTTGAACGCCAGACCGGCGATCACGAAGACGAGGCCGAACAGCAGACCGTTGTTCATGCCGCCGCCCATCGCCTGCGCGATGCCGGCGAACTGCGTCGTTCCCGAAAAGCCGTAGAGCAGCGAAATGCCGTAAAGCAGCATCCCCGAAGCCAGCGCGCCAAGGACGAAATATTTGAGCCCCGCCTCGCTCGACCGGTCGTCCGACCGCATGAAGCTGGCAAGCACATAGGCGGCAAGGCTGTTGAGCTCGAGCCCGACGTAGAGCGTCATCAGGTCGCGCGCCGACGCCATGATACCCATGCCGAGCGCCGCGAACAGGATCAGCACCGGATATTCGGCGCGCATCGCGTCCTTGAAGAAGGGCGGCGCGATCAGGATGCAGATGAAGCTTGCGGCATAGATGAGCAGCTTGGCAAAGCCGCCGAAGGCGTCGACTTCCAGCGTATTCGAAAAGACCGAAGCCTGCGTCCCGAACATCGCGACGACCGCCGCCGCCGCGGCAGCGAGCGTGATGAGCGCCGCGAGCTGATAAAGGCCAACCTGACGGTCACCACCAAAGGTGCCGAGCAGCAGCGTAACGAGCCCGCCGATCGTCAGGATCAGTTCGGGCCAGATGAGGGCGAGATCGGCGGTCATTGGACGCCTCCCGCATGATGCGCTTCGCCGGCGGCGGCGGCCTCTCCATGCGCGTCGTGCGCCGCCTTGGGCTTGCCGGCGGTGACGTGGGCATCGCCGGCGGGCTTGGCGGGCGCAAGGCGCGCGACCACCGTGGTCACGTCGCCGCGGATCGGGGCGAGGAAGCTTTCGGGATAGACGCCCATCCACAGCGCCACCGCGGCCAGCGGCACGAAAATCGCCCATTCGCGGGGATTGATGTCGGGCATGGCCTTCACATCGTCCTTGGTCAGTTCGCCGAACACGATGCGGCGATAGAGGTAAAGCATATAGGCGGCGCCCAGGATGATCCCGGTCGTGCAAACCAGCGCGACCCAGCTCGACGCTTCGTAGATACCGGCGAGGCTCAGGAATTCGCCGACGAAGCCGCTGGTCCCCGGAAGGCCGATCGACGCCATGGTGAAGAGCATGAAGAACAGCGCATAGGCCGGCATGTTCACCGCGAGGCCGCCGTAGCGGTCGATCTCGCGCGTGTGCAGCCGGTCATAGATCACGCCGACGCAGAAGAAGAGCGCGGCCGAAACGACCCCATGGCTGAGCATGATGATCATCGCGCCTTCGATGCCCTGCTGGTTGAAGGCGAAGAGGCCCGCGGTCACGATCGCCATGTGGGCGACCGACGAATAGGCGATCAGCTTCTTCATGTCGCTCTGCACCAGCGCGACGAGGCTGGTGTAGACCACCGCGATCATTGACAGCGCAAAGACGATCCACATCAGCTGCGCCGAGGCATCGGGGAACATCGGCATCATGAACCGGATGAACCCATAGCTGCCCATCTTGAGCAGCACGCCCGCCAGGATCATCGAACCCGCCGTCGGCGCCTGGACGTGCGCGTCGGGAAGCCAGGTATGGACCGGCCACATCGGCATCTTCACCGCGAGGCTGGCGAAAAAGGCGAGCCACAGCCACGTCTGCATTTCCGGCGGGAAATTATAGACGAGCAGCGTCGGGATGTCGGTGGTCCCCGCTTCACGGATCATCGCGATCATCGCAATCAGCATCAGCACCGAGCCGAGCAGCGTGTAGAGGAAGAATTTGAACGCCGCATAGATGCGGTTCGCGCCGCCCCAGATGCCGATGATGAAATACATCGGGATCAGGCCGGCTTCGAAGAAGATATAGAAGAGCAGCAGATCCTGCGCCGCAAAGACGCCGATCATCACCACTTCCATGACGAGGAACATCGCCATGTAGAGGCCGACGCGCTTCGTCACGGATTGCCAGCTCGCCAGGATGCACAACGGCATCAGGAAGACGCTGAGCATGATCAGCACCAGCGCGATGCCGTCAATGCCGAGCGCATAGTTGAACGGGCCGAAGATGCCGCGATGCATCTCCTGAAACTGCCACTGCGCGCCGCCGATATCGAAATTCGCCCACAGCATGACGCCGAGCGCGAAGTCGATCAGCGTCGCCGCGAGCGCGATCAGGCGCGCGTTGCGATCGTCGGCGAAGACACAGGCGATGGCGGCGACCGCAGGGACCGCCAGCATCAGCGAAAGGATCGGAAGACCGCTCACTGGAACTTCACCATGGCCCAGCTGGCGAGGCCGACAAGACCGAGCAGCATCACGAACGCATATCCATAAACATAACCCGATTGCAGCCGGACCGCGAGCCGGGTGCCCCCCTGGATGAGTGCCGCCACACCATTGGGACCGAAACGGTCGATGGTGCCTTCATCCCCGCGCTTCCAGAAGAAGCGGCCGATCGCGAACGCCGGCTTGACGAAGAGGAAGTTGTAGAGCTCGTCGAAATACCATTTGTGGAACAGGAATTTGTGCAGCAGCGAGAACTGCGCCACGAACCGCGCAGGCAGCGTCGTGTTGCGAATATAGCTGTTCCAGGCAAGGAACAGGCCGATCGCCATCACCGTGAACGGCATCCACTTGACCCACAGCGGCACTTCGTGCGCCGCGTGCATCAAATGTTCGTTGAACGCCAAGCTGCCCTTCCAGAAAGCCGCGCCCTCTTCCGGGTAGATGAACTGGTGGTTGAAGAGCATCCCCGCAAACACCGCGCCGAGCGACAGCACGCCCAGCGGGATCAGCATGTTGATCGGGCTTTCGTGCGGATGATAGCCCGCCGTGCCATCGCCGTGCGCGTCTTGGTGAGGCGCATGGGCGTGATCGTCATGGCCGTGGCCATGATCGTCGTGCACCGCATGCTGGATATGCTCGCTCTGCTCCCACCGCGGCTTGCCATAGAAGGTCAGGAAGACGAGACGCCATGAGTAGAAGCTCGTCAGCAACGCGGCGAAAATACCGACCCAGAAGGCGATCTGGCCGCCACCGCCAGCAGCGAACGCTGCCTCGAGGATCCCGTCCTTCGAATAGAAACCGGCGAAACCCGCCACGCCCGCAATGCCGACGCCGGTGATTGCCAGCGTCCCCATCAACATCGCCCAATAGGTCAGCGGGATATGCTTCCGAAGGCCGCCATAATAGCGCATGTCCTGTTCGTGGTGCATCGCATGGATGACCGACCCCGCGCCCAGGAAAAGCAGCGCCTTGAAGAAGGCGTGCGTGAACAGGTGGAACATCGCCGCGCCATAAGCGCCGACGCCCGCCGCAAAGAACATGTAGCCGAGCTGCGAACAGGTCGAATAGGCGATGACGCGCTTGATGTCCCACTGGGTCGTGCCGACGGTCGCGGCGAAGAAGCAGGTGGCGGCGCCGACGAAGGTAACGACGCCCGCCGCGACCGGCGCGGCTTCGAACATCGGCGACAGGCGGCAGACCATGAACACGCCCGCGGTGACCATCGTTGCGGCGTGGATCAGCGCCGACACGGGGGTCGGACCTTCCATCGCGTCGGGAAGCCAGGTGTGCAAGCCAAGCTGTGCCGACTTGCCCATCGCGCCGATGAACAGCAGCAGGCAGAGCACGGTCATCGTGTCGAAGCGGTGGCCGAGGAAGCCGATCGTCGATCCGGCCATGCCCGGCGCGGCGGCCAGAATCTCGGGGATCGAGACGGTGCCGAACACCAGGAAGGTGCCGAAGATGCCGAGCATGAAGCCGAGGTCGCCGACGCGATTGACGACGAACGCCTTGATCGCTGCAGCATTGGCGCTCGGCTTCTTGTACCAGAAACCGATCAGCAGATAGGACGCCAAACCAACGCCTTCCCAGCCGAAGAACATCTGGACGAGATTGTTCGCGGTCACGAGCATCAGCATCGCGAAGGTGAAGAGCGACAGATAGGCGAAGAAACGCGGCTGATCCGGGTCCTCGCTCATATAGCCCCAGCTATAGAGGTGGACGAGCGCCGAAACGGTCGTGATGACGACCAGCATCACCGCGGTCAGCGTGTCGACGCGCAATTCCCAGTTGAACTGGAGCGCGCCCGACGAAACCCAGTGCAGCACCGGCGTGACACCCGCTTCGCCCGTTCCCGCGACGAAGGACAGGAAAATCGACCAGCTCAGCGCGCAGCTTGCGAACAGCGCACCGGTGGTCACGAGCTTTGCTGCGGTGGTGCCGATGGTGCGCTGGCCCAGACCTGCGACAAGCGCCGCGAGCAGCGGCAGGAAAACGATCGCCTGAATCACCGGCTTACCCCTTCATCCGGTTGGCATCGTCGACGGCGATGGTGCCGCGGCCGCGGAAATAAATGACAAGGATAGCGAGACCGATCGCGGCTTCGCCCGCGGCAACGGTCAGCACGAACATCGAAAAGACCTGGCCCACCAGATCACCCAGCGCGGCGCTGAACGCCACGAGGTTGATATTCACGGCAAGCAGAATGAGCTCGATCGCCATCAGGATGACGATGATATTCTTGCGGTTGATAAAGATACCGAGCACGCCGAGCGTGAACAGCACCGCCGAAACGGCGAGATAATGGCCGACCGAAATCACAGTTCCATCCCCTGCCCGACGCCCGGATCGACGAGGCGCGTCGCATCTTCGGGACGGCGGCGCACCTGCTGGCTGATATTCTGTCCACGCACGCCGCCGCGCTGGCGGTGGGTGAGCACGATCGCACCGATCATCGCGACGAGGAGGACGATGCCCGCCGCCTCGAACAGGAAGATGTAGCGCGTGTAGAGCAGTTCGCCGATCTGCTGGATATTGCTCTTGTCGCTGACCACGGGCGCGGCGCGCGCCGCAAGATCGATCCCCCCGGCGCTCCAGGCGCCGACCGCGAACACCAGTTCGGCGGCAAGGATGATCGCGACGAGCGCGCCCAGCGGGAGATAGCGCACGAAACCGGCGCGCAATTCGGCGAAATCGATGTCGAGCATCATCACGACGAACAGGAACAGCACCGCGACCGCGCCGACATAGACGATGACGAGCAGCATCGCGATGAATTCGGCGCCCGCGAGCAGCATCAGCCCCGCCGCGTTGAAGAAGGCGAGGATCAGCCACATCACGCTATGCACGGGATTGCGAGCGAAAATCACCATCGCGGCCGACGCGATCACGATGGTCGCGAACAGGTAAAAGGCGATCAGTTGAATCATGTCCGCGCGCCCTTACCGATAGGGCGCGTCGGCGGCAAGATTGGCCGCAATCGCGCGTTCCCATTTGTCGCCATTGGCGAGCAGCTTGGCCTTGTCATAGAGCAGTTCCTCGCGCGTTTCGGTCGCGAATTCGAAGTTCGGCCCCTCGACGATGGCATCAACCGGGCAGGCTTCCTGACAGAAGCCGCAATAGATGCACTTGGTCATGTCGATGTCGTAGCGCGTCGTGCGGCGCGAACCGTCGTCGCGCGGCACGGCCTCGATCGTGATCGCCTGCGCCGGACAGATCGCCTCGCACAGCTTGCACGCGATGCAGCGTTCCTCGCCGTTCGGATAACGGCGCAGCGCATGCTCGCCGCGGAAACGCGGGCTGAGCGGGTTCTTCTCAAACGGATAGTTGATCGTCGCCTTCGGCTTGAAGAAATATTTCAGCGTGAGGGCGTGCGCCTTCACGAATTCCCACAAGGTGAAGCTTTTGACGAGATGGGCAACGTAACTCATGAATACCTCGTCAGCATCAGATAGCCGGAGATCAGGAACACCCAGATCAGCGAAATCGGCAGGAAGATTTTCCAGCCCAGCCGCATCAGCTGGTCATAGCGGTAGCGCGGGACGGTCGCCTTCACCCAGCTGAAGACGAAGAAGAAGAACAGGATTTTCGCGAACAGCCAGATGATGCCGGGGACGGCATAGAGCGGCGCCCAGTCGACCGGCGGCAGCCAGCCGCCCCAGAAGAGCACCGCGTTGAGCGTGCACATCAGCAGGACGTTCGCATATTCGCCGAGCCAGAAGAGCGCGAAGCTCATCGACGAATATTCGGTCTGATAGCCCGCGACGAGTTCGCTTTCCGCTTCGGTCAGGTCGAACGGCGCGCGCGCGGTTTCGGCGAGCGCGGAGATCAAGAACATCACCGCGAGCGGGAAGAGCAGCAAGTTGAAGCCGAAGGCGTTGACGAAGCCCAGCCCGTGCCCCTGCTGCGCCTTGACGATCTCATTGAGGTTGAAGCTGTCGGCCCACAGGACGACGCCGATCAGGATGAAGCCGATCGACACTTCATAGGAGATCATCTGCGCCGAGGCGCGCAGCGCGGAAAAGAAGGGATATTTCGAGTTCGACGACCAGCCCGACAGGATGACGCCGTAAACGCCGAGCGACGAAATCGCGAGGATGTAGAGCAGCCCGACATTGATGTCGGCGAGCACCGCGCCCGAATTGAACGGGATAACCGCCCACGCCATCAACGCCACGGTGAAGGTGATGATCGGCGCGATCAGGAACAGGCCGCGGTTCGCGCTCGACGGGATGATCGTTTCCTGCAGGAAAACTTTCAGGCCGTCGGCGAAGCTCTGCAACAGTCCGAAGGGACCGACGACGTTGGGACCGCGGCGCAGCGCGATCGCGGCCCAGATCTTGCGGTCGGCATAGATGATCATAGCCACCGCGAGCATCAACGGCAGCGCGATGAGCAGAATACCGCAGATCGTGGCGATGCCCCACGCCCATTCATAGGACATGCCCAGGCTTTGGAAAAACTCGGTCATTCCGCGGCCTCCGCATAATCCGCGCCATGCAGCAGTTCGGCCGAGCAGCGCTCCATCGTCGGCGATGCGCGGCAGATGGCGTTGGTGAGGTAGAAATCCTTGATCGGCGACGGGATCGCACGCGCCTCGGGCTTCGCGTCGAGCTTGGGCACCGACCAGCCGTAATCTGCCAGACCCTCGACGCCCAGCGCCGGAACCGCCGCGATCATCGCCGCGCGACATTCGTCGAAGCTGTCGAAGCCGACGCTGACGCCGAGCGCATCGGCGAGCGCGCGGAAGATGCTCCAGTCCTCGCGCGCGTCACCCGGCGCGAACACTGCTTTCTCGCTGCGCTGGACGCGGCCTTCGGTGTTGACCGTCGTGAAGTCCTTTTCGGTCCAGGCCGCGGCCGGCAGGATGACGTCGGCGGCATGCGCGCCCTTGTCGCCATGATGGCCGACATAGACTTTGAAGCTCTTGTCGAAGGCCGCGAAATCGACCTCGTCGGCGCCCAGGAAGAAGGTCAGCTTGGGCTTGGCGGCGATGATGTCCTTGATCCCGCCCGGCTGTGCGTAGCCTAGCATCAAGGCCCCCATGCGCGCGGCCGAGAAATGGACGACGTTGAAGCCGTTCCAGCCGTCCTTGACCGCATCGACGCTCTTGGCGAGCGCCAGCGCGGCGCCATGGACGCCCGGCACCGACAGCGCGCCGCCGCCGAATACCAGCATCGGCCGCTCGGCGCCCTTGAGCGCATCCATCGCCGCCTTGGGCAGTTTCGCGACCAGCGAGGCATCGTCGCCGAGCCATTCGGTCTTGTAGGTGAGATCGACTTCGGGCCCGATGCCGAAAACCTTTGCGCCCTTCTTCCACACCGCCTTGCGGACGCGCGTGTTGATGAGCGGCGCTTCCCAGCGCAGATTGGTGCCGACGAGCAGGATCACGTCGGCATTTTCGGCCTGCGCAATCGTGGTATTGAAATTAACCGCCGACAGGCTGGTGACGTCATAGGCGAGGCCCGTCTGGCGCCCTTCGAGCAGGTCGGAGCCGAGCGCATTCACCAGTGCCTTCGCGGCGAACATCGTCTCGCAATCGGCCATGTCGCCGGCGATCGCCGCGACCGACTTGCCGGCGTTCACCGCCTTGATCGCGGCAAAGGCTTCGGCCCAGCTCGCCTCGACGAGCCTGCCATCCTTGCGCACATAGGGGCGGTCGAGGCGGCGGCGCATCAGGCCATCGACATGGTGGCGCGTCTTGTCGCTCGCCCATTCCTCGTTCACATCCTCGTTGACGCGCGGCAGCACGCGCAGCACCTGGCGGCCGCGGCTGTCGATACGGACATTGGTGCCGACCGCGTCCATCATGTCGATGCCCAGCGTCTTGGTCAGCTCCCACGGACGCGCCTCGAACGCATAGGGCTTGCTGGTCAGCGCGCCGACCGGACAGAGGTCGACGACATTGCCGGACAGCTCGCTCGCGACGGCACGCTCGAGATAGCTGGTGATCTGCATATTCTCGCCGCGATAGATCGCGCCGATATCCTCGACCCCGGCGACTTCCTCGGCAAAGCGGACGCAGCGCGTGCACTGGATGCAGCGCGTCATCACCGTCTTGACGATCGGCCCCATATATTTCTCGGTCACCGCGCGCTTGTTCTCGTCATAGCGCGACGCACCGCGGCCATAGGCGACCGACTGGTCCTGCAGGTCGCATTCGCCGCCCTGATCGCAGATCGGGCAGTCGAGCGGGTGGTTGATGAGCAGAAACTCCATCACCCCTTCGCGCGCCTTTTTCACCATCGGGCTGTCGGTCTTGATCACCTGCCCTTCGGCGGTCGGCAGCGCGCACGACGCCTGCGGCTTCGGCGGGCCGGGCGACACTTCGACGAGGCACATGCGGCAATTGCCGGCGATCGACAGGCGTTCATGGTAGCAGAAGCGCGGAATTTCCTTCCCCGCCATCTCGCACGCCTGCAGAACGGTGGCGCCCTGCGGCACGTCGATTTCTACGCCATCTACGGTAACTTTAGGCATTATTCGGCTCCCTCCAGCGCGCCGCCATTTTCGCGAATGCGGCGTTCGAGTTCGGGGCGGAAGTGGCGGATCAGGCCCTGGATCGGCCACGCCGCCGCATCGCCGAGCGCGCAGATGGTGTGGCCTTCGACCTGCTTGGTCACGTCGAATAACGTATCGATCTCGCTAATGTCGGCGTCGCCGGTGCGCAGCCGCTCCATCACGCGCCACATCCAGCCGGTGCCTTCGCGGCACGGCGTGCACTGGCCGCAGCTTTCATGCTTGTAGAAATAGCTGATACGGCTGATCGCCTGAACGACGTCGGTCGACTTGTCCATCACGATCGCGGCGGCGGTGCCGAGGCCCGAGCCGAGTTCCTTGAGGCCGTCGAAATCCATCGGCGCGTCCATGATCTGCGCCGCCGGGACGAGCGGCACCGATGAACCGCCGGGGATCACCGCGAGCAGATTGTCCCAGCCGCCTCTTATGCCGCCGCAATGCTTTTCGATGAGGTCGCGGAACGGGATGCCCATCTCTTCCTCGACGACGCACGGGCGTTCGACATGGCCCGAGATCTGGAAGAGCTTGGTGCCCTTGTTATTCTCGCGCCCGAAACTGGAGAACCACGCCGCGCCGCGGCGCAGGATCGTCGGGACGACCGCGATGCTTTCGACATTGTTGACCGTCGTCGGGCAGCCGTAGAGGCCCGCCCCCGCCGGAAACGGAGGCTTCAGGCGCGGCTGGCCCTTCTTGCCTTCCAGGCTTTCGATCATCGCGGTTTCTTCGCCGCAGATGTACGCGCCGGCGCCGCGATGGACGAAGACGTCGAAATCATAGCCCGACTTCGCCGCATTCTTGCCGAGCAGGCCGGCGTCATAGGCCTCCTGCACCGCCGCGAAGAGTGTCTCGGCCTCACGGATGAACTCGCCGCGAATGTAGATGTACGCAGCGCGCGCACGCATCGCATAGCCCGCGATCAGCGCGCCCTCGATCAGCTTGTGCGGATCGTGGCGGATGATCTCACGGTCCTTGCACGAGCCGGGTTCGGATTCGTCGGCGTTGATGACGAGGAAGCTCGGGCGGTCGGCGCGCGGTTCCTTCGGCATGAACGACCATTTCAGGCCGGTCGGGAAGCCCGCGCCGCCACGGCCGCGCAGGCCAGACGCCTTGATCTCCTCGATGATCGCGTCCTGGCCGCGAGTCATCAGATCCTTGGTCTTGTCCCAATCGCCGCGCGCCTCCGCGGCTTTCAGGTTCCACGGCTGATAGCCATAGAGATTGGTAAAGATGCGGTCCTTGTCGGCGAGCATCAGTTGGTCCCACCCTTGTTTTTCATCATCGTGTAAATGACGTAACCGAGCGCGAGGATCAGCAGCGGACCGATCAGCACAAAGGTCACGCGCAGCACGAAACCGAGTACGACAAGCGCGCCGATGATCGCGAGGATCGTGATGATGTCCTTCTGGGTCATCACCATTCCTTCCGATAGTCGTGATTGGCCTTGACCATGTCCTTCAGGGTCGTCGGGCCGCCTTCGGGGTCGCTCGTATGACGCTGCGCATTCTGGGTGCCGGTCTTGGGCTGTTTGCCCGCCGCCAGATCCTCGAGGATGCGGGTCATGCTGTCATAGTCGAGATCTTCGTAATTATCGTCGTTGATCTGGACCATCGGCGCGTTGGTGCAGGTGCCCATGCACTCGACCTCCGTCAGCGTGAACAGCCCGTCGGGCGTGGTCTTGCCTTTGGTCATCCCGCGGTTCTTGCACGCCGCCATGACATCGTCCGACCCGCGCAGCAGGCACGGCGTCGTGCCGCAAACCTGCACATGATAGCGGCCGACCGGCGCGAGATTGTACATGGTGTAGAAGGTCGCGACTTCGTAGGCGCGCATGAACGGCATATCGAGCTCGGCCGCGACATATTCGATCACCGGCACGGGCAGCCAGCCCTGCGTCTGCGTCTCGGCACCGACCTGGCGCTGCGCGAGATCAAGCAGCGGCATCACCGCCGAGCGCTGACGCCCCGCGGGATAGCGCGCGATAACGGCCTTGGCCTTCTCGGCATTTTCCTTCGTCCACGCAAAAGCGCCCCAGCGCGCGCGGACTTCGGCTTCATCGGGAATTTGCGGTGCGTCGGCCATCAGCGGTCACACTCTCCGAAAACGACGTCAATGGCGCCGATAATTGCAGTGGTGTCGGCGAGCATGTGGCCCTTGCACATGAAATCCATCGCCTGAAGGTGCGAAAACGCCGTCGGGCGGATCTTGCAGCGGTACGGCTTGTTGGTGCCGTCGCTGACCAGATAGACGCCGAATTCGCCCTTGGGGCTTTCGGTCGCCACGTAAACCTCGCCCGCCGGGACGTGGAAACCCTCGGTATAGAGCTTGAAGTGGTGGATCAGCGATTCCATCGACTGCTTCATCTCGCCGCGCTTGGGCGGCGAAACCTTGCGGTCGAGACTGGCAACCGGGCCGCTGGGCATATCGCGCAGGCACTGCTTGATGATGCGCGCCGACTGATAGACTTCCTGCACGCGGACCATGAAGCGGTCGTAGCAGTCGCCGCGCGTGCCGACGGGAATGTCGAATTCCATTTTGGCATAGGCGTCATAGGGCTGCGACTTGCGCAAATCCCACGCGATGCCGCTGCCGCGGATCATCGGGCCCGAGAAGCCCCAGGCCAGCGCGTCTTCCTTGCTGACCACGGCGATATCGACGTTGCGCTGTTTGAAGATGCGGTTGTCGATGACGAGGCTCATCGCGTCGCCGAACAGTTCGGGCAGGCGCTTGTCGACCCATTCGCCGATGTCGACGAGCAGCTTTTCGGGAACGTCCTGATGGACGCCGCCGGGGCGGAACCAGGCCGAGTGCATCCGCGCGCCCGAAGCACGTTCGAAGAAGTTGAGGCAATCCTCGCGCAGTTCGAACACCCACAGGTTCGGCGTCATCGCGCCGACGTCCATGACGTGCGACCCGATGTTGAGCATATGGTTGCAGATGCGCGTCAGCTCGGCGAACAGCACGCGCAGATATTGCGCGCGTTCGGGCACTTCGAGATCGAGCAATTTCTCGATCGCCAGCACATAGCTATGCTCCATGCCGAGCGGCGAGCAATAGTCGAGCCGGTCGAAATAGGGCAAAGCCTGCAGATAGGTCTTATATTCGATCAGCTTTTCCGTGCCGCGGTGGAGCAGCCCGACGTGCGGGTCGACGCGCTCGATGATCTCGCCGTCGAGTTCCATCACCATGCGCAGCACGCCGTGTGCCGCGGGGTGCTGCGGACCGAAGTTGATGGTGTAATTGGTGACGACCTGATCGCCCGCCGTATCGGCGGTATCGACCGGATAGCCTTCGAACATGTCGCTTCCGTGGTGCCGGACCGTCGCATTATCGGTCATGCGTCACCTCCTGCTTTGGGCTTGCGCGGCTTGGCCGGAGCCTTTTCGGCCTTCTTGGTCGCGGGCGTCTTCGCCTTTGCCGCAGGCTTGGCCTTGGCACTGTCCTTGCTCGGCTTCGCGGCTTCCTTATTCGCCTTGTCGCCCGCACCGGTCTGTTTGGCATTGTCGGTCGTCTTGGGCGTCGGCGGCGGCGCCTTCTTGGCCTCGTCGGCCTTCTTGACGGCCTCTGCGGTCATCGGCGTCGGCGCGCCCTTGCCCGGCGCCTCACCGGTGCCGCCCGCCTTTTCGTCGCCGGGAAGGATATAGTCGGCGCCTTCCCACGGGCTGAGGAAGTCGAAGCTGCGGAAATCCTGCGCCAGCTTGACGGGTTCATAGACGACGCGCTTGTCCTCTTCGGAATAGCGCAGTTCGGTATAGCCGGTCAGCGGGAAGTCCTTGCGCTGCGGATGCCCCTGGAAACCATAGTCGGTCAGGATGCGGCGCAGGTCGGGATTGCCGCTGAACAGCACCCCGTACATGTCGAACACCTCGCGTTCGAGCCAGCCAGCGTTGGGCCACACGGCAACGATGCTCGGCACCGGCGTTGCTTCGTCGGCCAGCACCCGGACGCGCAGACGATGGTTCTGGGTCACGCTGAGCAGATGATAGACGACTTCGAACCGCTCTGGCCGGTCGGGATAATCGACCCCGGCGATCTCCATGAGCTGCTGATAGGCAAGTTCGTCGCGCAGGCCGACCATCACCCCGGCAACCGCTTCGCGGCGCACGGTGATGCTGTCCTCGCCCACGGCGAAGACATGCGCGATCAGATCGCCGCCGACGACTTTCTTCAGCGCCTCGACAATGCCGTCGCGCGGCGCGATCAGGGGAGCGGGACTGGCCATCAGCGTTCGATCGTTCCGGTGCGGCGGATTTTCCGCTGCAACTGCATGACGCCGTAGAGCAGCGCTTCGGCGGTCGGGGGGCAGCCGGGGACATAGATGTCCACGGGCACGATACGATCGCAGCCGCGCACCACCGAATAGCTATAGTGGTAATAGCCGCCGCCATTGGCGCAGCTACCCATCGAAATCACATATTTGGGGTTCGACATCTGGTCGTAGACGCGGCGCAGCGCCGGGGCCATCTTGTTGCACAGCGTGCCCGCGACGATCATCACGTCGGACTGGCGCGGGCTGGCGCGCGGCGCAACGCCGAAGCGTTCCATGTCATACCGCGGCATGTTGACGTGGATCATCTCGACCGCGCAGCAAGCGAGGCCGAAGGTCATCCACCACAGCGAGCCGGTGCGCGCCCAGTTGAACAGATCCTCGGTCGAGGTGACGAGAAACCCCTTGTCGCCGACCTCTGCATTAAGATCGTCGAAAAAGCTCTGGTCCGGGGCGGTCCCCGGAGCGACCGGCATCGTGCCGGGGGTCAGGATGGTCGAATTGCTCATTCCCAATCCAACGCCCCTTTCTTCCACGCATAGACAAGACCGATCGCGAGCTCGGCCAGGAAAACCATCATCGTCGCCCAGCCGGCCCAGCCGATTTCCTTCAGGCTGACCGCCCAGGGAAAGAGGAAGGCCGCTTCAAGATCGAAGATGATGAACAGAATCGCGACGAGATAGAAGCGCACGTCGAACTGGCTGCGCGCATCCTCGAAAGCGGGAAAGCCGCACTCATATTCGGTCAGCTTCGCCGGATCGGGCTGATGCGCCCCGGTCAACCGCGCCACGCCCATCGGCAGGAACACGAAAGCCGCCGACAGCGCAACGGCGATGCCCAGGAATATCAGGATCGGCAAATATTGAGTCAGATCGACCATGGGAGCTCGCAGTCATGATTTCGGGCGTTTGCCACCCCGTTTCTGCGGGCGCTTTAGGCCAGCATGGCGCTGCCCGCAAGCGCTGCGGACAGGAAAATCGCCTTGCGAACGCCAAAAGCGCGGGGAACGCTGGCAAGGACGGGCGAAGCTATGTTAGGCGGCTGAACGGGACGCGTGTTGCGGCACGATTTGCCGCCATCCAACTGGGGGACTTTATGCGCCAACTGCCATTTGCCACTGCTCTTGCCACACTTGCCGCCACCGCGCTCGGCGCGACGCCGGCCCATGCCGAACTGGTTACGCCCAAGAATCCCGCAGCAATCGTCGCGATCGTCGAATCGCAGGGCTGGCCCGCCAAGCTGGTGACCGCCAGCGATGCCGATCCCTATATCGAGAGCAGCCGCAACGGTCTGAAATTCCTCGTTCTGTTCATGAACTGCAACGACGCGCACAAGGAGTGCAAGACGCTGCAATATTATATGGGCTTCAACGACGCGAAGAATCTGTCGTTCGAAAAATTCAACAGCTGGAACAAGGAAAAACGCTTTGCGCGCGCCTATCGCGACAATGAAGGCGATCCGGTGCTGGAAATGGACGTCGATGTCGATTTTGCCGGATTGCCGCGCGAAAATCTGGGCGAGAGCTTCAACACCTGGGCGTCGCTGATGGATGCCTATCGCGAGTTCATCTACGACGATTGATAGGGCGAAACGCGGACAGCAAAAAGGCCATCCCGGTTATCCCGCGGATGGCCTTTTTTGCGCTTGCATAACGGGTCAGGCGTTGCGCAGCGCGCCCGCGACCAGTTTTTGCAGCTTGGAATGCACCGCGCCGCTGCCCGCGATGAACTCGCTGCGCTCGATCGCCCGATCGCCGCCGCGGAAATCGCTGACGAAGCCGCCGGCTTCGCGCACGAGCAACATGCCCGCCGCAACGTCCCAAATCGACAGATCGGCTTCCCAGAATCCGTCGAACCGCCCCGCGGCGACCCATGCGAGGTCGAGGCTGGCGGCGCCGAAGCGGCGGATGCCGGCAACTTCGGGCGCAACCGCACCGAAAATGCGGCTCCACTGGCCGAAGTCGCCATGGCCCATATAGGGTATGCCGGTCGCGATCAGGCATTCATTGAGATTGCGGCGCGACGAGACGCGCAGGCGCCGGTCATGCAACCATGCGCCGCGACCGCGTTCCGCCCAATAGCTTTCGTCGGTAACCGGCTGATAGATCAGCCCCGCGGTCACATCGCCCCAGCCGCCGCCGAGCTTCGGTTCCTGCACCGCGACCGAAATCGCGAATTGCGGGATCGCGTGCAGAAAGTTCGAGGTGCCGTCGAGCGGGTCGATGATGAAGCGGGGCTTGCCGGGCTCGCCTTCGATCTCGCCAGCTTCCTCCATCAGGAAACCCCAACCCGGACGGGCATGGGTGAGTTCGTCATACAGCGTGCGCTCGGCGGCCTGGTCGGCCTTGGACACGAAATCCGCTGGTCCTTTTTGCGAAACCTGCAGATGCTCGATCTCGCCAAAGTCGCGGCGCAGCTTCGTGCCCGCCTTGCGCGCGGCACGTTCCATGACGGTGATGATGCCGGATACGGCCATTTTTGTTTCCTTCAACGCGTCGGCCCCGCGGAGGTGGGGGCCGCTGGCTGCGTTGCGCCAGATTGCTAGCGGCCCCCGCCTTCGCGGGGGCGACGTTACTTAGTCAGCACGGCGGACATATTCGCGGTCATAGACGTTGACCACGATACGCGTGCCACTGGTGATGTGGGGCGGCACCATGACCCGCACGCCATTGTCGAGGATCGCGGGCTTGTACGACGAAGAGGCCGTCTGGCCCTTCACCACCGCATCGGCCTCGACGATCGTCGCTTCGATCTGTTCGGGCAGTTCGACCGAGATCGGGCGCTCTTCCCACAGTTCGAGCACGACTTCCATGCCGTCCTGCAGGAATTCGTGGGCTTCGCCGACGACATCCTTCGAGATGGTGATCTGTTCGTAGCTGTCCTTGTCCATGAACACGAGGTCGTCGCCCTCGGCATAGAGGAACTGGAAATCCTTGGTGTCGAGGCGGACCTTCTCGACCGTATCGGCGCTGCGGAAACGGTTGTTGAGCTTGCGCCCGTCGATCAGATTCTTGGCTTCGACCTGCATATAGGCGCCGCCCTTGCCCGGCTGGGTGTGCTGGATCTTGGTGACCTTCCAGATGCCGCCCTCATATTCGATAATATTGCCGGGACGGATTTCAACGCCGGTGATTTTCATCGCGCACACTCGCTAGTTCAAGGATGGAAAGAGCCGCCGGCGCAGCGGGTGCGCCGGTCACAGGAGCGCGCCCTTAGCCGCCTGCGCGGCCAAGGGCAAGCGCGTTAGACGCTTTCGGTGGCGCGGCGCGTGCGCCGATAGCTGTATGCGATCAGCGCGACGAAGAGCGAAAGGCCGACGACAATCGCCGTCGGCTCGAAGCTCTCCCCGACGAGCGCCAGCGGCGCATCGCTTCCCGAACCCGCGACGACGCCCGCGAACAATACCCCGAAAATGCTCTCGCCGACGATGAAGCCCGTCGCGAGCAGGACGCCCATTCGGCTGTAAAATTCGGGGCGGGTGCTGCGTTCGGCACGTTTTTCCCATAAATGGCCGATCACCGCGCCGATCGGAATGAGCAAGGTCAGCGACATCGGCAGATAGATGCCCATACCGACACCGAGCGGCGGCAGGCGCAGCTTGCCCATACGCCCCAATATCTCGTCGGCGGCGATGATGGCGATGCCGATCAATGCACCATAGCCGATCAGATCCCAACGCAGATCGCCGCCGAGCACGCCCTTGGCCAGTGCGCTGATCAGGGCCGCTTGCGGCGCCGGCAGCGCATTGGCGCCCGCCCCCGCGGCACCGGCAAAGCCAAATGCCTGGTTCAACAGGTCGAGCACCGGCGGAATGATGAGCGAACCGAAGCCGACACCGATAACCAGCGCGAGCTGCTGCTTCCACGGCGTCGCACCGACGAGCTGGCCGGTCTTCAGATCCTGGAGATTGTCGTTGGAAATCGTCGCGACCGAAAAGACGATCGCAGTGGTGAACAGCGCATAGGCGACAAGCGCGGCAGTATCGGCTTCACTGTGATTGCGCCCGAAGAAGAGGAGCAGCATCAGCGAAGCGGCAATGATGGCGAGGATACCGACGCCCGACACCGGGCTGTTCGACGCACCGATCAGGCCGGCCATATAGCCGGTAACCGCGGCGATGATCGCGCCGACGAACAGCACGAACAGCAGCGTCGCGAAAATGACGCCGACCGGATTGGCCGCGATCGGGCCGCCCTGCGCAAAGAACCACAGCAATCCCGCGATCGGAATCAGCGAGCCCAGGATCGTCCCCGCGACGATGCCGAAGGACAGATCACGCTCGCCCAGTTCGACCACCTCGCCCGCGCCGCGCGCCCGCGACGACGCGATCGAACCCTTGATGCCCTTGACGATCGGGCTGACGATCTTGAGCAGCGTCCACAGCGCCGCGACCCCGATCGTCCCGGCGCCGATGAAGCGCACCTGCTGCGAAAACACCATGCCGACCACATCATCGACCGGTCCGGTCAGTCCCTGCGCTGCCGTCAGCGCGGGCATCAGACCCGCCCATGCGATGACCATGCCGATGAACATCGCCACGCCGACCGACAGGCCGACAAGATGCCCCACGCCGATCAGCGCGAAGGACAGGCTGCCGCTGACGCCGGTGGCGCCGACGCCGAGCTTGAAATTCTTCGACACTTCGAGCGCCGCGAGCTTCATCGCGCCAAGCAGCGAGAAACCGGCGCTGATCAGCGATCCGAGCAGGATCGTACGCAGGCCGCGCTGATTCTCCTCGGCCCCCTCGCCCGCGCGCGACCCGACCTTGAGCACTTCGGCCGCGGCGACGCCTTCGGGATAGGGAAGGTCCGACCCGGCGACGAGTGCGCGGCGCAGCGGGACCGAAAACATCACGCCCAGCGTTCCGCCGATGAAACAGACGGCGGCGGTCGTCCAATAGGGGAAACCCTGCCACCAGCCGACGATGACCAGACCGGGCAGGACGAAGATGATGGCCGCAAGCGTCCCCGCCGCACTGGCGATCGTCTGGACGATATTATTCTCCAAAATCGTCGCCCCCGACAGGAAGCGCAGGATCGCCATCGAAATGACCGCGGCGGGAATCGAGGTCGCAAAGGTCAACCCGACCTTCAACCCCAGATAGACGTTTGCCGCCGTGAACAGCAGCGTGATCAGTCCGCCAAGGACGATCCCGCGGACGGTGAGTTCGCGCATCGAAACGCTGCGCTGGTCGGTATCGGACATAAATTTCTCCCCGCGCGCTGTGTTGCGGGCGGCGGGGAATTAGGCAAGTCAAAACAGGCGTGGAAACGCGACGAAGCGAAACCGAATTGACGCTTCGATCCAATCATCGCTCCGCGGCGCGGCGCATAGAGCCGGGCATGACAACGGCCCTTCCCGATCCCAAGCCGCATCCCGGCCCCGAAGCGGCCGCTTCGGTCAAGCGCCCGGCGCCGTGCGCGGGTCTGTTCGGGTGGCGCAAGTGCGACGACGCACCGCGCGACGAGCGCCCGCGCACGCGGAACTGACGCGCGCGGCCTAATCCGCTGCCATCAGCGCGGCGAAAGCCTGCACCGCCGCGGCCGGGCCGTCCGGATGGTTCCAGACGCCGCCCGATACCGCAAGGAAATCGGCGCCAGCATCGATCAACAGCTCCGCATTCTCGACCGTGATCCCGCCGATCGCAACGCAAGGCAGCTCGAACAGTCCCTGCCACCAGCTGAGGATTTCGGGCTCGGCGCGATGTTCGACCGCCTTTGTCGTCGTGGGGAAGAAGGCGCCGAAGGCGACATAATCCGACCCCGCTTCGCCGGCATCCATCGCAAGGTGGCGGCTGTTGTGACAGGTTACGCCGATCTGCGCGCCGGGGCCGAGCAGCCGCCGCGCCTCCTGCGGATCGCCGTCCCCCTGCCCCAGATGGACGCCATCGGCCTTGAGCCGCTTCGCCAGCGCCATGTCGTCGTTGACGATGAAGGCGACATCGTGCGCGGCGCAAATCGCCTGTAGCGGTTCGGCAAGGCGCGCCGCTTCGTGCTGGGTCAAACCCTTGACGCGGAACTGGAACGCGGCAACCGGGCCGGCGGCCAGCGCCGCTTCGAGTTGCGCCGGAAAGTCGCCGCCGACATCAGCTGGCGAGATGAGGTAAAGCTGGCAGGTCGGTTCGGTCATGGCGGGTTCATAGCTACGCCGCCAGCATGCCGCAAATGCAGAAGATGTTTCGCGCCACCACCCTGTCCCTCGTCACTGCTGCGACCGTTTCGGCCTGTGCAGCGACTCGCGACGTTACCGCATTGCGCGACGCCGCCAATGTCGCCATCGGCCAGCGCGCCTATGCCGACGGCCCGTTGATCCAGCCGGTCGCGGTGATCGAGGACAGTCGTTGCCCCGTCGGAGTCGCCTGTGTGTGGGCAGGCCGCGTCCGCGTGAAGATGCTCTGGCTTCGTCCCAATGGCGAGGCACAGCCTTTCGAAGCGGTGCTAGGCGAACCGACACCGCTGGCCGACGGCACGATCACGCTCGAATCGATGCATCCCGACAAGCGCCCCGACCGACCTATCAAGGCCGGCGATTACCGCTTCGCCTTCCGATTCATGGGCGGTCTTTAGGCGACCCGCGCCAACACGAAGCCGTCCCATCCCTTCGCGCCGACCGTCTGCACGGCGGTGGCGTCGATGCGCGGGTCGGATTGCAGAAAATCGAACAGCGCGCGTGCGCCCAAGATGCCGGGATCGTGGCTGGCGGGATCGAGGACGCCGCCTTCGCGCACGACATTGTCGACGATGATCGTCGTGCCGCTGCGGCCGAGGCGGATCGCTTCGGCGACATAATCGACATTCCTCTGCTTGTCGGCGTCGATGAAGACCATGTCGAAAGGCGCGACGTCGGTCATCGCGGCAAGGCTGTCCATCGCCGGGCCGACCCGGATCTCGGCCCGATCAGAGAGGCCGGCGCGATCGAGATTCGCCTGCGCGACGCGGGCATGCATGTGGTCGACTTCCAGCGTCACCAGCGCGCCATCGTCCGGTAGCGCCCGCGCGAGCCAGATCGTCGAATAGCCGCCGAGCGTCCCGATTTCGAGGATGCGCCGCGCGCCCGCCATTTGTGCGAGCAGATAGAGCATCTTGCCCTGCGCCGCCGAGACGTCGATCGGTGGCAAGCCGTTTTCGGCATTGTGGGCGAGTGCGGCCGCCAGGATCGCGTCGTCGCCAATCAGCTTCTCGCCGATATAGGTGTCGACGCGGTCCCAGCTATCGGTCATCAGGCGACCGATGCGGCGTGAATTTCGTCGATCGCGCCGCCGAGCGAGCCGTTGAATTCCGCGTCGCTCATCGACGCGCGCAAATCTTCCAGGAGCGCGCGGCTGAAGCTGGCGATGATACCGGGATTCTTGGCCAGTTCGATACACGCTTCGGGGCGCGCGAAGCCGCCCGACAGCGCGACGACGCGCAGCACCTTGGGATGATCGACGAGCGGCTGGAACAGGCCTGCTTCGGTGGGCAGCGACAGCTTGAGCATGACCGGCGCGCCGGTCCATGCGTCGAGCGCCGCGAGCGTTTCCGCTAGCAACAGTCGGTCCGCCGCATCGCGCTCGGGGCTCTTGATATTCACTTCGGGTTCGATGATCGGCATCAGGCCGTGCGCGGCGATGCGCGCGGCTTCGGCAAATTGCTGCGCGACGATTGCCTTGACGCCCACCGGGTTGGCGAGGTTGACGACGCTGCGCATCTTGGTCCCGAACACGCCCTTCGCAACCGCCCGCTCGCACAGCGCGTCGAGATCGGCGTTGGGCTTCATCAACTGAACGCCGTCAGCTTCGGCTTCGAGGCCTTTGTCGACCTTGAGGAACGGGACCACGCCGCGCTCCCACAGCAGAGCCGGGATCGGCTTGCCATCGGCTTCGCCGTCCATGGTGCGTTCGAACAGGATCGCGCCGATCACCTTATCGCCGTTGAAGCAGGGTGCGGTCACGATCCGGCTGCGCATTGCATGGATCAGCGCGAACATTTCCTCGTCGCCCGAATATTCGTCTTCTTCGATGCCATAGCCCTTGAGCGCCTTGGGCGTCGAACCGCCACTCTGGTCGAGCGCGGCGATAAAGCCCTGGCCCGATTTGATCTTATCCAGCATCTCGGCATTGGCGGTCGTCATAACGTCTCCGTGGATTTGCATACGTATGGTGCGGCGCGCATAGCGGCCCGTTGCTTGGGACGCAATGCGATGGGAACTCAGGCCTTAAGCGCGTCTACCCCCGGCAAAGGCTTTCCTTCCATCCATTCGAGGAAGGCGCCGCCTGCGGTCGAAACAAAGGTGAACTCGTCCGCAACGCCGGCATGGTTGAGCGCGGCGACGGTATCGCCGCCGCCGGCAACCGAAATCAGCGACCCTTCGCGCGTCAACGCCGCCGCCGTCCGGGCGAGCGCGACGGTTGCGGCGTCGAACGGCGCAATCTCGAAAGCGCCGAGCGGACCGTTCCACACCAACGTGCGGCAGCTTTTCAGCACGTCACCGAGCGCCTCGACCGCCGCAGGCCCGACATCGAGGATCATCTCGTCCGCCGCAACTTCGTGGATGTTCACGGTGCGCGTCGGCGGGTTCGCGGCGAATTCTTTCGCGACGACCACGTCATAGGGCAGATGGACGGTGCAGCCTGCGGCATCCGCCGCGTCGAAAATCGCGTTGGCGGTATCGACGAGGTCGTGCTCGCACAGCGACTTGCCGACATCGACGCCGCGCGCCGCGAGGAAAGTGTTCGCCATCCCGCCGCCGATGATCAGATGATCGACCTTGCCGACAAGGTTGCGCAGCACGTCGATCTTGCTCGACACTTTCGCGCCGCCGACAACCGCCGCAACCGGATGCGCGGGGTTGCCGAGCGCCGCGTCGAGCGCCTTGAGCTCGGCCTCCATCGCGCGGCCGGCATAGGCGGGCAGCCGATGGGCAATGCCCTCGGTCGAGCCATGCGCGCGGTGCGCCGCCGAAAAGGCATCGTTGACATAGATGTCGCCGATTTCGGCAAGCGCATCGGCGAACGCGGGGTCGTTCTTTTCCTCACCCGCATGAAAGCGCGCATTTTCGAGCACGGCGACGTCGCCGGGCGCGAGGACGGCAACGCCCGCCTTGGCGCCTTCGCCGGTGCAATCGGGAATGAACATCACCGAATGGCCGAGGACGTCGGCGACGCCGTCGATGACGAGGCTGAGCGACTGCGTCGGGTTCTTCGCCCCTTTCGGACGGCCGAAATGGGCGAGCAGCAGAACGATGGCACCCTTGTCCGACAGTTCGCGGATCGTCGGCATCGCTGCGCGAATTCGCGTGTCATCGGCCACGGCGCCATCGGACATCGGCACGTTGAGATCGACGCGCACCAGCACCTTCTTGCCGGTGACGTCACCGATGTCGTCGAGCGTCTTGAAATCTGCCATCTTTCACTCCGATCCCGGAGTGTTCCCCCGCGAAGGCGGGGGTCCATCTCCTGCGCTCTTATCCCCTGATCACCGCCGGTTTCATTCCGATGCGGTCGGAGATGGGCCCCCGCCTTCGCGGGGGCACAAGGATATTGTTAAAGGAACTTCGCGATCACGCCCGCCGTGTCGATCATGCGGTTGGAGAAGCCCCATTCATTGTCGTACCAGCTCAGCACTCGCACCAGCTTGCCGTCGATAACCGCGGTTTCAAGGCTGTCGATGGTCGAGCTGGCGGCGTTATGGTTGAAGTCGATCGAAACCAGCGGTTCCTCGGTATAACCAAGGACGCCCTTCAGCGCGCCTTCGGCCGCGGCCTTGAGCACCGCGTTCACTTCTTCCTTGGTCGTTTCGCGCGACGGGGTGAAAGTGAGGTCGACCACCGACACATTCGGCGTCGGAACGCGGATCGATGACCCGTCGAGCTTGCCCTTCAATTCGGGCAGGACGAGGCCGACGGCGACCGCCGCACCGGTCGAGGTCGGGATCATCGACATTGCGGCGGCGCGGGCGCGGCGCGGATCGTCGTGGATCTGATCGAGGATTTTCTGGTCGTTGGTATAGGCATGGATCGTCGTCATCAGGCCGCGTTCGATACCGATCGCTTCGTGCAGCACCTTGGCAAAGGGCGCGAGGCAGTTGGTGGTGCAGGACGCGTTCGAGATGATCCGGTGATCGGCGGTGATCTGGCTGTCATTGACGCCGTAAACGACGGTCAGGTCGACTTCCTTGGCGGGCGCCGAAATGAGTACGCGCTTCGCGCCGGCGTCGAGATGCTTCTGGCCGCCGGCCTTGTTGGTGAAGAAGCCGGTGCATTCCATCACGATGTCCACGCCGTTGGCGGCGTGCGGCAGGGCGGCGGGATCGCGCTCGGCGGTGACCTGGATGCGCTTGCCGTTGATGATCAGGTCGTTGCCATCGACTTCGACGGTGCCGTTGAAGGCGCCATGAACCGAGTCATGGCGAAGCAGGCGGGCATTGGCCTTGGCATCGCCCAGATCGTTGATCGACACCAGTTCAAGGTCGTGATCGGTGCGCTCGAGAAGGGCGCGCGCCACATTGCGGCCGATGCGTCCGAAACCGTTGATTGCGACTTTCACTGCCATGTCGGTTAGTCCTTTCTGCGGAAGGTGGCGGCCGGTCTTATGCGCCGAGCCGCGCCAGAATCTTGGGGGTGATGGCGTCGACCGTCAGGCCGAAATGCCGGTAGAGATCATCGATCGGCGCCGACGCGCCGAAGCTGTCGATGCCGAAGCGCAGGCCATGGCGGCCGGTGTAGCGTTCCCAGCCGAAGGTCGTCCCGGCCTCGATCGAGACGATCAGGGCATCGTCGGGCAGCAGGTCGGCCTGATAGGCCGCATCCTGTTCGTCGAACAATTCGGTCGACACCATCGAAACGACATCGGCACCCTGCCCCGCCGCTTCGAGCTTTTCGGCGACATCGAGCGCCAGCGACACTTCGGAGCCCGTCGCGACCAGCACGACCTTGCGCGCCGCGGCGGCGCTGCGAAGGCGATAACCGCCTTTCAAGCAAAGATTTTCCGTGACGTCATGACGCAGCGGCGGCAGATTCTGGCGCGTGAGTGCGAGGAGCGTCGGACGGCTGTCCTGCGCGATCGCGATCGCCCAGCATTCGGCCGTCTCAACCGCGTCGGCGGGGCGCATCACGAGCAGATTGGGCATGGCGCGCAGCGACTGCAGATGCTCGATCGGCTGGTGCGTCGGTCCATCCTCGCCGAGCCCGATGCTGTCGTGCGTCATCACGTAAACGACGCGCTGACGCTGGAGCGCCGACAGCCGGATCGCGCCGCGGCAATAGTCCGAAAAGACCAGGAAAGTGCCGCCATAGGGGATCACGCCGCCGTGCAGCGCCATCCCGTTCATCGCCGCCGACATGCCGAATTCGCGGATGCCATAATAGATGTAGCGACCCGAATAATCGTTCCGGTTCAGCGGCTTGGTCGACGATGTCTTGGTATTGTTCGAGCCGGTAAGGTCGGCGCTGCCACCAACAAGCGAGGCGATGTCGGCGGTGAGCGCGGTCAGCACATTTTCCGACGCCTTGCGCGTCGCGACCTTCGGCGGTTCGGCAACCAGCCCGTCGAGATAGGCCTTGAAAGCATCACCCGGCGCGACCTTGCCGCTCAGGCGATCCTCAAAATCCGTTTTCTTATCGCTACTTGCAAGGCGATAATTCCACGCAGCATGAAGTGACTGGCCGCGCTGGCCAAAGCCGCGCCATGCGTCGGCAATGTCGGCGGGAATGACGAACGGTTCGGCGGTCCAGCCCATATTGGCGCGCGCCGCCGCCACCTCGTCGGCGCCGAGCGGCGAGCCATGCGTCGCCGACGTGCCCTGCTTGTTCGGCGCGCCGAAGCCGATCAGCGTCTTGCACGCAATCAGCGACGGGCGACCGTCCGCCAGCGCCGCGTCGATCGCGCGGCGAATATCGGCAGCATCATGGCCGTCGCAGCTGTCGACATGCCAACCGGTCGCCGCATAACGCGCTTTCACGTCCTCGCTGGTCGAAAGGTCGGTCGACCCGTCGATCGTGATCTTGTTGTCGTCCCACAGCACGATCAGGCGGCCAAGGCCCAGATGGCCGGCCACGCCGATCGCTTCGTGATTGATGCCTTCCATCAGGCAGCCGTCGCCGGCGATGACCCAGGTGCGATGGTCGACGAGGTCGTCGCCGTAAATGGCATTGAGATGGCGCTCGGCGATCGCCATGCCGACCGCAGTCGCAAGCCCCTGCCCCAGCGGCCCCGTCGTCGTTTCAACCCCGGCAAGCTCGAAATTTTCGGGATGCCCGGCGCAAGGACTGTTCAGCTGGCGAAAATTGCGGATTTCCTCCATCGTCGGATGCGCATAGCCCGCGAGATGGAGCGTCGCATAAGCGAGCATCGAGCCATGGCCCGCCGACAGGACGAATCGGTCGCGATCGGCCCATTTGGGTTCGCTCGGATCGAACTTCAGATAATCCGAATAGAGGACGGTCGCGACGTCGGCCATGCCCATCGGCATCCCGGGGTGACCGCTGTTCGCGGCCTGTACGGCGTCCATCGCAAGCGCGCGGATCGCGTTGGCGAGCTGGCGTTCGGGCAGTGTCATCTTTTCCCCGCTTATGTCTGGGCTGGCGTGCGCGACTGCCCTTTGCGGCGGCGCCGCCGAGAGTCAACCGCCCGCGGCAAGAATTCGCGCGCATTTCGGCGCCGACAGGCGATTGCACCCCTCCCCCGGCGCTGCTACCCCTGTGGCATGGAACTCGATCTCGACGAATCCAGCCTCGCCATCGGCCGCATCGAGCGCGCGCTGAGCCGCATCGAAAAGAGCCTGGCCGAGCGCGCAGAACGCGGCGCATCCGATCAACCGACAAGCGATCAATCGGCCCTGAAGGCCGAAGTTAACGCTGTTATCGGCGAACTGGACCGACTGATTGCGGAGGCGAATCGTGGCTGATGTCCGACTGAACATCGCCGGGCGCACCTATGACCTGACCTGCGCCGACGGCGAGGAGCCGCAGCTTCAGAAGCTCGCCGGGCTGATCGACGAAAAGGTCCGCGCCATCCCCGGCAGCACCGAGGTACGCCAGCTTCTCTTCGCGGCGCTCATGCTCGCCGACGAGGCGCAGGAAGCAAAGGCCAAGGTCGACAGGTCCGAGCCCCAATCCGATTCGCTGCGCGCCGCGGTTGCGCTAGCGGAAAGCCGCGAAACGCAGGCGCGTGACGAACTCGCTGCGGCCCGCAGGGAAATCGAGGCACTTAAGGCCGCGCCGCCGCCCGCTGTAGCAGCCGCGCCGCGCACAACGCACGACCGCGCACTGCTCCAGATCGCCGACCGGATCGAAGCGCTCGCCGCAAAGGTTGAGCAAAGCGCTTGAGGATGGGGCCCCGCGTCCCTAAATAGGCATCGGCGGGTACTGCCCGGCACGAGCCGTTGCGAAAATCCCTGAGGCGATACATCATCCAAGGGAGCTGTCCCTGCCCGGACCCTGGTCCGACGTACATGGCCCCCACCTGACGTTACTGGCGTCAGAGGATCTTCCGGAAACCGACCCATGGTGGTCCCGCCAACCCGACAGGCTTTGAAGGAGGCCCGGCCCGCATGACGCCCGACCTCGCTTCGCAGAAACAGGCGCTGCGCGAACGATTGCGTTTTCGCCGCCGCCATTTCGTCGCCAATCTCGACCCGATGGGGCGGCTCGCTGCCTTTCGCGCCGTTCCCGACACGCTCCGCAAGCTGCTCGATGCCAGCCCTGTCGTCGGCGCCTATGCACCGTGGGGCGACGAACCCGATATCCGCCCGCTGCTGCTGCTGGATGGCCGGCGCATCGCGCTGCCGCATCACGCAGACCGCACGGCCGCCATGACCTTTCGGATATCGGACGATGGCGATGCGCTTCGCAAGGGTCCGTGGGGATCGCCCCAGCCGCCCGATAGCGCCGAAATCGCGCATCCCGACATCGTCCTCTGCCCGCTCGTCGGTTTCGACCGCCACGGCGGCCGTCTCGGCCAGGGAGGCGGGCATTATGACCGGTTCTTTGCTGAAAATCCGGCGGTTCCGCGCATCGGAATCGGCTGGTCGGTGCAGGAAGTTGACACTGTTCCCATTGAACAAACCGATATTTTTCTCGATGCGGTCCTGACCGAGCAGGAATATATCATCACCGGAGACCGATTGTGAGCGAGCCCCCCGCCGATCCGCAGCCAAGCTGGCGTAAGCCGACCGGCATCCTTCTGATCTTGGCGCTGATCACGGCGTGGGCGGCGGCCGTCGTCAGCCTCTCGCCGTGGGTCGGCGGCTGGCCGGTGCTGGTGCAGGCGATTTTCTATCTCGTCGCGGGGATCGCCTGGGTATGGGTGCTGCCGCTGCGGCCACTGCTGTGCTGGATGGAAACCGGGCGCTGGCGCGCCCCACAATAGGGATTGGCACCGCCCGATTATTCGATAGCCTGCGCGCACCATTGGGGAGGCAGGCGCGATGCGGGTATCTATGGGAACGGCGGCTGTCCTGTCGCTGATTTTGGCGAGCACCCCGGCGGCGGCGCGTGATGACGGCCTGCGCAAGCAGGTGAAGGCGCTCGTCAAGGCGTGCCCCGCCGCTGCCAAAGGCTATGATCTTGCCGCCTTGACGCCCGACGGCCTGGCCACGCCGGACTATCGGGCAAGGTTTTGAAGAATGGGCCGGGGCGCCCGATCCCGATACGCAACCGGGTAGCGGCGGCGCAACGATCATGCTGCGCGGCGTGATCGGTTCAAGCATCACGCAGGATATCCGCTTTTCGACCGTCAGCACCCTGTGGCGCGACGCGGCCGGGGCATGGCAAGTCTTGCGCGTCGATCATGGGACGCTGCCGCCCGTGCCACCGCCCCCGCCGCCCCCCGAATTGTTCGAAGAGCCCGATGCGGCCTATGGTTTCATGACCGAGCAGGTCAAGCCCGCCCCCGACAAGAGCCGCCGCGTCCAGCGCGGCCGCCTGCTTCCGGCGGCGGCGGCGGAACTCGATCGCCTGCTTGCCGATCCCTGTCTGCAACTCGAACAGATGGGGCTGACGGCGCACCGCAGCAAAAGCGAGGTTCCGCCCTGCCCCTTCGACTATGCCGGGTCGACGATCGAGGTGACGCGCGATGCGCGAAGCTGGCTGATTTCGACCGATTGCCGGCGCGAATTGCCGAGCGCGAAGATCGCCGACATTCTCTTTTATCCGCAGGCCGATGTCCCCATGCCCGACTGGGACAGGACAGCGTGCGCCGATTGCGTCCGCTATGTCCTTGTCGCCGAATATTTCCGGCGCGCCGAGCGGACTGGCGACGCCGCGACCGATGCGGTGATCACCCGCGCTTATGCTGCCGTTGCCGGACGCGATTATGCCGGGGCGCGGCGCTTGCTCGAGCCGTTGGCAAGCGAGACGTCCGCCTATCCGCTGCGTTGGTTGCTGATGCCCGAACTCGCGTGGCTACGCGACAAGACCGGCGATACGGACGGCGCAATCACGCTGCTCGCCATCGCAGGCGCAGCGGCCGATTATCAGCGAGGCCGGCTGCGCTGCGATGCCCCGATCGGCAATCTCACCGAATTTCAGGACGTCATGCAGCGGCGTTTCGGCATTGCGCAAATCTGCGATGCGCCGGAGCAGTTCGCCATCCCCGACGGGTTCGATATGGCGCCGGTGGAGCTTGCCCGGCAGAAGGCCGGTGCGATCGAATATCCGATATATTCGCGAGAGACGGAAGCGACCCAAGCCAAGGATTGAAGGAGGCGCCACCTGCCGAAATTCAGGGCAAGTGGCGCGAGTGACGGGGCTCGAACCCGCGACCTCCGGCGTGACAGGCCGGCGCTCTAACCAACTGAGCTACACCCGCTTGCGCTTGGGAGCCGCGCCAATATTGCCCTCGTCCCGACCTGTCAACCGTCCCGATCAAACTCTTTTCGATTTAATCGCTCGCGCATCTCTTCTGTCGCGGTGAGCGTCCCATGTTCGAATAGAAAACCGGCAAGATCAGGCGTGCCGGTCGAGGCAAGGACGGTCTGCACGATCAGGAGCAGCGGCACCGCAAGCAGCGCCCCCGGCGTCCCCCACACCCATCCCCAAAAGCTGAGCGAGACGAGAATCAGCAGTGGATTGACGGTCAGCCGCCGCCCCAACACCAGCGGCGTGATCAAATTCGCCTCGACCAGATGCACCCCGATGAAGATGACGGCCGGCAACAGCGCGACCCCGACCGCGTCGAAGGTCATCAGCCCGCCCAGACCCAGGAGCATCGCGGCGACGATCGGCCCGAGATAGGGCACGAAATTGCACAGCGAGACGATGCCGCCCCACATGAAGGGCGACGGCATGCCAAGCGCCCACAGCAACAGCGAGACGATCAGTCCCAGCAGCGCATTGATCATCGTGATCGTCGCGAGATAGTCGGCAGTCGCATCCACGACATTCTGGATCACGCGCGCGGTCTGCATCGCGCCATCGAAGCTGCCGCGCCGGCGGATCGTGCTGCGCCGCAGCCGCGTCCATCCGGCGAGGAAGAAGAAGATCACGAGTACCGCGAAGAGAAGCTGCACTGCCGCCGCGGGCGCGGCCGAGATGAAATAGTCGACGACCGAGGTTGGCGCGGTGGCGGCCATGGCCTGCGCGGTCGCTTCGGACCCGCTCGCGACCGAGGTCAACGTGCGGTCGACGAATTTCTGCAAGGTCGAATAGAAATCGATCACCGGCGCCAGATTGGTCTGGATGCGCGGGATCGATTCGGGGATGCGCGCGAACCAGCCCGTCGCGGGAACGACGATGATCGCCAGCGCCGCGTTGACCAGCATCAGAAAGCTCGAGAGCGCCAAAAAGGCCGCCAGCGCCGACGGAACGCGGCGCCGTTCGAGCCATTCGAGCAGCGGAACGAGGGCAATGGAAACGACGATCGCCGCTGTGAGCGGCAGGAAGAATTCGGCGCCGGCCTGCAGCGCGAAGGGCAGCCCCAGGCAGAAGGCCGCACCAATGATAAGCGTCAGCGCCGCGAGCAACCGGTCCCGACGAAAATCATCGATCTCAACGCGTTGCGCTGCGTCTTTGAGCAAGGGTGGCACCTTCGGGTGCTCGCTGTCCTCCATTGCGTCGATCGCTCCCGTTGAACCCGATCCTCTTAGGCGCACTTTGGCGTCGGCGCCAGTGGCGCCCGAAGGGATTGGCCCAATGGTGCGCCATTATTCCCCTGTCCCCATTTAGGACAAAAGGCCGAGTATTTTCACCATTTTAACCAGAAATTACCCTTTTTCCGCGAGGACGGCTCCCAAGGACCAGCAATTATGGAGCCAATTCGATGATGAAAGCGCCTGTGGGGGGCGCGAAGCATCAGCTTCTTCGACCCTCTTATTCCGCCCTATTGCTTTGCGCGCTCGCCCTGCCGATGCAGGCGCATGCCGCCGGTACGGTAGCCGGATCGACCATCAGCAACACCGCCAGCGCCAGCTTCGACAACGGAGCGGGGACGCAGACGATCGATTCGAACACGGTCAACCTGCGCGTCGACGAACTGCTCGACGTGACGGTTGCCTCGAACAACCCGTCGGATGTCGCAACCACGCCCGGCGGGACCAACCAGCTGCTTACGTTCACCGTGACCAACACCGGCAACGGGCAGGAAGCCTTCGGGCTCAGCACGATCGCCAATGTCGGCGGCGACAATTACGACCCGACCATCACCGGCATCTATATCGACAATGGCGACGGCATCTTCGATCCCGCCACCGACACGCTCTATACCGCCGGGTCGAACGATCCGGTGCTCAACCCCGACCAGAGCGCGCGCATTTTCATCGTTGCGACGACGCCGGGGACGGTCGCCGACAATGATCGCGGCATCGTGACGCTGGTCGCGGCGGCCAAGACCGGCACCGGCGCCCCGGGCACCACCTTCGCGGGCCAGGGCCAGGGCGGCGGCGATGCGGTCGTCGGTTCAACCGGCGCCGACGGGCAGGACAATGGCGCCTACAAGGTGTCGGCGGCCACCGTCACGCTCGTCAAATCGGCGGTCGTCGCCGATCCGTTCGGCGGCAGCGAGCCCGTTCCGGGCGCGACGATCACCTACACGATCACCGCGACGGTCGCCGGCACGGGGTCGGTCGGCGGTCTTGCGATCACCGACAATATTCCGGCCGACACATCCTATGTCACCGGCTCGATCACTCTTGGCGGTGCGCCGCTGAGCGATGCGAGCGACGCCGACGCCGGCGACTACAACGGCACACGGATCCGCGTGCAACTCGGCACCGTCGCGGGCGGCCAGACCCGCACCGTTACCTTCAAGACCAAGATCGACTGATGGAGATTCGCATGCGCAAGGCTCTTTTCCTTCTGATCGCCGCCCTCGCACCGGCACAGGCGTTCGCCGCCAACCAGGTCGCGCTCGACAATAATGTCTTCGTCGAGCGGGTGACGACCGACGCGGCCGGCAAGCAGCGCGTCCTGCTCGAGGAACCGAAGGTCGTCGTTCCTGGCGACCGGCTGGTCTTCGTGCTCAACTATCGCAACGCGGGCGCGCAGCCTGCCGACAAGTTCGTCATCACCAATCCGATGCCCTCAGCGGTCCGTTTTGCGGGCGCCGGCGATACGCCGCCGCTCGTCTCGGTCGATGGCGGCAAGATGTGGGGACAGCTCGCCGATCTGACCGTGCCGATGGCCGACGGAACGCGCCGCCCGGCGCAGCCCGCCGATGTCACACACGTTCGCTGGGCGTTCCAGAAGCCGATCCCGGCAGGAGCGACCGGCAAGCTCATCTTCAGGGGGGTCGTAAAATAACCCTCTGATCATAACCGCTTAAAGGTCACCGGCGGTGGGGCAATAGGGGACCGAACAGCCTGGAGTTCAGCTATGACCAGCAAGCTGACTTATGTGGGCGCCATCGGAATGACAGCGATCGCGTTGATCGCTGCCAGCCCGGCCTATGCGGCCGGCACGACCGCGGGCACCACCATTACGAATAACGTCACCGTCGACTATCAGGTCGGCGGCGTCGCACAGGGCCAGCAGACCGCGTCGAACAGCTTCGTCGTCGACCGCAAGATCAATCTGCTTGTCGAAGAAGTGGGCAGCGTCACGACCGAGGTCGTGCCGGGGCAAAGCAATGCCGTCACGACGTTCCAGTTGACGAATACGTCGAACGAAGTGCTCGATTTCGCACTGACGGCCAGCCAGATCGCTGGCGGGACGGCTGCGCATGGCGGCACCGACAGCTTCGATGTGAGCAACGTCCGCATCTACCGCGACAATATATCGTCGGGTACGGTCGGCAGCTTCGATGCGGCCGATACGCTCGTCACCTATATCGACGAGCTTGCAACCGATACGCCGATCCGGCTGTTCGTCGTCGCCGACGTCCCGGCCGGTCTTTCCACCGGTGCTGTTGCGGGCGTCCAGCTGCGCGCGACGGCACGCGAAGGTGGGGCTTCGGGCACGCAGGGCGCCGCGATTACGCAGACTGCCGGGGCCAATACGGCCGCCAAGGACACTGTCTTTGCGGACGTCGCCGGGGTGAATGACGCCAATCGCGACGCGTCGCATAGCGCCGCCGACGATTATACGGTCAAGACCGCGACACTCACTGTAACCAAGACCAGCCGCGTGGTCGACGATCCGTTCAACGGAACGACGAATCCGAAGCTGATCCCGGGCGCGACGGTGGAATATTGCATCCTCGTCGCCAACGCCGCGGGCGGTGCCAGCGCCACGTCGGTCGCAATCAACGACAGCGTCCCGACGCAGTTGACCTATGTCGCCGGTTCGGCGCGGGTCAACGGCACGGTTACGGCAGGCACCTGCAACACCGACGGCGTTGCGGCAGGGACCAACTATGCCGCGCCGGTCGTGTCGGGCACCGTTGCGACGGTGGCCGCGGGCGACACGCGCACCCTGTTGTTCCGCGCGACCGTCAACTGACAGGACCAGTGAAGGGGGCGGCGGCGCGCATGGCGCGGCACCGTCCCCTTCAGGACCGGCAATGACCTTCGGCTCGAAAACCCTCTCCTATGTGACCGCCTTGGTCGCGGCAGCCTTGCTGCCTGCGGCACCCGCGGCGCATGCGCAGGTGATTTCGAATACCGCATCGGCGCAGTGGACGGGCAGCGGCGGCGCCACGCAAACGCTTTCCAATCGCGTCGATGTGACGGTGCTTGCAAGGCCGCCCGAGCAGCCGGTCATCAGCACCTACCGCCTGGTCGACAGCGGAGGCAACAAGTCGGTTCCGGTCGTTCCGACGCCCTGCGGCGGGTCGATCATCGCCGCCCAGGGCCTGAGCGCCGCCAGCGCGGGCCAACTCATCCAGCTTGCCGGACCCTATGCCGGCCTTCCGACCAACCCGGCGTCGCTGCAGAGCACCGCCAGCTTCCGCGCGGGCGAAATGCTTGTTGTCGGCGTCACCCTCGCCTCCGCAAATACCGATCCGGCGCAGCGCGACCTGCTGCCCGTCAGCATCGACTTGCAGAATGGCGATCATGAACAGATCACGCTGACCGAAACCGCACCAAACAGCGGCGAATTTGTCGGTATCATCAACACGATCGGCGTTCCGCCCGCCGTGGTTGCCGGCGATTGCCGCCTGTCGGTCACGCCGGGTGCGCCAATTCAGGTCCGCGTCACCGATCGCGCCAATGCGAGCCTTGTCGCCATCGCGACGATCGACTTTCTGGTCGATCCCTTCGGCATCGTCTTCGACAGCGGCGATGGTTCGCCCGTCGCGGGCAGCCGCGTCACGCTGATCGACGCAGCAACCGGCCAGCCGGCGCAGGTGTTCGGCGACGATGGAACCTCCTCCTACCCGTCCACGGTCGTCACCGGGCAGAATGTCACCGACAGCGGTGGCACGGTCTATACCTTCCCCGCGGGCGACTATCGCTTTCCGTTCGTTGCGCCCGGCACCTATCGACTGCTCGTCGAACCGCCCGCGCCTTACACCGCGCCCTCGGCTTCCAGCCCTGCGGATCTTGCGAGCTTGCGCCGTCCCGATGACGGTCAGCCCTTCACGATCACCGACGCGAGCTACAGCCGCGCCTTCACGCTTTCCAGCCCTGCCCCGGTGCGGGTCGATATTCCCGTCGATCAGCCCGGCCAGCCATTGGTGATCGCCAAGACGACTTCGACGCAGGTCGCGGTGCCTGGCGATGTCGTCCAGTATCGCATTACGGTGTCGAACCGCGATGCGCGGCGGACGACCGGTGCGGTGACGGTCGGCGATCAATTGCCGGCCGGGATGCGCCTTCGCGCCGATACGGTCCGCATCGACGGCACGCGCGTCGACCCCACCGTCGCAGCCGACGGGCGCAGCTTCAGCGTCGCCCTCCCCGCAATTGCGCCCTCGGCGTCGGTGCTGCTGACCTATGTCGCCGAAGTCACCGTTTCGGCGCAGCCGGGCAGCGCGCTCAATCGCGCGACGGCGCAGGACAACCGCGGGACCGTCAGCAATGTCGCCGAAGCGACGATCGCGATCAAACGCGACCAGCTTGGCGACCGTATGACGATCATCGGCCGTATCACCGACGGCGGCTGCGCCGTCGACCCGGGCAAGGCGCGCGGAATCGGCGGCGTCCGCGTGATGCTCCAGGACGGCAGCTACACCGTCACCGACGAGGATGGGCGCTATCATTTCGAAGGCGTTCGCCCCGGCCTGCACGTCGTCCAGATCGATCCTTCGACCCTTCCGCTCGATCGCGCGCCGGTCGATTGCGCCCGCTCGACCGTCGATGCCGGCAGTGCGATCTCGCGCTTCGTCGAAGGTCGCGGCGGTTCGCTGAAGCGCGCCGATTTCCGCGCCGCGATAAGCGCGCCGCGCGCCGCCCCGGCAACCAATCCTGCCGAAACCCGCAAAACCCTCAGCGATCCCGAAGCCGCAGGTGCCAATCGCGACTGGCTTGCCGGCCAGGCACCCGGCATCGGCTGGTTGTTCCCCGAACCCGATCATAATCCGCGCGCCAAGTCGATCCGCGCCGCTGTCAAGCATCTGCCGGGACAGCGCGTGACGCTCAGCATCAATGGCAATCCGGTCAATGCGCTCAATTTCGAGGGCGTCAGCAAGTCGGCCGACGGGAGCGTCGCCGTCAGCGTCTGGCGCGGGATCGAGATTGCCGAGGGTGAGAATCGCCTCGAAGCAAAGGTCGAGGATGCGAACGGCGCGCCATTGCAGACGATCGAGCGCAATGTCCATTATTCGATCACGCCGATGCGCGCGACGCTGGTGCGCGACAAATCGGTGCTTGTGGCGGACGGTGTCACGCGCCCGGTGATCGCGGTGCGTCTGACCGATCGAGACGGCAAGCCGATCCGCGCGGGACTGACGGGCGATTTCAGCGTCCCCGCACCCTATTACCCGGCGGTCGAGGCCGAAGCGCAGCAGGCGCGCCAGCTTGCCGGGCTCGAACGCGCGCAGCCGGTCTGGAAGACCGAAGGCGACGACGGGCTGGCCTTCATCGAGCTCGAACCGACGACCGCTTCGGGAACACTGACGATCGATTTCCGCTTTCGCGACACCAAGGTCGAGCGCCAGCAAACGATCGAAACCTGGCTCGATCCGGGCAATCGCCCGTGGACGGTGGTGGGCTTTGCGGCTGGAACGCTCGGCTACAATACGCTGGACGACAGGATGGAAGCGGTCGCGGAGAAGCTCGACGACCTCAACGCCGACGCCCGGCTCGCGCTCTATGCCAAGGGCCGCATCCAGGGCAAATGGCTGATGACGCTGGCCTATGACAGCGACAAGGAACAGGACGACGCGCGATTTGGCGGCGTGATCGATCCGCGCGCCTATTACACCATTTACGCCGACCGCAACGAGACGCGCTATGATGCCGCGTCGGTCCGCAAGCTCTATCTGCGGCTCGAACGGCCGCAATTCTATGCGATGTTCGGCGATTTCGAGACGGGCATTTCGGAGCCGCAGCTCGCCCGCTATCAGCGCGCGCTCAACGGTGCCAAGGCGGAGTATCGCGGGCGCAACCTCGCCGCGACGGCCTTCGCCGCCGATACGCCCTACCGCTTCCGCCGCGACGAGATTCAGGGCAATGGCCTGACCGGCCCCTATCAGCTCGCTGCGCGGGACATTCTGCCGAACAGCGACCGCATCACGATCGAAACGCGCGACCGGCTGCACAGCGAACGCATCGTCGACAGCAAGACGCTGACGCGCAACATCGACTATGACATCGATTACGCCGCTGGCACGCTGCGCTTTCGCGAGCCGATACTCAGCCGGTCCTCGGCGCTAGATCCGCAGTTTATCGTAGCCGAATATGAAGTCGATGGCGTCGGCGAACGCGTGCTCAATGCCGGCGGCCGCGTAAGCTATCGCAGCGACGACGACCGGCTGCGCGTCGGCGCGACGCTGATCCACGACGAGGATAATGATCGCAAAACCAACCTCGGCGGCGTCGATGCGCGCTTCCGGCCCGATACCGACACCGAGGTTCGCGCCGAAATCGCGGTCAGCGACGCCAGCAGCAAGGCGGGCAGCAGCAACAGCAGTGCCACCGGAACCGCGAAGGCGTGGCTGATCGAGGCCGAGCATCACAGCAGCAGCGCCGACTTCCTGGCCTATGTCCGCGAACAGGAAAGCGGATTCGGCACCGGTCAGATCAGCAGCAGCGAAAACGGCACGCGCAAGTTCGGCTTCGACGGACGGCTGCGCGTTGGACGCCAGCTTTCGGTGACGGGCAGCGCGTGGCAGGAAGATTATCTCGACACCGATGCCCGCCGCCGGGCGGCGCGCGCGCTGGTCGAATATGACAATGGCACCACGCTGCTCCGCGCCGGACTGACCCACGCCGACGACCGGCTCAGTGACGGCAGCACCAACAAATCGGACATCGTCCAGCTCGGTGCGACGCAGCGGCTGTTCGACAAGCGCCTCGAACTCGACGCGCAGAGCGAATTCGCCCTGGGCGGACAGGATGCAAGCGTCGATTTCCCGACCCGTCAGCGGCTCGGCGCGCGGTTCGCGATCACGCGCGACGTCAATCTGGTCGGTAGCTACGAAATCGCCGACGGCAGCAGTGTGAAGGCCCGCACCGCGCGGCTGGGCTTCGACCTCGCGCCATGGGCCGGGGCACGCCTGCTCGCGACCGCGAACCAGCAGGATATCAGCGAATATGGCCCGCGCAGCTTTGCGGCCTATGGCCTGTCGCAGTCGCTGCGGCTCGGCGAGCGTTGGTCGGTCGATCTGTCGGTCGACGGAAACCGCACCTTGGGCGGTATCCGCGCGGGCGATGTGTTGAACGCGGGTCAGCCTGCGGCGTCGGGTGGTTTCCTTGCGGGCAACGGGACGCTGACCGAGGATTTCGTGGCGGTCAGCACCGGCGCCACCTATCGCGCCGATCGCTGGACGATCACGGGCCGCGCCGAATATCGCGATGGCGAGCTTGCCAATCGCTATGGCCTCACGCTCGGCGGGCTGCGCCAGCTTGGCGAAGGCCGGGCGCTCGGTGCGCTCTTCACCTATGCGAAGGCCAGCGGTGCCGGCACCACGCCGTCGACTGAAGTGATCCAGTTTGAACTCAGCTGGGCGCATCGTCCCGCCGATTCGCGGCTGTCCTGGCTCAACAAGACCGAAGTCCGTTCGGACAAGGTGCGCGATGCAGTCGCGGGTCAGGCCGGGCCGATCGGCGGCGCCGCGCTGACAATCGATGGCGATGCCACCAGCCGCCGCGTCATCAACAGCCTGTCGGTCAACTGGTCGCCGCTCGGTGATCGCGGCGATCGGCGCGACGGCGATGGGCTATGGTATGAACGCGGCGAATTCGGCTTCTTCTGGGGCACGCGCTATAATTTCGACCGCTTCGGCGCCGATGACGTCAAAGGCTGGTCGAACATGTTCGGCGCCGACTTCCGCTTCAACCTGGGCGAGCATGTCGATGTCGGCGCCTCGGGCAGCGTTCGCGTCGGAACCGGCGGCGATACCGTCGCCTGGGCCGCCGGCCCGACGCTGACTCTCGCGCCGATGACCAATGCGAATGTCACCTTCGGCTATAATTTCGCGGGCTTCCACGACCGCGATTTCGAGGACGCGCGCTCCGCCCGCTCGGGCGCCTATGTGACCTTCAAGCTGAAGTTCGACCAGACGAGCTTTGCCGGGCTGGGATTGTAACGCAGCTTGGATAGCCGTCATTGCGAGCGCAGCGAAGCTCCTCGCAATGACGACATAGACTCAGTCCGCGAACAGCAGAACCGGCGTCTCGATCAGCTTCTTGAGCGCCTGCACATAGCTTGCGGCGTCCCAGCCATCGACAACGCGGTGGTCGCAACTGATCGACAGGTTCATCAGCTTGGCGCGGCGGATGTCGTCGCCGTCGAAAACCGGGCGTTCGACGATCTTGTTCGGGCCGATGATAGCGACTTCGGGCCGGTTGATCACCGGGGTCGTCGCGATGCCGCCGAGCGGGCCGAGCGAGGTGACGGTCAGCGTGCCCCCCGTCAGTTCCTCGACCTTCGCCTTGCCCGTGCGTGCGGCCTCCGCCAACCGGCCGATTTCGCTCGCGAGCTGCCACACATTCTTGTCCTGTGCGTCGCGGATCACCGGGACCATCAGTCCGGCATCGGTCTGCGTCGCCATGCCGAGATGGACGGCACCATGCCGCGTCACAACACCCGCTTCGTCGTCGTAACGCGCGTTGATCATGGGAAATTCGGGAATCGTGCGGCAGATCGCGACGATCAGGAACGGCAGCATCGTGAGCTTCGGCCGGCCGCCGCGATTGGCATTGAGGTCGGCGCGCATCGCTTCGAGCGCGGTGACGTCCATTTCCTCGACATAGGTGAAGTGCGGGATCGCGCGCTTCGACGCCGCCATATTCTCGGCGATCTTGCGGCGCATGCCGATGACCTTGACCGGTTCGTCGGCGCGCGCACGGCTGGCGCCCGGGGCGTGATAGCCCTGCCCGCCGCTATAGCGGAGAAATGCGTCGAGATCGGCATGGCGAATGCGGTCGCCGTCGGAATGGACCTGCCCCAGATCGATGCCCAAATCCTTCGCCCGGGCGCGAACGGCCGGCGATGCGAGGATGGCTCTACCCTGTTCCGTTCGGGCTGGGCTTGTCGAAGCCCCGTCCTTTTTTTCAACGGTGGAAGACAAGGACGGCGCTTCGACAGGCTCCGGGCGAACGGCTTGGAGGGACGGCGGCGCTTCCGCCACCGCAGCCCCTTCTACACCCGGCGTTTCGGCCGCGATGTCCTCTTCGAATTCCTCTTCGGCGATCATGTCTTCGACCGCGGCTTCGCCGTCGGTTTCGATCACCGCCAGCGTCGAGCCGATCGAAACCATTTCGCCGACGTCACCGGCGAGTTCGACAACGACCCCCGACACGGGCGATTCCATTTCGACCGTCGCCTTGTCGGTCATCATGTCGGCCAGTTGGGCGTCCTCCTCGACGCGCTCGCCGATCTTGACGTGCCAGGCGACAATCTCGGCCTCGGCGATGCCCTCGCCAATGTCGGGCAGGCGAAATGAATAGCGAGCCATGGCGGTCAATCCTTCATGATCTTTTCGAGCGCGGTCGCGATGCGCACCGGCCCGGGGAAATAAGCCCATTCGAGGCTGTGGGGGTAAGGCGTGTCGAAACCCGTCACGCGCTCAACCGGCGCCTCGAGATGATAGAAGCAGCGTTCCTGAACGAGCGCCGCCAGTTCGGCGCCAAAGCCTGAGGTGCGCGTCGCTTCATGGATGATGAGGCAGCGCCCGGTCTTCTTTACCGAGGTTTCGATCGCATCGATGTCGAGCGGCAGCAGCGTCCGCAGGTCGAGGATTTCGGCGTCGACGCCCATCTCCTCGATCACCGTCTTGGCGACGTGGACCATCGTGCCATAGGCGAGCACCGTCACCGCCTCGCCGGCGCGTACCGTCGCCGCCTTGCCGAGTTCGATGCGATAATAATCTTCGGGGACCGCGCTCGCATCATGCTTCGACCAGGGTTCGACCGGGCGGTCGTAATAGCCGCTGAACGGGCCATTGTAGATACGTTTGGGTTCGAGGAAGACGACGGGGTCGTTATCCTCGATCGCTGCGATCAACAGGCCCTTGGCATCATAGGGGTTCGACGGAATGACCGTCTTCACGCCGCAGATATGCGTCATGATGCTTTCGGGCGACTGGCTGTGCGTCTGGCCGCCAAAAATGCCGCCACCGAACGGCGTGCGTACCGTCATCGGGCAGATAAAATCGTTCGCTGAACGATAGCGCAGCCGCGCCGCCTCGCTCACGAGTTGGTCGAGCCCGGGGTAGATATAGTCGGCAAACTGGATTTCGGGGACCGGACGCAGGCCATAAGCGCCCATGCCGACGGCGACGCCGATGATGCCGCATTCGTTGATGGGGGTATCGAAAACACGCGTCTTGCCGTGCTTTTTCTGCAGGCCCGCGGTGGCGCGAAAGACGCCGCCGAAAAAGCCGACGTCCTCACCCATCACGACGGTGTTAGGATCGCGTTCGAGCATGATGTCCATGGCGCTGTTGATCGCCTCGATCATGTTCATCGTCTTGGTCTGGGTTTCGCCGGCCATCATTCGGGCTTCCAATTGGGGCCGAACTTCTTTTCCTGTTCGGCCAGCATTTGATCGCACTGCTCCTTGAGATGCCAAGGCATTTGCTCGAAGACATCCTCAAACATCGTTTCGAAAGGCTGGTGCATGCCGTGACCCAGAATCCCGAGCTTTTCCGACTGCTTCTGCGTCGTCTTTACCAAATCGTCGAGCTCGGCGCGCAGCGCATCATGCTGGGCATCGTCCCATTCGCCTAGCGCGATCAGATGCTGCTTCATGCGCGCGATCGGATCGCCGAACGGCCAGGCGCTCGCTTCCTGCGCTGCGCGATAGGCACTCGGGTCGTCCGAGGTGCTGTGCCCTTCGGCGCGATAGGTGAAATGTTCGATCAGCGTCGGACCGTTATTCGTCCGCGCCCGGTCAGCCGCCCATTGCGTCGCGGCATAGACGGCAAGCGGGTCATTGCCGTCGACGCGCAGGCCGGCGATGCCATAGCCGACGGCGCGCGCCGCAAAAGTCGTCCGCTCACCCCCGGCAAAACCCGAAAAGCTGGAAATCGCCCACTGGTTGTTGACGACGTTGAAGATGACCGGCGCGTTATAGACGGTCGCAAAGGTTAGCGCCGAATGGAAATCGCCTTCGGCCGACGACCCTTCGCCGCACCACACGGTCGCGATGCGGCTGTCGCCCTTCGAGGCCGATGCCATCGCCCAGCCGACTGCTTGGGGATATTGCGTCGCGAGATTGCCCGAAACGCTGAAAAACCCGTGCTCGGGCGCCGAATACATGATCGGCAATTGCCGCCCGAGCAGATGGTCGCCGCGGTTCGAATAGATCTGGTTCATCATCTGGATCAGCGGATAATCGCGCGCGATCAAGATGCCTTGCTGGCGGTAGCTGGGAAAGCACATATCGGCGCGGTCGATCGCCATCGTCGAGGCGACCGAGGTCGCCTCCTCGCCGGTGCATTTCATGTAAAAGCTGGTCTTGCCCTGGCGCTGGGCGCGGAACATGCGGTCATCGAAGGCGCGGACGAGCATCATGTAACGCAGCATCGCCCGCAACCGTTCGGCGCTGAGCTTCGGATCCCACGCGCCCTTCGCCTGCCCGTCAAAATCGAGCACGCGGACAAGGCCGTAGCACATATCGCGCATCGCATCGGGCTTGGTCGCTTCGCCCGGACGCGGGGTCGCCTCGACCGCCGGAACATCGATATCGCCAAAGTCGGGCGTGTCGCCGGGGCGATAGCGGGGTTCGGGAATATGGAGCGACAGCGGCGGCAGATTGCTCGCCGGGCGCCGATGCGTTTCGGGCATATCTTCGTCCCTTCAGGGCGCGAATCGCCGCGCCGTTATATTTCAATTGGACGACATATTATTACTTCCTGCATAGCAATGCAATGGCGGCCTCTCAGACCGCGACGGGCGCGGAAATGTGCGCCTGCGGGGCGTAATTCTCGACCGCGAAATCGTCGAACGCATAATCGAAAATGCTCGAAGCCTGCCGAAGGATGCGCAATCGCGGTGCGCCCGATGGAACGCGCCGAAGCTGCTGCTCCACGAGCTCTGCGTGATTGAGGTAAAGATGGACGTCGCCGCCGGTCCACACCAGTTCATGGGCATGAAGACCGCATTGCGCCGCAACCATCCGCGTCAGCAGCGCGGCTTCGAATATGTTGAAGGCAAAACCCAGGCCCAGGTCGCACGACCGCTGGAACAGAAGGCACGACAGTCCGCCGTCGCTCCGCACATGAAACTGATAGGTCATGTGACAGGGCGGCAGCGCCATGCGGTCGAGATCGGCGACATTCCAGCCTGTGAAGATATGCCGGCGCGATCCGGGGTTGTTGCGGAGCGAGTCGATCAGCGCGGCGATCTGGTTGTGCCCCTGTTCCGCGCGGCGGAACAGCCCCTCGCCCGCCGGCTCATAGCGCGGCCAATTGACCCACTGATGACCATAGACCGGCCCCAGATCGCCCCACGCCGCCGCGAAATCAGGATCGGCGACGATCCGCGCCTCGAACGCTTCGGCGTCGATCTGCTCGCCCGTCGCGCGGCGATATTTCTCGAGCGGCCAGTCGGTCCATATGCGGACGCCCTGCGCAACAAGCGGTCGGATATTGGTGTCGCCGGTCAGGAACCACAACAGCTCGCGCAGCGCCGTTTTCCAGTACACGCGCTTGGTTGTGAGCAAGGGAATGGCATCGTCGCGCAGCGAAAAGCGCATCGTTTCGCCGAACAGCGAGCGCGTCCCGACCCCGGTGCGGTCGACGCGTTCGTCGCCTTCGGTCCATATCCGACGCATCAAGTCGAGATATTGAAGTTCATAATGGATGGATTCGGACAAGACTCGCTCCCGGCATTGCGGCCTCTTTGCTAGGCGGCAGCGGCGCGCCTCGCAAGCGCCCCGCCCGACCTTGCACCGTTTCGGCCCAGTCCCGGCTTGGCGCGGACCGCCCTGGAGCGCAGATTTCGGCTATGGCGCTCGCTTTCCCACCTGCCCGCCCCTTCGATGGCACGACGCTGAGCGGCTTCGTCGATCGCGACGCGGAGGACGCGGTGGCCCGGGATCTGCTGCGCGCCGAGTTCCCCGCTGACCGCGAGCGGCTGATCCGGCCGGATTCGATGGTTTCGGACGCCTGATGCGGATCGAATGCTGCGAAGGCGGTATCGACGGCCGTTGCACGATCGCCCCTGCCTGCTGGCACCGGCTGATCGGCCGGGGCGCCGCGACCGTGTTGATGGCGCATAATCATCCATCGGGCTGCGCCTACCCGAGCGAAGCCGATCTGGCGGCGACCGGCGAGGCGATGGATTTTCTCCGCCGAATCGCCGTCGATTTGACCGATCATCTGATCTTCGTCGATCATGGTCATTTCAGCTTTCGCCGCGCGCAATTGCTCTAAATCGGCGAATATCGCCAAAGCTGCCGATTGACGCTTGAAGTTCCGAAAAGGCGCGTCTAGAGGACCGCCCTGCCCTCGCGCCGGTCCGCCGGCGCCAGAGATCGGTCGGGGAGTAGCTCAGCCTGGTAGAGCACTGTCTTCGGGAGGCAGGGGCCGGAGGTTCGAATCCTCTCTCCCCGACCAGTTTCGCATTGCTGCAGATTTTGCACAGACGCGTCTTGTAACGTGTCGCGACCCATCCTAAATTGATCCTACGCCGCCATGGTTTTCCCCCTTTCCATCGCGGCGAGCGCCTCGTCCTAGCGGACGTGGGTGCGTCCTCCCTGGACCCTGGCCACCTCGTACTCCGGTACGAGGTGGTTTTTTATTCGGCGGCCAGCGGCAGCATGTCGCCATCGGGACGCATCTGCCCCGCCGCATCGATCAGGCCGGCGAACCAGCGTGCAAGCGCGCCCGAACGGGCCGCATCGACGCTCTTGTCGGGGTGCAGATAGAGGCTCCGGTCGATTTCGATCTGAACCGCGTGGACGCCCGCCAGCGGTCGCCCGTGCGTCCGCACGATATGCCCACCCGCATAGGGCTGGTTGCGCGTCACGGCGACGCCGAGCCGTGCGGCACTGTCGAGAAGCAGGTCGGACAGCCACTCGCCCGCGGACGTGCCGAAGCGATCGCCGATCACGATGCGCGCCCCATGACCTGGCTGTCCGGACGGAATCGAAGGCATGCTGTGCAGGTCGATCAGAATGGCGTGGCCGAAGCGATCACGCGCCGCAGCGAGTTCTTCGGCAATTGCTGCATGATAGGGCCGATGCAGCGATTCGAGACGCCAGTGCAGCGCGGCCCGGTCGATCGGACGTTTCCACAATGTACCGCAGTCGGCGAGCCGCGTCGGCACGACGCCCAGCCCGGCGCGCTCCTTGCGGCCCGGCGCCGAAAATTGTGCGCGAAGCGGCACTGCGACCTCGGCGGGCGCCATCTGCCCCTCGCCGCGATTGCAATCGGCGACAGCGCGCGCCCACAGCGCCTGCACCACTGTCGCGCCGGCCTCGACCGCACCCGCCGCGATGACATCGCACCAGCGATCCTCCAGCCGCTCGAGATCGGCGATCGGCACGCGCGCCGCTGCAAGTATTTCAGGCGGATAGAGGCGCCCGGCATGCGGGATCGACACGACGACGGAGCCTGGCGCGTCGGGACGTTGGACCGCGATTGCGGCGGGCGGAAGGGTGCGGTGGGGCATCGATATGAGAGGGTGGCAAAAAAGCGCCGACGAATCCAGCGGCGCGGGAATTTGTTAAATCTCTCCCGCTATGACACAGTTTCATTCGAGGGGTGCGGTACGCGCGATTACACGGTCGGGCGCAGCCGGAAGACAGAGGCAGAATTTTACGATGATCCGCATCTTGCTCGCCGAAGATGATGATGTGATGCGCGAATATCTGGCGCGGGCGCTGACCAGCGCGGGTTATCATGTGACCGCGGTCGACCGCGGGACCGAAGCGGTCCCCTATATCGATTCGGGCACATTCGACCTGCTCCTCTCCGACATCGTGATGCCCGAAATGGATGGTATCGAGCTGGCGCAGCACACCGCAAAGGCGGCGCCGCAAACGCAGGTGATGTTCATCACCGGATTCGCGGCGGTATCGCTGCGCGCCGAAGAGAATGTCCCGCAAGCCAAGCTGCTGTCCAAGCCCTTTCACCTCAAGGATCTGGTGCGCGAGGTCGATATGCTTTTCGGCCGCGCCGATCGCAGCAACCAACAATAATTTCAACTTTGCGCGCGAAGGGCTTGCCAGCCTGCGCCGAGGCCTTTAAGGGGCGCGTCACCCCAAAACGTGTGGGCGTGTAGCTCAGTGGTAGAGCACTGTGTTGACATCGCAGGGGTCGCAAGTTCAATCCTTGCCACGCCCACCATTTTCCTCCCTTTCGATTGGCCCTGATCCCGTCGCCGGGTGGCGGCAGACCATGATCTGCCGTATCGCAGACATCATGAACATCGACATATTTCGGCGGATCGGAATCGTAGGATCGGGCCGCGTAGCGCGCGCCTTGGCGCTCGGACTGAAGCCCGCGTCGCACAAACCGCCCTTGCTATGGGGACGTTCGCCCGAACAACTGGCCGAAGCGGAGCGGCAAGTCGATGGCATCGAAACCACCCCCAACCTTGGGGCACTCGTCCAAACATGCGATGCGATTGCGATCGCCGTTGCCGATGACGCCCTTTCCGGCATCGTGGCCACGTTGGCGGCCGAAGCATCCAAGACGCCGTCCTCGCCTTTCGTTTTCCACGTCAGCGGCCGTAGCGGAGCCGCGCCTCTGGCGCCGCTGCGCGATGCGGGCTGGCTGACGGCCGCTATCCATCCGGCGATGACCTTCACGGGCAACCCGCCGGGTGAAGTCGCGCGGATGGCGGGCGCGCGCTTTGCGATCACCGGCTCAAGCGTCGACGCAGCCGTGCAAGCCAGGCGGGTCGTCGGCCTGCTCGGCGGTGTTGCGGTCGAAATTCCCGAAGAGCGCCGCGCGCTTTATCACGCGGCGCTCTGCCACGCGTCGAACCATCTCGTGACGCTGATTGCCGATGCCGCGCAGGCTCTTGAACGCGCGGGAGTCGCCGCGCCGCGCGCGCTGCTCGCGCCGCTGGTGCAGGCTGCTCTGGACAACAGCCTCGACCGCGGGTTCGGTGCCCTTTCGGGACCGTTGCTGCGTGGCGACGTTCAGACGATCCGTGATCATGTTGCGGCGCTTGCCGCGCATGATCCCGACCTTGTCGCCGCATATCGGGCGATGGCGGTTGCCACGATAGACCGGCTCGAACACGAGGGCGCCCGGCCCGACGCAGCGCTGCGCCGCGCACTGGACAGCAGCGGCGCTGTTCCCTAATCGTTCGCGCATAATGGATACCCCCTCATCCCTCCCCGAATTGCCGCCGCCCTCGCCGTCAGATCCGCCCTATCTGCAGGGCCTGAACGGCCCGCAGCGGCAGGCCGTTCTCACCACCGAAGGTCCAGTGCTGATGCTCGCCGGGGCCGGCACGGGCAAGACCGCCGCACTGACGGCACGGCTGGCGCATATCATCGCGACGCGGCGCGCCTGGCCGTCGGAAATCCTGGCCGTCACCTTCACCAACAGGGCAGCGCGCGAGATGCGCGAACGCATCGGACGGATGATCGGCGACGCGGTCGAGGGCATGCCCTGGCTGGGCACTTTTCACAGCATCTGCGCAAAAATGCTGCGCCGTCACGCCGAACTCGTCGGCCTGCAAAGCAATTTCACCATCCTCGACACCGACGACCAGCTTCGCGTGCTCAAGCAGATCATCCAGACCGAGGGACTCGATGAAAAGCGCTGGCCGGCGCGCCAGCTCGCGGCGCTGATCGACAAGTGGAAGAACCGCGGCCTGACGCCGCCCGACCTCGATGCGGGTGACAAGGAAGCCTATGCCGACGGCAAGGGCGGCCATTTCTATGCGCTGTATCAGGCGCGGCTGAAGACGCTCAACGCCTGCGATTTCGGCGACCTGCTGCTGCACATGCTGGTGATCCTGAAAAATCACCGCGATGTGCTCGAACATTATCAGCAGCGCTTCAAATATATCCTCGTCGATGAATATCAGGATACCAACGCCAGCCAGTATCTCTGGCTGCGGCTGCTGGCGCAGGCGCGCAAGAATATCTGCTGCGTCGGCGACGACGACCAGTCGATCTATTCGTGGCGCGGCGCCGAGGTCGCGAACATCCTGCGCTTCGAAAAGGACTTTCCCGGCGCGACGGTAATCCGGCTCGAGCAGAATTACCGATCGACCCCGCAGATATTGGCGGCCGCGTCGGCGCTGATTGCGCAGAACAGCGACCGCCTCGGCAAGACGCTGTGGACCGAACTCGATGCGGGCGACAAGGTGCGCGTCGTCGGCGTGTGGGACGGCCCCGAGGAAGCGCGGCGGATCGGCGAGGAACTGGAAGATTTGCAACGCCGGCGGGTTTCACTTGACCGTGCCGCCATCCTCGTCCGCGCGCAGTTCCAGACCCGCGAATTCGAGGATCGCTTCATCGCGATCGGCATGCCCTATCGCATCGTGGGCGGCTTCCGCTTCTATGAGCGCGCCGAAATTCGCGATGCGCTCGCCTATTTGCGCCTCGTCCAGTCGCCAGCCGACGATCTGGCGTTCGAGCGGATCGTCAATGTCCCGAAGCGCGGGCTGGGCGACAAGGCGGTGGCGCGTATCCACCAGTTCGCACGGATCGACCGGACCCCGCTGTTCCATGCGGCGTCACGGATTACCGAAACCGACGAGCTGACTCCGCAGGCGCGGCGCCAGCTCGCCAATTTCGTTGCGATGATGCGCGGCTGGCAATCGAAGGCGGGCGAGCTATCGCACCCCGAGCTGACGCAGCTCATCCTCGACGAATCGGGCTATACCGCAATGCTGCAGGCCGATCGCAGCGCCGAGGCGGCGGGCCGGCTTGAAAACCTCTCCGAACTCGTTCGCGCGATGGAAGAGTATGACTCGCTCGAAGCCTTTCTCGAGCATGTCAGCCTGGTGATGGACCGCGACAATGACGACCAGACCGAAACGGTGACGATCATGACGATCCACGCCGCCAAGGGCCTCGAGTTCGATCATGTCTTCCTCGCCGGCTGGGAAGACGGGGTCTTTCCGTCGCAACGCGCGATGGATGAGGGCGGGACGGCGAGCCTGGAAGAGGAACGCCGGCTGGCCTATGTCGCGATCACCCGCGCTCGTCGGCGCGCCAGCATCTATCATGCCGCGAACCGGCGTATCTACGGCCAGTGGATGAGCAGCATCCCGAGCCGCTTCATCGGCGAAATCCCGCCCGAGCATGTGGCGAGCGAGAACAGCTTCGGCGGTGGCCAGAGCCTTTGGCGGGCCAACTGGGCGGCGCAGGGCGATCCTTTTGCGCATGTTGCCGAACGCCAGCCCGCCCGCACCATGACGCGCGGCCCGGCATGGCAGCGCGCGGTCGCCCAATCATCGACCGTCACCCGCGCGCCCGCGCCATCCGAGCGAGCGCCCGCCGCATCGGTGGGAGCCAAGCCGCGCGCCGACCTCGCCATCGGTATGCGCGTGTTCCACGAAAAATTCGGCTATGGCGAAATCATCGACATCGACGGCAACAAGCTGGAGGTCGAATTCGAGCAGGCGGGCGCAAAGCGGGTGCTCGACGGCTTTGTGAGGGCGGCATGACAACCAAGGATGAATGGCTGCGCAAAGCACACGAAGCCCATGGCAGGGGCGATTCAGCCGCCGAAGCAGCGGCGCTCGACGCGCTCATTCGAGCGGATCGGAGCAACATCGCGGCGCTGATCGCGATGGCGGAACTCAAGCGTCGGCTCAATGACGAGCGTGCCGCCAGCAGCTTCTACCGCTTGGCGCTGGCAACCGCGGCCCAGGCTCGGGACGTGCATCCTGCGCTGCACCCTTCGTTGCAAAGAGCGGAGCAATATTTGTCCGATGTCGACAATGTTCTGGCCGACCACCTGTTCAACCGCCTTCACGCAGCCGGACTCGACCAACGCACCGCGACCCCGCGTGTAGCCGAGGCTCTGCGGCTATTATCGGGCGAACAACCGCTGTATCAACAGCAGCCCAACATGTTCTACTTCCCCGGCCTTGCGCAGCGGGCATTTTTTGATCGGTCGGAATTTGATTGGGTTCCCGAAGTGGAGGCGTCCACCGCCGCCATCCGCGACGAACTGCAAGCCTTGTTGAACGATCCGGGCGAACATTTTTCGCCCTATGTCGCGGCCAACCCCGATCGACCTCCGCCCAACAATCCATTGCTGGACAAGCCGGACTGGGGAGCGGCTTGGCTGTGGCAAAGTGGCGAGATTGCAAGCGGCATGGATCGCTTGTGCCCGCAAACTCTCGCAACGCTGACGCTCGCCCCGCAGCCAGTGATCCCGGGACGTGCACCCATAGCGTTGTTTTCCCGTCTCAAACCCGGAACCCACATTGCGCCACATCACGGGCTGCTTAATACTCGGCTTATTTGCCATCTGCCACTCGTAGTGCCCGATGGCTGCGGCATCCGCGTCGGCGCCGAAACGCGCGCATGGCGCGAAGGTGAATTGATGATCTTCGACGACAGCTTTGAACATGAAGCGTGGAATCGCGGCACCAGCGACCGCACAGTGCTGTTATTCGAGATATGGCGTCCCGACATCGACACCGACGAACGCGAGCAGCTCACGATGCTGTTTTCTGCCATCGACGCCTATGATGACGGTCACTGATCAAAAAATTCGAGGAATGTCGCTGGTGGAGCCGAGGGGAATCGAACCCCTGACCTCTGCAGTGCGATTGCAGCGCTCTCCCATCTGAGCTACGGCCCCGCGACGGGGCGCTCTTAACGGGACTGGTTGACACTGGCAACGGCTTTTCTGACGATAGGAAATATCTTCGGATAATTGGGGGGAACGATCGATGGCGAAGGCATGGCATCTGGTGCGTCGTCCGCAAGGATTGCCGACGATCGACGATTTTGCGCTGCACGCGCTTCCCGATCTGCCGCTCGAAACCGATCAGCTTCGCGTGCGCAATCACTGGCTGTCGGTCGACCCCTATATGCGCGGCCGGATGAACGATGCCAAAAGCTACGCCGCCTCCTTCCAGCTAGACCAGCCGATGACCGGCGGAGCGATCGGCGAAGTCGTCGAAAGCGCAATGGACGGCTTTGCGCCGGGCGACATCATCCTGCACATGGGCGGCTGGCGCGACGGCGGAACCATCGGGCTGGAGATGACGCCCACCAAGCTGCCTGCCGATCTGCTCGCCGCTGGCATGCCGCCCCAGACCTTTCTCCACAATATGGGGCTGACCGGGGGCACCGCGTGGATCGGCCTTCTCCGCATTGCAGCGGCAAAGCCCGGCGACACGGTTTTCGTGTCCGCCGCCGCAGGCGCCGTTGGCTCGGCGGTGGTCCAGATCGCCAAAGCGCGCGAGATGACGGTTATCGGCTCCGCCGGCGGCGCAGAAAAATGCGGCTGGGTCAAGGATCTGGGAGCCGATGCCGTTGTGGATTACAAGGCGGGCCCGCTGGTCCCCGCGCTCACCGAAGCGCTGGACGGCCTCGGCAAAAGTGGCATCGACGTCTATTTCGACAATGTCGGGGGAGATCATCTCGACGCGGCCTTCGCACTCGCCAATGATTTCGCCCGCTTTGCCATCTGCGGCATGATCGACGTCTATAATGACGGAAAGCCCCAGGAAATGCGCAACCTGATCCGGACGATCCCGGCGCGTATCCGCATGGAGGGCTTTATCTATACCGACCAGTTCTTCGACTGCATGGAAGAATTCTACGCCGACATGGCAGGGCTGATCGCGAGCGGTGCGGTGACGATGCGTGAAACCGTGCGCGACGGGGTCGAAGCGGCGCCCGACGCGTTCCTTGGTTTGTTTTCCGGCGCGAATATCGGAAAGATGCTCGTCCGCGTCTGACGCGAACGCACCGCCGATCCGGGCCCGGTTTTAGCTACCGAAACCGACCGAAAGGAAGCCCGGCATCGGGCCGTTCCAGCCGTCGTCGGGTTCGTCGTCGCGAACCGGCTTCTGGCGCGGCGCATCAGGTGTCTTGCGTTCGGGGGCCCTGGATACGCTGCTTTTGGATTCCGCGCGGGGTGCATCGTCCTTCGATTTCGGTTTCGCACCGCCGCGCCGGCTCTTCTTCGCTTGCGGCGGTTGCTTTTCCTCAATCTCTTCGGTGGGTTCCTGACGCTCGCCGCCCGCAAAGATATCGATCTTGTGGCCGGTCAGCTTCTGGATGTTGTCAACCGCCTCCGCATCGGACGGGCTGACGAGCGTGAAGGCCCGGCCCTTCGCCCCTGCCCGCCCGGTACGTCCGATGCGGTGGACATAGTCGTCGGGATGCCAAGGCGCGTCGAAGTTGAAGACGTGGCTGACGCCCTTCACATCGAGACCCCGGGCCGCGACGTCGGACGCGACGAGGATGTTGATATCGCCCTTTTTGAAGCGATCGAGTTCGGCAATGCGGCTCGACTGATCCATGTCGCCATGGATCTCGCCCGCGCGATAGCGGTAGCGTTGGAGCGATTTGGCGAGCTCACGCACGGTCGTCTTGCGATTGCAGAAGATGATCGCGGTGCTGATATCCTCTTCCTCGAGCAGCCCGCGCAGCGTTTCGCGCTTGCCGCGCTCGCTGGTCTTGACCAGGAACTCGGTAATATTGACGTTGGTGCTCGCTGGCCGCGCGACTTCGATCGTCTTGGGATTCGACAGGAATTTGTCGGCGAGCTTCTTGATCGGCGGCGGCATCGTCGCCGAAAAGAGCAAGGTCTGGCGATTCGCCGGCAGCTTGGTGCAGATATTCTCGATGTCCGGAATGAACCCCATGTCGAGCATCCGGTCCGCCTCGTCGATGACGAGGAGTTCGCAGCCGGTGAGCAATATTTTGCCGCGCTCGAACAGGTCCATCAGGCGGCCGGGCGTCGCGATCAGCACATCGACGCCCCTTTCGAGCGCCTTGATCTGATCGCCCATCTGGACGCCGCCGATGAGCAACGCCATCGAAAGCTTGTGATATTTGCCGTATTTTTCGAAATTCTCGGCCACCTGCGCCGCAAGTTCGCGCGTCGGTTCGAGGATCAGCGAGCGCGGCATCAGCGCGCGGGCGCGGCCATGCGCCAGAATGTCGATCATCGGCAGCACAAAGGATGCTGTCTTGCCGGTGCCCGTTTGCGCGATGCCGATAATGTCGCGCATCATCAGAACCGAAGGGATGGCGCCCGCTTGGATCGGTGTCGGTTCGTCATAGCCCGCTTCGGTCACAGCGCGCAAAAGTTCGTCGGAAAGGCCGATGTCGGCAAATTTCATAAGGTCATCATGTCCGGAAAAATGTTGTAGCACGGCTTCCCACGCCAGCCGTTGCTGCCGCGCCCCTAGGGGAAGTGGCGGTGAAAAGTCAAGAAAAGCCGACCGATCTGGCCGAAAAATCGCGCGCCGCCCCGCTCAGTCGTCGTCGCGCGCCACCGGGACGAGCAAGCGAAACTCGTCTACCTCGCACTTTGCGCCGGTCCGCGCATGAATTTCGTCACGGCCTTTGCACAGCTGCCCGTCCTTGTTTCCCTTCATGTAGAAGCCGGCATAGAAGTCGAGCGCCCGGCAGCCACGGTTCAACTGGGCACGCAGCAACTGCTTCTGGCGGGTGATGAGGTCGATGCTGTCGCGCTGCACCGCCTCCATCCGCACGATGTTCTTCATCGCGACGCAGCGCGGCCCCTTCTTTTCCTTCCAGACCACCTGCGCTTCGCGCGGACGAACGGGCGGTGGCGGCGGCGCGGGGGCTGAGAAATTATTGATCGGACTACGCTGTGCCGGAACACGGATGATGATCTGCTGCTCGATCACGACCTGGAAAAAGCCGACATCAGGGGGAACAATGGCGGGCATGGACGCCTCCACCGGCGGCAGCGTTGCCGCAATGGGCACGTCCGACGCGGGCGCAGCCGCCGCGACCAGTAGGGCCAGCGCCGTCACCATGGATGCGCCCGCTCCGCATCACTGTGCCAGGCCATGGCGTTCACCCGATACTCCCGTTCGCTGCAAAGCCCCACAAGGTGGCAATTCATCTGCCAACCCTCTAACGACCATGATTGAACAGCAAATGAATTGATGTCGACCCCTATTGCGCGCCCGCGCCCCAACGAGACGCACTGCATGACCCAACCGCCCTCCGCCGACCTGCTCAACCACCTCGCCGATCTGCTGGGCCCCAAGGGGTTCACCCGCGATCCCAATGATATGGCACCCTGGCTCACGGATTGGCGCGGCCGTTATCGAGGCCAAGCGGCCGCCATGCTTTCCCCGGTCAATCGTGACGAAGTCGCCGCAGTCGTCAGGCTCTGCGCCGCGGAGCAGGTTGCCATCGTCCCGCAAGGCGGAAACAGCGGCATGGTCGGCGGCGCAACACCCGACGCGACGGGCAACCAGCTTCTGCTCAGCCTGCGGCGCATGAACCGGATCCGTGATATCGACGTCGCCGCCGGATTGGCGATAGTCGAAGCGGGGGTCGTGCTCGAACATCTGCATGGTGCAGCCCTTGCGCACGGACTGCGCTTTCCCTTGACCCTCGGTGGCAAGGGGTCAGCGACGGTCGGCGGGCTGGTTTCGACCAATGCCGGCGGAACGCAGGTGTTACGGTTCGGAACGATGCGGGCGCTGGTCGAAGGCGTTGAGGCGGTTCTGCCCGACGGCGAGATTCTCGACGCGATGGCCCCGCTCAAGAAGGATAATCGCGGCTATGACCTGCGGCATTTGTTCTGCGGCGCCGAGGGCACGATCGGCGTCGTCACCGCCGCGACGCTGCGCCTCGTCCTCGCTGCCGCCGCGCGCTGCACGGCGTGGATCGGCCTTGCTTCGCCCGACGATGCGCTGCGCCTCCTGCGCCGGCTCGACGCCGCGCTCGGTCGCACGCTCGAAGGCTTCGAACTCATCCCCGACGCCTGCCTGCAGGCCGTGCTGCGCCATATTCCGCAGACCCGCGCGCCGCTCGCTGCCTCCGATCCCTGGTATGCGCTCGTCGAGCTGGCCGGTGACGATGGTGATGCGTTGACCGAAGCGCTGGAATCATCGCTGGCAAAGGCACTCGAGGACGGGCTGATCCGTGACGTCGCGATTGCCAAGAGCGAAAGCGAAAGCGAGCAATTCTGGCGCCTGCGCGATTCGATCTCGGAGGCCGAGCGCGCCGAAGGCCCCGCCCTCCAGCATGACGTCAGCGTTCCAGTCGATCGGATGCCGCAGTTCATTGCGGAAAACCCCGCGCGCCTCGATGCCGCATTTCCGGGTACCCGGGCGCTGTCCTTCGGCCATCTTGGCGACGGAAACGTCCACCATCATGTTCAACCGCCAGCGAGCGTCGACGGTCGTGCATGGCTCGCGGCGCATGGTGAGGACGCAAGCCGGATCGTCTACACCCACGTACTCGAACTCGGCGGCTCGATCTCGGCCGAACATGGTATCGGGCAGATGAAGCGCGACATGCTCGCCGAACTCGACAGCCCCGCCCGCCTCGCCGCGCTGCGTGCGGTGAAAGACGGACTCGATCCGCGGGGGCTATTCAATCCCGGCAAGTTGGTCGCCCAGAAGGCGCCCTTGGCCTAACGCCCCTTGCGCCGCGCCGCGCCTGCCAATAAGGCGCGCGATTATTCCTTTCGCCCTCGATCCCTTTGGGGGCGCCAATCCGGAGTTTCATCATGGCCACTGCGCCCGCCAACAACCTGCCGCTTTTCTATGGCGACCTCGTTCCGCTTTCGAGCGTCGATCACGTCGATTTCCACGCCCGTCCACTCGCCGAAGCGAAGTTTCTCGTCGGCCAGCATGCGATTCCGCTGACCGCCGACGAATTCACCTCGGCTTGCCGCTTCTTTCCGATCATCTTTTCGGCTGGCGACAATCCGGTTCCGCTGGCGCTCATGGGCCTCAACGAAGGCGTCAACGTCTTCGTTGACGACGAAGGCAAGCTGAAGAATCCGGTTTATGTTCCGGCCTATATTCGCCGCTACCCCTTCCTTCTCGCGCGCCTCAACCCGGGCAGCGAAGAATTGTCGCTCTGCTTCGACCCGACCTCTGGCGCGGTCGGCAAGTTCGACGAGGGCGACGCCCTGTTCGTTGACGGCCAGCCGAGCGAGCAGACCAAAGCCGTGCTCGATTTCTGCCGCAACTTCGAAGAAGCCGGGCAGCGCACCGGCATGTTGGTCGACGAACTCAAGAAGGCCGACCTGCTGATGGACGGCGAAGTCGCCATCCAGCCCGACGGTTCGGACAAGCCCTTCGTCTATCGCGGTTTCCAGATGGTCGACGAAAACAAGCTGCGCGAACTGCGCGGCGATGTGCTGCGCAAGCTGATGCAGAACGGCACGTTGCCGCTCATCTATGCGCACCTGCTTTCGCTCCAGCTGATGCGCGACATCTTTGCCGAACAGGTAAAAGCTGGCAAGGTGCCGGCAATGACGGACGCCCCCGTCGCCTAAGGAGAACCGATATGGCCACCCTCGCCGATGCCGGATCGACCGCCGACCCGCGCTATACGAAGGTGGCCATATGGCTGCATTGGCTGATCGGCCTTTCGGTCATCGTCAATATCGGCCTTGCGATGCTGACCGAAGGTCTGCCGCGCGAAGCGCACCGCGAAGCGATGAACGTCCACAAGGCGCTGGGGATAACGATCCTCGTGCTGACCGCGCTGCGCATATTGTGGCGCCTCGGCCACAAGCCCCCGCCGCTGCCCGCCGGAACGCCCGCATGGCAGCGTCCGGTCAGCAAGATCCTGCATTTCCTGTTCTATCTGCTGCTGATCCTGCTGCCGCTGTCGGGCTGGGTCTGGATGTCCGCCGCCGATCGGCCGATCGACTTCTTCGGATTGTTCACCGTGCCGTCGATCGCCGCGCCGTCAAAAGCGCTCGCCGACACGCTGCACGAACGGCACGAACTTTTGGGCATCACCATGCTCGTGCTCGTCGTCATCCACATATTGGCGGTGCTGAAGCATCAATATGTCGACCGTACGCGCCTGATGGGCCGGATGAACCCCTTCTGACCTGCGCACGGCGGCCGATCAGAAGTCGATCGCCAGACCCTTCAATTCCCAGTCGCCATAGCGTACCGGGTTGCGGCCGCCGGGCTGCGCCTCCGCGGCGTCTTCGATAATCGGCTGCGGCTTGGGCAGCGGTTCGTTGGTCCAGTTTGCGGGCGGTCTGACATCGCCGGGACGCTTGGTCGCTCGGGGCGTGCCGCCGATGTGGTCGGATTGAGGATCGTGCGCCATGATGGATCCGATATAGGACGTTATGATGAAGAACGCCAATGATAGCCGACCGAAAATGCCCGAGCGCCGCGGACGCCGGCCACGAGGCGGCGAAAGTGAGCCCGCCGGCACCGCGCCGCGCCGCGCCGCCCTGCGCCTGCTCGACGCAGTGCTGCGCCGCGGCGAGGCGCTCGACATTGCGGCGCATGCCGCCACGCAGGGCCTCCCGCCGTCCGATCGGGCCTTTGCCATTGCCATCGCGTCGGAAACGCTGCGCTGGATGGTCGACCTCGATGCGCTGATCGATAGCGCAACGCCCCAGCCGCTACCCGAGGACGTGAAGTCGCGCGCCGTGCTGCGGCTCGCGCTCGCCCAATTGCTCGCGCTCGGCAGTCCGCCGCATGCGGTGGTTGCCACCGCGCTGCCGCTCGTAGCGGGTGGGCCGCGGCGACTGGTTCACGCGCTTCTGTCGCGCGCACAACAAGACGCGTGGAAACTACCCGAGCGCGCGAGCCTGCCGCCCGCGACGGCGGCGCGCTGGCACGATGCCTGGGGCGCCGAGACGGTTGCCGCGGCCGAACATGGCTGGAGCGCACCGCCGCCGATCGACCTGAGCTTTGCAGCCGAGCCCGACGCCGCGGGATGGGCCGAAGCCCGATCGCTCGCACCGCGGCACTATCGCCTGCCGCGGGGCAGCGCGGTCGAAGACCTGCCCGGCTTCCGCGATGGCGGCTGGTGGGTGCAGGATCTTGCCGCCAGCATCCCGGCCCGCCTGCTTGGTCAGGGCAATGGCCGATCGGTGTTCGACCTGTGCGCCGCGCCGGGCGGAAAGACGATGCAGCTCGCGGCGGCGGGCTGGGCGGTGACGGCTGTCGACACCAGCGCGCGCCGGCTCGAACGACTGACCGACAATTTGCGCCGGACGCAGCAGACCGCGGAGATCATTCAGGCTGACATCCGGCGCTGGGAGCCGGACGCACAGGCCGATGCCGTGCTGCTCGACGCCCCCTGTTCGGCAACCGGCATTTTCCGGCGCCATCCCGATGTGCTGCACCGCGTCGAAGACCGGCAGATCGACGAGCTTGCGGCGCTGCAAGGCGAGTTGCTCGCCCGCGCCGCCGGTTGGGTCAAGCCGGGCGGGTCGCTCGTATATGCGACCTGCTCGCTGGAGCGCGCCGAGGGGGAGGAGCAGATCAAGGCGTTTCTGGGCAACAATTCGCAATGGCAGATCGACCCCGTACGGCCTGACGAACTGCCGCAGGGCGTAACGCCGGATGCAATGGGCTGCGTCAGAACCTTGCCGGGGATGCTGGCCGATGTGGGCGGGCTCGACGGCTTTTTCGTGGCGCGGCTGCGCGCTCCGCAGGCTTGACGCGCGTCAGACGAAAACCCCGGCGACGAGCGAACTCGCCAGCCGGAACGCCCGATCGACGCGCCGATTGACGAGGCAGCGCACCACCGTACGCGTCGCGGCCTCCAGCCGCACGCCGCTCGCCAGCCGCTTGCAATAGTCGACGAACTCACTGTCGGCCATGCTGGCGACAGCATAGCGGCGCGCGGCGATGATATCGGTCTCCACCATCCGTCCGATGCCGGGCTTTTTGAGCAGCGCATCGAGATCGGCGAGCGCCGGCAGCCGCGCCATGTCGCGGAAGGGATCGGGGGCGCCCGTCTTGCGCACCAGATGCGCGAGCCGGGCATAGGCGGCCTGTTCGGTCTGCTGCGCGTTGTTGGCGACGCTCATCTGTTCGGGCGACCGGCGATAGAGCAGCAGCGTGTCCGGCAGATTGTCGATATCAGCGATCTCGGAGAGCCGCAGAAAGAGGTCGTAATCCTCGCAATAGCCGAACGCCGGGCGATAGAGCCCGGCCTTTCGCAGCGCATCGGTGCGGAACATCACGGTCGGATTGGCGACCGCAGGCCGCAGTTCGAGTTCGGCGCGCACGTCATCGCAGCCCACCGGTTGCCGGAAATGACCGCTCCGTCGGCGCCCGCCATTGTCGATCTCGACATATTGCCCACCGAGCGCACCGAGTGTCGGCGTGCGATCGAAATGCGCCAGCTGCAGCGCGAAACGGTCGGGCAGCGAGATGTCGTCGGCATCCATACGCGCGACGAAGGGCGTTTCGACCAGCCCAAGCATCCGGTTCATGCTCGCAACGATGCCCTGATTGGACTGGCGAATCAGTCTGATCCGCCGATCGGTCGCCGCCTTGCGCGCGGCGATGTCCCCCGACGCGTCGGTCGAACCGTCATCGACGATGTAAAAGATAAAATCGCCCATCGTCTGGGCCAAAATGCTGTCGATCGCCGCTTCGACGAAGCGTGCCGCATTATACATGGGCATGACGACGCTGAGCCGCGATGCAGACATGTGGACCGACTTTCAAAAAGCCAGTCAGCTGATTGGGGCAACTGCTGGGACGATATCGATTCGCCATTATCCGCGCCCGGCAGGGCCGTCAATTTGGCTTAACCATGTCCCGGCAGCCCCAAATTGGGGCAGGTCGGTGCCGGCCAACCAACGGTCGGCCGGCACCTTGCGCGCTGAATGCGATCAGAAAACCGCCTTCGGGCTTGCTTCCTTCATCATCGCTGCGCGCACCATCGGGATCGGCGGACCGCCGTAGGAAAGGAATTCGTCGTGGAAGGCCTTCCACTTCGTCTTGTCCCCCTTGGTCCAATCCTCGCGCAGCTTGCGGATCATGAGCTTGCCCATCGTGTAGTTGAGATAGAGCGGATCATAAGTACCGCGCGCCGCTTGCTGCCGCGCGTTGCCCTCGTCCTGATAGCATTGCTCCTTGAACAGCTTTTCCGAATCCGCGACCGTCATCCCCTTGGTGTGGAGACCGATCGCCGACAGGTAGCGGCAGTTACGCAAAAGCGCGTTCGACAGCTGGCCGATGTGCGTTTCGGGGTCGCCATCGCCGAGCCCTGCGTCCCACATCATTTCCTCGGTATAATGCGCCCAGCCCTCGGCGAAGGCATAGCCGACGAACAGCTTGCCGAAGATGCTCTCCGCGCGGTTCGAGTGCAGGAAATTGAGGAAGTGACCCGGCCAGACTTCATGGACTGAGGTGAAGAGCAGATCCTTCTTGCCCGGCACGAAGTCGAGCTGCGTCTGCTTGTCCCAGCTCGGGTCGGGCGGCGAGATGTAATAGACCGACGGCAGGCCCTTCTCATAGGGTCCGGGGATGTCGATATAGGCGCTGTTCTGCCGGTTGTAGGGCGGCGATTCCTCCACCTGCGCCTGTTCGGTGCCCGGGATCGATACCAGATCCTTTTCGACGAGGAAGGCGCGCAGCATCGGAAGCTGGCGCCGCGCCTCGGCCACCGGACCATCGGCGGGCTTGTCGGACCCCATCTTCTTCATGCAATCGGCGATCGTCATGCCCGCGGCATAGGTCGCGCACGCGGCCTTCAACGCATCCTGATTGCGCTTGAGGTCGGCCTGGCCGATTCGCTCGAGTTCGTCGAGCGGCGTGTCCACCGCTTCGTTCGTGAGCAGCATCTTCGAAAATTTGTCGGCGCCGAGCGCCCAGCCGTCGGCGCTGCCCGGCTGCGACGCCACATAGGCGGCAAGATCCTTCATCGCCGCGGCCGCCTTGGCCGCAACTTCGTCGAACTGCTTTTGCAGCGCCGGGTCCTTCACATCGGCAAAGGCGGCCTTGGCATCCCCGGTGTAATAGTCGGCAAAGCCACCGAAGCCGGCGCTGCCATATTTGACGAAGGTTGCGGGCATCGGCAGTTTTAGATTGGCCTTGATTTGGGCAGCGGCGGCCGGAACCTTTTCGGCGTAGGAAATGAACGCCTTCATGCGCGTCGCCGGATCGGCATAGGGGCGCGAGATATAGACGTTGGGGTCGAGCTGCCCGACGTAGAAGGCCGGGTTTTTATGCGGGAAATCGGCGTCCTTCAAAAAGAAGAGCTGCCCCTGGGCAACATGGACGAGATAGTCGCGCTCGAATTTCTCGGCATCGCTCATCTTGCCATCGAATGCCTGGGCATCGGCAATCGTCTTTTCGAGGAAAGCGATCTGCTTCTGCAATCCCGCTGCCGACCAGTCGGGAAGCTGACCGTCGAACTCATGCTTGCCCTGATAGACCGCGAAATTGGGATTCAACGGGAAATAGCCAGCAAGAAACTGGTCGCGAAATTCGGTCCAATTGGCGGCAGATCCGGCGGACTGCGGCGTCTTTTCGGCGCTGCATGCGGCAAGCACGAGCAGCGCGCCGGCCATCGCCGCGCCGCCGAAGCGGGCAAATTTACGTGTCATTCGATGCGTCTCCCTTGATCTATGGCGACTGTCTGCCACCGCGTCCAACGGGCTGCACCCGATAATCGACGAACGGCGGCGACAAAGCATGCTGGACAGGCGCCAAAAGACGGTTAGGGCAAATCGCAATGGCCTCCTCCTCCTCCATCGACGGCCCGTCGAAGCCCCCCTCCCCGCTCAGCTTCGCCGATTATCGCTATTACTGGTTCGCGCGCTTCACCGCGGTCATGGCGACGATCGCGATGGTCGTCGTCATCGGCTATCAGCTCTATGATACGGCGCGCTCCAGCTATGGCATGTCGATCAAGGAAGCGTCGTTCCAGCTCGGCTTGCTCGGCCTCGTCCAGTTCATTCCGCTTGCCGTGCTGACCCCCGTCGCAGGTTGGGCCGCCGACCGGTTCGAGCGGCGGCGCGTCGCGATCTTTTCCAACATGATCGACCTGACGATCGCCGCGTCGCTCGGCTGGTTCACCTGGACCGACGGGCTGACGCTTCCGCTGCTTTTCACCCTCGCGGCGCTGCACGGCGTCGCCCGCGTTTTTTCGGGACCGGCGATGAGCGCGATCGCGCCGAATATCGTGCCGCCGGCAGTGCTGCCGCGCGCGATCGCGATGAGCAGCATCGCCTGGCAATCGGCGTCGGTCGTCGGACCGGCGGCGGGCGGCCTGATCTATGCCGTCCATCCCACATCGGTGTATATCTTCGCAGCCGCCTTGCTCGTCCTTTCGGCCTTCACGGTCAGCAGGGTCCGCCCGGTGCTACCGCCGCCCGCTGAAGTGCGCCGGCACCCGCTGCGCGAGATGGTCGACGGGCTGCAGTTCGTCTGGACCGAGCGCTTTCTGCTGGGCACCATCACGCTCGACCTGTTCGCGGTGATCCTGTCGGGCGCGACGGCGATGCTGCCCGTCTATGCCCGCGACATATTGCACACGGGGTCCGAAGGGTTGGGTTTTCTGCGCGCGGCCCCCGCGGTCGGCGCCGCGATCATCGCATTGGGCCTCGCGTGGCGGCCGATCGAGCGCAATGTCGGGGTCAAGATGCTGTGGGCTGTCGCGGCATTCGGCGCCGGGACGGTCGCTTTCGGCTTGTCGACCAACTTCCTGCTGTCGCTCGCGCTGCTCGTGGTCATGGGCGCCGCGGACATGTTCTCGGTCTTCGTGCGCGGGACGCTGATTCAGCTCAACACGCCCGACCATATGCGCGGCCGCGTCAGCGCGGCGTCGGGGCTCGCCATCTCCGCGTCGAACGAATTGGGCGAAATGCGCGCCGGCGCAATGGCGGCGGTGCTTGGCCCGGTGAGTGCGGTGGTCGTAGGCGGCGTCGCGGCGATCGGTGTTACTGCGCTGTGGGCCAGGATATTCCCCGAACTGAGGCACGCCCGGACTTTCGAGGCGCGGTTCGATCCGGCGAATGATTGAGCGCTGTTGATGGCGTTTCGGCGCAAAATCGCCCCGCTTTGTCCAGCACCTATTGTCAATTTATTTAATTGAGTTAAAACGGACGCACCCGTCACCGCGGCTTCCCTTCCCTCTCTCGATGGAACGACCGCCATGCACAGCTCGACAATCCGCCACAAAATTCTGACCATCCCGGGCCTCGACAACAGCGGGCCGGGTCACTGGCAAAGCCTGTGGGAACAGAAATTCCCCGATTGCGAACGCATCGACCTTGGCAATTGGAACGCGCCGACCAACGGCGAATGGGTCCGCCGCATCGCCGACACGATCGCGACCGAGGACGCCCCCGTGCTTGTCGCGGCGCATAGCCTGGGATGCCATGCCTTCGCCCACTGGTTCGCCGGCGCCAGCGCTTTCGCGCGGACGCGGATTGTCGGCGCGCTGCTCGTTGCGCCGCCCGACCTCGCTTTGCTGCGCCGTAGCAATCGCATCATCGGATTCGATGATACCCCGGCCTTTTCGGCTCGAACTCCGATGATCGTGGTTGCAAGCGACAATGATCCCTACGCCAAATCCGCGCATGTCTGGCGCCTGTCGCGCAAGTGGGACGCGCGCTTCGTCAATGCCGGCCCCTTCGGGCATATCAACGCCGACTCGGCGATCGGCGACTGGCCTTATGGACAGTATCTGCTGGCGTCGTTACAACCCGCTCCGACGCCCGCCCTGGCCGACGAAAGGCTGTGGGTCCGCGCCGGAGACTGGCCGAACCGGGTGCGCCGCGATCCGCGCTTCGACTTCAAGGAAAGTGCATAGAGACGATGAAAGCCAATTCTATCCTCGAAACCATCGGCAACACGCCGCACATTCGCGTCGCGAAGCTGTTTCCCGACGCCGAAGTCTGGGTGAAGTCCGAACGCGCCAATCCGGGCGGGTCGATCAAGGATCGCATCGGGCTGGCGATGATCGAAGCGGCCGAGCGCGACGGCAGCCTGAAACCGGGCGGCGTCATCGTCGAGCCGACATCGGGCAACACCGGCATCGGCCTGGCGATGGCCGCCGCGGTCAAGGGGTACAAGCTGATCCTCGTCATGCCCGAAAGCATGTCGCTCGAACGCCGGCGCCTCATGCTGGCCTATGGCGCGACCTTCGATCTGACGCCGCGCGAAAAGGGCATGAAGGGCGCCATCGAGCGGGCGATCGAACTGGTCGAGACCACCCCCGGTGCCTGGATGCCGCAGCAGTTTGAGAACGAGGCGAACATCGACGTCCATGTCCGGACCACCGGCCCCGAAATCCTGAACGATTTCAAGGACACGCCGATCGACGCGCTGATTACCGGCGTCGGCACCGGCGGACACATTACCGGCGTTGCGCAATTCTTGAAACAGCATTGGCCCAATCTGAAGGTCTATGCCGTCGAACCCGTTGCTTCGCCGGTCATCTCGGGCGGCCAGCCTGCTCCGCATCCGATCCAGGGCATCGGTGCCGGCTTCATCCCGCGTAACCTGCATACCGATCTGCTCGACGGCGTGATCCAGGTCGATGCCGCCGATGCGAAGGAGATGGCGCGGCGCTCGGCGACCGAGGAAGGGATGCTCGTCGGCATCTCGTCGGGCGCGACGCTGGCGGCGATCAAGCAGAAGCTCGCCGAGCTTCCGGCGGGCAGCCGCGTCCTCGGCTTCAACTATGACACCGGCGAGCGCTATCTGTCGGTGCCCGACTTCCTGCCGGAGATCTGAGCAGCAGCCATGCTCCCAATGGAGCATCCGGATACGACGCAGAACCCGCGCGAATGGCGCGGCTGGCTGTTCGCGCTTTTGAGCTTTGCGGCGATTGCGGCGGTGCTGCATTTCAGCGGACAGACGAGCCGCCCGCTGCCGGTGATGCCGCACCCCGTTGCGCCGCCCGCCAACGTCGTGCCCGACGTCCAGCCGATGGAGTTCGCCCCGGTTACCGAGCAGGACGCGCGTGCCGAAAATGCGCGCATAGCATTTGTGACCAAGGGCTTCGTTGCAGCGCGCCCATTCGTCTATCCCGGCGCGAGCAAGGCACGCGACCGCGCCCGCGACTGCATGGCAGCGGCGATGCTTTACGAGGCCGGCGACGATAGCAAGGGACAGCTTGCGGTCGGTCAGGTTGTCATCAACCGCGTCCGCCATCCCGCCTTCCCCAAGACGATCTGCGGCGTCGTATTCCAGGGATCGGAGCGCACCACGGGCTGTCAGTTCACCTTCACCTGCGACGGCGCGCTCAATCGCCGCTATCCGGATGCCGCATGGGCGCGCGCACGCAGCAATGCCGATCGCATGCTCGCCGGACTGATCGATCCGAAAGTCGGGCTGGCGACGCATTATCACACCGACTGGGTGCGCCCCTATTGGAGCGACAGTCTGGAAAAGATCGCGAGCGAAGGCACGCACCTCTTTTTCCGCTGGCCCGGTTTCTGGGGAACGCCCGGCGCGTTCCGCGGCGCGGTGTCGGCGAACGACGCGCCGATTGCGAAGATGGCGGGCCTGTCCCCCGCCCATGCGCTTGCCCTCGCGCCGCCAAGCGATCTTGCCGACGCCGCCGCCAGCATTGGCCCGGTCAAGTTGGTAACGGGCGCCGGAGACGCGGTCGGGCGCGATACCATCTATGTCCAGCTCGACCGCCGCGCGACACCCGAAAGTTTCGTCACGCTCGCGCTGCGTCTTTGCGGCGAACGCCCCTATTGCAAGTTCATGGGCTGGACCAACCCGGTAATGAAGCCCGACAGCGATGCGATGAACGATATGCAGCGCGCGGCGATGAGCTTTTCCTATCTGCGCGACGAAAAATCGGGCTTTGAAAAGGCGCTGTGGAACTGCAGCGAATATGCGCGCGACGACACGCGGCAGTGCATGAAGCGTTGAGCGAAGCGATCCAGCCTGCTTCAATCAACCCCGGATCACTTCGCTCGCAGTGCTGCAGCCCGTTTGAAGGCTCCAGCGCTCAACCATGCGGGCGGATCAGATATTTCTCGCCCGTGCGCTTGGCATTATAGGCGTTCGCGACGTCGAGGTTGAGCGCATCGGCCAGCGAAATCTGGTGGCTGTAATGGCTCTTGAAGGTCGTCGTCAGCTCGTCGACGACACGCTGACGCATTCGCATCGCCGTCTCCATCCCCGCCTTTTGCAGGAAGGGCGTGAGCAGGAAGCCCGAGAGCGACCAGCTGAAGCCGAAGCTGCGGTTGAGCAGCGTCGGGCCGAGGTCGAGCGCGCCGTAGATATAGACCTGTTTGAAAGTGTCCGAGCCATAGCGGCTGTAGCTCGTCATGCGCTTGACCGCCGCCGCTTCCATCGCGGCGAGAATCTGGCCCGCAAGCTTGCCGCCGCCGATCGCATCGAAGCCGATCGTGGCGCCGGTTTCGGTGATCGCGGCGACGAGTTGGTCGACGAAATCATCGTCGCTGCTATTCACGATATGCGTCGCACCGATGCCCTTCAGCAATTCGACCTGCGCCGCGCTGCGCACGATATTGACCAGCGGGATATTGTCCTTGGCGCAGATCTTGACGAGCATCTGGCCGAGGTTCGACGCCGCGGCGGTGTGGACGATCGCGCTATGCCCCTCCATCCGCATCGTTTCGGTGAAAGCAAGGCTGGTGAGCGGATTGACGAAGCAGGAGGCCCCATCGACCGGATCGGTGCCGTCGGGCAGCGGCATCGTCATCTGAATTGGAAGGCAGCGATATTCGGCATACATCTCGCCGCCAAGCAGCGCGACGGTCTTGCCCATCAGCGCCTGCGCCTCGGGCGAGGACCCCGCCTTGACGACGACGCCGCACCCTTCGTTGCCGATCGGGAGCGCATCGCCGATCCGGCTCGCCATCGCGCGCATGCCGGGCGGCGGAATATCGGCCGTGATCATCGGCAAGTCGTTGCGGGTGCCGGCGCGCGCGCTGCTCATGTCGGCACCGCCGAACAGCAGGCCGAGATCGGACGGATTGATCGGGGTGGTGAGAACCTTCACCAGCACCTCGTGCGGCTTGGGCTCGGGCATCGGGCGGCGTTCGAAATAGACTTCGAGTTCGCCCTCCGGCTTGGCGAGCGTCAGCATCGTCAGATTGGTTTCGGGCAAATCGGTCATCGCACGTCTCCCTTGGCGTAATTTGGTTTCTCGATGCAACGGGTTAGGGCGAAGGGCGCCCGCTGGCAATGCCGCCCGGATCAGCCGGACGAATATTCCGACGCGAGGCGCAGCACCTCGTCTGCCAGTTCGCGGCGGCAGATGAGCAGGTCGGGCAGATAGGTATCGGCATTGTTGTAGCGCAGCGGCGAGCCATCGACGCGGCTGACGTGCAGCCCCGCAGCCTGCGCAACCGCAACGGGCGCGCAATTGTCCCATTCATATTGGCCGCCGGTGTGCAGATAGATGTCGGCCTCGCCGCGCACCACGGCCATGGCCTTCGCTCCGGCCGAGCCCATCGCAAGCAGTTCCGCGCCCATCCGTTCGGCGACCTGAACCGCCTCCGCAGCAGGGCGGGTGCGGCTGACAAGCATCCGCAGCGGCTCGTTGGCAGGCGCCAATTCGGCGGGTACGCCCGAGGTCAGCGTCAGCCCGAGCCCTGGCAACGCGACCGCGCCGACGCTGGCGACGCCATCGACCGCAAGCGCGACGTGCACCGCCCAGTCGGACCGGCCCTCGCCATATTCGCGCGTGCCGTCGAGCGGATCGACGATCCAAACCCGGCGGCTGGCGAGGCGCACCGGATTGTCCTTTTCCTCTTCGGACAAAAGCGCGTCGTCGGGACGCGCCGCGCGAAGCTCGCGGCAGAGCATCGCGTTCGCAGCCTCGTCACCCGCCTGCCCCAGCGCCTTGCCCGTGAGGTCGCCCGCTGCGCGCAGGTCGAGCAGGATGCGGCCGGCGGCATCGGCGAGCCGCGTCGCCAATTGTTCGTCATTCTCGGTCATGGCTGCGTGCCAGAGCCCTCGCCGCCGCGTTCGTCAAGCCCTTCGGTTCCCGTATCGCGCGGCGTCTTGTCCATGCCCCAGGTTACCCGGCTCCACGCGCGTTCGTGGACATAATAGAGCAGCATCTTGGTCAGCACTTCGGTGCTCGCAATTGCGCCGGCGGCCTTCACATTGGCGGTGAAGATGTAGCTGAGGATGAAGGTGTCGATGCTGCCCAGAGCGCGCCAGCTGACCGCCTTGGCGAAAGATCGGCTGTGCGCCTCGCGGCCCCGGAACAGCAGCACCGGTTAGCCCAGCAGCCGTTCGACGATGAGGTCGGCGGCCTCCTCTGCCGTCATCGCGGTCGTGTCGATGCGAACCTCCGGCGCCTCGGGCGCCTCGTAAGGGCTGTCGATGCCGGTGAAATTCTTGAGCTGACCCGCCCGTGCCTTCTTGTAGAGGCCCTTGACGTCGCGCCGTTCCGCCTCGGCCAGCGGGGTGTCGATGAATATTTCAAGAAACTCGCCCTCGGGCAGCATCGCGCGCACCATTTCGCGCTCGGCGCGGAAGGGCGAGATGAAGGCGGTGATGACGATCAGCCCGGCGTCGGTCATCAGCTTGGCAACCTCGCCGACGCGGCGGATATTCTCGATCCGGTCGGCTTCGGTGAAGCCCAGATCCTTGTTGAGCCCGTGGCGGACGTTGTCGCCGTCGAGCAGGAAGCTGTGCCGGTTCATCCGGTGCAGCTTCTTCTCGACAAGGTTCGCGATCGTCGATTTGCCCGACCCCGACAAGCCGGTAAACCACAGCAGCGCCGGCCGCTGGTTCTTGAGGTTCGCGCGCATGTCGCGATCGATGTCGCCGGCCTGCCAATGGACATTCTGTGCCCGGCGCAAGCTGAAGTGCAGCATCCCGGCGGCCACCGTCGCGTTGGTCAGCTTGTCTATTAGGATGAAGCCGCCGAGCGTCTTGTTGTCGGCATAGGCTTCGAAGGTGATGGGCTTGTCGGTCGACACCTCGACCACCCCGATCCCGTTCAAGTCGAGCGTCTTTGCCGCCAGCCGGTCGAGCGTGTTGACGTTGATCTCGTACTTCGGCGCCTGGACGGTCGCCGAAACGCTCTGCGTCGCGAGCTTCAGCCAATAGGCGCGGCCGGGTATCATCGCCTCGTCGGCCATCCAGACGAGCGTCGCTTCGAACTGGTCGGCGGTTTCGGGGGGCGCATCTGCGGTCGCGATGACATCGCCGCGCGAACAATCGACGTCGTCCGCCAGCGTCAGCGTCACCGACTGGCCCGCGACTGCTTCATTCAGATCGCCATCAAGCGTAACGATCCGGTCGATCGTCGTCGTCTTCCCGCTCGGCAGGATACGGACGGCGTCGCCCGGCTTGACCTTGCCGCTTGCAAGCTGGCCCGAAAAGCCCCGGAAATCCAGATTCGGGCGGTTGACCCATTGAACGGGCATCCGGAAAGGCTTGGCTTGGTCGGCGGTGCCGCCGATCTCGACCGTTTCAAGATGGTCGACCAGCGCCGGCCCCTTGAACCAGGGCGTGTTCGCCGATAGCGCGGTGATATTGTCGCCCTTAAAGCCCGAGATGGGAATGGCGGTGAAATTGGTGATACCGATCTCGCTCGCAAAGGCACGATAGGCGAGCGTGATGCGATCGAAGACCGCCTTGTCATAGCCGACAAGGTCCATCTTGTTCACCGCAAGCACGATATGCCGGATGCCGAGCAGGTGCGCGAGGAAGCTGTGGCGGCGCGTCTGCGTCAGCACGCCCTTGCGCGCATCGACGAGGATCACGGCAAGGTCGGCGGTCGACGCGCCGGTGACCATGTTGCGCGTATATTGCTCGTGCCCCGGCGTGTCGGCGACGATGAACTTGCGCTTTTCGGTCGTGAAAAAACGATAGGCGACGTCGATCGTGATGCCCTGCTCGCGCTCGGCGGCAAGCCCATCGACGAGCAGCGCGAAATCGATCTCACCGCCCTGCGTACCGACGCGCTTGCTGTCGGCCTCGAGCGCGGCGAGTTGATCCTCGAAGATCATCTTGCTGTCGTAGAGCAGGCGTCCGATCAGCGTCGATTTGCCGTCATCGACGCTGCCGCAGGTGATGAAGCGGAGCAGCGACTTCCGCTCGTGACTCGCGAGATAGGCGTCGATATCCTCGGCGATCAGAGCGTCGGTGACATAGATGGGGTCGGTCATATTCTTACTTCGTCATTCCCGCGACAGCGGGAATCCCGCTTCGTCCGTTGATACAGAAAGAGGCCCCCGCCTTCGCGGGGGTTGACCCTTCGTCAATCTGAAGATTGACGCGGCGGGTCAAAAATACCCCTCCTGCTTCTTCTTCTCCATCGACGCATCGCCGCCATCCTTGTCGATGATGCGTCCCTGCCGTTCGCTGGTCGTCGCCAACAGCATTTCCTGGATGACTTGGCTGAGCGTCGTCGCCTCGCTTTCGACCGCCCCGGTGAGCGGATAGCAGCCGAGGGTGCGGAAACGCACCGAGCGCATCACCGGCTCTTCACCGTCGCGTAGCGGGAAGCGGTCGTCATCGACCATCAGCAACAGCCCGTCGCGTATCACCGTCGGTCGGGGCGCGGCGAAATAGAGCGGCACGATCGGGATATTCTCGCGCGCGATATATTGCCAGATGTCGAGTTCGGTCCAGTTGGAGATCGGAAAGACCCGGATGCTTTCCCCCTTCGCCTTGCGCGCATTGTAGAGATTCCACAGCTCGGGGCGCTGCTGCTTGGGATCCCAGCCGTGACTCGCCGTGCGGAAGGAAAAGATGCGCTCCTTCGCGCGGCTCTTTTCCTCGTCGCGCCGCGCACCGCCGAAGGCCACGTCGAATCCGTGAAGGTCGAGCGCCTGCTTGAGCCCTTCGGTCTTCCACATGTCGGTATGCAGCGGCCCATGGTCGAACGGATTGATCCCGCGCGCCTTCGCCTCGGGGTTCTGATGGACGATCAGGTCCATGCCCGATTCCGCGGCCATGCGGTCGCGCAGTTCGTACATCGCGCGGAACTTCCACGTGGTATCGACGTGGAGCAGCGGAAAGGGCGGCGGCGAGGGATAGAAAGCCTTGCGCGCGAGATGCAGCATCACCGCGCTGTCCTTGCCGACCGAATAGAGCATCACGGGGTTGACGGCGTCGGCCATCACTTCGCGCATGATGTGGATGCTCTCGGCCTCGAGACGGTCCAGATGGGTAAGCGTGTCGATCATGCCCCGCCCTTGCCGACCCCCATGGCGGCACGCAAGCTGTATGGCCTTTTCGCCTTGCAAGCCAGACTTGTCCGCTGCGCTTCAAACCGCGCCCGCTTCCTGCTAGTCGCATCCGAAACCAGAAACAGAGGACGATATGCGCGCCACACCCGATTTCGATTTTGCCCTTGGCGAGACCGCCGAGATGATCCGCGACACCACGGCCCGCTTCGCCGACGAGCAGATTGCGCCGCTGGCCGACAGGGCCGACCGCGAGGATTGGTTCCCTCGCGACGAGCTGTGGACGCAGATGGGCGCGCTGGGCCTGCACGGCATCACGGTCGAGGAGGAATGGGGCGGCCTCGGTCTCGGCTACCTCGAACATGTTCTCGCGGTCGAGGAAGTCAGCCGCGCGAGCGGCGCGATCGGCCTGTCCTATGGCGCCCATTCGAATCTGTGCGTCAACCAGATCCGCCGCTGGGGCAATGAAGAGCAGAAGGCGAAATATCTGCCGAAGCTGATCTCGGGCGAGCATGTCGGCAGCCTTGCGATGTCGGAAGCCGGCGCCGGGAGCGACGTCGTCTCGATGAAACTGAAGGCCGAGCCGGTTCAGGGCGGCTATGTCCTCAACGGGACCAAATTCTGGATCACCAACGCCACCTGTGCGGACACGCTGGTCGTCTATGCCAAGACGACGCCCGAAGCGGGGTCACGCGGCATCACCGCCTTCCTGATCGAAAAGGATATGCCGGGCTTCAGCATCGGTCAGAAGATCGACAAGGTCGGCATGCGCGGATCCCCGACCGCCGAACTCGTCTTCACCGACTGCGAGGTTAGCGAGGACCAGGTGATGGGGCCGGTCAACGGCGGCGTCGGCGTGCTGATGTCGGGCCTCGACTATGAGCGCGTCGTGCTCGCCGGGCTCCAGCTCGGCATCATGCAGGGCTGCCTCGACACGGTCATCCCCTATCTTCGCGAGCGCAAGCAGTTCGGCAAGCCGATCGGCTCGTTCCAGCTTATGCAGGCCAAGGTCGCCGATATGTATGTCGCGCTCCAGTCGGCGCGCTCCTATGTCTATAATGTCGCCAAGGCATGCGACGCCGGGCTGACGACGCGGTTCGACGCCGCGGGCGCCATCCTGCTGGCCAGCGAAAGCGCGGTGAGGGTCGCGGGCGAAGCGATCCAGGCGCTTGGCGGCGCGGGCTACACCAAGGACTGGCCGGTGGAGCGCTATTGGCGCGATGCCAAACTGCTCGACATCGGGGCGGGCACCAACGAAATCCGCCGCATGCTGATCGGCCGCGAACTGATTGGCGCAGGCGCGTGATCTGGCTGGGGCTGTCGGCCACCTTCATGGTGGCGACCGCCCTGGTGCACGGCTTGCTGGGCGAAAGACGACTTGTCAGGCCGTTGATGTCGCTCGACAGCGGAATCATGGGGATCGACTTGGCGCGCCGGGTGTTTCGTCTGGCATGGCATGCGCTCTCGCTCCTGATGCTGGTGTCCGCCGCGTCGGTCCTGTGGCCCGGAACGCCGCGCGGTCTGATCCTGCTGATCGGGGCCTCGTGGACGGCGACCGGTCTGTTCGATGCCGTATATACGCGCGGCCGACACATCGGCTGGCCGTTTTTGACTGCATCCGGACTGCTCGCGATTGCCGGGGCCTTATGAGCGCGCGCGGCCTTGTCCATCATATCGACCTGACGGTTCGCGACGCGGCGCGGTCGCGGATTTTCTATGATGCGGTGCTGGGCTTTCTCGGCTACCGGCGCGCCGCCGATTATGATCATGGCAGCGATTGGGACCGCGACGGCGAACCGTTCCATTCGATCGGGATCGTCGAAGCGCAGGGGGCCGGCGCATTACGGAGCCACGACCGCTTTTCGCCCGGACTGCATCATCTTGCCTGGACTGCCGAAAGCCGCGCCGACGTCGATGCGCTGCATGATTTGCTGCGCAGCATAGGCGCGACGATCCTCGATGCCCCCGCCGATTATCCGCGCTACGGACCGACCTATTATGCGCTCTTCTTTGCCGACCCTGACGGGTTGAAGCTCGAGTTCGTGTTCGGGGCGACCGGCGGATGAGCGATACGCTGCTCGACGCGCTGCAATATTATGGCGCCGGGGCCGGAACGCTCGCGGCGCTGATCGTATCGCTCAATCTCGGGCGGCGCCCGACCGGCTGGGCCTTCGTCATTTTCGTGACCAGCAGCATCGCGCTCGTCGCGTGGGGCTTTCTGCAAAGCGACAGCGAAGGCATCGGCTGGCAGAATATCGCGCTGCTGTGCATCAACTGCGTCGGCGTTTACCGGTACTTGATCCTCAAGGAAAAGCCGGGGGCGCCGCAGGCATCAGAAAAATAGCGTCTTCGCGAGCGCAGCGAAGCAATCTCCAGCGTCCCGAGTTAACCTCGGGCCGATGACTGGAGATTGCTTCGTCGCTCCGCTCCTCGCGACGAGGAGAAGCGGACATCACCCCCAGACGCGGACGCGCTGATCGGGGGCGAGATACAGCTTGTCGGTCGGCTGAACGTTGAACGCCTTGTACCACGCGTCGAGGTTGCGGACGGTGAGTGCGCGGTAGTTACCCGGCGCATGGCCGTCGGTCGCGATCCGCGCGCGCAGCGCCTCGTCACGCATCTTGGTGGCCCAGGTCTGCGCATAGGCGATGAAGAAACGCTGATCGCCCGTGAAGCCGTCGATCACCGGCGCTTCCTTGCCGTTCAGCGAAGCGCGATAGGCGTCATAAGCCGCCTGCAGGCCCGCGACGTCGGCGATATTCTCTCCCAGCGTCAGCTTGCCGTTGACCGCAAGATCGGGGAACGGCTTGTAGCTGTCATATTGCGCGGCCAGCGCCGCCCCCGCCGCCTCGAACTTCTTGAGATCCTCGGCCGTCCACCAGTTGCGCAGCGCGCCGGTCGAATCGAAGGCGGCGCCATTATTGTCGAAGCTGTGGCTGATTTCGTGGCCGATGACGGCGCCGATCGCCCCATAATTATAGGCGGGATCGGCCTTGGCGTCGAAGAAGGGCGGCTGCAGGATCGCGGCGGGGAAATTCAGCGCATTCTGCACCGGCAGATTGACGGCGTTGACCGTCTGCGGGGTCATCCACCATTCGCCCTTGTCGAAGGGCTTGCCGATCTTGGCGAGCTGGTGCGCATATTCGGCCTTCTCGCCGGCGACTTCGTTCGCATAGGCGTCGTCGGCGCTGATCGTGTAGCTGCCATAGTCGCGCCAGTTTTCGGGATAGCCGACGCCGACGACGATGGTTTCGACCTTCTTGATCGCTTCCTTCTTCGTTTCGGGCGCCATCCAGTCGATCGTATTGACGCGCTTCGCAAAGGCGGCCTTGATCCCCTTCACCATGTCACCGACTTCGGCCTTGGCCGACGCCGGGAAATATTTCTCGGCATAGACGCGGCCGACCGCATCGCCGAGATTGGTGTTGAGCGCGTCGAGCGCGCGCTTGTCTCGGCTGCGCTGCTGCGGCGTGCCCGAGAGGGTGGTGCCGTAAAAGGCGAAATGCGCGTCATCGAGCGCGGTGGGCAGCACATCGGTATGACTGTTGATCTGATGGAAGACGAGCCAGTCCTTCCACGCCTCGAGCGGCTGCGATGCGACGAGCGCCGACAGGCCCGTGATCGCCCGCGCATGATAGGCGCCGAACTTCGCCGCCTTGTCGAGCCCGGCAGCGGCAAAATAGGCGTCCCAGTCGATCCCGGGTGCCTTTTTGGCAAAGTCGGCCTTGGTCCAGACATCGGCCGATTTGGTGAAATCCTCACTCTCCTCGCGCGTCGCATGCGCGCGGGCGATCTTCGTTTCGAGATCGAAGATACGCTGCGCCTTTGCATCGGCATCGGCGATCCCCGCCTGAGTCAGCAGCTTGGCGATATAGGCTTTGTAGGCGTCACGGATGCTCGCCATCTTCGGGTCGGCCGACAGATAATATTCGCGCTCGGGAAGACCGAGCCCGCCCTGCAGCATATAGGGAATAACCTCGCCCGGCGTCGCCAGTCCCTGCGAAACGAAGATGCCGAAGAGATTCTCGGTGTTGAAGTCGGTGGCGTTGAGCGGATCGACGTCGGCGCGCGTCTGTTCGCCCAGGATGGTCGACAGCGCCGCCTTGTCGGCAATGGTGTCGAAGCGCGCCAGATCGGCCTCGACCGGTTTCATCCCGGCGGCGTCGATCGCCTTGGTGTTCATATAGGCGTTGTAGAAGGCAGCAATGCGGCCGTCGTCAGTGCCCGCATCGCCGCCGCTCTTGACGATCGCATCGACGAGTTCGCGTGTCCGCTTCTCTGTTTCAAGGAAGGCGGTGTAGAAGGCGCCGATCGACGAGCGGTCGGCGGGGATCTGGGTCGCCTTTTGCCAATTGCCGTTCGCATAGGCGTAAAAATCGTCGCCCGGCTTGACGCTGGTGTCCATCGCTTCCTTGCTGATGCCAAGGTCGGTGCCGAGCGTGTAAGCAGCCTTGTCGCCGTTGGCGCTGGTGCAGGCGATCGGCCCGGCGACGATCGTCGCGGTGGACAGGAGGATGGCGAGGACGGTCTTTTTCATGGCGTTGCCTTGCTTTCTGGGGGGTGTCGGACGGCGATACGCCTGTGACAATCCCGTTTCAATACCAACCATTTTCGGCCTGCGGTGCTTTCCAATCGACGAGCGACCGGCTAGGGCGCAGACAGTTTCAGGGAGAGAGTGAACCGTGAGCGCCCCCGTCCTTTCGACGCAATATAATCCCGACGATCCGCAGACCCAGGCACGCGCCGCGCACAACCGCGGCCTGCGCGACGCGCTCTATGCCCGCGTCGCCGAAGCGGCGCTCGGCGGCAACGAAAAGTCGCGCGAGCGGCATACCAGCCGCGGCAAGCTGCTGCCGCGCGAGCGCGTCGAGCGGCTGCTCGATCCGGGTTCGCCCTTCCTCGAGATCGGCCAGCTCGCGGCGGGCGATATGTATGAGGGCGAGGTTCCGGGCGCCGGGATGATCGCCGGCATCGGCCGTGTGTCGGGCAAGCAGACGATGATCGTGTGCAACGACGCCACGGTGAAGGGCGGCACCTACTATCCGATGACGGTGAAGAAACATCTTCGCGCGCAGGAGATTGCCGAGGCGAACCGCCTGCCCTGCATCTACCTTGTCGACAGCGGCGGCGCGAACCTGCCGCATCAGGATCAGGTCTTTCCCGACCGCGACCATTTCGGGCGCATCTTCTTCAACCAGGCGAATATGTCGGCGAAACGCATCCCACAGATCGCCTGCGTGATGGGCAGCTGCACCGCGGGCGGTGCTTATGTTCCCGCGATGTCCGACGAGACGGTGATCGTGCGCAACCAGGGTACGATCTTCCTCGCCGGCCCGCCGCTGGTGAAGGCCGCGACGGGCGAAGAGATCAGCGCCGAGGATCTGGGCGGCGGCGACCTGCACGCGAAGAAGTCGGGCGTGGTCGATCATCTGGCCGAGAATGACGAACATGCGCTGACCATCGTGCGCGATATCGTGTCGACCTTCGGGGCCGACGATGGCTTCGACGTCGCGATGAAAGACCCGCGTCCGCCCAAATATGATGCCGAAGAGCTCTACGGCATCATCCCCGAGGATGTCCGCGCGCCCTATGATGTGCACGAGGTAATTGCGCGCATCGTCGATGCCAGCGAGTTCCACGAGTTCAAGGCGAATTACGGCACCACGCTCGTCTGCGGCTTCGCGCATATCTGGGGCATTCCGGTCGCGATCCTCGCCAACAATGGCGTGCTATTCAGCGAGAGCGCAGTCAAGGGCGCGCATTTCATCGAGCTGGCGCAGCAGCGGCGCATCCCCCTGCTCTTCCTCCAGAATATCTCGGGCTTCATGGTCGGTGGGAAGTACGAGGCCGAGGGGATCGCCAAGCATGGCGCGAAGCTGGTGACGGCCGTCGCGACCGCGACCGTACCCAAGATCACGGTGCTGATCGGCGGCAGCTTCGGTGCGGGCAATTACGGCATGTGCGGGCGGGCCTATAGCCCGCGCTTCCTGTTTAGCTGGCCCAACAGTCGGATCAGCGTGATGGGCGGCGAACAGGCGGCGTCGGTGCTGGCGACGGTCCACCGCGACGCCGACAAATGGACGCCCGAAGAGGCCGAAGCCTTCAAGGCACCGATCCGCCAGAAATATGAGGACGAAGGCAATCCCTATCACGCCACCGCGCGCCTGTGGGACGATGGCATCATCGACCCCGCGCAGACGCGCGATGTGCTGGGGCTGGCCTTTGCTGCAACGCTGAACGCCCCGGTTGAAGACCGCGGCTTCGGCGTGTTCAGGATGTGATGATGGGCCGACGGATCATAGTGATCCTCCCCGACACGGGGAGGGGGACCATCCGCAGGATGGTGGAGGGGCACTCCCGGTGATCACTGGCCCCCGAGACACGCTGAAACGTGCCCGCAAACTGCGCAGCGAGATGAGCCTTCCCGAACGGATGCTCTGGCGGGTTTTGCGGGAACGACCCGGTGGCTTCAAGATTCGGCGCCAGCATCCAGCGGGTATTTATATTCTGGACTTCTATTGTCCGGCGGTGCGCCTGGCGATCGAGGTTGATGGGCGGGCCCATGACGGCGAGAAGGCGGCGCGGAGTGACGCCGCCCGATCGGATTTCCTGAAGTCGCAGCATGTCGCTACGCTGCGCGTGCCGGCAACGGTGATCATGACGAGTCTGGAGAGCGCGATGGCGCGGATAGTAGACGTTTGCAAGGAACGGGCGATGAAGATCAAAGAACGGCAAGGCAAATCGCCTGTGCCCCTCCACCATCCCGCGGATGGTCCCCCTCCCCGTTTCGGGGAGGACCGGCTTTGATCAAATCCCTCCTCATCGCCAATCGCGGCGAAATCGCCTGCCGTATCATCCGCACCGCGCGCGAAATGGGCATCCGGACCGTTGCGGTCTATTCGGACGCTGACGCCAAGGCTTTGCATGTACGCGAGGCCGACGAGGCCGTGCATATCGGGCCGTCGCCGGCGCGCGAATCCTATCTGATAGGCGAGAAGATCATCGCCGCCGCGAAAGCGACCGGCGCCGAGGCGATCCATCCCGGTTACGGCTTCCTCTCGGAGAACGCCGAGTTCGCACAGGCGGTCGCCGATGCCGGACTCGTCTGGGTAGGGCCGAAGCCTTCGTCGATTACCGCGATGGGCCTGAAAGACGCCGCCAAGAAGCTGATGGCCGAGGCGGGCGTGCCCGTGACGCCGGGCTATATGGGCGAAAATCAGGATCCGACCTTCCTCGCCGAACAGGCCGCGCAGATCGGCTATCCCGTCCTGATCAAGGCCGTCGCCGGCGGCGGCGGCAAGGGGATGCGCAAGGTCGATGCTGCGGCGGACTTCGCCGATGCGCTCGCCTCGTGCCAGCGCGAGGCGGCGGCGTCGTTCGGCAATGATCATGTGCTGATCGAGAAATATATCCTCACCCCGCGCCATATCGAGGTGCAGGTGTTCGGCGATACGCACGGCAATGTCGTCCATCTGTTCGAGCGCGACTGCTCGCTCCAGCGCCGCCACCAGAAGGTGATCGAGGAAGCCCCGGCCCCGGGCATGGACGAAGCGACGCGCGCCGAGCTGTGCGCCGCCGCAGTGCGCGCCGCAAAGGCCGTCGACTACGTCGGTGCGGGGACGATCGAATTCATCGCGGACGCCAGCGAAGGCCTGCGCGCCGACCGCATCTGGTTCATGGAAATGAACACGCGCCTGCAGGTCGAGCATCCGGTAACCGAAGAGATTACCGGGGTCGATCTGGTCGAATGGCAGCTCCGTGTCGCGTCGGGCGAACCGATCCCGCTGGCACAGGACAAGCTCGCGATCAACGGTTGGGCGATGGAAGCACGGCTCTATGCCGAAGACCCGGCCAGGGGTTTCCTGCCCAGCATCGGCACGCTCGAACTGTTCCAGCTTCCCGAACATCTCGGCCGCATCGACACCGGCGTCTACGAAGGTGCGGAGGTGTCGCCCTTCTACGATCCGATGATCGCCAAAGTCATCGCTTACGGCGACGATCGTAGCGAAGCCCGTGAAATGCTGGCCGAAATGCTGGAGGACAGCGCGATCTGGCCGGTGAAGACCAATTCGGCCTTCCTGATTGCCGCCCTCAATCACTCCGATTTCGTCGCAGGCACGGTCGATACCGGGCTGATCGGCCGCGATGGCGACAGCATGACGGCCGAGCCGATGCCCTCGGATCAGGCGCTGACCAATGCCGCGATGGCGATGGTTCCCCGCTCGCTGCAGTCGGGTTTCCGTCTCAACGCGCCCGATGTGCGCATCGCGCCCTTTCTGCTCGACGGCAAGCGCGTCGATGTGACGCTGCACGGCCCCGGCGCCGAGGAGCCCGCCCCCGCCATGCTCGTCGCCGAAAGCGGCGCGGTGTGGCAGCTTACGCCTTGGCGCGCCGCGGGCGGTGCCGGCGGCGCAGCGGGCGACGGGGCGATCCTGTCGCCGATGCCCGGCAAGATCATAGCGGTCGACGTCGCCGCGGGCGACAAGGTGACCAAGGGTCAGAAGCTGCTGACGCTCGAAGCGATGAAGATGGAGCATAGCCTGACCGCGCCGTTCGACGGCATCGTTGCCGAACTCAACGCTGCGGCCGGGGCGCAGGTGCAGGTCGAGGCACTGCTCGCGAAGATCGAGGCCGCCGAGTGAGCGGCCTGATCCTTCGCGATGCGACGGCGGCGGATCTTCCTGCCATCCTCGGCATGCTTGCGGAGGACACGATTCCGCCGGCGCGTGAGGCCGATCCCTCGGACCCGCGTTACCTTGCCGCGTTCGATGCAATCGACGCCGACCCGAACCAGCGGCTGATTGCAGCGGAACTCGATGGCCGCGTTATCGGGACGATGCAACTCAGTTTCCTCCCGGGGCTTTCCTTTATCGGAAGCTGGCGCGGCTTGATCGAGGCGGTGCGCATTGCCGCCGACCTGCGCGGCCAAAGGCTGGGCGAGCAGATGATCTTGTGGGCGGTGGAACAGTGCCGCGCGCGCGATTGCAAACTCGTCCAACTCACATCGTCGGCGACACGGACTGCCGCGCACCGCTTCTACGCCCGGCTCGGCTTCGTGCAGAGTCATGTCGGCATGAAATTGCATTTGAGGGACTGACGATGGCAGGCAAGTTTTTCGACGAATGGCAGATCGGCGATGCGATCGTGCACGAGATCCGCCGCACCGTGACCGAGACGGACAATCTGCTGTTCACGACGATGACGCACAATCCGCAGCCGCTGCATCTCGACATCGAGGCTGCAAAAGCATCGGAATTCGGGCAGATCCTCGTCAACGGCACCTTCACCTTCAGCCTGATGGTCGGGCTGTCGGTCGGCGACACGACGCTCGGCACGCTCGTCGCCAACCTCGGCTATGATAAATTGGTGATGCCCAAGCCGGTCTTCATCGGCGACACGCTGCGCGCGACGAGCGAGGTGATCGGCCTCAAGGAATCGAAATCGCGACCGAATGCGGGTATCGTGACATTCCTCCATCGCTGCATCAACCAGCGCGACGAAATCGTCTGCCAGTGCGAACGGTCAGCGCTGATCAACAGGAAGAACGTCTGATGCGCCTCCGATCCCTTCTCTTTGTCCCCGGCGACCGTGCCGAACGCTTTGCGAAAGCAGCGGCGTCGGGCGCCGATGCGATCATCCTCGACCTCGAAGATTCGGTGTCGCCCGCCAACAAGGAGGCTGCGCGCGAAGCGGTTGCCGCCTATCTCGCCGGAACGCGCGAGGTGTTCACGCTGGTCCGTGTCAATCCGCTCGACGGGCATATGACCGCCGCCGACGTTGCTGCCATTGTCGGCGGGCGCCCCGATGCGATCATGCTGCCCAAGGCCGAAGGCGCGCCGAGCATCGCTCAGCTCGATACGATCCTTCGTAGCGAGGGGGCCGCCGATGCGTCGCTGCCGCCGGTGCTCCCGATCGCGACCGAAACCCCGGCAGCGATCTTCACGCTGGGTGGCTATCGCGAGGCGAAGGCCCGGCTGGTCGGCCTCACTTGGGGCGCCGAGGATCTGCCCGCCGCCATCGGCGCGGCGACGAGCCGCGAGGCCGACGGGCGCTACACCGAACCCTATCAGATCGCCCGCGCGCTGACATTGTTCGCCGCGCATGGTGCGGGCGTCGCTGCGATCGATACGGTGTTTCCTGCGATCAAGGACGAGGCGGGCCTTGCCGCCTATGCGGCGCGCGCGCGGCGCGATGGCTTTACCGGCATGATGGCGATCCACCCATCGCAGGTCGCGCCGATCAACGCCGCCTTCACGCCGTCGGCTGACGAGGTTCAGCGTGCGCAGGCGATCGTCGATGCCTTCGCCGCCAATCCGGGCTCGGGGGTGCTTCAGGTGGACGGCAAAATGGTCGATGCCCCGCACCTCAAACAGGCGCGGCATATCCTGTCGCTGGCGGACTGACGCCGCGCTATCATCTCCGCCGGAACGGGCGGTGACGCTTCATCCAGGCTTTGCCGCGGTGCCAGTTGCGGCGCAGCCCGCGCTCGGCGATCCCTTCGAACATCGCGTCGGGATTTTCGGGATCGAGCAGTTCATGCTCGGCGATATAATCGTCGAACGGTCCGGGCTCGACGAGGTCGAGCAACGCGAGCGAGCGGCCCGGCCCGCGCAGCGCCTCGATGGCATCGATGAGCGACCCCGTAGTTTCATAAAGGCGGCCGACATCGGCCGGATCGACGTCCAGATGCTCGCCAATCAGCGATTCGCGCAGCGCCCGGATCGTCGGCTCCACGCCGCGGTTCGCGGGCAAAGCGGCATCGATCGTCACATCGCATTCGCTGTCGAGCCCCAGCGATCGATTGTTCATGTTCGACGATCCGATACGCAGCAGGCGATCGTCGACGACCGCAGTCTTTGCATGAACATAGATCGGATCGCCGCCCGCGGTGTGCGGGACATATACGCGCAGGCGGTCGCCGTGCCGCGCCTTGGCGATCGCGCGCACCAGCTTCACGCGCGCCGCGTCCATCGCCATCTGTTCGAGCCAACCGTCGGCGGTACGCGGCATCACCATGACGACTTCGGGCGGATCGTCCTCGTCCAGCCGCTCAGCAATCGCCGCTGCGATCTTGGCCGAGGTAAAATATTGATTTTCGAAATAGATGAAGCGCTTCGCCGCGGCGATCATGTCGAGATAGAGCTGCTCAATCTCGCGAATTTCGGGATAGCCGTCATATTCGGCGCGCGTGCGCGATATTGCGACATCGACGTTCGTAAAATCGGGTTCGAGATTTTCGGGCCAGTTTTCGCCGTCGCCCTTTACGTCGCGCAATTGCTTGTTCGTTGCGCGCTGCCAGCGTTCGTTGCCCAGATCGGCAAGCGCTTCGCCCACCGGCCCGGCCAGGATCATCGTCGAATCGTGCCACGGCATATAGGGCTGGCCGTCGGGATTGGTGCGCCGCGGATCACCGTCGCGGTGGCCCCGCGTATCCCAGCGCGACGAGGACACGTCGATACCGCCGCACACCGCCAGATGATCGTCGAACACCGCGACCTTCTGGTGGTGGCTGCATCCAGTGGGGTGCGCGCTGTCGAGCCGGAAGCTGATCGAGCGCGTCACCTTCCAGCGCAGCACCATCGAGACGATGCGCGGCATGAGAAACTGTTTCAGACCGCCGAAATTCCAGCGAAGAATGTCGATATCGCGGTCGGGTTTCGCATGGGCCAGACGCAGCAGAAAATGCCCCAGCGATTCGCCCTTGCCCGCATCGTCGGGCGTCAGGGCAATCCGCGGGTCGAAATCCCAGCCGATCAGCAGGATGCGCTCTTTCGCGCGCTCCATCAGCCGGACGAGCAGCGCGTAATAGTCGGCCGCATCGACGATCATCCGCGCCTTGTTGGCGCGTTCGATCCGCCAGCAATTGCGGCCTTCCTCAACGATCGGGGTCAGCGCATCCTCGCTCATCGCCGCCTACACGCACGGGCGGCGGCGATGGTTGCGAGCCTGCACGTCAGGCGGCGAAGAATTGATCGGGCGTCAGCGCCATCATCGCTTCGCTGCCGGCCTCGATCTTGCGGCGCAACGCGCCCGCATCGGGGATGAAGCGTTCGCCGAAATGACGCGCGGTAACAAGCTTGGCTTCGAGGAACGCCTTGTTCCCGCGCCCTTCGTCGAGCGCCTTCTGTGCCGCTTCGGCCATGCGCAGCCACATGAGGCCCAGCGCGACGATACCCATGATGTGCATGTAATGATGCGCGCCCGCGCCGACATTATTGGGGTTGGTCATGCCATTGGCCATGAACCACATCGTCGCGGCCTTGAGTTCGCCATTGGCCTTTTCGAGTTGCCCCGCAAAATCGGCGAAGGCCGGCTTGTCCTTCGCCGCCGCACATTCGGCGTCGACGATCGCGAAAAAGGCCTGGATGGCACGGCCGCCATTCTGCGCGAGCTTGCGGCCGACGAGGTCCATCGCCTGTATGCCGTTGGCGCCTTCGTAGATCATCGTGATGCGGGCATCGCGGACATATTGGCTCATGCCCTGCTCTTCGATGTAACCGTGGCCGCCGAACACCTGCTGCGCGTTGGTCGCGACGTCATAGCCCTTGTCGGTGCCATAGCCCTTGATCACCGGGGTCAGCAGGCTGACGAGATCGTCGGCCTGCTGCCGCTCCTCTTCGGACGCGGCGCCATGCGCCAGATCGACCTGCAGCGCGCCCCAGAGACACAGGCCGCGCAGCCCCTCAACCACCGCCTTGGCATCCATCAGCATGCGGCGCACGTCTGGATGGACGAACAGCGGGTCGGCCTTCTGGGCGGGATCCTGCGGCCCGGTCAGCGCCCGGCCCTGCCGGCGGTCCTGCGCATATTGGACGGCATTCTGATAGGCTATGTCGGCCTGACCCAACCCCTGTATGCCGACGCCGAGCCGCGCGGCGTTCATCATCACGAACATCGCGGCAAGGCCCTTGTTCTCCTCGCCAACCATCCAGCCTTTTGCGCCGTCATAGTTCATGACGCAGGTCGCATTGGCGTGGATGCCCATCTTGTGCTCGATCGACCCGCACGACAGCGTGTTGCGCTCACCGAGCGAACCGTCGTCGTTCACCAGATATTTGGGGACGATGAACAGCGAAATTCCCTTGACGCTGTCGGGTGCGTCAGGGGTCTTTGCCAGCACGAGATGGATAATATTGTCGGTGAGGTCATGCTCACCCGACGAGATGAAAATCTTCGTCCCCGTGATCGAATAGCTGCCGTCGCCGTTCGGCACCGCGCGGGTACGGATCAGGCCAAGATCGGTGCCGCACTGCGGTTCGGTCAGGTTCATCGTGCCGCCCCATTCGCCCGACACCATCTTGGGGACATAGAGCCTCTTCTGCTCGTCCGACCCCTTGACCAGCAACGCCGAGACCGCCGCCTGCGTCAGCCCCGGATACATGGCAAAGGCCTGGTTCGCCGCCATGCGATATTCCTCGACCGGAAAGCCGAGGACATGGGGCAATCCCTGGCCGCCGAATTCTTCGGGCTGGTTGAGCAGCGTCCAGCCCGCCTCGCAATAGGCCTTATACGCTTCCTTGAACCCCTCGGGCGTGGTGACCGAACCGTCTTCATGACGCGTGCAGCCTTCGAGGTCGCCCGATCGGTTGATCGGGAACAGCACCTCTTCGCAGAATTTGCCGGCCTCGGTTAGCACCGCCTCGACCATATCGGGCGACGCATTGGCGAAGCCCGGCAGGTCGGCGTAGCGATCGATGCCGAGGACATCGTTGAGCTGGAACAGCGTATCTTGGATCGGGGCGCGGTAGACAGGCATGCGAAATCTTTCCGATAAATCAGGTGTTGGCAATCAAACTTGCCCGGGGAGGTTCTGGTTGCCGAAGCTCAGCCGACTTTTTCGCCAGCGTCGACCTTTTTCACCATATCGATGAAACGTGTCAGTTCCTCGACGGCGCTGTCGATGTCATCGCGCTGACGCTGGAGCAGCGCGATGCGCTCCTCGCATTTTTCGACCGTGACCTGGCGCTGGAGCTTGCGGCCATCGCCGACGTCGTAAAGGTCGATCATCTCGCGAATGTCGGCCAGGCTAAATCCGGTGCGCTTGGCACGCAGAATCCAGGCCAGCCGGGCGCGGTCGCGTTTCGAATAGATACGCGACAGCCCCTTGCGCGAGGGGCTGATCAGCCCTTCGTCCTCGTAGAACCGAAGCGCGCGCGCGGTGACGCCGAATTCGGTCGACAGATCGGTGATGCTATATTGCTCGCGCCCCAGATGATCGGGCGTGTCGATATGGGCGTGGCCGTATTCTTCGGTCATCCCGAAAGACTAGTTTCCGTTGACGTGAACGTCAAGGCCGTCGGAGATAAGGAAAAGCGCCGCTTACGGCGATCCGCAAGGCCGGACCATATTGCCGCGTCCATCGCGCAACTGCAAGCCCTTTGCATCGTCCGCCGACCAGCTCGCGCGCGGCAGGCGCAGGCCCGAGAGCGACGCGCGCGACGGGCACAGGCTGTCGCATTGCGACGGCAGGCGTCCGGGCAGGCGCAGTTCGTCTTCCTCTTCGTGGACAAGTGCCTCGCATCCCTCGACCCCGGCGAAGCGCATCCGCCAGTCATCCCCGTCGCGGACGATGGTGCCGCGCGCATTGCACGACAGGCCGGGACCGAACGACGCGCTCACCGCAAAGCGCCACTGCCCGGCGCCATCGGGGACAACGCACATCGCATCGCGGCCAAGCTCGTGCGTGCGTTCGAACAGGCCGGTCGGATCGCTTGCATCGGCGCGTACCACTCCGCGTTCGCGCGCGGCGATTTCCAACGGATTGCGTGTATCGATCGCAGCATCGGCGCCCTCGCGCTTCGCCCGGTCGCAGCCGCCGACGAGCAGCAGAACCGCGACGAGTAGGCCCGCGACGCGTGGGCTAGGCATCGGTATCGAGGAAGGTCAGGCTGCCGTCCCGCTCGATCCGGCGATAAAAGCAGGATCGGCGACCTGTGTGACAGGCCGGACCGGCGGGCTTCACGCGCAAGAGCAGCGCATCCTGATCACAATCGACGCGCATTTCGACGACCGCCAGTCCGTTGCCCGAGGTTTCGCCTTTGCGCCACAGCGCGGCCCGCGACCGCGACCAGAAATGCGCCTGCCCCGTCTCCTGCGTCAGCGCGATCGCGTCGGCATTCATATGCGCGACCATCAGCAGCACGCCGCTGTCGACGTCGGTCACGATGGCGGTCACCAGCCCGGCGGCGTCGAAACGCGGCAGGAAACGGTCGGTGGTGTCGCGCGAAGCATCCATGGTCCGCGCCTTAGAGCAGGTCGAGAGCGGCTGTCACCCCCCGCGCGGGTCCGGTTGACATCAAAAGGTCAAATATGGGGGGCGACATTTGGGTTCGGCACTCCTATATGCGCGGCAGTCCCAGCCCCCTGCCCCTGGATTGACATGCTGACGACCCATCCTTTTGACGACGACAAGCTCCGCGAGGAGTGCGGCGTCTTTGGTATTCACGGCGCCGAAAGTGCCGCTGCGGTCGCGGCGCTGGGGCTTCACGCCCTGCAGCACCGCGGTCAGGAAGCCGCGGGCATCACCGCCTTCGATGGCAAGGATTTCCATACCCACCGCGCGATGGGGCATGTTGCGGGCAATTTCGACCGCGACGACATCATCCGCCAGCTCGCGGGCGCGTCGGCGATCGGCCATGTCCGCTACTCAACCACCGGCGAGACGGCGCTGCGCAATGTCCAGCCGCTGTTCGCCGACCTGGCCACCGGCGGCTTTGCAGTCGCGCATAACGGCAATATTTCCAACGCGATGGCGCTGCGCAAGATATTGGTGCGCCGCGGATCGATCTTTCAGTCGACGAGCGATACCGAGGTCATCATCCACCTCGTCGCCACGTCCAACTATCGCACCCTGCTCGATCGCTTCATCGACGCGCTGAAACAGGTCGAGGGCGCCTATTCGCTGATCTGCCTGACCGCGGAAGGCATGATCGGCTGCCGCGATCCGCTCGGCATTCGTCCGCTGGTCATCGGCAAGCTGGGCGATGCGTACATCCTCGCGTCCGAAACTGTAGCGCTCGACGTCGTCGGGGCCGAATTCGTCCGCTCGGTCGATCCCGGCGAACTCGTCATCATCCGCGACGGCCAGCTTTCGTCGCACCGCCCCTTCGCCGATCGTGCGGCGCGGCCGTGCATCTTCGAATATGTCTATTTCTCGCGCCCCGATTCGATCGTCGACGGCACCAGCGTCTATTCGGTGCGCAAGGCGATCGGCGCCGAACTGGCGCGCGAAAATCCGGTCGATGCCGATCTCGTCATCCCGGTCCCCGATTCGGGAACCCCCGCGGCGATCGGCTATGCGCAGGAATCGGGCATTCCCTTCGAGCTCGGTATCATCCGTTCGCACTATGTCGGCCGTACCTTCATTCAGCCGGGCGACAAGGTTCGCCATCTCGGCGTCAAGCTGAAGCACAATGCCAATCGCGCGCTGATCGCCGGCAAGCGGATCGTGCTGATCGACGATTCGATCGTGCGCGGCACGACCAGCCTCAAGATCGTGCAGATGATGCGCGACGCGGGGGCCGCCGAAGTGCATATGCGCATCGCCAGCCCGCCGACGTCGCATAGCTGCTTCTACGGCGTCGATACGCCCGAACGCGCCAAGCTGCTCGCGGCGCAGATGACGGTCGGCCAGATGGCCAATTTCATTAATGCCGACAGCCTGTCCTTCCTGACCATCGACGGCCTGTACCGCGCGCTGGGCGAGGCGCGGCGCACCGATGATTGTCCGCAATATTGCGACGCCTGCTTCACGGGCGATTATCCGACCACGCTGACCGATTTCGACGAGAACAGCCTGGAAGATCAGTTTTCGCTGCTTGCCGAACGGGTTGTCTGACGAAATGACGATGAATTCTGAAGAACTGGCGGGACAGACGGCGCTCGTCACCGGCGCGAGCCGCGGCATCGGCGCTGCGATCGCCGAATCGCTCGCCCGGCGCGGCGCGCATGTCGTGATCACCGCCCGCACCGCGGGCGGGCTCGAGGAACTGGAAGACCGCATCCACGATGCGGGCGGCAGCGCGACCATTGCGCCGCTCGACCTGACCGACGGCGACAGCATCGCCCGGCTGGCGAGCGCGATCGCCGAACGGTGGCAGCAACTCGACATGCTCGTGCTCAATGCCGCGATGCTCGGCACGCTGACCCCGGTTGGCGCGATCGACAGCAAGGAATTCAACAAGCTGCTGACGCTCAATCTTGTCGCGCAGCAGGCGCTGATCGCCAATTTCGATCCGCTGCTGCGCCGCGCGCCCGCAGGGCGCCTCGTCGCGCTATCGACCGGCGTTGCACGAACGCCGCGCGCCTATTGGGGCGCCTACGCCGCGTCGAAGGCGGCGTTTGAGGTGCTGGTGTCGAGCTATGGCGCCGAAATGCGCAATATCTCGAACGTCCGCACCGCAATTCTCGACCCCGGCGGCACGCGCACCCAGATGCGCGCACGCGCCTATCCCGGCGAAGACCCGCAGAGCATCAAGGATCCGGCAGTCGTCGGCGAATTCGTCGCCCGGATGATGGTCGATGGCTTCGACAGCACCGCCTATCACGCGCTGCCGAAGGTGATGGCAGAGGCTTAACGCGATATTTGCTTTCCCGGGCTATCACGCGCTCTCAAGCGTTTCGAGAAGCAAGGGCATGAAAATGGGCGGCAATATTCTACGTTCCGCGGTCGCGGCGGTTATCGGCATTGCGGTTGCCTTCGGCCTGTTGTGGATCGCCCAATATGCGGGCGGCGAATTCGCTCCCGAAGTCTATGACCTCGACACCGGCGAAATCCTGATCCCGCTCGGCGCGACAATTGCGTTGCTCGTCGGCTGGTTCGTCGGCACCTTCGCCGGAAGCTGGCTCGCGATGCGCATTTCGGACGGCACGGGCGCCGGCTGGGTTGTTGCCGGAGCGATTCTGGGCGCAGCCATCTATCGTTCGATCACCTTGGCTGATGCCTGGTGGGTGATGGCGCTGGGCGTCCTGATCCCGGTTGTAGCCGCCTGGCTCGCTCAGCGCGCTACCGCTACGCCGGTCGTCTGAACGGCACTGTGGCGCTAGACGCATCAAAAAATCAGCGGCTGCTTTCCCGGTCGACCGCAGCCTGCATCGCCTTGTAAAAGGCCTCGCGCGCCGCGCCCACGCCTTCGGGGTCGGTCGCGGTCGGCCAGTTGCCGTTCGATGCGATGACCAGCCGTCGTTTGGGGTCGATGAAGATGCCCTGCCCGAAGATGCCCTGCGCGGCGAAGCTGCCGTCGTCGTTGGTCCACCATTGATAACCATAGCCACGTCCCGGCTGATCGATCGCGGCCTGCTTGGTCGTCGCGGCGGCGAGCCAGTCATCGGGCAGAACTTTCTCCCCACCAGCCACGCCGCCGCCGAGAATGAACAGACCGAAACGGGCATAATCGCGCAGGCTGGCCGATACGCAGCAACCGCTGATCTCGTGCCCCGTCGGGCCGAGCATCCAGACGGCGTCCTGATCCATGCCGAACGGCTTCCATATCTTTTCGGACAGATAGGCCGACAGCGTCTTGCCCGTCGCACTCGACACGAGGACGCCGATCAAATTGGTCTCGCCGGTCTTGTAGACCCATTTCGACCCCGCGGGCGCCTCGCGCGGCAAGGTCTTCATATAGCTGACGGTAATATCCTCGCCCGCGATGGGCTTTTGCAGATTGAACTGCGCCACGTCCGATTTGGGATCGGTATAATCCTCATTCCAGCGCACGCCCGAGGTCATCGTGAGAAGCTGGCGCACGCTGACGTCGTCATAGGCCGAACCGCGAAGTCCAGGGATATATTGCGTCACCTTGTCGTCGAGGCTCTTGATATAGCCGTCCTTCACCGCCGCGCCGACGAGCGTCGAGGTAAAGCTCTTCGCGACCGAAAAGCTCGTCCAGCGCCCTGCAGGGCCATAGCCGAGCGCATATTTTTCGAGCCGGATCTTGCCATCCTGAACGATGATCAGCCCCGCATTGCGCTGGCGCGCCATATGCGCGTCGATGTCGACCCCGACATCGAGCGGCTGTCCTTCGGGCAGCGGATAGACCGGGCCGCCCGCCGCAATGGTGTGCACGACGACCTTGGGCACCGATTCCATCGTACGGAAAGCGGCGTCGCGTTGATCCTGGCTCCAAAACAGCACATTCTGATCCTTTGGCATGGCGTCGGTGGTCTGTGTCGCGGCTGTTCCGGCAAGGCCGGCCAGCGCCACGGGCAATAGCAAGGCGGCCAATCGTCGTCGCATTCCCCTCTCCCTCTTCTCGATTACAGTCGACTATCCGTCGATCTTTTCCAGCGTGACCTGCGCGACGTCGATCCCGCCGCCGCGAAAGCCGCCTTCGCAATATTGCAGATAATAGCGCCACAGACGGATGAAGCGTTCGTCAAAGCCCGACGGGAGTTGCCCCGCCGACACCGCCTCGTCGAAACGTTCGCGCCACTGGCGCAGCGTCTCGGCATAGCCGCCGCCGAAGTGGCGCACATTGCCCCATGCCAGCCCGCGCGCTTCGGCCAAGGCCCGGAAGCGACTTTCGGAAATCAGGCAACCGCCGGGGAAAATATAGGCCTGAATGAAGTCGCTGCTCGCCGCATAGCGTTCGAACAGCGCGTCGTTGATCGCGATATACTGGATCGCCGCCTTGCCGCCGGGGCGGAGCAGCCGCGCGATCGCGTCGAGATAGGCCGGCCAATAGGCCTGCCCCACCGCCTCGACCATTTCGACGCTCGCAATCGCGTCATAGGGGCCCTTGGCGTCCCGATAATCGCAGATTTCGACACGCGAACGCCCCGAAAGATCAACCGCCTGCAATCGCGCCTCGGCCACCTCCGCCTGCGACGGCGACAGGGTGATACCGGTGTAGAGAACATCGTGGCGCTCGACCGCGCGTTCGGCGAGTGCGCCCCAGCCGCAGCCGATTTCGAGCAGCCGCGTCCCCGACCGCAGGTCGAGCCTGTCGAGGATCGCATCGACCTTGACCTCCTGCGCCTCTTCCAGCGTCATGCTAAGGTCGGTGAACAAGGCACTCGAATAATTAAGTCCGCTGTCGAGCCACAGCCGGTAGAAATCATTGCCCAGATCATAATGCGCCAGAATATTGCGCTTCGAACCGCGGCGGCTGTTGCGATTGACGATATGGGCGGCGCGATTGATCCAGTGCAGCGGCCCGCGCGAGCGCGCGACATTGCCCAGCGTTTCGCCATTGCGCATGAACAGATCGAACAGCGGGACCGGATCGGGCGAACTCCATTCGCCCAGATCCCAGGCCAGGTACCAACCGACCGATCCCGACATCGCGAGCCGCACCAGCGCCGACCAGCTTTTCAGATGAACGATCGCGGTCGGCCCCTTGCCCCGTCCGCCCAGGATGCGCACGCTGCCGTCGGGCAGATGTCCCTCCAGCGTCCCCTTGCCCAGCCCCGCATCGATGCGGTCGAGCAGGCGATGAAACAGCGCCGACGGGGCGCGGCCGACGAGGCGCGCGATGAAACCACCCGACCGAAAAGCCCTGTCGGCGCGAAGAAGCGCTTTGCCGCGACGGGGGCTGACATGGGTGTTCATTAGCATTCCCTGCCGCAAAACCTGCGCCATGACAATCAGTTGTCGTCGGCCTTCATGACGTCATAAGCCGCCAGCGCCCGCGCGCGGGCTTCGCGATGCCCAATGATTTTCGGGGGATAGCTTCGCGGACGGCGACCGAATTCATCGGGATCGTGGATTGCGGCATCGCCGATATCGGCCAGTTCGGGCACCCATTGGCGGATATAGGCGGCGGCATCGAATTTCTCCGACTGGGTAAGCGGTGCCATGATGCGCGGAAACATGTTCGAGTCGACACCCGACCCCGCGACCCACTGCCAATTCACCGCATTGGACGCGTAATCGGCATCGACCAGCGTATCCCAAAACCATTGTTCGCCGCGCCGCCAGTCGATGAGCAGATGCTTGATGAGGAAACTCGCGGCGATCATGCGGACGCGATTGTGCATCCAGCCGGTTGCCCAGAGCTGCCGTATGCCGGCATCGACGATCGGATAGCCCGTGCGTCCCTGTTGCCAGGCGGCGAAATCGGCGTCGGCCTCCTCGCCGCTCCGCCAGGACAGCGCGGTATCGAAGGCTTCGCGGGCACTGCGGGCGCCGTAATCGGGATATTGCAAGATCACCGTCTGCGCATAGTCGCGCCACCCGATCTCGGCCAAGAACACATCGACCGATCCCCCTGCGTCTGCAACGGCATGCCAGATCGCGGCGGGCGAAATCTCGCCGAAGTGAAGATGCGGCGACAGGCGCGAACTGCCTACGATCGCGGGCAGGTTCCGCTGCTCATCATAGCGTGCCGCGATGCCCGCGAACGCGCCGAGCCGCGCGTGCGCGCCCGGTTCGCCCGGCGTCCATTCGCCTTCGAACCCCGTCGCCCAATTGGGGCGTGACGGCAGCAGTTCCCAATCGTCGAGTCGGTCCGACGCCGGCCAGCGGTCGGGCGCATCGAGGCCTTCGGGGGCATCCACGGGCGCAGGCGGCGGCATATGATCGCGCAGCGCGCGCCAGAAGGGGGTGTAGATTTTATAGAGGCCGCCGCTGCCAGTCTTCACCGATCCCGGCGGCGCGAGGTAATTGCCGTCGTGACAAACGAGATCGAGGCGCTTCGCGACCGCGCGCTCGGCATTGCGCCACCACGGCTCGTAATGACGGAGGCAATGCACGGCGCCGGCCCCGCTCTCCTCGGCAATCTTCGCCAGTTCGTCCTCGCACTTGCCGCGCCGCAGGATCAACCGCGAACCGCGCGCGCGCAGGCTTTCGTCGAGTCGCGCGAGGCTGTGATGCAGCCACCAACGCGACGCGCCGCCCATCGCGCGGTGCCGCGGCGTTTCGTCGTCGAGAATATAGACGGGAATGACCGGACCCGACGTCGCCGCAGCGACAAGCGCCGCCTGATCGGCGAGCCGCAGATCGCGGCGAAACCACAGGATCGTCGGCGGCGCCATCAGGGATAGCTGGCGGTATCGGGTGCGGTCACGCGCACCGTGAACTGGTCGCGCGCCAGCGGCTGCATATAGCGCTGATCGTGCAGGACGATCGCATCGCCGTCGCGCGTCGCGACCGGCATCCGTGCCCAGAAAAGGAAGGCGCGCGCGGGCGGATCGGACTTCAACCACGCGCGGAGGCGCATGTCGTCCATGCCCGACGGAACCCCCGGCTCCACCGTGCTCCCCTGCCCCAGCGCATAGGCGCCGCTGCCATAGCGCCCGCCCCCGCGCCAAAAGATATCGCGCCGCCAGAAGGCGATCGGCGGCGGGCTCGCGACGACCAGCGCGCCGCCTTGTCCGCTCCGGCGCAGCAGGTCGGCCGCCTGCGCCTCGGCCTGCCCCGTCATGACACCGTTGGCGAAGATATAAGCGCAAACGGCAGTGAAACCGATCCAAGCCGGACGTCGCCAGTCAGGCGCCCCGCGCCGTTCGCGTCGCAGCGACAGCCAGACCGACAGGCCGAGCGCCAGCCATATCCACAGGTCGATGATGAACAGCGTATCGCCATAGAACCAACGGTGGCTGAACGGTTCGAGCAGCCGCACGCCATAGTTGTTGAGCCAGTCGAGCGCCGGGTGGCTGAGGCACCCGATATAGGCGAGCGCGAGCAACCAGCCGCGATGCAAGGGCGGCCTTGTAGCGGGCCGCGTTCCCCGCCGCGTCTGCCAGCGGTCGAAGGCGATCATCGCCGCCCAGAGCAGGACCGGCAGCAAAAGCAGCGCGATCGGCCCATGGGTGATCCCGCGGCGCATCGCGAGCGATTCGACGCCATAAAAGGCGCAGCTTGCATCGATGTCGGGCAGGTTCGCGGCGAGGATCAGCGTCGGCATCGCCAGCGCGGTCTTTTTCTTGAGCCCCATTTGCCCAAGAACCGCGCCGACGAGGCTGTGGGTCAGATTGTCCATGCGCCCCTATAAAGCCGACGCGCGCATCGACCGCAAGCGATCAGAGATCGGGCCCGCCTTCGCTGACCGTCCAGGTCTGCCCTTTCTTGAGCAGGCTCTGCAGATCGGCCTTCTTGCCCTCAGCCGCCGCCTTGTTCTGGCGCCATACGTCGGCTTCGAAAGTCGGACGCGGATCGTCGTAGAGGACACCGAGCGCCATCGGGAATTCGCCGAAGCGCATTTCCACGAGCATGTGCGCGACGCTGCGGTTGGTGACGTCGTGGACGATCACGCCCGCTGCCTGCCAGTCGCCATCGACGACATCGACGACCTTGAGCGTCAGCGCCTCCTGATCGAGCGCGATGCCCTTCGCGCCCTTGGCAAACAGCATCGGTTCCCCGTTCTGGAGCCAGAGCTGGCGGTCTTCAGCGCCCTTCGGCGCGGCGAAATCCTGGAACACGTCCTTGTTATAGACGATGCAGTTCTGGAAGATTTCGATAAAGGCCGCGCCCTTGTGCGCATGGGCCGCTTTCAGAACATTCGGCAGTTCCTTCGACACATCGAAGCCGCGCGCAACGAAGCGGGCGCCCGCGCCGAGTGCGAAGGCGCAGGGCTGCGCCGGGCGGTCGACCGAGCCGAACGGGGTCGACGGGCTGTTGGTGCCGACGCGGCTGGTAGGCGAATATTGGCCCTTGGTCAGCCCGTAAATCTCGTTGTTGAACAGCATGATCTGGCAATCGAGGTTCCGCCGGATGAGGTGCATCGTGTGATTGCCGCCGATCGACAGACCATCGCCGTCGCCGGTGACGATCCACACGTCGAGTTCGGGATTGGCAAGCTTCAGCCCCGTCGCGAACGCCGGCGCACGGCCATGGATCGTATGGAAGCCGTAGCTTTCGACATAATAGGGAAAGCGCGACGAGCAGCCGATCCCGCTGATGAACACGGTGCTTTCGGGCACTGCGCCAATTTCGGGCAGGGTGCGCTGCACCGCCTTCAGGATCGCATAGTCGCCGCAGCCGGGGCACCAGCGCACTTCCTGATCGGTTTCCCAATCCTTGAGCGTCGTCGTGCGGGCGATGGTCGTCATCTCGTTCACTGGAGCGCCTCCTCGATGGCAGCTTCGATTTCGGCAATCCGGAAGGGCTGGCCCGACACCTTGTTGAGCGGCTTGGCATCGACCAGATACTGGTCGCGCAGCACCGTCTTGAGCTGGCCCGTGTTCATTTCGGGCACGATCACCTTGTCATAGCTTTTGAGCAATTCGCCCAGATTGGCGGGGAGCGGCCAGATATGGCGCAGGTGAATCTGGCTGACGTCCTTCCCTTCGGCGCGCTTGCGGCGCACCGCCTGATGGATCGGGCCATAGGTCGATCCCCAGCCGACGATCGCAAGCTTGCCGCCCTCGGCGCCGAGTTCGACGATCTGGTCGGGAACCTTGACCCCGTCGATCTTCGCCTTGCGAATGTCGGTCATCGCCTGGTGATTTTCGGGCGCATAATTGATGTGACCGGTGTCGATCTCTTTCTCGATCCCGCCGATCCGGTGCAACAGGTCGGGCGTACCCGGCTTCACCCACGGGCGCGCGAGCTTTTCGTCGCGGCCATAGGGTTTGAAGCCGCCTTCCGGTACCTGGGTCAGAAATTCGACCGGGAAGGCTTCATAGGCGGTCAGGTCGGGGACTTTCCACGGCTCGGCCGCGTTGGCGATATAGCCGTCGGTCAGCAACATCACCGGCGTCATATATTGGACCGCGATCCGGCACGCCTCGATCGCGCATTCGAACGCGTCACCAGGCGAGCGCGCGGCGATCACCGGCATCGGCGCATCGCCGTTGCGGCCATAGACAGCCTGATAGAGATCCGACTGTTCGGTCTTGGTCGGCAGGCCCGTCGACGGGCCGCCACGCTGCGAATTGACGATGACGAGCGGCAGTTCGGTCATGATCGCGAGGCCCATTGCCTCGCCCTTCAGCGCGATACCCGGTCCCGACGAGCTGGTGACGCCCAGCGACCCTGCGTAGCTCGCACCGATTGCCGAACAGATGGCGGCGATTTCATCCTCGGCCTGAAAGGTCGTGACGTCATATTCCTTGAGCCGCGACAGATGGTGGAGGATTGCCGATGCGGGCGTGATCGGATAGCCGCCGAAGAACATCGGCAGATGCGCAAGCTGCGCCCCGGCGACAAGGCCGAGCGCGATGCCCTCGGCGCCGGTCAGCGTACGATAGAGGCCGGGTTCGGCGGGCGCCGGCGCGACATGATGCTGCTTGAGCGGTCCCGCGAGTTCGGCGGTTTCGCCATAGGCATGGCCCGCATTGAGCGCCGCGATATTCGCTTCGGCAAGATTGGGATCCTTGGCGAATTTCGCCTTCAGCCACTCGATCAGCGGCTGGCGGTCGCGGTCGAACATCCACAGCGCAAGGCCGAGCGTCCACATATTCTTGCAGCGCAGCGCTTCCTTGTTGCCGAGCCCGAACGGCTTGACCGCATCCATCGTCGCCTGACTGATGTTGAGCTTCAGAAGCTGCCATTTCGCAAGGCTGCCATCCTCGAGCGGGTTGGCGTCATATTTCGCCTTGGCGAGATTGCGGTCGTTGAATTCGCCTTCGTCGGCGATGATCAGGCCGCCCAGCTTGAGTACGCCGACATTGGTCTTGAGCGCCGCGGGGTTCATCGCGACGAGCACGTCGGGGGCGTCGCCCGCGGTCGTGATCTCGCTCGACCCGAAATTGATCTGGAACGCCGAAACACCGAACAGCGTGCCCTGCGGCGCGCGGATTTCGGCCGGAAAATCAGGGAAAGTCGCCAGGTCATTGCCCGCGAGCGCCGTCGAAAGCGTGAACTGACCACCGGTCAGCTGCATCCCGTCGCCGCTGTCGCCCGCGAAACGAACCACCACTGCGTCGGAAAGGGGGGACTGCCGATCTTCGGCCCGGTCCTCGACCACTGTCGCCATTTTCTGTTCTGCCTTTAGAGTCCTGCGAATTACCGGAATGGGCCTAGGCCCGTCTTACGCCGCCCGCAATTCAGAAAAATTTGTGCGCTGCAAAGCGGATCGGCGCGCGCCTGCCGCAATCAGTTTCCAATTGCCATTGAATTATGCCACCCGATGGCGAATAGCAGCGGCAACAACATAGCAAAGGGATATGACGGATGACCGACGGCACGACTCCTTATGTTCGCCCCGATGTGGCGGCCTTTCTTGCCTTCCTCAACGCCCAGGAAGGCCCCAAGATGGAAGAGATGCCGCCCGAGGCGGGGCGCGAGATGATGCGCGTGATGGGCCAGATGGCCGACGTGCCGCGCGGCGCGATCGCGAAGGTCGAGGATCGCACCATTCCCGGACCCGCCGGTGAGATTCCGATCCGCATCTATGACAACCGTCCCGATCGCGAGCCCGGCCCGGTCATGGTCTTCTACCATGGCGGCGGCTGGGTGATCGGCGATCTCGACACGCACGATCCCTATTGCGCCGAAGCGGCGCGTCAGCTCGACATGCCGGTGATCGCCGTCGACTATCGCCTCGCACCCGAACACCCCTTCCCTGCGGCGCCCGAGGATTGCGAAGCGGCGACGCGCTGGGTCGCCGACGATATTCCTTGCACCGGGCTGGTCCTGTCGGGCGACAGCGCGGGCGGCAATCTGACCATCGCGACCGCGCTCGCGCTGCGCGATACGCCAGCCGCGAAGCCGGTGGTCGCGATCCATCCGATCTATCCGGCGGTCACGACGCATCAGGACTGGCAAAGCTATCGCGATTTCAAGGATGGCTATCTGCTCACCGAAGGCGGCATGACCTGGTTCGGCGATCATTATGCCGCCGATCCCGCCGATCGCCGCGCATCGCCGATCGATTTCGACGCCGCCGGCCTGCCGCCGACCCTGCTTGTGACCGCGGGGCTCGATCCCCTGCGCGATCAGGGCCGCGCTTATGCCGGCAAGCTGATCGCCGCCGGGGTGCCGACGACCTACCGCGAGGCCGCGGGCACCATCCACGGCTATATCTGTCTGGCGCAGGGCATCCCGAGTGCCAAGGACGACATCCGCGGCAATCTGACCGTCCTCAAGGCGATGGTCGCCGAAGCGACCGCATGATCGACGCCAGCGCCCTTCCCTATCGCCCCTGCGCCGGGGTGATGCTCGCCAATCGTCATGGCCGTGTCTTTGTCGGCCAGCGACTCGATTCGGCCGAGGACGCGTGGCAGATGCCGCAAGGTGGCATCGATCCCGGCGAGGATGCCGAAGATGCCGCAATCCGCGAACTCAGCGAGGAAACCGGCGTCCATGCCGGACTGGTCGATATCATCGCGCGCAGCAAGACCGAGCATTTCTACGACCTGCCCGACCATCTGATGGGCAAGATGTGGGGCGGGAAATATCGCGGTCAGCGCCAGTCGTGGTTCCTGATGCGCTTCATGGGCGAGGATAGCGATGTCGATATCGCGACCCAGCATCAGGAATTTCGCGCCTGGCGCTGGGCCGAACTCGACGAGCTCGAACGGCTGATCGTCCCGTTCAAGCGCCAGCTTTACCGCGCCGTCGTCGACGAATTCCGCCCACTGGTCTGATCGCGCAATGCGACGGCGGTGCGAAAGACGTCGGCGAACATCGCCGGCGTCAGTCGCCCGGTGTTCGTGTTGTAGCGCGAGCAGTGATAGCTATCGACCAGATGGCGCCCGTCGGGCAGGCGATGCACCGCGCCATGCGCAAACCGATAGGCGGCGAGCCGTCCGCCCGCAGCGCGAACCGCCGCGTCATGCGCAATTCGGCCGAGTGCGATCAGCACCCTGACCTGTGGCAGCGCCGCGAGCTGTCCCTCGAAATAGGGTCGGCAGGCGGCGATTTCGGCGGGCGTCGGCTTGTTCTGCGGCGGCAGGCATTTGACGCTGTTGACGATGATCGTTCCGTCCAGGCGCAGCCCGTCGTCGATCTGCCCGTCATAGACGCCGCGGCTGAGCCCGAAGGCGGCGAGCGTTTCGAACAACAGGTCGCCCGCATAATCTCCGGTAAACGGCCGCCCGGTGCGGTTGGCGCCGTGCTTTCCCGGCGCGAGCCCGGCGATGGCAAGCCACGCATCGGGGTCGCCGAAAGCATAGACGGGGGCATTCCACCAATCGGGATGCTCAACGCGACAGGCGGCACGCAACCCGACAAGGCGCGGGCAACGTCGGCAATCGCGCGGCGGCTCGGTACCGGGCAAGGGGCTGTCAATCTTCACCCCGCTGCGATAGGCGCATGGGCATGACCAGCGCAACGCCCCTCCCCCTCTATGCCATCGGCCTTGGTTCGAACCGCTGCCACGTCCGTTTCGGTGATCCGCGGCGCGTGTTGCTCGCAGCACTCGCCGCGCTCGAAAGCGACGATATCGAACCCGTCGATGCGAGCCCGATCGTCGCGAGTGCGCCGATCGGCCCTTCGCGCCGCCGCTACGCCAATGCCGTCGCGCTCGTCGCCTCGCCGCTCAGCCCGCCCGAGATGCTCGATCGGCTGAAAGCCATCGAAGCTGCTTTCGGACGGCGGCGCGGCCAGCGCTGGGGCGCACGCACGCTCGACCTCGACATATTGCTGTGGTCGGAGGGCGCATGGAGCGATGCGGCGCTCACCGTGCCGCACGCGGCAATGACCGTGCGCGATTTCGTGCTCGGCCCGCTCCGCATGATCGCACCCGCCTGGCGCCATCCGCTCAGCGGCCAAAGCGTCCGCCAACTCGCCGCGCGTCTTTCGCGGGCAAAGCCGGTTGACCACGGCGCTTCGGCGCACTAGGGCGACGGCTCGCTTTCGCACACCGCCCCCGCGCGGTCCGCGATGGGCCCTTAGCTCAGTCGGTAGAGCAACTGACTTTTAATCAGTAGGTCGCTGGTTCGAACCCAGCAGGGCTCACCATAACCGCCGAAATTGGCGCCTTACCTCAGGCGAAGTGCAGCTTGCGATATTTGCCGCGGAAGTAGAGCAAGGGATCGCGGCGCGGTTCGAAGATCGCTTTCAGGACGCGGCCGACAAGAATGAAATGATCGCCGCCCGGATGCACTGCCTCGCGCGCGCATTCGAAACTGCTGAGCGATCCCGACAGCACCGGCGTACCGAACTCGCCGATCTCCCACCCGGTTGCCGCGAAGCGGTCCTCGCCCTTGCCCGCAAAGCGATTCGACGTCGGCTGCTGGCCGATCTGGAGCACATTGACCGCGAAATGCTCCGCTTCGCGCAGCACCGCCGCGCTGCCGGCATTGTTGGCGATGCAAACGAGGAGGAGCGGCGGGTCGAGCGATACCGAGGTGAAGCTGTTGGCGGTGAGGCCGATCGGCTGGCCCGCCGCATCGATGGCTGTGACGACGGTGACGCCGGTCGCGAAACAGCCGAGTGCGTCGCGAAAGGTCCGCGCATCGGACCCAGCGCGATATTCGGGCCAGCCGCGCGGTGCGCGGCGCTCGAGAAAGTCGATCAGATGCGCGCCGAGCGCATCGATCCGGTCTTCGGTGACGACCAGCGCGGCGTCCTCCACCTCGACCAGTTCGCCATCGGGGAGCTGGCCGACGAACGCCGCCGCCGAGGCGCGCGAGACAAGTTCGCTCATCGCGCCGCGGACATAGAGCGTCGGCAAGGCTATATTGGGGGCGATCCCCGAAAGCCGCTCGGTCACGGTAGCGGCGTCGAAGGCTTCGAACAGCCGGGCGTCCCATGCCGCCTGACCAGGCGCCCGGTTGGCCGCTTCGCGCAGGCGGTCACCGATGCGCTGCGCCATCGTTACATCGTCACTGACCGGCAGGTCGACGAGCACCAGCCCCGAGGCGAGCACCGCCGCGTCGCGTTCGAGCGCGGCAGCGGCGATCCATCCTCCGAGGGTCGAGGCGACGACGACCGGCCGCGTGCCGAGCTGTGCCAGCACCGCGCGCAGATCGCCGACCAACGCATCGAAGTCATAGCGCCCATCCTCGGGCCACTCGCTTCCGCCATGTCCCCGAAGGTCGAGGCTGATGACGCGGCGGCCGGCCTGTTCGAGCGCGTCGGCGACATTCGACCAGATCGCGCGCGTCTGGCCCGCACCGTGAAGCAGCAGCACCGCCGGGTCATTATCCGATCCGATGACGTCCGCTTCGAGGCGGGTTCCTGCGAAGCCCTGATAATGAACGATGCTCATGCCGTGAAAATCTCTTTCGTCCGGTGCCGCGGCGGCGACCGGTCGGGCATGATTATTTTCGCTTGTTGATGCAAGTCAAAGTCGGGGAACCGCACCCTTGCCAAAAGCGGATGGCAGGTTCCGGTGATCGAACCTGCGTTCACGGCAACCCTGCACCAGTTGCCACCCAGATCACCTCCCCCAACTGCCCTGCCGGCGTCCCACCGGCGGGGCATTTCTTTGGGAAGGCCGTTCAGGCGCGAAACCCGGCCAGTCGCTGATCGAGGACAGCCTCCGCCTCGGCTATGATGCGGTCGATCAATTCCTGGCAGCTCGGAATATCATGGATAAGGCCCTGGACCATCCCGGCCCAGAATACCCCCTTCGTCAGATCTCCCGTTTCGAGGAGTTCGCGGCCGGCCTTGCCGTTGACCAGTTCGGCGACGTCGGCAAAGGTCGCATCGGGCTGCGCAAGGCGGCGCACCACCTCCTCCGACACTGCGCTCTTGCCGACGCGCGCGGTGTTCTTGAGGCTGCGGAAGATCAGGAAGCTGCCGCGCTCGTCATTATCGACATAGGCCTGCTTCACATTGTCGTGGATCGGCGCTTCCTTGGTCGCGCAGAAGCGCGTCCCCATGTTGATGCCTTCGGCACCGAGCGACAGCGCTGCGACCAGCCCGCGACCGTCGCCGAAGCCGCCCGAGGCCAGCATCGGGATCTTCACCTTGTCGGCGGCGGCCGGGATCAGGATCAGCCCCGGAATATCGTCCTCGCCGGGATGGCCTGCACATTCGAAGCCGTCGATCGAAATTATATCGCAGCCCGCCTTTTCGGCCGACAGCGCATGACGCACGGCGGTGCATTTGTGCAGGATGGTGACGCCATGGGGCTTGAGCATTTCCCAAATCTCGCGCACCGCTTGGGTGCCCGCCGTTTCGACGATCTTGACGCCGCCGTCGATGATCGCCTGCGCATAGGCCTTGTAATCGGGCGCGTTGATCGTCGGGAACACGGTCATGTTCACGCCAAAGGGTTTGGCGGTCATCGACCGGCAGCGTTCGATTTCCTCACGCAGTGCATCGGGGCTCGGCTGGGTCAGCGCGGTTATGATACCAAGGCCGCCGGCGTTCGACACAGCGCTCGCCAGTTCGGCATAGCCGACGCTCTGCATGCCGCCCTGCACGATCGGATGCTCGATACCCAGCATTTCGGTGATGCGCGTCTTGAAAGCCATGGTCCATCCTTCCCTTCTGTCTCTGCCGTTACGGCACCGTTGCTTCTCCCTTGAATTAACTTGACGCTTACGTCAACGTCGGGTTGAGAGACGATATAGTTAGACAGCGAAGGGAATCGGAATGGCGGCGACGCACCAAGGCATATCGGATCGGGCGCTGGCGATCGCAGCCAAGGTCGAGGCCTTCGTCCGCGAGACGGTGGTCCCCTATGAGAAAGACCCGCGCCGCGACCATCATGGCGCACCGACCGACGAGCTGGTGATGGAAATGCGCGACCATGCCCGCGCGGCGGGCGTGCTGACGCCGCACATCCTGTCCGACGGCAGCCACCTCAATCAGCGCGAGACGGCGGTCGTCCTCATAAAGTCAGGTCTGTCGCCGCTCGGTCCGCTCGCCTGCAACACGATGGCGCCCGACGAAGGCAATATGTATCTGCTCGGCAAGGAAGGCAGCCCCGAGCTCAAGGAACGGTTCCTCAAGCCGATGGTCGAGGGCCGCGTCCGATCGGCCTTTTTCATGACCGAACCCGCCGAAGACGGCGGTGCGGGGTCCGATCCGTCGATGATGAAAACGACCTGCCGCCCCGACGGCAATCATTGGGTCGTGAACGGCCGCAAGACCTTCATCACCGGCGCGGAGGGCGCGCGCGTCGGCATCGTCATGGCGAAGGCCGAAGAAGGCGCATGCATGTTCCTCGTCGACCTGCCCGATCCGGCGATCCGCATCGACGAGATTCCGAACACGATCGACAGTTCGATGCCTGGCGGGCACGCGACGCTGACCATCGACAATCTGCGTATCCCCGCCGACCAGATGCTGGGTGAGGCCGGCGAAGGCTTTCGCTACGCGCAGGTCCGCCTGTCCCCCGCCCGGCTGTCACACTGCATGCGTTGGCTCGGCTGCTGCATTCGCGCGCACGAAATCGCGACCGACTATGCCAACCGGCGTGAAGCCTTTGGCAAGCCGCTGATCGAGCATGAAGGCGTCGGCTTCATGCTCGCCGAGAATATGATCGATCTGAAGCAGGCCGAACTGATGATCGACTGGTGCGCCGGCGTTCTCGACACCGGATCGCTCGGCACGGTCGAAAGCTCGATGGCAAAGGTTGCGGTCTCCGAAGCGCTGATGCGGATCGCCGACCGCTGCGTTCAGGTGATGGGCGGGACCGGCGTCACCGATCGCACGATCGTCGAACAGGTGTTCCGCGAGGTGCGCGCCTTCCGCATCTACGACGGTCCGACCGAGGTCCACAAATGGAGCCTTGCCAAGAAGATCCGCCGCGACTGGAAGGCCGGACGCACCTGATGCCCCTGTCAGTTGCGCTTTGCCGCCCGATCCTCCAGCCGTAGCGTCAAAACGACTTGACGTTTACGTTAACGTCCGGATGATGGGTGAAAACATAAAGGGTAGAGGACTCGGACCGATGTCGATTTTGCACGACGAAGGACAACAGGCGATCGCCACCGAATCGCGCCGCATATTGGAAGCGCGCGTGCACAAGGACGATCTGCTCCCGCTGCTCCAGACAAGCGGGCGCTATCACGAAGCCTTCTGGGCCACCGCGAAAGAACAAGGCTGGACCGCGCTGGCCTTGCCGGAAGCCTATGGCGGCCTGGCGCTGGGCCTCGTCGAACTCGGGCTGATTGCGCACCAGGCGGGTCGCACGCTCAGCGGCGCACCCTTTCTGACCTCGAATTTCGGTGCGGCAAAAGCGATCGAGCTAAACGGCAGCGATGATCAGAAACAGCGCTGGCTACCTGGACTGGCAAGCGGTGACGTCATCGGGGCGGTCGCGATTGCATCGGGGCCTGACGCCCTGCCCGCCCATCCCAAAGTCACGCTGACCAATGATCGCCTCGATGGGGTGAAGGACGGCGTTTCGGGCGCATTACATGCCGACGTCGCCATTGTCTTCGCCAATGGCCCGGGTATGCCGGTCCTCGCGTTGGTCGATCTTGCCAAGGTCGAAAAGACGGCGATCGACAGCTTCGACAACAGCCGCTGCCTCGCCGACCTGCATTTTGCCGATACGCCCGCCGAGACGCTCGTCAGCGGAAGCGCCGCGCGCGCGGCGGCGCTGCACATTCTGGCATTGCAGGCCGTCATCACCGCGCACGAACAGACGGGCGGAGCCGAGGCGCTGATGGAAATCGCGCGCGACTATGCCGTGACGCGCAAGGCGTTCGGGCAACCGATCGGCGCCTTCCAGTCGATCAAGCACCGCATCGCCGAACTCTACGGCCTCGTCGAACTCGCGCGCGCCAATTGCATCCACGCGGCCTCGCGCGAGGGGCAGAGCGACTTCGTGACGGCGGCCGCCGCGGCGCGGCTTTCGGCGACCGAAGCCTATGACACCGCGGCGCGCGATTGCGTGCAGATCCACGGCGGCATCGGCGTGACCTGGGAAATCGGCCTGCACCTTCATATGCGCCGCGCCCGCACGCTGGCGCTTGAACAGGGAAGCAGCCTGTTCTGGGAAGATATATTGGTCGACCGCCTGGCAGGAGAAGCAGCATGAGCGATCTCGAAGCCTATCGCGCGAAGGCCGCAGCCTGGTGCGAATCCGTCGCGCCCACGTTCGGCAAGGCGGCCCGCAAGGGCCTGAGCGTCGAAGAGGATCTCGCGCTCGGACGCCGCTATCAAAAGGCGAAATTCGATGCGGGCTTCGCGGGCATCAACTGGCCTACCGACCTCGGCGGACAGGGCCTTGGCCATATCGAGAAGATCACCTTCGAAGCCGAGGAGATGAAGCACGGCTTCCCGAACGTCTATTTCGGCATCTCGCTCGGCATGCCGGTGCCGGTGCTGATGCAGTTCGGCTCTGACCGCGATTTCGTGAAGGAGCGCGTGCTCAAGGCGCTGCAGGGCGAAGAAATCTGGTGCCAGCTCTTCTCCGAACCATCGGGCGGCACCGATCTTGCCGGCCTGCGCACGCGCGCCGAAACCGATGGCAACGGATGGAAGATTAACGGCCAGAAAGTCTGGACGAGCTGGGCGCAATATAGCGACTATGGCGTCATCGTCGTGCGCACCGACCCGACCGTCGCCAAGCACAAGGGCCTTACCTATTTCTGGGTCGACATGAAGGCGCCCGGCGTCACCGTGCGCCCGATCAAACTCGCCGGCGGCGACAGTCACGTCAACGAAGTCTTCTTCGATGATGTGAAGATCAGCGACGACCACCGCATGTCTCCGGTCGGCGGCGGCTTCTCGGTCGCGCTCGCGACCCTGATGATCGAACGCTATGTCGCGACCGACAGCGCCGGATTCGGCCCGCACCTCGACCTGTTCGTCGATCTGGCGAAAGACCTGATGATCAATGGCCGACCGGCGATCGAGGATGGCCGCATCCGGCAGCAGATCGCCCGCAACTATGCGATGCGTTCGGGACTCGATTCGATCAATGTCCGCGCACGATTGATGATGCAGGCGGGTATGACGCCGGGGCCCGAAGGCTCGCTCAACAAGCTGGTTGCGGTTCGCTCGCGCCAGAAGCTGTCCGAACTCGCGATCGACCTGCAGGGCGTCGGCGGCTTCCACTTCGACGAGCATGCCTCGCCCAAGGACGATTGGGCATCGAGCTGGATCAACGCGCCGACCGGCCGCATCGCCGGCGGATCGGACGAAACGCTGCTCAACACCATCGCCGAGCGCATCCTCGGCCTGCCGCAAGACCATCGCCCCGACAAGGGCGTCCCCTTCAACCAGATTCCAGCCTGAGGAGCCTCCCCATGAAACTCGATTCCTCGACCGCGGCCGTCGTCACGGGCGGCGCGTCCGGTCTTGGCCGCGCAACCGCCGAAGCGCTTGCCGCCGCAGGCGTGAAGGTCGCGATCTTCGATATCAACGACGCGCTGGGCGAAGAGGTGGCGCATTCGATCGGCTGCCTGTTCGTCCATGTCGATATCACCGACGAACAGTCGGTTCTCGACGGCTTTGCCAAGGCGCGCGCCGCTCATGGTCAGGAACGCATCGCGGTCCACTGCGCGATGACGTCGCGCCGCGGCAAGACGCTCGCCTATGACAAGGAAACGGGCAAATTTCGCCGGACCCCGACCGCCGATTATGAATATGGCGTCGCGGGCATATTGACCGCCAGCTACCGGATCGGATCGATCGCGGCCGAAGGCATGGCGACATTGCCCGAACTGGAAGACGGCGAACGTGGCGCAATCATCTTCACCGCCTCGGTCGCGGCGCAGGACGCGCAGATCGGTCAGGTCATCTACGGGTCGGCCAAGGCCGGGGTAAACGGCCTCGTCCTGCCGATGGCGCGCGATCTGATGGACCTCGGCATCCGGGTCAATTCGATCATGCCCGGCGTGTTCGGTACGCCGTTGCTCGGCAATATGAACCCCAAGGTCAAGGAAAGCCTCGAAGCGTCGGTCCCCTTCCCCAAGCGGCTCGGCAAGGCCGAGGAATATGCCAGCCTGGCGATGGAAATGATCCGCAACACCTATTTCAACGGCCAGGCCGTCCGCCTCGACGGCGCCATCCGCATGGCGCCCCGGTAAACCTCGGGATGGCCGCATGGCCCCGCGTCAAGACTTTCAAGGAAGGAACATCATCATGGCCGAAGCCTATATCATCGACGCCGTCCGCACCCCGCGCGGGATCGGCAAGCCCGGCAAGGGCGCGCTGTCGCATCTTCACCCACAGCATCTCGCCGCGACCGTCCTCGCCGCGATCCGCGACCGCAATCATCTCGACACCGCAACGGTCGACGATATCGTCTGGTCGACCTCGTCGCAGAACGGCAAGCAGGGCGGCGACCTTGGCCGCATGGCGGCGCTGTCGGCGGGATACGACACCAAGGCCAGCGGAACGACGCTCGACCGCTTCTGCGGCGGCGGCATCAGCTCGGTCAATTTCGCCGCGGCGAGCGTGATGAGCGGAATGGAAGACTGCGTCATCGCCGGCGGCACCGAAATGATGAGCTACACCACCGCCTTTGCCGCCGAGCAGGCGAACGCGGGACTGCCGCCGCGCCTGATGGGATCGGGCCACGAAGCGCTCGACGACATCCACCCGCAGTCGCACCAGGGCATCTGCGGCGACGCGATCGCGACGATCGAAGGCATCAGCCGCGAAGCGCTCGATGCGCTCGCGCTCGTCAGCCAACAGCGCGCCGACAGGGCGATCAAGGAAGGCCGCTTCAACAAGTCGGTCGTGCCCGTCCTGAACCCGGACGGCAGCGTTGCGCTGGACCATGAAGAGTTCCCGCGCCCCGAAACCACCGCGGAGGGCCTTGCGTCGCTCAAGCCCAGCTTTGCCGCGCTCGCCGATTTTGACATGGGCGGCGGCTTCACCTTCCGCAAGCAGATCAACCGCCGCTATCCCGACCTTGAAATCCAGCATTTCCATCATGCCGGCAACTCGTCGGGCGTGGTCGACGGCGCCGCCGCGATCTTGCTGACGTCCAAGGACTATGCCGACAAGCATGGCCTGAAGCCCCGCGCCCGCGTCGTCGCCTATGCCAATATTGGCGACGATCCCACGCTGATGCTCAACGCCCCCGTTCCGGCGGCCAAGAAGGTTCTGGAAAAGGCCGGGCTGACCAAGGACGACATCGACGTCTGGGAAATCAACGAAGCCTTTTCGGTGGTCGCCGAAAAGTTCATCCGCGACCTCGACCTCGATCGCGAAAAGGTGAACATCAACGGCGGCGCGATGGCGCTCGGCCACCCGATCGGCGCGACCGGTTCGATCCTGATCGGCACCGCCCTCGACGAACTCGAACGCTCGGGCGGTCGCTATGGCCTCGTCACCATGTGCGCCGCGGGCGGCATGGCACCGGCCATCATCATCGAACGCATCTAAGACAATCATCGTCAATGCGATCCCCCAGCGAAAGCTGGGGGAAGCAACCCAGGGAGTTTACGCCCCCCTGGATTGCAGCGTCCCCCGGATCAAGTCCGGGATCCTCGCAATGACGATGCAGGCATGGGAGACACGACATGGCCGGACCCCTCAAGGGCATCAGGATCATCGAATTTGCGGGGATCGGTCCCGGCCCCTATTGCGGGATGATGCTCGCCGACCATGGTGCGGAGGTGATCCGCATCGATCGTCCCGGCGGTTTCATGGACCCGCGCGATCCGCTGTCGCGCAACCGCACCTCGATCGCGCTCGACATGAAAAATCCCGAGGCGGTCGCGATCGCGCGCGATCTGTGCAAGAGCGCCGACGGCATCATCGAAGGCTATCGTCCCGGCGTCATGGAGCGGCTGGGGCTCGGCCCCGATGTGCTGCTCGCCGACAATCCCAGGCTCGTCTACGGACGCATGACCGGCTGGGGCCAATATGGCCCCTATTCGCAGGCGGCGGGACACGACATCAACTATATCGCACTGTCGGGCGTCCTCCACACCGTTGGGCGCGCGGGGGAAAAGCCGGTGCCGCCGGTCAACTACGTCGGCGATTTCGGCGGCGGCGGCATGATGCTGGCCTTCGGCATGGCAAGCGCGCTGCTCCACGCCGCGAAGAGCGGCGAAGGTCAGGTCATCGACTGCGCGATGACCGACGGGTCGGCGCTGCTGGCGGGGATGAGTTGGGGCTTCTATGCCATGGGCCGGCTGCGCGACGAGCCGGGGGTCAACATGCTCGATACCGGCGCCCATTTCTACGACACCTATGCGTGCGCCGACGGCAAGTTCATCTCGATCGGCTCGATCGAGCCGCAATTCTATGCCTTGCTGCGCGAAAAGACCGGGCTCGACGCCGATCCCGCCTTCGATGCGCAGATGGACCCGTCGCAGTGGGAACCGCTCAAGGACAAGCTGACAGCGCTGTTCGCGACCAAGACGCGCGACGAATGGTGCGCGCTGATGGAAATGACCGACGTGTGCTTTGCTCCCGTCCTCTCGCTCGCAGAGGCGCCGCAGCATCCGCACAATGTCGAGCGCGAAACCTTCCTCTCGGTCGGCGGCGCCACCCAGCCCGCCCCTGCCCCGCGCTATTCGGCGACGAAGGCCGACACGCCGCGTCCCGCCCCGGCGGTGGGCGCCGACGGCGACGCGGTGCTTGCCGCACTCGGCTATGATGCCGAGCGGATCGCCGCGCTGCGCAGCGGAGGCGCGGTCCGCTGAACCGATGCGGCGACCGGGCGCCGATCCGCGCCCGGCGACGCCATCTGCAACTTGCCAGAACAGACCGCGGGGCGTAGCCTGTGCGCGGTACAGGAGACGTGATGATGGGCGAATTTCTGAGTGTCGAGCGGCGGGGAAAGATCGCCATCCTGACGATGATCAAGCCCGAGAGCATGAACGCCATCGGCACCCATGCCGACTGCGACGATATCGTCGACACGCTCCGCGCGCTGGGCGAGGATCGCAGCGTCAGCGCGATCATCCTTACGGGCAGCGGCAAGGCGTTCAGCGCGGGCGGCAATCTCAAGTCGATGCAGGATCGCAAGGGGATCGGCGTGCTCGATCAGCCTGATTCGACCCGCGCCAATTATCGCCGCGGCGTGCAGGCGGTGATCCGCGCGCTGATGGATTGCGAAATCCCGATGATCGCTGCGGTCAACGGCCATGCTGTCGGCCTCGGCTGTGACCTTGCCTGCACTTGCGACATCCGTATCGCGGCGGAGAGCGCCAAGTTCGCCTGCAGCTTCATCAAGGTCGGCATCGTTCCCGGCGACGGCGGCGCCTGGCTGCTTCAGCGCGTCCTCGGCTATCCGCGCGCGGCCGAACTCTTCCTGACCGGCGACCGCTTCGACGCGCAGACGGCGAAGGACTATGGGCTTGTCACCGAAGTCGTCCCCGATGCCGAACTGCTCGACCGTGCGGTGGCGATCGCCGAGCGCATCGTGTGCAACCCGCCGCGCGCGCTGCGGCTCACCAAGCGGCTGCTCCGCGAGGCGCAACACAGCCGGATGAGCGACATCCTCGAACTCAGCGCCGCCTATCAGGCGATCGTCCACGAAACAGCCGACAACCGCGAGGCGATCAACGCCTTCGTCGAAAAGCGCGCACCCGTCTTTACCGGAGAATAGCCATGATCGCCGACCGCGTCCTGCCGCTTTCGGGCATCCATAATTTCCGTGACTATGGCGGCTATGCGGTCGAGGATGGCGGGCGGCTGCGGCAGGGCCTGCTCTGGCGTTCGGCGCACCATGAACAGGCGACCGACGAGGATCTGGGCGCAGTCGATGCGCTGGGCCTCGAAACCGTGATCGACCTGCGCGGCGACGACGAGCGCGAAATGCATCCCTGTCGCCGCTCCGACAATTTTTCGGCGCGCGTCCTGTTTGCGGGCGGCGTCACCGCCGGCCTGGCACCGCATCTTCAGGCGGCGGGCGGCGCGATCGATGTCGAGACGGCACGGGCGCGAATGATCGACACCTATGCCGGCATGCCCTATCGCTCGGCGCTCGTCGCGACGCTGCGCCTCTATCTGGCGGCGCTCGCCGAATATGACGCGCCCAGCCTGGTGCACTGCGTCGCCGGCAAGGACCGCACCGGCTTTGCAGTCGCGATCGTCCACCGGCTCGTCGGTGTGCACGAGGATGACCTGATGCACGACTATCTGCTTACCAACACGGCGGGTAAGATCGAGGAACGCATCGCGCAGGGTGCCGCACACATCCGTGCCCGCTATGGCGCCGAGATCAAGGACGAGGCGGTGCGCGCGCTGATGTCGGTCAATCCCGCCTATCTCGACGCCGCGCTGGCGACGGTGCGCCGCGATCATGGCGATATTCCGAGCTATGCCGAGGCGGTGCTGAATTTCACCCCCGCGATGCGCGAAGCCCTGATCGACAAGCTGGTCGTATAGTCCCTTTCCCCAAGGGCGGATTATTCGCCCTTCACCAGCACGCCGCCCTTCACGACCGCGGCCACATGCTCAAGCCGAGTCACATCGGTGAGCGGGTCGCCATCGACCGCGATGATGTCGGCGTAGCGACCGACCGCGATCGCGCCGAGGTCGTTCGTCATGTCGAGCGCTTCGGCGCCGCTGACCGTCGCGGCGCGGATCGCCTGGAGCGGGGTCATCCCCCACTCGACCATCTTTGCGAACTGCTTGCCATTATCGCCGTGCGGATAGACGCCGGCGTCGGTGCCGAACAGCATCCGCACCCCCGCCTTCACAGCGCGCTGGAAGGTCTGGCGCTGGGCAAGGCCGATCGCCTTTTCCTTGTCGAGGCTTTCCTGTTCGGTGCCGTTGGCGGTCCCGGTCGCGAGGATATAATCGTCGTTATAGATATCCATGTCGAACCAGGTCTTGTGTTCGATGGCGAGCTTGATCGCCGCATCGCTCGCAAGGCTGGCATGTTCGATCGTATCGATGCCGGCAAGGATCGCCGTCTTGATCCCGTCGTCGCCATGCGCGTGCGCCGCGACCTTCAGCCCCAGCATATGCGCCTCGTCGGCAATCGCCTTCATCTCGTCGAAGGTCAGTTGCTGCGCGCCGACGCTGTCGCCGAGCGAAAAGACGCCGCCGGTCGCGCAGATCTTGATGACGCGCGCGCCATATTTGTGCAGCCAGCGTACCTTCGCGCGCGCCTCTTCGGGGCTGTCGATCACCGACGCCTCCTTGCGGTCCATAGACGGCGGCAGCCCGCCGCTGTCGCAATGGCCGCCGGTCGCGCCGATCGCCCACCCCGCCGGAATGATGCGCGGTCCCTGAATGAAACCGCCCTCGATCGCCTGCTTCAGCCCGACATCCTCAAAATCGGCCGACCCGACATTGCGCACGGTGGTAAAGCCCGCGTCGAGTACCTTCTTCGCATTGGCGACGCCGACGACGGTCCAGAAGCTGTCGGTGTAGCGCAGCCCCTGATAGCCGCCGACTTCGGCGAGCGACGTCAGGTGGACGTGCATGTCGATGAAGCCCGGCAACAGCGTGCGGTCGCCGAGGTCGATCTGCCGGACGTCGGAGCCCCAGCGCACGGTGCGCGCATCGGCGATGCCAGTGATGCGCCCGTCTGGCCCGACGAAGATAGCGGGATGCTCGACGGTCTTGCCGGTCAGCACGTCGAGATAGCGTGCCGCGGTGATCACCGTCTTCTGCGGCGCCGCCACGTCCTGCGCCGATGCTGTCCCAACGGCAAAAATCGCCGCCGCACCGATCGCGATTCCTCGCAGAAAACTGCCGAACTTCACACTGGATTGCATCGCGCGTCCACCCTCTGTTGCTGCCCGCAGACTTGATGGCAAAAGGCGCCCCTGTAGGACAGCGAAATTTGTGTCAGGCGGCGATTTTATGGTGCGCAAGATAGGCATAGTCGGTGCGGCACGCATCCGCGACGGCCTGCGCCTCGGGCGATAGCGGCACTGCAGCCTTGTCGGGCGCACCGAAGCCCGTGCTGGCCGCAACCGCATCATACCAGTGCGACGCCCATATGCCGTCGGTGGCGTGGATTCCGGGTTGCCACTGCAACATGGCGGGGTCCCATCTGATGCCGAGCGCTGCGCACAATTTCTGCAGCATCGCCGGCGGGTCGCGCAATATGTCGGCGCTGTCGATCACCGGCGGCGCATGGCCGAGCCGGTCGGCCTCGCGGTCGAAAAACTCGACTTGGCGCGCAGTGCCGAGATGGTCGGGGCGGACCATCACGCGCTTGGCCGCATAGCTCGCGACGACGCGCGCCGGGTCGCGGATCAGGAAGGCGTGGCGAAGCCCGGGCAGATCGTGATGCGCGATCGGGCCGACCATATGGTGCGCCATATGCTTCTGATACCAGATCGGCGTGGCGGCGGGATTCGGCCCCGTCAGGGTGCGCGCCACGCTGTACCAGTCGCAGTCCATCGACGCCATGACCTGCTCCATCATCGGCTGCGGGTCGCCGGTTTGCCGCAGATAGGCGCCGTAAAAGGGTTCGTCGGTGACGAAGCTGTCGGCTCGGCTGCCGAAACTGCGCATCATCGCGGTCGACAGGTTTCGCGGCCCCGACCACATGGCGATGCGGACGCAATCGGTCACGGTCGTCCCCGCGCCGCGATATCGGCCTCGATCAGCGCGCGATAGAGGCCCTGCAGGCGTTCGACCATCGGCCCGCGCCCATCGGTCAGCTTGCGCCCGTCGATCGTGTGCGCGGGAACGACGCCCGCAAAGGTGCCGGTCACGAACGCCTCGTCGGCGCCATAGACATCGGTCAGCGAAAAATTCCGTTCATGGACCGCTATTTCGTTGTCGCGGCAGATGCGGATGACGTTGCCGCGCGTGATCCCGCCCAGGCAATAATCGCCGGTCGACGTCCACACCTCGCCCTTGCGGACGATGAAGAAATGGGTCGAATTGCAGGTCGCGACGAAGCCGTGCGGATCGAGCATCAGCCCCTCGTCGGCGCCGGCCTGCGCCGCCTGGATGCAGGCGGTGATGCAGTTGAGCTTGGAATGCGAATTGAGCTTCGGGTCCTGCACCGCGGGATCGCCGCGGCGGACATGGACGGTAAAGAGCGACAGCCCCTTTTCGACCGTCGCGGGCAGTGGGTCCTTATGTTCGGCAATGATGACGATCGTCGCGGGCGAAACGATCACGCGCGGATCCTGATAGGGGGTCGAGCGGATCCCCCGCGTCACCATCAGGCGGATATGGCACGCGTCCATCCGGTTGGCATCGATCGTGTCGTAGAGCCGCCGTTCGAGCGCTTCGCGCGAAATCCCGATGTCCATCGCGATCGCCTTTGCGCCCTCCCACAACCGATCGAGATGCTGGTCGAGAAACGCCATGCGGCCGCGGTGAACGCGGATCCCCTCCCACACTCCGTCGCCAAGCATGAAGCCGCTGTCGAACACCGACACGCTGGCTTCGGCGCGCGGAACGAGCGCGCCGTTGACGTTGATGAGGATCGCGTCGTTGCGCGGATCGGGGACGAAGTCGTGCGTGCCTTGTGCCATCATTCCAACCTAGCCGCTTGGACGGCGCTGTCGAGCGGTCATGCCGGCCCGGCGGGCTCCGAACGCGCCCACCACGCGGCCGCCAGCGCGAAAGCCGCGCCGAGCAGCGTGCCGCCGACGATATCGCTCGGCCAATGCACGCCGAGCATGATGCGCGAGAGGCCGGTGAGGCCGATCATCAGCACCGCGAGGGTCCATGCTTGTCGCCGCCATCGCGGCGGCACGAGCAGTGCCAGCGTCAGGTAGAGCGCCGCCGCGCTGGTGGCGTGGCCGCTGGGGTAGGAGGCGCTGCTGACATGATCGAGATGCGCGATCAGGTCGGGGCGCGGGCGATCGAAGGCGGCCTTGAGCAGGCTCGATGCGATGTTGGCGAACAACACCGCAGCCACGATCGCCAGCGCCGGACGCCGCCCGCCCCAATAGCGCACCGCCGCCGCGATCAGGCCGACCAGCACCCAGCGCGGCGTACCGCCGCCGATCCAGCTTATCGCCTGCATGAAGGCAATCAGCGGCGGGGGACCGGCGCCATCGGGCCAGGTAAGATGCCGCGCGATCGCGGCGTCAAGGGCCGTGACATGATCGGCGCGAGTCAACAGGCCGAGCGCCAGCACCGCGACAGCAAGCATCACGACCATGACCGCCCTGTTCCGCAAACGCGCCGGTGGTTGCGCCACGATCAGGCTTGCCTCGCCCGATCGTCGGCGGGCTTTCGCCATGCCTCAAGATAGGTGGCGAAGCGGCGCAATTGTTCGGTGCCGCCGTCGACATCATTGTCCATCAACCGCAGCACGCCCGGTCCCTGATCGGTGCGATAGGCGAGATAGAGTCCGTGCCGGAAACGCGCCCCCAATCCAACCGATACGGAGAGGTCGCCCGGAAGGCGATCGGCGCGGTCGACGAGAAGCTGCGTGATGTCGCGCGCATCGAGCGACCCGATACCCGCATCGTGCAGCAGATCGGAATAGAGGCGCCCGTTCTCGATCCTGGCCGCAACGCCGCATAGAAGAGGCAGCCGCATCCGGCCCCGATCAGCACGATCATATGCAACGGTGCCAGCGGATCGCGCCGTGGCGCCGGCGCGGGCCACAAGCCGCCGGCGAGAGGCACTGGCGGCGGCGGCGGGGCGTGGGCGTCGTCGTACATCAACCCGGCCACAACGAAAGCCACGACCGCAAAGGCAAGGAAGAGCAAGGCCTTCCCGCTATTGCCGCCGCGCGAATAGTGAAGGATCGACGGGTTCAAGCGCGATCAGATATGCAGCGCCCGCCCATAGGCGCCGAGCACCGCTTCGTGCATCGTCTCGCTGATCGTCGGGTGCGGATAGACGGTGTGCATGAAATCCTGTTCGACCAGTTCGGCGGTCTTGCCGACGGTATAGCCCTGGATCATCTCGGTCACTTCGGCGCCGACCATATGCGCGCCGAGCAGTTCGCCGGTCTTGGCGTCGAACACGGTCTTCACGAACCCTTCGACCTCGCCAAGCGCGATCGCCTTGCCGTTGCCGATGAAGGGGAAATTGCCGACCTTGACGTCATAGCCCGCTTCCCTGGCCTTCGCCTCGGTCAGCCCGACGCTCGCGATCTGCGGGTGGCAATAGGTGCAGCCGGGGATGTTCTTCGCATCCATCGGATGCGGGTGCGCGTCCTTGTTGCCCAGTTCCTTCGCAATCGCCTCGGCCGCGATCACGCCTTCGTGGCTGGCCTTGTGCGCGAGCCACGGCGGCGCGGTGACATCGCCGATCGCCCACAGGCCCTTCACATTGGTGCGGCAATAGGGATCGGTGTCGATATGCCCCTTCGTCGTTTTGACGCCGAGCGCTTCGAGGCCGATATTTTCGGTGTTGGGAACGATGCCGATGGCGACGATCGCATGGCTGTAGTCGCCCGCCTGAACCTTGCCGTCCTTCGTCTTGATCTTCGCCGAAACGCCGCTCGCGGTTGCTTTCAACTCCTCGACACCGGCGCCGGTCAGGATCGTCATTCCCTGTTTCTTGAGCGATTTTTCGAGGAAGCTCGACACGTCGGCATCCTCGACAGGGACGATGCGGTCGAGCATTTCGACGACCGTCACCTCGGCGCCCATATCGTTGTAGAAGCTCGCGAATTCGATCCCGATCGCGCCCGATCCGATGACGAGCAGCTTCTTGGGCATTTCGGCCGGGGTCATCGCATGGCGATAGGTCCAGATGCGCTTGCCGTCGGCGGGCGCGAAAGGCAGGTCGCGCGCGCGGGCGCCGGTCGCGACGATGATATGCTTGGCGGTCAGCGTCTCGCTGCCCTTGTCGCCCTTCACCTCGACCTTGCCCGCACCGGCGAGCTGGCCGTCGCCCATATGGACCGCGATCTTGTTCTTCTTCATCAGGTGCGTGACGCCCTGATTGAGCTGCTTCGCGACGCCGCGCGACCGCTTGACCACCGCATCGAGATCGGCGCTGATGCTCGCGGCGGCGAGGCCATAATCCTTGGCGTGGCTCATATAGTGAAAGATCTCGGCCGAGCGCAGCAGCGCCTTGGTCGGGATGCAGCCCCAGTTGAGGCAGATGCCGCCCAGATTCTCGCGCTCGACGATCGCGGTCTTCAACCCAAGCTGCGCCGCGCGGATCGCCGCGACATAACCACCGGGGCCGGAGCCGAGGACGATGAGGTCGTAATTTTCAGCCATGTTACGCCACCAGTCCGAGCGGGTTTTCGACGATCTGCTTGAACGCCTGCATCAACTGCGCGCCGTCTGCGCCGTCGATGGCGCGGTGGTCGAAGCTGCCCGTGGCCGACATCACGGTCGCGATGGCGAGCGCGTCGTCGACCACATAAGGCCGCTTCTCGCCCGCGCCGATCGCCATGATCATGCCCTGCGGCGGGTTGATGACCGCCTCGAACTGCTTGATGCCGAACATGCCCATGTTCGACAGGCTGGCGGTGCCGCCCTGATATTCGTGCGGCTGGAGCTTGCCTTCCTTGGCGCGGCCCGCAAGTTCCTTCATCTCGGTCGAAATCTTGCTGACCGACTTGTCGTCGGCGCCGACGATAATCGGGGTGATCAGGCCAGCCGGCACGCTGACCGCGACCGAAATGTCGGCGCGTTCGTAGCTGATGAGCTGATCGCCGGCGAAGCTGACATTGCATTTCGGCACCTGGATCAGCGCCTTTGCCAGCGCCTTGATCAGCAGGTCGTTGACGCTGAGCTTGACGCCCTGCGGCTCGAGTGCCGCGTTGAGTTCGCCGCGCAGCTTGAGCAATTTGTCGAGCTGGACATCGACCGTCAGATAGATGTGCGGCACCTCCTGCTTCGACTGGGTCAGGCGGCGCGCGATCGTCTTGCGCATATTGCTGAGCTTTTCCGCGCTGTGCGGAATGTCGGTTTCGAACGGCTGCGCGGGGGCGGGCGCAGCGGCGGGCGCGGGGCTGGGCGCGGCCGCGCTTGCCGGGGCGGCGGTCGACGCAGCAGCGCCTTCGAGGTCGGCCTTGACGATGCGGCCGCCGGGTCCGCTGCCGGTCAGCGCGGTGAGATCGATGCCCTTGTCGGCGGCGATGCGCTTGGCGAGCGGGCTCGCCTTGATCCGCTCGCCCTGCGCGGCAGGGGCCGGGGCGGCGGTCGGCGCCGGAGCGGGTGCAGCCGCGGGAGCAGGCGCGGGGTCGGCCTTGGCGGCAGGCGCCGGTGCAGGTGCAGGCGTAGGCGCAACCTTGGTGCTGCCCGCATCCTCGTCCTCGCCGGCGATAACGGCGATCACGGTGCCGACCTTCACATTGTCGGTGCCTTCGGGGATCAGGATTTGTGCGATCGTGCCTTCATCGACCGCTTCGAATTCCATCGTCGCCTTGTCGGTTTCGATTTCGGCCAAAAGGTCACCTGACTGGACGCTGTCCCCCTCCTTCACCAGCCATTTGGCGAGGGTCCCTTCCTCCATCGTCGGCGAAAGGGCGGGCATCTTCAGTTCAATCGGCATCGTCGCTTTTGTCCCTGTCAGTCTCGCAGGCGCAGGCCTGCCGCTACGGATTCGTCCTCGTCATAAGCGCATCGCGGGTCAAGGTCTATCGGGCGGAACTTGCCTTTCATACGAATGTGACGCACTGTCCGCCCGCAAAAGGCATAGCGGGGGCCGGGGCATGCGCACCTATCTGGTGGTTATCGACGACAGTCCGGAGGCGACGCTGGCGCTACGCTTTGCGGCGCGGCGCGCGGCGCGCACGGGCGGCGGCGTGATGGTGCTGGCGATCGTGCCGCCGCAGGATTTCGTAGCTTTCGGCGGTGTCCAGGCGACGATCGAGGCCGAAGCGCGCGAGCATGCCGAGGAACTGGTCGCCGCCGCCGCCGATGCGATCGCGCAGGAAGCGAATGTGACGCCGCAGATCATGGTCAAATCGGGCAAGCCCGCCGAGATCGTGCGCGACGTGATCGGCGCGAACGACGAGATAGCGGCGCTCGTCCTTGCCACCGCCGCGAGCGGAGCGCCGGGACCGCTGGTGGCGCATTTCACCGGGCACGACGCGGGAACGCTGCCATGCCCGGTGATGCTGGTTCCGGGCGCAATCGACCTCGCCCGGCTCGACGCGCTTAGTTAGGCCGCCGCAGCGCGCGGGAGCGCTGCTGCGCCCTTCCCTTCGAACAGCGCGAGTTCGAGAACGACAATCGCCTGCACGATCAGGATTGCGATACCGGTCCAGCTCATCTGGCCCGCGAACATCGCCAGCACCGCAAAACTCGCCGCGACCCAGCCGAGATTGCCGATGGCGATCAGATTGGCGAGCGTGCGGCTCGGGTTCTTCTGCCCGGCAACGAACAGCATCAGCGCCGCCGACGGCAACCCGATCCAGCCTGCGGCCGCGACAAGCCCGGTCGGCAGACCGAGCAGCGCCGCGACCGGCGCGGTCGCGAACACGCACGCCAGGAACAGGATGCTGCAGGTAATCGCATCGATGACGAGGCTGTTCTTGAGATTGAAATAGGACATGACGGATTCTCCTTTCGAACCCGTCTTGAATGGCGCCGCGACGTCATCGCGTCGATTACGCGGCAGGTAATGGAAATCGCGCGCCGCCATCGCTACCCAGAGGCAAAAGGAGACAGGCGATGCAGATGGTGCCGCTCGGCGAGCAGCTTCGCGAATGGCGCGCGCGGCGCCGGATGAGTCAGATGGACCTCGCCCTCGACAGCGAGATTTCGACCCGCCACCTGAGTATCATCGAAACCGGACGCTCGAAGCCGAGCGCCGCGATGATCCAGCGCATCGCCGATTGCCTGGAGGTACCGCACCGAGCGCGCAACGCGATGCTGCTCGCCGCCGGATACGCCCCCGACTATCGCGAGCGCCCGCTCGACAGCCCCGAAATGGCCGGGATGAAGGCCATCGTCGACCATGTGTCGAAAGGGCACGCGCCCTATCCAGCGCTTGCAGTCGACCGGCACTGGAACATGGTCGCCGCAAACGATGCCATTGCGATCCTGACCGCGGCCGTGTCCCCTGCCCTGCTCGAGCCGCCGGTCAACGTGCTGCGCATCGCGCTCCATCCGGAAGGGCTGGCGCCGCAGATCGTCAACCATGCCGAATGGCGCGCGCATATCCTGCACCGGCTGGATCAGCAGATCGAGGCGAGCGCCGATTCCGGGCTCGCCGCGCTGCGCGACGAAATCGCCGGCTATCCCGCGCGGCCGGGCGATCAGCCCGCCCCGCCCGCGAGCAGCATCGCGGTCCCGCTGATCGTCGACACTGCCGCCGGGCGGATCGGCTTCGTCTCGACCGTGACGATCTTTGGGACGCCCGTCGACATCACCCTGTCCGAACTCGCGATCGAGGCCTTTTTTCCTGCCGATGCCGAGAGCGCGGCGTTGCTGCAGCGGCTGGCAACGGTGCCATAAGCTTCGTCGGCGCAAGGAGCCGAAAGCAAGGAGGCAATCTCCGGCTTTCCGCGTTGCGGAAGGTTTCAGGCTGGAGATTGCTTCGTCGCCGCGCTCCTCGCAGTGACGAGGGACGATTACCGGCGCTTGCCTTGATGGCGGATATTGCCCGGCCGTCCGCGTTTACCGACCATATGCTTGCCCGCCTTCTTCACGCCGTCACGGCGCGGCGGTCGATTGCGGAAGCCGCCTTCGGGCGTGTCGGGCAACTCGAAACGCAGCGCGCCGCTGACCGGGTTCGCCTCCATCAGCCTGAGCTCGAGCCGCTGGCCGACGCTGTAGCTGACCCGGCCATGCTCGCTGTCGAGCGTCCGCGCGGCTTCGTCGTAGAAAAACCGCTCGCTGCCGAGCATGGAGACCGGCACCAGCCCGTCGCCGCCGAGGCCATCGACGGTCGCGAAGAAGCCGAACGGCTGCACCCCCGTGATCCGCGCCGGGACGATTTCGCCGACCTTGCCGGCGAGATAAGCGGCGACATAGCGGTCGACGGTCTCGCGCTCGGCCTCCATCGCGCGGCGTTCGAGCCCGCTGATCGCCTCGCCGATGCGCGAAAAGCCCTTTTGGTCGGCCTCGCCGAGCCCGCTGCGCTCGGGCAGGCCCTTGAGCTTGCCGGGCACTTCGAGACGATAGCTGTCGACCAGCGCCCGGTGGACGAGCAGATCGGCATAACGGCGGATCGGTGAGGTGAAATGCGCGTAGCTGCCAAGCGCGAGGCCGAAATGGCCCGCATTGGCGGGGCCATAATAGGCCTGCGTCTGGCTGCGCAGGATCGCCTCCATGATCTCGGGCAATCGGTCGTCGCCCGAAAAGCCGTCGATCAGGCGGTTGAACACCGCCGGCGTGATGACCTGTCCCAGCGCGAAGCTTTGTTCGAAGCTTTCGAGATATTCCTTCAGGCTGACGAGCTTTTCGCGGCTCGGCGGTTCGTGGATGCGATACATCACCGGAGACTTCTTCGCCTCGAGCGCCTTCGCCGCCGCGACATTGGCCGCGATCATGTAATCCTCGATCAACCGGTGGGCGTCGAGCCGTTCGCGCACGCGGATTTCGGCGATATTGCCCTGCGCGTCGAGAATCACCTGCCGTTCGGGCAGATCGAGGTCGAGCGGCGAGCGCGCCGCGCGCGCCTTGGCGAGCAAGGTCCAGCAGCCCCAGAGGTGGCGGAGCGCCGGCAGCACGTCGGCGTCCCAGCCTTCGTCGGGCGCGTCGGCATCATAGGCCGCCTGCGCGCGTTCATAGGCGATGTTGGCGCGCAGCCGCACCAGCGCGCGGGTGAAACGCCATGACGTCACCTTGCCATGCTTGTCGACGGTCAGGTGGCACGCCATCGCCGCGCGGTCCTGCCCCGCTTTCAGCGAGCAGACGCCCGCCGACAGTGTTTCGGGCAGCATCGGAACGACGCGATCGGGGAAATAGACGCTGTTGCCGCGGCGCCGCGCCTCGCGGTCGAGAGCACCGTCGGGGCGGACATAATAGCTGACGTCGGCGATCGCGACGATCGCCTTCCACCCGCCCTTGTTGCCGGGATCTTCGTCTGGGATCGCCCACACCGCGTCGTCATGGTCGCGCGCATCGGCGGGGTCGATCGCGACGATCGGCAGATCGCGCAGATCCTCGCGCCCTTCGGGCGTCAGTGGCAGCGTCGCGGCGCGCTCGGCCTCGGCGAGCGTCTCGTCGCCGAACACATGCGGGATATCGTGCTTCGCAATCGCGATCATGCTGAGCGAGCGCGGGGCGAAAGGGTCGCCGATGCGGTCGATCACGCGGGCCTTGGTCCCGGGACCGCGTCCCGACAGTTCTGCCCGGACCAGGTCGCCGATTGCCGCATCTCCCATGTCCGCCACTGCGAAGTCGAAGCGCGCGCGCTTGTCGGCGGGGCGCAGCCAGGTCATCGGCTTGCCGCCGGGGCCGGTGTCGGCAACGAGCACACCGATCACGCTTTCACCGCCGGACTGGAGCTTTTTCATGGGCTGCGCGACATGGCCGCTGCCGCGTTCCTCGGTGCGGGCAAGGATACGGTCGCCCACCCCGAGCGCACTCTTGCGGCCCTTTTCCATCACGCGAAGGCGCGGCGCCGGGCCGCCGCCTTCCCAGCGATCGGGCACCGCCCAGACCGTATCGCCCTCGACCGCGGCGACGCGGAGCACGGTGACTTTGGGGAGGCCGCCATGCTTGTGGAATGCCCGCCCCGGCGCCATGTCGACGACGCCTTCGTCGGTCATGTCCTTGAGCAGCGCCTTCAGTGCGATCTTGTCGGCACCGCGCAGCGCGAAATGCTTAGCAATCTCGCGCTTGCCCACCGCACCGGGGCTGTCCTCGATGAAACGCAATATCTGCTCGCGCGAGGGCAGACCCGCCGGCTGCGGCCGCTTCGGCGCCTTTGCCAATTAATAGGTCCGCCCGATGAGCACGCGTTCGACCGCGGGCTCGCCGGTGAAGAAGCAGGCGCCGTCGGCGGGCGCGGCGTCGAGGGGGGTGTTACGCATCGTCAGCTTCAACGCTTTCAACTGCTCAACGATCCCTTCGAGCGCGGCACCGGTCGGGCGCGACCATTGCACTTCGGCCCAGCCGACGAATTTGTCGTCGCCGCCGAAATGCGTCGCAAGGTCGGTGACATCCCGGCGGATATTGGCGTCGAGGCGCGCCTTCGCGTCGGCATAAAGCCCCTGCTGGATCGCCTGAAGCATGGCCGCGGCTTCGGCGACAAAGGCTTCTTTCGCGACGAAAGCGGTGTCGAGCTTGCCGCTCTCCTGATACAATCGGTCGCGGCGGATGACCGCGACATTGCCGCCCGCGACGTCGCGCGGGCCGACCTCGACGATGATCGGCGCGCCCTTCTTGACCCATCCCCAGCGCTTGGTCTGCGCCTTGTACGCGCCGGTGTCGAGCAGCACGCGCACCGGTTCGCGGAACGCGTCGAGCGCCTTCAGCCTCATCTCGAGGTCGCGGCAATAATCAAGGATCGCGGCATCCTCTTCATTGTCGCGCAGCATCGGCACGATGACGATCTGGTGCGGCGCGATGCGCGGCGGACAGCGGAGGCCATCATCGTCGCCATGCGTCATGACGACGCCGCCGATCATGCGCGTCGACACGCCCCAGCTCGTCGTGTGGCAAAGGCTGTGACCGCCGTCCGTGTCCTGGTAGCGGATATTTGCCGCCTCGGCGAAGCCGGTGCCGAGATAGTGCGAGGTGCCGGCCTGCAGCGCCTTGCCGTCCTGCATCATCGCCTCGATCGAATAGGTCGCGACGGCGCCCGGAAAACGCTCGTTTTCGGGCTTTTCACCGGCGATCACCGGCATGGCGAGGACGTCCTCAGCAAAACTGCGGTACATTTCGAGCGCGCGCAGCGTCTCGGCTATCGCATCGCCTTCGTCGGCGTGCGCGGTATGGCCTTCCTGCCACAGAAATTCGCTGGTGCGCAGGAACATGCGCGTGCGCATTTCCCAGCGCACGACATTTGCCCACTGATTGACCTTGAGCGGCAGATCGCGCCAGCTCTGCACCCAGCGACTCATCGCGGCGCCGATCACGGTTTCCGAGGTCGGGCGAACGATCAGCGGCTCCTCGAGTTTCGCCTCGGGGTCGGGGACTAGTTTGCCCTTGCCGTCACCGATCAGGCGGTGATGCGTGACGACCGCCATTTCCTTCGCGAAACCATCGACATGGTCGGCTTCCTTCTCAAAGAAGCTCAAGGGAATGAAAAGCGGGAAATAGCAGTTCTGAACCCCCGCATACTTGATCGCGGCGTCCATTACCGTCTGGATCCGTTCCCAGATGCCATAGCCCCACGGCCTGATGACCATGCAGCCGCGTACGCCCGATTCCTCGGCAAGGTCGGCTTCGGCAATGACATCCTGATACCAGGCCGCGAAGTCGGCCTGACGGGTTACGCTGAGCGCATGCTTGATCATCTGTCCTGTTTTCTATGCTGGGGGCGGGAGAGGCCCCGATGTGTCACTTCTTTTTGGCGAGCTCGGCCTTGAGGTCGGCGATTTCGGCCTTGAGCGCGGCAATTTCGGTATCCCTAGCCTTGCCGCCGCCGACACCCGGGATGAAGGCGCCCGCCGCCTGCTGGAACATTTCCATGTTGCGGCGCGTCAGCTCGGCGAGCGGGCTCGATCCCAGCGCGCCCTCGAACGCGGCACGCACATCCTGCTGGTTCTTGCGGAACGCGGTCATCGACGCTTCCAGATATTGGGGCACCATCGACTGCATCCTGTCGCCGTACATGCCGATCAGGTGGCGCAGGAAATTGACCGGCAGCAGCGTTTCGCCGCGCGTTTCGGTGTCCATGATGATCTGGGTGAGCACATTATGCGTGATATCGTCGCCGCTTTTGGCATCGACGACCCGAAATTCGCGCCCCTCGCGCACCATGGCGCCCAGATCGTCGAGCGTGATGTAACAGCTGCGTTCGGTGTCATAGAGCCGCCGGTTCGCATATTTCTTGATCGTAACGACGTCGCCCTCGGCGGTCGTTTTGGACTTGGCCATGCTGCGGCGGCTCCTCTTCCGGCGCGGCGCGCGATCGCTTGCCGCGGCACCGATGTGACAAAGTCCGGCATTAGCATCAATCCATGACGCGCCGCAACATAAGTGCAGTCGGTGGGGATGATTCGGTCACACGCGGCGAGGTCAGGGTGCCGCATCACCGTTTCTAATAGCTGAAAAATCGATACAGAACGCAGCATTGTGCGACTACGCCTATATCCATCGCGTGATTGCCATTGGCAACTTAGTTTCAAAAGTTACGTATTTTTCGTCATCATTCGCCAATTTGCTCCCGCAAGCGCGGGATAAATTTCGTTCGCGGATAAGCAAATTAGTGTCAACGGGATCGTGTATGCGTGCGCGCCTGTTGCTGAAAAGACACAACTAATGATGTTCCCCGCCGAGGGTGTAAGAAAATTGCCTTCAAGGGCTTGTGCATGCTGCTCTTTCCGTCTTTCTTGATCGCAAGCCGTTCATCGAAATTTTGTGAACGGGCAACCGGGGAGTTATCTATGAATAAGTCGCACCTGCTTATGGGTGTCGCTGCCTTTGCAGTGGCCATTTCTGCAAGCCAGCCCACTTTCGCACAGGAAACGTCCACCAATTGCGCTGACACCGACGATAACGGAGTCTGCGACAAGGATGAGGCGTCGACGCCAGCCAATGACGGCGGCGCGATCATCGTTACTGGTTCGCGCATTGCGCGCGCTAATTTCGACACCGTAGAACCGTCGGTTGTCGTTTCGTCTGCGGATATCGAGGCTCGCGGATTCGAAACGCTGGGCCAAGCGCTCAACGAACAACCCTCCTTCGGTGTTCCAGGCTCATCGCCTGTCGGCGGCCAGTCCGGATTCGGCCAAGGCCAAAGCTTTGTAAACTTCCTGGGGCTCGGATCGCAACGCACCCTGACGCTCGTCAATGGTCGTCGTTTCGTCGGTTCGAACACCGCTTCCATTTTCGGTCCGACCGGCGCCGGTAGCCAAGTCGACCTTAACGTAATCCCGACCAAATTGATCGAGCGGGTTGAAACGATCGCCGTCGGAGGCGCGCCAATTTATGGTTCGGATGCCATCTCTGGCACGATCAACGTTATCCTAAAGCAAGATTACCAAGGCCTCGAAATCGACGGCCAATACGGTTTGACCACGCGTGGCGACGCGGCCAACTATCGCTTCCGCGCACTTGCCGGATATAATTTTGCCGATGGTCGCGGCAACATCACGCTTTCGGGGGAATACAACAAGGGTGAAGGCCTGACCGGCGTTGACCGCCCGCTTTTTGCAAGTGGCCTTTTCTTCCGCAACGCCAGCGATCCCAGCCGGGGCTTCTCACAGCAGCTTTACGCCGATCGTCGACTTCCATCCATTTCGGAATCGGGTACGCCCATTGTCGGTCTTGCTGACTATGGCCTTGATTTCAATTTCCCCGATTATCAGGGTCCGTTGTTCGGCCTGCCCGCCGGTTTTAACGGTGCTGTTTCGAACGGTGCAGGCGACCAGCTTCGCTTCGACGAAAACGGGAACTTGATCCCGATCAACTTCGGTACATACGCCGGTCGCCCGGGCTCGTTTGGCATCGACTTTGCGGGCGGCAACGGCTTCAGCCTCGTTCCCACCTCGAACCTCTTGTCAGAAACGCGTCGTTATAGCGGTATCGCTACGACGAAGTATCAGTTGTCCGATTCGGTCCGCTTTTTCGGTGAGGCGTGGTATTCGAATAGCAAGGGTCGCAACCTGCGCGATCAACCCGTCTACAACTCGGCACTGTTCGATGCGGCGGGCACCCCCGACGGCAACATCATCGTTAGCATCAACAACCCGTTCCTTTCGGATGCAGCCCGCGCGGCAATCCAGAACTCGATCGATAACAACCCGTTCTCTGATCAAAATTTCCTGGGTGTGACGCAGAATTATTTCTATCTCGGCCGTGCAAATACTGATTTAGCCACCGGCAACTCCACCGGCGAGGTCGAAGTCATGCGCTTCGTCGCTGGCTTCGACGGATCGTTCGACGCGCTTGCAGGCACTTGGAACTGGGAAGTTGTTGGCAATTACGGCCGGTCGAAGACCTCCGGCTATTCACGAGAGCTCGTGCAGCAGAATTTCGAAAACGCTGTCGATGCCGTCCTTGATGGTAGCGGCAACATCGTCTGCCGTCCGGGCTATACCAATGCGACTATCCAAACGGTCAGCAGCACCTGCGCTCCGTTGAATCTGTTCGGCACGGGACGTATTTCTCAGGAAGCGCTGGACTATGTGTCGGCGATCGCGCGACCGGTTTCGCTGAACAAGCAGAAGGTGTTCAGCGCCTCTCTTTCGGGTCCGCTGTTCAGGTTGCCGGGGGGCGATTTCTCAATCGCCGTTGGCTATGAACATCGCGAGGAGTCACAGAATTTCGATCCAGGAGCCTATTTCCGTGGCGAGCTTCAGAGCGATGGCACCTATGCAAGCTACGGCCGTTCGGTTCCGATCCAGCCCGTTATCGGTAAATTCAATACCGACGAAGTTTCCGGTGAAATCCGTGCCGAGTTGATCAGCCCTTCGACCGGAACTTTTATTAACCTGCTTGAAGTTCAAGCGGCAGGCCGCTGGGTCGATCACTCGATCGCGGGCGGTGATTTCACGTGGACGCTTGGCGGTCGCGTAAAGCCGATCGAGGATTTCACGATCCGCGGCAACTTCACGCGGTCGATCCGCGCGCCCGCAATCACCGAGGCCTTTAATCCGTCGAGTGATTTCTTCGGTTTTGCTGATGATCCGTGCGACGAAGCCAATGTGAACAACGGCCCGGATCCGGCGACCCGCGCAGCAAATTGCGCTGCGCTAGGCCTGCCGGGCGACTTCAGCTCGTTGTCGAGCAGCCGATCGTTCAAGCAAGCGATTGCCGGCAATCCGTCGCTCAACAACGAGAAAGCGAACAGCTGGACTGTCGGCGTCGTTCTCGAACCCTCCTTCATCCCGCGTTTTCGTGCAAGCGTTGACTATGTCGATATCAAGCTCAAGGACGTGATCAGCGAGTTGTCGGGTGACCAAGTCGTTGCAAATTGCTACGATTCGGCCGATTTTCCGAGCAATGAGTTCTGCGACCGCGTCACTCGTAATCCGTTCGTTGGCGATGGATCGCAGAACGACGGCCAGATAACCTTTATCGAGACGGGCTACTTCAATTCCGCGCAGCTTCGCTACAAAGGCTATCTGGCAGCTATCGATTATCGCCTCCCAGTCCCTGCGATCTCGTCGGACGGTCAAATCGGGATCAACCTGTCGTATCAATATCTTGACGAGTTGAGTACCCGCGCCGACGCCAATTCGGCCAAGTCGCGTACGGACGGCAGCATCGGCTATTCGAAGCACAAAGGTGTTCTGACCATCAATTATTCGGAGCCGGCGTTCAACCTGTTCACACAGCTGTCATACATCGGCAAGGCGAAGATCGATACGCAGGTACCGGATGATTATTATCCGGATGGCCTCAACAACATTCCGAGCGTGATCTTCGTAAATATGGGCGTCAACTTCAATGTGGATGAGCGTTTCGAATTTCAGGTGAACGTCGATAACGTGTTCGACAAGCAGCCGCCGTACCCTTATCCAGCGAGCGGCGGTACGATTACCTACTTCCGCGGGCTTCTCGGACGCTATGTGCGGGCAGGCGCGACGGTAAAGTTCTGATCGCCTTCTCCGTAAACAATGAGGCTCCCCGGCTACACCGGGGAGCCTTTTTTAGATAAGCACCGGGCATGCTTCCGAGCGTTGACGGATGCCCCTAAGCTGGCGCAAACCGCGCGCCCAGCCCCGTCAGCAGTTCATATTGCGACAGTCCGCTCGCGGCGGCGGTTGCCGGCAGGTCATAGTCCAGCGCCAGCCAGTCGCCCTCGCCTATGCCTTCGGCGGCGCTTGCGTCGAAGGCGGTGAGATCCATCGAGACGCGGCCGATCAGTGGCAGGGCGCTACCCTCCCATGTCGCGCCGCCGGTTCCGGCGTGACAGCGCAAATAGCCGTCGGCATAGCCGAGGTTCGCCACCGCCACCCGCGTGGGCCGCGGGGCGGTCCAGGTGGCGCCATAGCCCACCGTTTCGCCCACCGGGACAGTCCGCACCTGCAGCACGCGCGCTTCGGGATAGGCGACCTGCCGGATGTGCCCGGCCGCTTCGCCGCGCGGTAAGCCGCCATAGAGCGCAAGACCGGGACGCGTCAGGTCGAAGGCATAGTCGAGGCCGAGGCAAATGCCGGCGCTGTTCGCAAGGCTATAACGCTGCGCCGGAATCTGGCTGCGCACCGCGCGGAAGGCCGCAAGCTGCCGCGCATTTTGCGCGCTGCCCTCGTCCGCCGAAGCGAGATGGCTGAGCAGATTGACGATGCCGAGCCCGTCGAGCGCCCCGCCCAGCGCCTCTTCGACACGCAGGCCGAGCCGGTTCATCCCGGTGTCGATCATCACGTCGCACGGACGGCCTTCGCCTGCCGCGCGCCAGCGCATCACCTGTTCGACGCTCGCCAGCACAGGACGCGCGGGCAGCGTGCGCGCGGCGACCATGTCGGTCGCGCCAACGCCGTGCAGCACCGATAGCGACACGCCCGCAGGCAAGGGCATCAGCGCCGCCGCTTCGGCCCAGGTCGCGACGAAGAAATGCCGGCATCCCGCCGCCGCAAGATGGCGCACGATGGCGCCGGCGCCGAGGCCATAGCCATCGGCCTTCACCGCCGCGCCGCACGCCGCCGGGCCGCTGCGTTCGGCCAGCCAGCGCCAGTTATGGACGAGCGCGGCGGAATCGAGACGGAGTCGGAGCGGCGAAGCAATGTCGATCATCGCTTCGCCCTAGCCGGGAACGAACCCGCCGCCAATGGCCGTTCAGGCGTCGGCGGCGCGCTTGTCCCATTCGCCGGGCACGGGCTCCTTGAGCATGAAGGCGGCGACCAGGAAAGCGACGAGCACGACGCCCCATGTGTACCACAGGCCCGCATAGGCATTGCCCGTCACCGCGGCGATCAGGCTGGCGATGAACGGGAGGAAGCCCCCGAAATAGCCGGTGCCGATATGATAGGGGATCGACAGCGAGGAATAGCGCACGTGCGGCGGGAACATCTCGGCGAGCAGGGCGGCGACGGGGCCATAGGTAAAGCCCGACAGCGCGCTGAGGCCGAGCAGCGCGAGCAGGATCACCGCGAGGCTGCCGACCCCCGGTACCTGCTTGTCGAAGCCATAGCCCATCGCCTCGAGCGCTGGCCGCAGCAGCGCCGGATCTTCGCTGGCGACCTCGCGGCCGCCGATATGGATTTTCACGCTGTCGAAGCCGCTTCCCGACGGCTGCACCTTATAGGGCACGCCCAGCTTGGTGAGTTCGGCAATCGTGCGGCCGCAAGCCGTCGTCTGCTGCTTCTGTTCGAAGGGATTGTAGGAACATTGGCTGCCGGTCACGGCGACTGGCGCCATTGCCGCCGCCTCCTTGAGCGCAGGATTGGCAACTGAGCCCATCATCCAGAAGAGCGGGAAAAGCACGAACAGCGTCACCGCATAGCCCCAGACGATCGGCTTCTTGCGCCCGATCCGGTCCGACAATTTGCCCGCCCAGATGAAAAATCCCATACCGAGCGCGGCGGCTAAGCCAACGATGACCTCGGCCGCGGTATCGTCGACCTTCATCGGGCCTTTCAGGAAAGCGAGGCCGGAGAACATCGCAGTGTACCAGATGACGGTCAGCCCCGCCGCAATCCCGAACAGCGCAACGAAGATGCGCTTGGGGTTGCCGGGATAGGTGAAGCTTTCCTTCAGCGGATTCTTGGCGATCTCCCCCTCTTCCTTCATCGCCTGGAACACCGGGCTTTCGGAGAGTTTGAGCCGCATCCACAGCGAAATCGCGAGCAGCAGCAGCGACAGCAGGAATGGCACGCGCCAGCCCCAGCTTTCCCAGACATCGGCGGGCATCGCCGCCTTGCACGATAGCACGACGATCAGGCTGAGCACGAAACCCCCGACGACGCTCGCCTGGATGAAGCTGGTATAGAAACCGCGCCGTTCGGGCGGCGAATGTTCGGCGACATAGACCGCCGCGCCGCCATATTCCCCGCCGAGCGCCAATCCCTGCAATATGCGCAGCAGAATGACGATGATCGGCGCCGCGATGCCGATCGTTGCGGCCGAGGGGATCATGCCGACCCCGGCGGTGGCGATCCCCATCAGGGTGACGGTGACGAGGAAGGTGTATTTGCGCCCCAGCCGGTCGCCAAGAAAGCCGAACAGCACCGCACCGAGCGGCCGGAAGCCGAAGCCGACGGCAAAGCCGGCCCACACCAGCAGCACCTCCAGCGTGGCGTTGTCGCTGGGAAAAAAGGCCTTGCCGATGATCGCCGCGAGCGTGCCGTAGATGAAGAAATCATACCATTCGAAGATGGTGCCCGCCGATGATGCGGCGATGACCATGCGAATATCCTTCGCGGTCGGCTCATAGACCGCACCATGATCGGCGACGGCGGCTGCGTCGGTCATATACTCTCCCCTGCCCCGGTTCGGGCTTGCCCCCGTTTCTAGCGGGCGCCCGACGGCGCGCAAGCCTTCGCTTGGCGCCGCGGCCTATTGGTGGCAGATTGCGGGCCATGCAGTTCATCGACCTTTCGATCCCGATCACCAACGACGTCGTCTCCGACCCGCCGGTGATGCGCCCGCAAATCAGCTACATGACCCACGAGACGACGTGGGAGCAGATTGCGATGTTCTTTCCGGGACTCGCGAAGGAGGACCTTCCCGATGGCGAAGGCTGGGCGGTCGAAAGCCTGACTTTGAGCACGCACAACGGCACGCATATGGACGCGCCGTGGCATTTCCATTCGACGACCGATGCGGGCGCCACGCCTGCGCCCAGCATCGACGAGGCGCCGCTCGACCTCTTTTTCCGGCCCGGCGTCAAACTCGACTTTTCGGATCGTCCCGCCGGTCATGTCGTCAGCGCGGCCGAAGTGGAGGCCGAGTTGGCGCGGATCGGCCACACCCTTCAGCCGTTCGACATCGTGCTCGTCCAGTCGGGCGCGATCTATGGCACCGACAATTTCACCGATCAGGGCTGCGGCATGGGTGCCGAGGCGACGCTGTATCTCACCGAGCGCGGCGTGAAGGTCGTCGGCACCGACGCGTGGAGTTGGGACGCACCGTTCAGCCACACCGCGAAACGGTGGGCCGAAACGCGCGATCCGTCGATCATCTGGGAAGGCCATAAGGCAGGGCGGATCCGGCCCTATTACCAGATCGAGAAGCTGACGGGCCTTGCCGCCCTGCCCCCGACCGGCTGGACGCTTTCCTGTTTCCCGGTGAAGATCGAGCGCGCGAGCGCCGGCTGGATCCGCGCCGTCGCGCTGATCGATGGCGCACCGGTTTCGCACACCGATTGACGGCGGCGGGCGAACGGCGCAGCATCGCGCCATGGCTTTCACGATCACCCCCAGCGGCCAGGCGTGCGGCGCCGCGATCACCGGCACCGACCTGACGCAGCCGCTTTCGGCCGGCGTCGTGGCCGACATCCGCGCGGCGTGGCTCGACCATCATGTCCTCGCCTTTCCCGGCCAGTCGCTGGGTGACGACGATCTGGAGCGGTTCACCCAATATTTCGGTGGCTTCGGCGACGATCCCTTCATCGCGCCGGTTCCGGGGCGACGGCACGTCATCGCGGTCAAGCGCCGCGCCGACGAAACCGCGCCGCTGTTCGCCGAAAACTGGCACAGCGATTGGAGCTTTCAGGCAAGGCCGCCAGCCGGAACCTGTCTTTACGGCATCACCATCCCGCCGATTGGCGGCAACACCGAATTCGCGAACCAGCATGCGGCGCTCGCCGCGATGCCGGACGCGCTGCGCGCCCGGATCGAGGGGCGCCGCGCGATCCACAGCGCGCGCGGCGGCTACGCCCCCTCCGGCATGTATGGCGCGAACGACAAGGGCCGCAGCATGGACATCCGCCCCGGCGAAGCGGCGATGGCGACGCAGGCGCACCCGATCATCCGCAGGCACCCCGAAACGGGCCGCGAGGGCCTGTTCGGCTGCGCGGGCTATATCATCGGGATCGAGGATATGGACGACGCCGAAGCACTGCCGCTGATCGTCGAACTGCTGCACTGGCAGGGGCGCGAGGAATTTCGCTACAGCCACAAATGGGACGCGGGAATGCTGCTGATGTGGGACAATCGCTCGGTACTCCACCGTGCGACCGGCGGCTATGACGGTCACGACCGCCTGCTCCACCGCACCACGATCGCAGCGTGGGACGGCGATGAGCCCGGCGCGCACCGTTCGCGCGCCTAGGGAATATCCCCGATTGGCGAAACTTCGCCGCAGCCCCATGCGTCGGCTTTTCCGAGAAGGGAGCCATGGTATGACTATTCCCCACGACACGCTCGTCCTCGTCGCAGACGGTCGCAAGGCATTATTTTTGCGCAATCGCGGCGATGAGCATCAGATCGACCTGCGCACCGCATCGCATCGCGAACGCGAGGATCGTAAGGACAGCGACATCAAGACCGACGCCGCGGGCCGCTCGGGCCGCGCTCCGGCTACTGGGGCGTTTCAGGACACGATGCACGAAACGGATTTCCACCAGCAGGAGGAAGATCGCTTTGCGCGCGATCTTAGCGAAAAGGTCAACGCGATGGCGCTCGCGGGCGAATTCGACGATCTCGTCATCGTCGCGCCCGCGCGCACGATGGGCGAGTTGCGACCGCTGTGGCACAAGGAAGTGCAGCGCCGCCTCGTGGGTGAGCATGTCAAGGAAATGACCGACCGTCCGGTGTCGGATATCGAGGCGCTGCTTATCGGCGATGGGGCGCCGCCCTCGTGACCGCGTCTATTCCTTGACCAGCGTCCATACGGCGCCCCAGGCGATCAGCGCCTGTCCCGCAAAGTAGAGCGGCCAGACGAGCCACAGGGTGACGTCCTTCGAAAGCGCACCGCCCTCCCCGGCAAAGATGAACAGGTCGCTCGCGAGGAACAGCATCGCGCCGATCCCGGTGCGATAGCGCGGAAAACGGCTCGTCCACGCCGAAGCCGCCATCGCGGCGACGAGCGCGGTATAGCCGACGGCCGCCGCGCCGTCGGGCGCACCGCGCGTCAGCCCCCAGGCGATGACGAGCGCCGCTGGAACGGTCAGCCAGCCGAGCCAGCGCTGCGGGGCCGACAGTGCCGGGCGCCGGTTCCGCCAATATAGGATGATCGCCGTGACATGCCCCGCGGCAAAGGCCAGCGCGCCGACGATCAACCCCCTGGCGTCGAGCAGATAGTCGCCGAGCGCCCCGAAACCGAGCGCCAGCGCGATCAGGCGGCCGTCGGTGCCGCGCGCATTCGCGGCGGCCCACAAGGCGAGCAGCGCAACCCCGCTCGTCTTCCACGCCCAGATCGCGGGGCCGTGCCAATGCTGATGAACCGCGACAAAAAAGCTGACACCGCCGACCAGCGCGAGCCACCAAATCCACCGCGCGCGATCCCACCCCCGTTCATCGCTCATCGCCCACCCCTTTGCATCTTCCTCACAAGGCGCCTACTGCGCGGCGGATCGGGTACAAGTCAACGGATAGCGTATAGTGGCTCACGACATTCATATCATCGGCGGCGGCCTCGCAGGATCGGAGGCGGCATGGCAGCTTGCCGAAGCGGGCTATCGCGTGCGCCTGTCCGAAATGCGCGGGGGCGGCGACATGACCCCGGCGCATCAGGGCGACACGCTCGCCGAAATGGTGTGTTCCAACAGCTTTCGCAGCGATGACGGCGACAGCAACGCCGTCGGCCTGCTCCACCGCGAGATGCGCAGCCTGGGCTCGATCATCATGCGCGAAGCCGATGCCACAAAAGTTCCCGCCGGATCGGCGCTCGCGGTCGACCGCGATCTCTTTTCGGGCGGCGTCACCAAAGCGCTTGCCGAGCATCCCAATGTCACGATCGTGCGCGAACGCATCGACACGCTGCCGACCGAGGGCCTGACGATCGTCGCGACGGGACCGCTCACCGCCGCCAGCCTCGCGGAGAGCATCGGCGTCGCAACGGGGAAGGACGCGCTTGCCTTTTTCGACGCGATCGCGCCCATCGTTTACCGCGACAGTATCGACATGGACATCGCCTGGATGGCGAGCCGCTGGGACAAGGTCGGGCCGATCGGCGACGGCAAGGATTATATCAACTGCCCGATGGACAAGGATCAATATTATGCCTTCGTCCAGGGGCTGATCGACGGCGACAAGACTGAATTCAAGGACTGGGAAAAGGACACGCCCTATTTCGAGGGCTGTATGCCCATTGAGGTGATGGCCGAACGCGGCATCGAAACGCTACGCTTCGGACCGATGAAGGGCGTCGGGCTGGACAATCCGCGCACCGGGCGCTGGCCCTATGCCGTCGTCCAGCTCCGCCAGGACAATGCGCTCGGCACCTTGTGGAATATGGTCGGCTTTCAGACCAAGCTGAAGCATGGCGCGCAGGTCGAGCTGTTCCGCACCATTCCGGGGCTCGAAAAGGCCGAGTTCGCGCGGCTGGGCGGTCTTCACCGCAACAGCTTCATCCGTTCGCCCGAACTGCTCGACGGCCAGCTCCGCCTGAAGTCGGCGCCGCATATCCGCTTTGCAGGCCAGATTACCGGCTGCGAAGGCTATGTCGAAAGCGCCGCGATCGGCCTTGTCGCCGCGCGCTTTGCGATCGCCGAGCTCGGCGGTCGTTCGCTACCGCCGCCGCCGCCCGAAACGGCGCTCGGTGCGCTGCTCGGCCATATCACCGGCGGCGCCGACGCCGCATCCTATCAGCCGATGAACGTCAATTTCGGGCTGTTCCCGCCGGTTGCGGAGGATGTCCGCAAGAAGGACCGCAAGCTCGCCTATACGCAGCGCGCGGGCGCGGCGCTGGCCGAGTGGATGAAAGTGGCGGACGGCGTCGCCGCGTAACGGCGCGCGCGCCCCGCGATCAGGGCGCGTCGCCCAATATCCAGTCGATACCTGCGGCGACATGGATGCGCGCCGTATCGTACACCGGCAGCAGGTTTGCGTCGGGATCGACAAGCATCACCAGTTCGGTGCAGGCCAGAACAATCGCCTGAATATCCTGCTTGGCGATGTCGGTGATGAAGGTGCGCATCGTCCGGCGCGAATCCTCGGTCACCTTGCCCTGCATCAGCTCGTCATAGATGATGCGGTCGATCTCCTCGGCGCGGCTCGCGTCATAGGGGGCGAGCGTCAGGCCGTGGCGCACGAGCCGCTGGCGGAACCAGGGTTCGGTCATGACGTTGCGGGTGCCGACCACTGCCGCCGCCTTCACGCCGTCGGCGCGCATCTTTTCGCCCGTTTCGTCGACGATATGGAGCAGCGGGATCGAAATCGCCGCGGCGACGTCGTCCGCCACCTTGTGCATCGAATTGGCCGCGATCATCAGCGCCGTCGCCCCCGCCGCCTCGAGCCGCCGCGCCGATGCGATCAGCACCTCCTTCGCATGATCCCATTGCTCGGGTGTCGAGAGCCGCGACAGATCGCAATAATTCAGGCTTTCCATCAGGATCGGCGCCGAACAGCCGGTGCCGACCCGCTTTTGCAGCCCCTTGTTGAGGTGCCGATAATAAAGCTCGGTCGATGCCCAGCTCATTCCTCCGATCAAACCGATTTTGCGCATGGGTGACGTCTATCCCTTCATCGTCACCCCGGCGAAGGCCGGGGTCTCGCCGTCCATTTCCGACGCGAGGTTGATATCCCGGCCTTCGCCGGGATGACGATTCGGGTCAATGCCCCGCAGGGCTGGAGGCGGCGGGCGCGCCGCGGCATCGCACCTGCTTTTCTTTGACGCGGCCCGCCGCACGCGGCAGACCGGCGCGATGGACGCGATCCGGCACTATTTTCTGGCGCAGCTCGCCGAGCAGGAAGCCGAAGCGGCCCGGCACCTTGGCGACGGCTATTGGATCGACAGCCGCACCGGGCGCAACGTCGGGCTGGACGAACTGCAGGCGATCGGCGCGATGAAGGCCATCGCGCTCGATCCGCGCCCCGGCGAGGAGGATGCGCACATCTATCTGGGCCGCCTGCTCGCCGATCTCGACGATGTCGCGAACCGCTTTCGCGCGGCCGCGCCCGATCCCGACGGCTATGGCATCGCGACGATCGGCACCGTCGCGCGCCGGCTTGCCGCGTTCGACCCTAGTGCCCGCTGCCGCTCAGCGCCTTGACGATGTCGTCGGCCATCTTCTTGGCGTCGCCGAGCAGCATCATCGTCTGGTCCATGTAGAAGACGTCGTTATCGACGCCGGCATAGCCGACGCCGCCCATCGACCGCTTCACGAACAGCACGGTCTTCGCCTTTTCGACGTCGAGCACCGGCATGCCATAGATCGGCGACGACTTGTCGGTCTTGGCCGCCGGGTTGGTCACGTCGTTGGCGCCGATCACGAAGGCGACGTCGCATTGCGCGAATTCGCCATTGATGTCCTCAAGCTCGAACACTTCGTCATAGGGAACATTCGCTTCGGCGAGCAGCACGTTCATATGGCCGGGCATGCGGCCCGCGACCGGATGGATCGCATATTTGACGTTCACGCCCTCTTTCTTGAGCATGTCCGACATTTCGCGCAGCGCGTGCTGCGCCTGCGCCACTGCCATGCCGTAGCCGGGAACGATGATGACATTTTCCGCCTGGCTCATCAGGAAGGCCGCGTCTTCGGCGCTGCCAGGCTTCCACGGGCGCTGTTCCTTCGAACCACCCGCACCGCCGCCCGAATCGTCGGCGCCGAAACCGCCGGCGATGACGCTGATGAAGCTGCGGTTCATCGCGCGGCACATGATGTACGAAAGGATCGCGCCCGACGAACCGACGAGCGCGCCGGTGATGATCATCGCGGTGTTGCCGAGCGTGAAGCCCATCGCCGCCGCGGCCCAGCCCGAATAGCTGTTCAGCATCGACACGACGACCGGCATGTCGGCGCCGCCGATCGGGATGATCAGCAGGAAACCGATCAGGAAGCTCAATGCGGTGATCGTCCAGAAAACCCACGGCGACTGGTCGGTCAGGAAATAGGCGACAAGGCCGATGATCCCGGCGAGCGTGCCGAGGTTGATGACGTGCCGCGCGGGCAGCATGATCGGGGCGCCCGACATATTGCCGTTGAGCTTCAGAAAGGCGATGACCGAGCCCGAAAAGGTGATCGCGCCGATGGCGATGCCGAGCCCCATTTCGATCCGGCTGACCGCGAAAATCTGACCCATTTCGTCGGCGATATGAAAGGCGCCGGGATTGAGGTAGGCGGCCGCGGCCACCGCGACTGCGGCAAGCCCGACGAGGCTGTGAAAGGCCGCGACAAGCTGCGGCATCGCGGTCATCGCGATCCGGCGCGCCATGACGATGCCGATGATGGCCCCGATCGCGATCGCCGCCAGAATTTCACCCAGTGCGACGAAGTCGATCATAGACGTATCGTGGGCCGGAATACCCGGCGCCGAAGCGAGATTATCGAACGGCACATGGGTGATCAGCGTCGTGACGACCGCAATCGTCATGCCGATCATTCCGAAACGGTTGCCGCGCCGTGACGATGCCGGGCTCGACAGGCCGCGCAGCGCGAGGATGAACAGGATGCCCGAGGCGAGATAGGCCAGCGCCACCCAGGGATTGATCGGTGCTACTTCGTGCATGCTAATTCCCCCGTCGGGCCATCCGTCCATGGCCCGTCAAATCCTTGGTTCGCAGCGCCTTAACGCTCTTTTTTCTTGTACATTGCGAGCATGCGCCCGGTGACCGCAAAGCCGCCGAAAATATTGATGCTCGCCATCACGACCGCGGCAAGGCCGAGCCATTTCGAGCTTGCCGAGCCCGCCGCCGCGCTGGCGATCAGCGCGCCGACGATGATGACCGACGAAATCGCGTTGGTCACGCTCATCAGCGGCGTGTGCAGCGCCGGCGTCACCGACCAGACGACGAAATAGCCGACGAAACAGGCCAGGACGAAAATCGAAAAGATGGAAATGAAATCCACGGCGCGCTCCCCTGCTGATTCCGCGTCGGCACCTCTTGCCGTGGGAGCGAAGGCCTGTCGACTCCAAAGCTGTCAAAAAGTCACGCCCGCGCATCTCCAGGCCGGAAATCGCGGGCGCTTTGTGAAATATAATTACGCGTCAGGACAATTTACATCTTTGGCAGCAGCACCGCGTCGATGACATGGACGATACCGTTCGCCTGTCCAACGTCCGCCTGCGTTACCGCGGCCTTGTTGCCGCTCGCACTCGTCAGGATGATCGCCTCGCCCGATTTGGTCGCGGTCAGATCCTGCCCGTCGAGCGTCTTGAGCACCGCCTTGCCGCCGCCCGCATCGATCTTCGCGGCGAGATCGGCGGCGGTCAGCTTGCCCGGCACGACATGATATTTGAGCACGCCGGCAAGCACCACCGTCTGCGCCGGACGCGCCCAGCCGTCGCGCGTGACCGCGGGAACCTGCGCAAAGGCGGCGTCATTGGGCGCAAACAGCGTGAAAGGCCCCGGCCCCGAGAGCGTATCGGCCAGCCCAGCCTGATTCACCGCCGCGGTCAACTGGCTCAGTATCGGCGAGGCAGCGGCATTGGCGAGGATCGCCTTGTCAGGCGCCATCGCGGCACCGCCGACCTGCGGATTGGCGCTCGCGGTTACGACATCGTTCATCGCGCCGCTTTCGGTATCGGCCTTGGGCGGCTCGGGAGCCTTGTTGCAGCCGCCGAGCGCCAACGCCGCTACCATGGCACTCACGAACAAGCCGGATTTCGTCACCTCTGATCTCCTTGCTGAAACGGCCCGAACGGCCCCGTGCCACATCGCGCCGCACCCCGATTCGCAACGCCATTGGCGCGCGAAAGTTTCAGAAGAAAGTCAGCCGGACGCGTCCAGCGAAACGCCTACCCCAGCAGCCGCTCGTTCACGACCTTGCCGCCCTGCGTCAGCCGCACGGCATTGCCGATTTCCTCGTCGAGCACGGGCTTGCCGGCTTCCTTGTCCCAGAAGGCCGACAGGAAATTGAACAGGTTGCGGCTGAACAGCGCGCTCGTGTCGGCGGGCATCAGCGCGGCGATATTCTTTGCGCCGATCACGGTGACACCGTGGATCTGCTTCGTTTCGCCGGCCACCGAGCCTTCGACATTGCCGCCGCTTTCGGCCGCCATGTCGACGATCACGCTGCCCGTGCGCATCGTCGCGAGTTGCGCGTCCGAAATCAGCCGCGGCGCGGGGCGCCCCGGGATCAGCGCGGTGGTGATGACAATATCCTGCTTGGCGATATGTCCCGACACCAGCTCGGCCTGCGCCTTCTGATATTCGTCCGACATTTCGGTGGCATAGCCGCCCGCACCTTCGCCCTCGATCCCCGCGACGCTTTCGACGAAGATCGGCTTGGCGCCGAGGCTGAGGATCTGTTCCTTGGTCGCGGAGCGCACGTCGGTCGCGCTGACCTGCGCCCCCAGGCGCCGCGCGGTCGCGATCGCCTGGAGCCCGGCGACGCCGACGCCCATGATGAACGCCTTGGCCGCGCTGACGGTGCCGGCGGCGGTCATCATCATCGGAAAGGCGCGGCCATAGGCGTTTGCCGCCATCAGCACCGCCTTGTAGCCCGCGAGATTTGCCTGGCTGGACAGGATATCCATCGACTGCGCGCGCGTGATGCGCGGCATGAATTCCATCGCCAGCGCCTCGATGCCAAGCTTGGCATAGTCGTCAACGCGGGCGCGCTCGCCGAACGGGTTGAGCCCCGCCGCCAGCCACGCCCCGTCGGCAAAGCCCGACAGGCTCTTGGGATCGGGGCCCTGAATCCCGAGGATGATGTTCGCACCCTTCAGCACATCGGCGCGGCTGCCCAGGCTCGCCCCCGCAGCGGTGTAATCGGCGTCGGCGATCGAGGCCGTAACCCCTGCTCCGCTCTCGACGGCGACTTCAGCGCCCAGGCCGATGAATTTCTTCACCGTTTCCGGGGTCGCAGCGACACGGGTCTCGCCCGCGGCGAGGTCTTTCAGCACGGCGATGCGCATGACCGGCGCCGCTTAGGAAGAGATCAGAAGGACGACGACGACGGCGACGATCACGGTTGCGATCGTGCCGACCTTCAAAAGGCCCAGAAAGCCTTCATAGGTCTGGTTCGCCGTTTTCATATCCTGTTCCGCCATAGCCATTCCCCTTTGCCTTGTATCCGCTTGTTTCCTGCCCGCCGGCGCTGCGCCGGGCGCCCGCCAGAATCGGATATCGCGCCGGTCTTAGCCATGCGCCCCCCGATGCTCAATAGCCCGTTTTGCGCCGCGGCGCACGGCGGGCAAAAGCCTGGTGGCCTTAATCCGGCCTTTACCCATCCCGGTTACACATGGCGGCTACCGCGGACACCGGCACCCTGCGTGCCGACAAAAGGGGCAATAGGGAAGCGATGGCGAACGCGCGCGACACGCGAATGGTGATGATCGTCGACAGCGAACCGGCGCAGCAGCGATTCCTTTCGGCGCTGGTGTCGCGGGGCGGCTGGCGCAGCATCGTCGCCGCCGACACCGACACCGCGCTCGCGAAGCTCGGCACCCAGGAAGGCATGGCGCTCGACGCCGTGCTCGTCGATCAGGGCGCGCCGGGCGTGCCGATCCCCGAATTCATCGCCGAACTGCGCCGCTGGCGCCCGGCGCTGCCGCTTATCGTCATCACCATGCGCAACGGCGTCGAAGTCGCGGTTGCCGCGATGCGCGCTGGCGCGAGCGATTTCGTGCAAAAGCCCATCGCGCCCGACCGGCTGCTCGGCGCGCTCGACCGCATCGTCTCGCAGACCGGCCCGCAGGGCGAATTGCGCCCGCTCACCGAAAAGCTGCGCGCGCCGCTCGCCTTCGAAGAAATCATCGGTTCGTCGCCCAATTTCCGTAGCGCGCTGGCGATCGCCGCCAAGGCCGCGCGCGCCCGCGTACCGGTGATGATCAACGGCAAGCCGGGCACCGGCAAGGAAGTCTTTGCCCGCGCGATCCACAGCGCCAGTCCGCGTGCGCGCGGCCCGCTGGTGATGGTCGATTGTTCGGCGGTATCGCCGGGGCTTATCGGATCGGGACTGTTCGGCCACGAACGCGGTGCCTTTCCCGGCGCCTTCGACCGGCAGGTCGGCCGGCTGGTGCAGGCCGACGGCGGCAGCATCATCATCGACCATGTCGAATGTATCCCGCTCGACACGCAGGCAAAACTCGTCGAATTTCTGAACAGCGGCGAAGTGCAGATGATCGGTGGCTCGATCCGCCAGACCGTCGACGTCCGCATCATCGCGACCAGCGCCAGCCCGCTCGACAAGCTGATCGAGGCAGGACACTTCCGCGAAGACCTGTTCTACGCGCTGTCGACCGCGCAATTCACCCTGCCCTCGCTTTCCGAACGGCGCGGCGATGTTGGGCCGCTCGCCCGCCATCTGCTCACGCGCATCGGCGGCCTGCCCGGCATGGGGCCGATCGGCATCACCGACGATGCCCTACGCCTGCTCGCCGCCTATGCCTGGCCGGGCAATGTCCGTCAGTTGCAGGACGTGCTGTTCCGCGCGGCGGTCGAAAGCAAGACCGACGTGCTGACGAGTGCCGACTTCAAGGCGATCGAAGCTGCGCTCGGTGGCAGCGTGAGCGGAGACGCCAATGTCGCGATCAACGGCGAGGCGATCGGCATCACCCTCTACCTCCCGGACGGCAATCTTCGTCCGCTCGAGGATATCGAAGCCGATGTCATCCGCCTCGCCATCGGCCATTACCGCGGCCGCATGAGCGAAGTCGCCCGCCGGCTCGGGATCGGGCGCTCGACGCTGTATCGCAAGCTCAGCGATCTGGGGATCGACACCGCGGCCTAAGCCGCGCCGATCGCCTGCTCGATCTGCGCCGTATCGGCATTGGTCAGCGTCTTGGCGAGTTCGCCGACCAGCCGCTTTGCAAGTTCGCGGTGATAGTGCCCGCGCATCACGCCGAGCGTGTGCGGATCGGCAATCACGAGCAGCTTTTCGATTTCGTTGTCGAGGATGCGCTTGTTAAGAAGCGCCGCGACGCCCGCGGCGTGTCCACGCTCGTCAAGGTCGCGGGGTTCGGGCTTCGCGCCGCCACGGTTTCCGGCGTCGACCTCCGGGCTGGCCGCATCGACAAGGTTGATAAGGTCTGCATCGCCATCGTTGCGAAACAGAACGAAGCGGTTGCCGTCGGCGACGGCGACATGGGTGCCATGGGGAAGCTGCATGGAAGTCTCCTTCGGAGCCCGCAATCGGAGCGGGCCTTCAAGAAGGGGACGCATGACAGTGCTGCAGGGTTTCCTCTCCCGCGACCGATGGAGGAACTCAGGCGGTCAGCGCCGCATCCCGCAGCCCGCGCCACACCCGCAGCGCCTGCCGGTTTTCGGCCACATCATGCACCCGCAGCAACTGTGCGCCCTGCGTCGCAGCCTGATAATGAAGCGCGACTGTGCCGCCAAGGCGCTGGTCTGCAGGGGCTTCGTTGTCCAGTGCCCCGATCAGGCGCTTGCGGCTCGCCCCGAAGAGCAGCGGGCAGCCGAGGGTGTGGAAGAGCGCAAGGCCATTGATCAGCGCCAGATTGTCGGCGACCCCCTTGCCGAAGCCGATGCCCGGATCGACGATGATCTTTGCGGGGTCGATGCCCGCCGCGATGCAGTCCGCGACACGCTCGGCGAGCATGTCGTAAACGTCGAACAGGACATGCGCGTAGGTGCCGCCTTCGTGCGGATCGCTCTTTGCCGACGGCGCGTGCATCAGCACGACGGCGCAGCCTGCGCGCGCCACGACCTCCGTCGCGCGGTCGTCGTAGCGCAGCGCCGAAATATCGTTGACGATCGTCGCCCCGGCGGCGAGCGCCGCCTCCATGACCGCCGCCTTGCGCGTGTCGATCGACACCGCGGTTCCGCCGCGCGCGAGCGCCGCGACGACATTTTCCACGCGCTTGACCTCGTCGCCTTCCCAGACCAGCGGCGCGCCGGGCCGGGTCGATTCCCCGCCGACATCGACGATCGCCGCCCCTGCCGAGGCCATGGCGAAACCGGCCTCGATCGCCGCCGCCTCGTCGATTGTCTTGCCACCGTCGGAAAAACTGTCGGGCGTGACGTTGAGGATGCCCATGATCTGCGGCTCGCCGAGCCGAACTGTCCGCGCGCCCAGCGTCAGCGCGCCGCGCGGTCGTGCCGTCGCGGCCCGCTGCGCGCGCGCTGCATCGGCGAGCCGGCTGGGCATCGCGGCAATCCAGTCGTCGAGTTCGGCCACCGGCACCACCGCCGAGCGGATCATGTCATTATCGCGCAGGCTGACATGCCAGGCCGCAAACCAGATCATCGCGTCGGCAAGCCGCAGGCAATGCTTGTCAAGTTCATGCGGCCGATCGACGAAGCAGGTCGGGCGGAGGTAGACACGCGCATCCTCCCATGTCGTACCGAAGTCCGGCTTGGTGAGTGGAACGAACATGCAATCCCTTTCCCGTCGCCCCCGCGGAGGCGGGAACCGTAGTCGGCCTTCCGCGGCGCGGCAGTGCGATCTAGCCCACGGCCCCCGCCTTCGCGGGGGCGGCGAGGCTTATGCCTCGTTCGCGAGCAACCAGTCCTGCCGCACCGTGTCGATCACGCGCAATTCCTTGCCCGTATCGACGTGCCAGAATGTCCAGCCGTTGCAGCTCGGCGTGCCCTGCACGCCCGCGCCGACCTTGTGGATCGACCCCGCGGGTTGCCCCTCGCATTCCAGACTGCCGTCGACACGCACCACCGCCTTCCAGCGGCGCTTCGTATCGGTGAGCGTCGTTCCCGGTGCAATCATGCCGCATTCGACCAGCGTGCCGAAGGCGACGCGCGTTGCGGCCTTAGGCGCCATCATCGTCCGCACCGTGCTTTCGTCGAGCGGCAGCGCCATTTCGATGCGCTCCTTTGCCGCTTCGATATAGCCGTCCTCGCGTTCGATGCCGATGAAGCGGCGGCCGAGGCGCTTCGCGACCGCGCCGGTGGTTCCGGTGCCGAAAAACGGGTCGAGGATCACGTCGCCGGGGTTCGAGCAGGCGAGCAGGATGCGATACAACAGCGCCTCGGGCTTCTGGGTCGGGTGTACTTTCGTGCCGCCCTTCTTGAGCCGTTCCTGACCGCCGCAGATCGGGATGAGCCAGTCGGAGCGCATCTGAAGCTCGTCGTTGAGCGTCTTCATCGCGCGATAATTGAAGGTGTAGCGCGACTTTTCGCCCATCGAGGCCCAGATCAGCGTCTCGTGCGCATTGGTGAAGCGCGTGCCCTTGAAATTGGGCATCGGGTTCGCCTTGCGCCACACGATATCGTTCAGGATCCAATAGCCATTGTCCTGAAGCGCGGTGCCGACGCGGAAGATGTTGTGATAGCTGCCGATCACCCAGATGCTGCCATTGGGTTTCAGGATGCGCTTCGCTTCCTTGAGCCACGCATGGGTGAAACGGTCATAGGCCGCGAGACTGTCGAACTTGTCCCAATCATCGTCGACGGCGTCGACCTGGCTGCCGTCGGGACGATGCAGATCCCCGCCGAGCTGGAGGTTATAGGGCGGGTCGGCGAAGATCATGTCGACCGATGCCGCCGGCAGGCTGCGCATCATGGCGATGCAGTCGCCTTGCAGGATGCTGTCCAGTGGCAGATCGAGCGGGGCCGCTTTCGGCGTCCGCTGTTTTGCGGCCGGCGCCTTGACCCGTTCCATAACACCCATGTTTCGCCCCTGTCCTTGTCCGAAAGAAGCCCCTGATGAGTCCGGCGGAGTCCGCCGTCAAGCGCAGGATTCTAGGGATTCCGCCTCTCGAAATGGTTAACGCGCCGAGAACGAAAGGAGTCTGCCACGACATATGGAGTCTCGCGCGACTCGGGGACTCAACCACTGGTGGTGTGGCCGTCAGGACTCAGCGGCAGATTTTTTTCGATTTGGCGCCCAACCAAGCGCCATTCGTGTTCAAATTCCCGGATCGACCCCGGTGAGGTCGACCGAACGCTCCCACAATTCGCGCCCCAGCTTCGGGTCGCGCGCCGCCTTGGTCGCGCGCGCGGGTCCCGACGCGCCGCTGATCTCGCCCAGCCCCTGCGGTCCCAGATAGTCGCCGCCCTGCACATGGGCGCCGGTTGCCGCCTGCAAGGTCGGCCAGGCGCCCTGCGCCGCGCTGTTGAAGAAGGGCGTGGCCAGCGGCGTCATCGACCGCAGCGGCCACGGCAGATGGCGTGTCAGCTCGGTGAGCGCGACACCCGGATGCGCACCGATCGCCTGCGTCGCCCGCCTCGCCGCGCCCAGCCGGCGATCGAGCTCGAACATATAGGACAGATTGGCGAGCTTGCTCGCCTGATAGCGCGACCAGCCATGATAGCCGCGCCGGGCATCGAGATCGCTGAAGTCGATCGTTCCGCTCTTGTGCGCCAGGCTGGCGGTGACGACGATCCGGTCGTCGACATGACCATGTATCAAGCCGGTAAAGGCAAAGGTGCCGAGGTGATTGACCCCGAACTGCAATTCGAAGCCCTGCGCGGTCAGCGACCGCGGCGGGATCATGACGCCCGCATTGTTGACGAGGACATCGATGCGCGGCCCGGCGCGTACCACGGCCGCCGCCTCGCGAACCTGATCGAGATCGGCGAGATCGAGCCGCACGAAGGACAGGTCGGCGCCGGGAACATCGTCCGCGATGCGCGCCATTGCCGCCTCGGCGCGCGCTGCGTCGCGGCAGGCAAGCACCACCGCCGCCCCGCGCGCCGCCAGGATGCGCGCAACTTCGAAACCGATGCCGGCATTGGCGCCGGTGACGAGGAAGCGGCGACCGGTCTGCGCGGATACATGCTCTGCCGTAAATCCGCTCATCGCCCTCTCCCGTCCGTCAGATCAGCGTCAGCTGTGCGACCGGCGCAAAGCTCGCGCGGTGGAGCGGCGTCGGCCCCAACTGCCGCAGCGCCGCCAGATGCTGCGCGGTGCCATAGCCCATATTCGTCTCCCAGCCAAAACCGGGAAAGCGGCGCGCCGCGTCGGCCATGAAGCGGTCGCGATGCTCCTTGGCGATGATGCTCGCCGCCGAAATACAAGGGTGCAGCGCATCGCCGTCGACGATCGCCTGCGCGCGCCAGCGCCATCTGGGCAGGCGATTGCCGTCGACCAGCACCTCGCCGGGCTCGACCCCCAGTGCCTCGACCGCGCGCGTCATCGCAAGGAAAGTCGCCTGCAAAATGTTGATGCTGTCGATCTCGGTCACGCTCGCTTCGCCGACGCCCCAGCGGCAACGCGCCTTGATTTCGATCTCCAGCGCGGCACGGCGCTTCGCGCTCAATTTCTTGCTGTCGTCGAGACCGTCGATCCCGTCGTCGCACAGGATCACCGCGGCCGCGACCACCGGACCCGCGAGCGGTCCGCGCCCCGCCTCGTCGACGCCGACGACGATCATATCCGCCACGGCGGATAACGCCGATATTCGCCCGCCTGATAGAGGCACAGACGATTGCCCGCGGGATCGGTCAACCGCGCCTCGCGCCAGCCCCATTCCTCGTCGCGCGGCATCTGGTCGAAGCGCGCCCCGCGCCGCGCGAGATAGGCGACCCAGGCGTCGAGCGCGCCGCTTTCCAGATAGGTGGTCGTCCCGCCCGCGTCGCCGTCGCCGACATGAATCGAGAGGGTGACGCCGTTCGCAGCCTCGAAGCGGGCATAGCCCTTTGCGTTGCTATCGACGATCTGGGTCAGCCCCATTTGTTTGTAGAAGGCCACCGAAGCCGCATAATCGGTCGCCGGCAGGGTGATCTGGTTGAGTGCAGGGCCGGTAAACAGCCCGTCGTTCCGCACCCCCTGTTGCCCCATCGGACCATGCCCCTCGCCCAATCCGGGCGCATCCATCAGCGCCAACCGCACGAAGTCGCGCGCGCGCGCCACCGCGGGCTCGAGCGGCATACCCTGCGCCAGCCCGGTCGCGATTGCGCTGGCAAGCGTGCAGCCGGTACCGTGGGTGTTCATCGTCGCGATACGCGGGGCTTCCCAGCGCGCCACTTCGCCCGCATCGGCCTCGATCAGCCGGTCGACCACGGTGTCGCCTTCGCCATGCCCGCCCTTGGCGAGCAGCGCGCAGCCATGCGCCAGCACCGCCGCCTCGCCGCCGAGCGCCGCCAGTTCGCCGAGATTGGGCGTCGCCACCGCCGCCCGGTCCAGCAGCGCCTCGAACGCGCGGATTGTGTCGGCGTCGGCAAGCACCGATCCGCTGGTGGCGACCATGACCGGGTCGAACACCACCGCGGCCCCGGCCATGTCGGGCCGGCGAAGCCGTTCGGCGACCGCCGCCGCGGTTGCCGCGCTGCCGATCATGCCGATCTTCACCGCGTCGACGCCGATGTCGGCGACGACGCTGTCGATCTGCATCAGCACCATCTCGGCCGGGATCGCGTGGACGCCCTGCACGCCCATCGTATTCTGCGCGGTGATCGCGGTGATCGCGGTCATCGCGTGGCCGCCGAGCATGGTGACGGTCTTGATATCCGCCTGAATGCCCGCACCGCCGCCGCTATCGGAGCCGGCGATAATCAGAACGCGTGCGGTCAACGCTTGAACTTTCGCTCCGTCGAAGCGGGGAATTTCGCCAGCGCAGCGCCTTCGCGCAGCGGACGGTCGAGCAGGTCGCCGCCGCAATTGGGGCAGCGTTCGTCGAGCTTGTCGGCGCAGGTCGCGCAAAAGGTGCATTCGAACGAGCAGATGAAGGCGCCGTGAATGTCCGCGGGCAAATCACGGCCGCAGCGTTCGCAATCGGGTCGCATTTCAAGCATGTACAAATTCCTTAAAAGCCGTTCGCCCTGCTCTTGTCGAAGGGGGGCCGTTCTTCCTGCTCGGTTCATAGAGAAGAGAATGGTGCTTCGACAAGCTCAGCACGAACGGGATGAGACTATTCGGTTGTCAATTCGCCGCCGCCGCGCGCACCGCGTCGCAGATCATGTCGACCACCTGTTCAACCTCACCCGCATCGTCGCCTTCGGCCATGACGCGGATGACGGGTTCGGTGCCCGAGGCCCGGATGACAAGGCGGCCGCGGCCGTCGAGCATGGTTTCACCCTCGGCGATCGCCGCCTGCACCGTCGGCGCGTCGAGCGGTTTGCCGCCGGCGAAGCGCACATTCTTCAAAAGCTGCGGGACCGGGTCGAATTGGTGGAGCAACTCGCTCGCCGGTCGTCCGGCGCGGACGAGTTCGGCAAGCAATTGAAGCGCGGCGAGCGTCCCGTCGCCCGTCGTCGCATGGTCCGACAGGATCATGTGCCCCGATTGTTCGCCGCCGACGTTGAAACCGCCCGCCTTCATCCGTTCGAGGACATAACGGTCGCCGACCTTGGTCCGCTCGAGCCGCAGCCCCTCGCTCTCGAGAAAGCGTTCGAGGCCAAGGTTCGACATCACCGTCGCGACGACGCCGCCGCCTTTGAGCCGTCCCTGCCGCGCCCAGCTCGCCCCGATCAGCGCCATGATCTGGTCGCCGTCGACGATGTTGCCCTTTTCGTCGACGACGATCAACCGGTCGGCGTCGCCGTCGAGCGCGACCCCGATGTCGGCGCCGCTCGCCACCACCGTTTCCTGAAGCAGCGCCGGCGCGGTCGATCCGCAGCGGTCGTTGATGTTGGTGCCGTTGGGTTCGACGCCGATCGCGATCACGTCGGCGCCCAGTTCCCAGAATACGGTCGGCGCGCTGTTGTAGGCGGCACCATTGGCGCAATCGAGCACCAGCTTCAGCCCGTCGAGGCGCACCGAGCCGGGCAGGCTCTGCTTTACCGCGTGAATATAGCGCCCGCGCGCGTCCTCGATCCGTTTGGCGCGGCCGATATGCGCGGGTTCGGCAAGCGCCGGCGCCGCTTCGAGCAATGCCTCGATCTGCATTTCATCGGCATCGGACAGCTTGTAGCCATCGGGCCCGAACAGTTTGATGCCATTGTCGTGGAAGGGATTGTGGCTGGCAGAGATCATCACGCCCAGATCGGCGCGCATCGACTGCGTCAGCATCGCCACTGCAGGCGTCGGCATCGGGCCGACCTGCACCACGTCCATGCCGACGCTGGTGAACCCCGCGACCAGCGCATTTTCGAGCATATAGCCCGACAAGCGCGTATCCTTGCCGATCACGACGCGATGTTTGTGCCCGCCGCGCAGGAAATGCGCGCCCGCCGCCATGCCGACGCGCATCGCCACTTCGGCGGTCATCGGCACCTTGTTGGTCAGGCCCCGGATCCCGTCGGTTCCGAAAAACTTGCGCATGCCGTCTCCGCTTCCTAATCCTCGGGGTTCACGCTCGCCCACCCCGGCAGTCCGGACGGCACTAAGTCACCCATATTTGCTTGGCAAGCAGGCCGGAGGTTTTGAACTTGAAATCGGCATGGATCATCCTGTCATCGCTGATTGCAGGCATGCTGCTCGGCATCCTGCTCGACATGGCCGCCCCGACAGCGGGCACGGCGTCGCTTCCCTATGTCGAAACCGTCGGCCTGTTGTGGCTGAAGGCGCTGACGATGCCGATCATCCCGCTAATCGTCGCGCTGCTGATCACCGGCATCACTGCGACCGCAGACGCCGCGCGCGCGGGAACGCTCGCGGCGCGGTCGGTCGGCATCTTCATGGTATCGATTTTTCTCACCGGCCTGATGTCGCTGCTCGTCACGCCGCTGTTGCTCCGCCTGTTTCCGCTGTCGCAGGGCGCCGCGGCGGCGCTGCGCGGCGGGCTCGGCGGCGCGACCGAAGCGCCGCCCTCGCCGACCTTTTCGGATTTCATCCTCGGCCTGATCCCCGCCAACCCGATCGCCGCGGCGGCGGAGACGACTGTCCTGCCGCTGATCGTCTTCACCACCATCTTCGCCTTCGCGATGACGCGCATCGCCCCCGACGCGCGCGCCAGCCTGTCGGGCCTGTTCAAGGCATTGGGCGACACGATGCTCGTCGTCATCGGCTGGGTGCTTGCGCTCGCCCCGATCGGGGTGTTCGCACTCGGCTATGCGCTGGCAATCAAGGCCGGGCTCGCGGCGTTCGGCGGTCTTCTCCACTATGTGCTGATCGTCTCCGGCGTTGGCGTCTGCTGTATTCTCCTCGGCCTCGCGCTCGCCTGGCTGGTCGTCGGCGTCGCGCCGGCGCGTTTCGTCCGGGCGATGGTGCCCACGCTCGCCGTCGCGCTGTCAACGCAAAGCTCGCTCGCCAGCCTGCCCGCGATGCTCCGCGCGACCGAGGATCTGGGCGTCGATCCCAAAAAGGCCGATATCGTCCTGCCGCTCGCGGTGGCGCTCTTCCGCTTTACCAGCCCGGCGATGAACCTGGCGGTGGTCGTCTATATTGCCTGGCTGTTCGGCCTGACGCTGTCGCCGTGGACGATGGCGGTCGGCCTTGCCGTCGCGATGGCCGCGGCGCTGAGTTCGGTCAGCCTGCCCGGATCGATCAGCTATGTCACATCGATCGCGCCGATTGCCGTATCGATGGGGGTGCCCGTCGCGCCGCTGGGGCTGCTCGTCGCGGTCGAGACCTTTCCCGACATATTCCGGACATTGGGCAATGTTATCGCCGACGTCGCCGCGACCAAATATGCCGCCGACGGCGTTCGCGACGAAGCAGAAGGAGAAGCAGCATGAAATATCGCAAGCTCGGCCACGGCCTCGAAGTCTCGGCGATCGGCGTCGGCTGTATGCCGATGATCAAGGGCGGCAATATCCTCTATGGCGAAGCCGCCGACATGGACGAGGCGACGCGGACGATCCACCGCGCGATCGACATGGGCGTCACCTTCTTCGACACCGCGCAAATCTATGGCCCGTTCACCAATGAAGAACTGCTCGGCGAAGCCATCAAGGGCAAGCGCGACGGTCTTGTCATCGCGACCAAGTTCGGCTTCCGCTTCGACGGCAAGCAGATCGTCGGCGTGGACGGCAGCCCCGACAACGCGCGGCGCGCCTGCGAAGGCTCGCTCCAGCGCCTTGGCATCGACACGATCGATCTCTTCTACCAGCACCGCGTCGACCCCTCGGTACCGATCGAGGAAACCGTCGGCGGGATGATGGAACTGGTCAAGGAAGGCAAGGTGCGCCACATCGCGCTATCCGAAGCCGGCCCCGAGACGCTGCGCCGCGCCGCCAAGGCCGCACCGATCACCGCCTTGCAGAGCGAATATTCGATCTGGGAGCGCGACGTGGAGGATGAAATCCTGCCGGTCTGCCGCGAGTTCGGCATCGGCTTCGTCCCCTATTCGCCGCTCGGCCGCGGGTTCCTTGCGGGCGCGGTGCGCAGCCGCGACGAGCTGCCCGAGCATGACTGGCGCCGCAACGACCCGCGCTATTCGGAGGAAAATCTGCCCGCCAACCTGCGCATCGTCGATGCGATCGGCGCAGTCGCCGACCGGCACCGCGTGTCTAAGGCGCAGGTCGGACTCGCGTGGCTGCTCGCGCAGGGCGACGACATCGTCCCCATTCCCGGCACCAAGCGCCGCGCCACGATGGAAGACAGCATGGCCGCCGCCGACCTGACCCTCAGCGCCGACGATATTGCGGCGATCGACGCAGCAGCGCCGAAGGGCGGCACCAGCGGCCCGCGCTATGGCGAACAGGGAATGCGGATGGTGCGGCTGTAGGGTTTCGGGTTTCGGCCGGAACAAGTCCCGTCGCCCCCCGCGAAGGCGGGGCCGCTGTCGGTTTACGCAGCGCCGCAAAAAAGGCCGATTGCGGCCCCCGCCTGCGCGGGGGCGACGTTCTGAAGCAACGTCCGCTAACGACCCTGAAGCGGACACTCATGCTTCCCCCAACCCGTTCGCATCGAGCGAAGTCGAGATGCCCCTCGGACTAGGCGCCGTGTCGACGGGTGTCTCGACTTCGCTCGACACGAACGGGAAAAAACGGATTTCGATCACACTCCGTCATCCCGGCGAAAGCCGGGATCTCACCCTATCGCGGTAGCGCACCAGAAAGATCCCGGCCTTCGCCGGGATGACGAAAATGGAGGGTGGCGCTTCCCATCTGTGGACGCCCCAAAAGACGCAAGCGATTTTTGGAGGTAGTGCACGTAGTCGGATGCGGCCATCTGTCCGGCCTTGCAATGCAGCATCGGAGGCTGCGGGCCCGTATGGGAGTTCGCGGACCGGAACCACATCACCCACAGCGTGCTCGCGGCACAGTGGAAAGCCCTGGTTCTTCCGGCCCCGTCTCGCCGACTGTTGTGCCATACTCTCCTTCGACCGACTACGCCTTCCGGCGACCTCTGGTCCGCCTTGGCTTACGCCGCGGCTGCGACCGGAGCTCTGTAATCCTCTCCCTTTACAAGCACGGCCCAGATGATCCGCGCTGTCTTGTTGGCAAGGGCAACCGTGACTAGCATACGCGGTTTCCTCGCCATCATCTGCTCGAGCCAGGAGCCTTGAGGCGCGCCTCGCTTGCTGGCCTGCAGGACCACCGCACTGCAACCGATGATGAGCAATCGCCGCAGTGTGCGCTCGCCCATTTTGGATATCGAGCCCAGCTTCTGCTTGCCGCCCGTCGACATCTGCCTTGGCGCCAGACCTAGCCACGCCGCAAAGTCCCGTCCCTTGGTGAAGCTTTCTGCTGGAGGCGCCAGAGCCGCCAATGCGGTGGCCGTAATCGGTCCAACCCCAGGGATCGTCATAAGCCGCCTCGCGACGGCATCCTCACGAGCCCGGCGCGCAATCTCCTTGTCGAGATCGCCGATCTTCTCGTTCAGCTCCTCCAGCAGGTCGAGCATCGTGCGGAACATCGACCTGGCTGCCTCGGGTAGCGACGAGGCCATCTCGTCCTCAAGCAGATCGCCGAGCATCGCGACGTGCGAGGGACCCTTGGGCGCTACCCAGCCATATTCGGTAAGATGACCTCGGATGGCATTGATCAGCTGGGTGCGCTGCCGCACCAGCAGGTCACGGGTCCGGAACACCAGGCCTGACGCCTGCTGCTCTTCGCTCTTGATCGCCACGAACCGCATGCTCGGGCGCTGGGCGGCCTCGCAGATCGCCTCCGCATCCGCCGCATCATTCTTGTTCCGCTTCACGAACGGCTTCACATACGCGGGCGGGATCAGCTTCACCTTGTATCCCAGCCGTGTCAGCTCTCGGCCCCAATGGTGCGCGCCCCCACAGGCTTCCAGCGCGACCGTACAACGCTGGTGCCCAGCAAAGAACTCCAGCAGCTTCCCTCGGCCGATCTTGCGGCTGAACAGTGCTCGCCCGCTCGCATCCGCGCCGTGCGCATGAAAAACATTCTTCGCGATATCCAATCCGATTATGCTAACTTCCAACACGGACGCCTCCTCTAGTGGTGTGATAACACCTCCACTATGGCACATCGATGCCGCCGGGGGGCGTCCACCCCATCACCCCAAAGCCACCGTCCCCTACCCGTTCCGATCGAGCCGTTTGCTCAAGTCTTCGACCTTCTCGACCAGGTCGGCGATGCGCATGCGGTCGATCTTTTCGTGCAGGCGCATGATTTCCAGTTCGGCGCGCAGGTTGATTTCATAATCGAGCCGGGCCGACAGCCGGTCCTTCGCCGCCTGCCGGTTCTGGCTCATCATGATCACCGGCGCCTGGATCGCCGCGAGCATCGAGAGCATCAGGTTGAGGAAGATATAGGGATAGGGATCGAAGACGAGCCCCGCACGCGCGAGGACGCTCGAATTGAGCAGCATCCACGCGACGAGCACGACGCCGAAGGCGATGATGAAACCCCACGAACCGCCGACCGCCGCCACCCGGTCGGCCAGCCGGTCACCGAAGCTCGCTTCCTCATCGTCGATCTCGCCCGCGTTGCGGCTGGTCGGTGCGCGTTCGGCGATGGCGCAGATGACGCGCTGCTCCTGTTCGTCGAGTTCGTTGAACGCGCGCCCGAGCAGGCGCAGCGCCATGTCCGCGATCCGGGCTTCGTCATTCATGACGGTCAGCCGATCCAGCGCCAGATGCCCGCCGCCATATAGCCGAGCGCGCCATGCCCCCAGGTCGCCGCGAGCCACAGCAGGATGCCGCCGAACAGCGCATGGCCGCGCGGGATCGCATCGCCCCACGGCGCCGCCCCCGCAACCTGGCGCCCGAACGGCACGAAGCTCGTCCGCGCCGCCCAGTGGCGCCACGCATCACCCATCAACCGCGCCTTCTTCGCATCCTGCCCCGCCGATCCGACAAGCGCGAGGAAGGCGATCGTCGCCGACAGCAGCAACTGCGCGCCCGTCGGCATGACGAGCGCGTGGGCGAACGCCCACAGCGCAAAGCCCCACATCATCGGATGACGGGTAATCGCGAAAACCCCGCGCGGCGCCCCCTGGGCGGCGAACGCCGCCTTCGGCGACGGCAGCGCCGGATTGCCGATCAATGACCCCATGAACAGGATGCTCGCAAAGAGGACGATCAAGGTCGCGAGCGCCCATAGCGGATCGTCGACCATCCACAGCGGCGGTTCGGGCGGCATCGCGCGCCACGCCTGAACGAGCGGAATGAACGTGGCGAAGGCCACGATCGAATAGACGATTTGGAACCCTCGCTCGCCGAGCCGGCTGGCCAGCCCGTCGCGCAGCGGGTGCGACAGGAGGAGGTGCGAGCCGACAAACAGCACCGCGGTTGCGATCAACAGCGACATGGGGTTCATCGGCTCGCCTCCTTCATCTCGCGGCGCGCTCAGCCTCTCTGGCGCTTACCGGTCATAGGCCTTGGGCAATGCGCCTTCTTGCGGCGTCGCATAGCGATCGCGCAAGCGGTCTTGTCGCGTCACGAGCGATTGGCGCTTGCCGTCGATCCACACCGCGGTCGGCCGGCTGCCGAGTTCGAGCGGATCATTGTCCCAGATCACGACGTCGCCGACGCGCCCGGCGCGCAGCGATCCGATCGTGCCGTCCATGCCGACCGCCCGCGCAGGGGCGCTGGTGATGGCGGCGAACGCCTGATCCCAGCTCAGCCCGCTGGCGCCCGGCAGCTTCGTCAGGGCAACCAGGTTGCCGGCATATTGCGTGGTATAACCCATCTTGTGCGCGTCATCGTCGTCGAACACGCCAACCGAAACATCGACGCCGGCGGCTTCGAGCCGCCCGGCATTCGATTGCGTCGCGCCCAGCCGTTCGAAGCTCGCGGGGAGGTCGCTCAGCGGCGAGACCAGCACCGGCACCTTCGCCGCAGCGATGTCCCGGGCGACGAGCCAGCCCTCGGTCGCGCCGACGAGCACGAGCTTCAGCGCCGGAAATTCGCCCTTCAGTTTCAGCACGTTCAATATGTCGGCGGCGCGATCGACGCGCACGAACAGCGGGGTCGTGCCGTTGATCACGCGGACCAGTGCGTCGGCGTCGGCGCGCTGGATCAGCGCGTCGCTGCCCCATTCGGCAAGCGTCGCGGGATTGCGGGCATAGCTGCGCGCCGCCAGCAATTGTTCGCGGAACATCAGGAAGGTCGCCGCGCGGCTTCCCCCCGCGTTCGACGATCCGCCCTCGCCGAATTCGATGAACTGCAGCGCGCGCGGGCGCGTCACCATGTCATTGTCGTCGCCCAGATCGACGACCGCCCCTTGGCCCGCGAACAGCCCGCTGCTGTCGCCCGGCGCAACGATCGCGCGGGTGACGCCGGCGGCGCGGTTGACCGCGACGGGCGAGCCCATCGGGTTGAGCGCGGGCGCGATGTCGATACCCGCCGAAAAGCGCGAACGACGCGCCGAGCGGTCGTTGCTGCCCTGCACGGCATCGACCTCGACCAGTCCGACGCGGCTGAACGCCGCGACGATGCCGGGCGTTACCCAATGGCCGCCGGCGTCAACGCGCTCGATCCCTGCGGGGACCGCAACGCCCGCGCCGGCGGCGACGATCTTGCCGCCGCGCACGACGACTGTGCCGCCCTCGATCGGGGCGCTGCCGTCGCCGATGACGAGCCGCGCGTTGGTGATCGCAACATCCTGTGCCGCGACCGGGGCCGCGATCAGCGCGGCGGCGGAAAGCAGAAGCGCGCGCATCATTTCACATCTCCCTCGCCGGGCTGCCCCAGCTCGAAATCGCTCACCGGTCGCCGCTTGGGATCGGTCGCGTCAAACATCAGCGCGCCGTCGATCCAGACCTTTTCGGGCCGCGTATAGACGCTGAACGGGTTGCCGTTCCACAGCACGACGTCGGCCATCTTGCCCGGCTTCAGACTGCCGGTCTTGTCGGCGATGCCCAGCGCCTTGGCGGGATTGTACGACAGCCAGGTCCACGCCTGTTCGTCGCTGATCTGCATCCCCATGCGCCGCCCGGCGGCAAGTCCCTTCGCCGCTTCCTGGTTCAGGCGCTGGATCTGGTTTTCGTCGTCCGAATGGACGATCGTGCAGGCGCCCGCCTTGTAAACAAGCGCAATATTTTCGGGCACCGAGTCATAGGCTTCCATCTTGAAGCCCCACCAGTCGGCCCAGATGGCGGCACAAATGCCTTCCTTCGCCAGCACGTCGGCGATCTTGTAGGCTTCGACCGCATGGTGGAACGCCGACACCTTATATCCGAACTCGTGGCTCATATCGATGACCTGCGCCATTTCGTCGGCGCGGTAGCAATGGTTCTGAACCAGGATTTCGCCCGACAGCACGCCGGCGAGCGTTTCCATCGCCAGATCGCGATCGACCGGCTTTCCTTCGTCGAGCTTCTTCTTATAGGCTGCGGCCTTGGCCCAGGTCGCACGATCGACCGCGAAATTGCCCATGCGGGTCGAGGGCATGCGCCCCTTGCTGCCATAGACGCGCTTCGGATTCTCGCCGCACGCCATCTTCATACCATAGGGGGCACCGGGGAATTTCATCCCCTGCACCGTGCGCGCCGGAACATTTTTGAGCACGACCGAGCGGCCGCCGATCAGATTGGCGCTGCCCGGCAGAATCTGGAGGCTCGTCACCCCGCCATTGGCGAGCGCACGGCTGAAGCCCGGATCCTGCGGCCAGACGCTATGCTCGGCCCAGACTTCGGGCGTCGTCGGGCTGGTCGCCTCATTCCCGTCCGAATGCGCATCGACCGACGGGCTCGGATAGACGCCGAGGTGGCTGTGGATATCGATCACGCCGGGGGTGAGATATTTGCCACTGCCGTCGACGACGTCATAACCCGCGGGGGTCGCCGTATCAGGGCCGCCGATGCTCACCACCTTGCCGTCGGCAAACAGCGCGACGCCATTGTCGATGCGGCCGCCTTCGCCGTCGAAGATCGTCACGCCGCGCACCGCCGTGGGGCGGCCTGCATAGGCGTGATAGGTCGACGGATAGGGATCCTTGTTGAACTTCACCGGCTTTTCGGCGCTCGCGGCGGGCTTGTCGCCCGCCGACTGCGCCGAGGTGCCCGACGCCGCGCAACCCGCGAACGCCAGCGAAACGGCAGCCAGCAGACTGCCCTTCACGCCCCTGATCATGTGCTTATGCCCCCTTCGGTTCGGGATGCGTCCCCGCCGCTTGCGGTTCGGCAAGTTCGCCAGCTCCGGCAACGCTGTCGTCGCGGTCGCGCAGCGTGTCGAGGTGCATCCACTTCTTCACGATAGGCGACAGCGCCAGCACGACGACGCTGACGCCGATCGTGATGATGCCGATTTCCTGATAGATGGCGAGCGTCGCCTCCTTGGTCATGTTGCCGCTTTCTCCGCCGGTCGCTTCCCCGATCTTGCCCGCGACGAAATTGCCGACCGCGGTCATGTAGAACCAGGCGCCCATGATGAGCGAGGCCATGAACGACGGCGCGAGGCGATTCATCGCGCTCAGCCCCACCGGCGACAGGCACAGCTCGCCGGTCGTGTGGAGAAGATAGAGCAGGAAGACGAACAGGACGGGCGTCGCGACTTCGGGTCCGACGCTGCTCGCGCCCCACACGAAGACGAGGAAGCCCGCCCCGACCTGCGCGAGCGCCAGCGCGAACTTCGCCGGCGCCGAGGGTTCGAGCCCGCGCTTGCCCAGCCACTGCCACAGCGCCGCAAAGACCGGCGCGAAGAGGATGATGTAGATGGGGTTGATCGACTGGAACACCGAAGCGGGAACGCCGCCCTTGTCGACATAGCGGTCGGTGTAGAGGTTGAAGCTGCCGCCGGCCTGTTCGAACAGACCCCAGAACAGCGGGTTGAGCGCGATCAGGAACAGAATGGCGAAAATGCGTTCGCGCGGTTCCTTCTCGAGCTTGAAGGCCTGGAACAGCACCCAGCCGAGCAGGCCGAGGCCCGAAATGACGAGCAACGTCTGGATCACGTCCTGATACTGGACGAGCGCCCACATCACGCCGACGGCGACAAGGCCGACGCCATAGATGCTCCACTCCTTGGATTTCGCGAGCGGTGCGGGTGCCTCGCCGGCGCCGAGCAGGACATTCTTGCCGAGCACGAAGACGATCAGGCCGGCGACCATGCCGATGCCGGCAAGACCGAAGCCATAGGCCCAGCCGATCTTCTGGCCGAGATAGCCGACGAGGATCGTGCCGAGCGCCGCGCCGACGTTAATCCCCATGTAGAAGATGGTGTAGGCCGCATCGCGGCGCATGTCGGTCAGGCGATAGAGCTGGCCGACCATCACCGAGATATTGGCCTTGAGGAAACCCGAGCCGACGATGATGAGCGCGAGCGCGAGCCAGAAGATGTTGATCGCGGGATCGGCCTGCTTCGTCGCGGCATCGGTGATGCCGTGATCGCCCTCGAAGGCCATGAACAAATGGCCGAAGGCGAGGAGCACACCGCCGAACAGCACCGCCTTGCGCTGCCCCAGATAGCGATCCGCAAGATATCCGCCGAGCACGGGGGTGATATAGACGAGCGCGGTATAGGCGCCGTAGATCAGGTTCGATTTGCCGTCCGAAAACAGCCAATGCTGCGTCAGGTAGAAGATCAGCAGCGCGCGCATGCCGTAGTAGGAGAAGCGTTCCCACATCTCGGCAAAGAACAGCATGTAGAGGCCCTTGGGATGGCCGGCGAATTCAGGTTTCTTGCTGGCGGCGACCAAAGCGCCGATGCTCAAAAAGACCCCCAGGATGACCAGCGCGATAACCGCGATCCAGTCCCCCTCGTCCCATAAGGCCATATTTTTCATCTATATGCGTCCCTTTTCCCGGATGGTTTTGCCGCGGACTTCTGCCGCGCGAATGGGGCAACCTAGCGCGAAAATTGCGTATGGGAAGAATCTAATTGCGCATGAAACCAAAGCGCCCGACGCGGCGGGGTTGCGCGGATGCGGGCGAGACGCCACATGGCGCGCGATGTTCAACGACACCTCTTCGCTGAAAAGCCACCTCGCCACGCGCCGCTCGGGCAAGGCGCGCGACATGGTCGCCCCTGGGCCCGACGCGGACGAATTGCGCGCGATCATCGAACTCGCGCTGCGCACGCCCGATCATGGCAAGCTCGCCCCCTGGCGCATCATCACGATCGCGCCCGAACAGCGCGATGCCTTTGCCGCGCTGCTCAAGCAGGCATGGGTTGCCGAAAATCCCGGCGCGGCCGGCATGGATCTCTCTGCGCTCGACCAGTTTGCGCATCAGGCGCCGACGCTGCTGCTCCTCGTCTCGGCGCCCGTCGCGGGCAGCAAGATCCCGCTGTGGGAACAGCAGATGTCGGCGGGAGCAGTCGGCATGAACCTGCTCCACGCCGCGCACGCCCACGGCTATGTCGGCAGCTGGCTCACCGGCTGGGCGGCGTTCAGCCCGAACGTCGGCGCCGCATTCGGGCTGCGCGAAGGCGACGCGATCGTCGGCTATTTCTTTATCGGCACCCCCTGCGCCGACCTGTCGGAACGCCCGCGTCCAGATTATGACGAAATCGTCAGCGCCTGGGACATTTAGTGTCGCCTAATATCAGCAGAAACTAATTTTCTTCAATTGACTGTGCTGCTGTCTTATGGCATTAAGGCGGCATGCTCGATCAGACCAAACCCGTTTATCAACGGCTTCGTGACGTGATCGCCAATGCGATTCTCGACGGCACCTTTCGCGACGGCGACATGCTCCCGTCGGTCCGGTCGCTCGCTGCCGAGGAAGGCGCCAACCCGCTGACCGTCGCCAAAGCCTATCAGACCTTTCAGGACGAAGGTCTGGTCACGGTAAAGCGCGGGGTCGGCATGTTCGTCGCCGAGGGTGCAACCGATCGCCTGCGCACGCTGATGCGCGAAGATTTCCTGACCAACGTCTGGCCGCCGGTCGCCGAGCAGATGCGCCGCATCGGCCTCGACGCGCGGACGCTGCTCGACCTCACCGACGCCTGATCGTCATTCCCGAACGCGACGAGCGGGGCCGCTGCGCCGCCGCTGCGGGAAGACACGATGCTGCGTCAGCCCTTTCCACTGACGCCGCCACCTGCTAGGCGCCCGGCGCCATGTCCCAGAACCACCCAGACCGCCGCACCTTCGCCATCATCTCGCACCCCGACGCGGGCAAGACGACGCTGACCGAAAAGCTGCTCGTTGCGGGCGGCGCCATCCATATGGCGGGCGAGGTCAAGGCACGCGGACAGGCGCGGCGCGCCCGCTCCGACTGGATGAAGATCGAACAGCAGCGCGGCATTTCGGTGACCTCGTCGGTGATGACCTTCGAACATCAGGGCCTTGTCTTCAACCTGCTCGACACGCCGGGGCACGAGGATTTCAGCGAGGACACCTATCGCACGCTCACCGCGGTCGATAGCGCGGTGATGGTGATCGACGCCGCCAAGGGGATCGAACCGCAGACGCTCAAGCTGTTCGAGGTGTGCCGCCTGCGCTCGGTGCCGATCATCACCTTCATCAACAAGGTCGACCGCGAAGGCCAGTCGCCCTTCGAACTGCTCGACGAGGTCGCCGACCGGCTGGCGCTCGACGTCTGTCCGATGAACTGGCCGGTCGGGATGGGCGGCACCTTCTCGGGCCTCTATGATCTGGTCGAACCGTCGCTCGCGGTCCCCGGCAAGGAAGCCTCGCGGGCGTTCGAGGGCGAACGGATCGCGCTCACCGGCCATGACGATCCGAAGCTGGCGGCGGCGGTCGATTCGCGTGCGCTCGATCAGTTCAACGAAGAAATCGAGCTCGCCTCCGCGGGCTATGCGTCCTTCGACGTTGACGCCTATCGGAACGGCGACCTCACCCCCGTCTATTTCGGCTCCGCGCTCAAGGAATTCGGCGTCGTCGATCTGCTCGCCGGGCTCGCGGCGCATGCGCCGGGACCGCAGCCGCAGCCTGCCGAACCCGCGCCGGTACGCCCCGACGACGATGCCGTCACCGGCTTCGTCTTCAAGGTACAGGCGAATATGAACCCCGCGCACCGCGACCGCATCGCCTTCATGCGCCTGTGTTCGGGCAAGTTCGAGCGCGGGATGCGACTGACGCAGGGCGGCACCGGCAAGGCGATCGCGATCAGCCGCCCGATGCTTTTCCTCGCGCAGGACCGCGAAATGGCCGAAGAAGCCTGGCCCGGCGACATCATCGGCATCCCCAACCACGGAACGCTGCGCGTCGGCGACACCCTCTCCGAACGCAGCGACGTGATGATCACCGGCCTGCCGAACTTCGCCCCCGAAATCCTACGCCGCGTCGCGCTCGTCGATCCGACCAAGACCAAACAGCTCCGCAAGGCGCTCGACGACATGGCCGAAGAAGGGATCATCCAGGTCTTCTATCCGGAGATCGGGGCCAACATGATCGTGGGCGTCGTCGGCCAGCTCCAGCTCGACGTGCTGATCAGTCGGCTCGAGGCCGAATATAAGGTCGAGGCAAAGCTCGAGGCCAGCCCGTGGGATACCGCGCGCTGGATCGCCAGCGATGACGCCGCCGCGCTTAAGCAGTTCCAGGCCGACAATCGCGGCGCCGCCGCCACCGACCGTGACGGCGCGCCGGTCTTCATGGCCAAGGATGCGTGGGAAGTCGGCTATGTGACGCAGCGCAACCCGTCAATCCGCTTCACCGCGACCAAGGAACGGGTGTTCGCACCGGCCCAATAATCTCGCCGCCCCCGCGAAGGCTGGGGCGACCTACATCAGAGCAGGCTCAGCAAATCTGCGGGCGCAGCGGCCGCGTCGCTCTCCTCTTCCTCGCCCTCGAACTTGCTCAGCGTCACGCCGAGCAGCCGGATCCCCTGCTCGACCGGCAGCAAGGGGGCAAGGATCGCCTCCCCCGCCGCGAGCAACGCCGCCCCGTCGGCGATCGGCGCTGCCACCGACTTTGCGCGCGTGATCGTGCGGAAGTCGGCATAGCGCAGCTTCAGCGTCACCGTCCGCCCGCGCGCGCGCTTCTTCGCCGCCCGGTCCCATACCACGGTGCAGACATGGGCGAGCGCCTCGCGAATTTCGGTGTCGCTGACCAGATCGTTGAAGAAGGTCCGCTCGCCGCCGAGGGACTTGAGCGGCCGGTTCGACCGGACGCGGCGATGGTCCACCCCGCGCGCCAGGTTATAGAGCCATTCGGCGCTATTGCCGAAATGCGCCGCCAGCCACGCGCGGTCCTGCGCCGCCAGATCGGCGCCCGAAAAGATGCCGAGCCCCTCCATCTTCGCGGCGGACACGGGGCCGATGCCATGAAACCGCCGGATCGACAGCGTCTGGACGAACGTCGCGCCTTTCCCCGGCGGAATCACCGTCATCCCGTCGGGCTTGTTCTGATCCGATGCCAGCTTGGCGATGAACTTGTTGTACGACACGCCGGCCGACGCGGTCAGGCCGGTTTCGGCGCGGATGCGTTCCCGGATCAGCCGCGCGGTCGCCGTCGCGCTGCCCAGTTCCGCCTTGTCGCGCGTCACGTCGAGATAGGCTTCGTCGAGCGACAACGGTTCGACATCGTCGGCGTAGTCGTGAAAGATTGCGCGGATCTGATGCGATATCGCGCGATAGGCGTCGAACCGCGGCGGCACGAAAATCAGCTCGGGACACTGGCGCTTCGCGGTGATGCTCGGCATCGCCGACCGGACGCCGAATTTGCGCGCTTCATAGGATGCGGCGGCGACCACCCCGCGCCGCGGAGATCCGCCGACCGCGACGGGCTTGCCGCGCAGCGCCGGATCATCGCGCTGCTCGACCGAGGCGTAAAAGGCGTCCATGTCGACATGGATGATTTTGCGAACCGGCGCCTCGCCGCCGTCCGCTTCACTGTCGCCGGTCTCGCTCACACGCCGATTCCTAGCATGTTGCCACGATGTTCTCAATCACCGCTGCGCGTTCCGCTTGACGACCCCGCCCCAAACTGGCAATCGCGCGCACCTTGGCGAAGCGGGTATAGCATAGTGGTAATGCTCTAGCCTTCCAAGCTAGCTAGGCGGGTTCGATTCCCGCTACCCGCTCCAACTTCCCCTGCATCACCGCCCGATCTGATCGGCCTTGTCGCGCAGGTCGGCTGCCGCCTGATCCTTCCCCCGCCGTTCGAGAAGATCGGCATAGAGCCGCATGATGTCGGCGTTCAGCGGCTGCAGGCGATAGGCGAGCGCGATCATCGGCAGTGCGCGGGCGTCGTCGCCCTTTGCGGCCCAGGCGCGCGCCAGTTCGCGCAGGATGACTACGTCGCGGTTGCCGATCCGTTGCCGCACCCGGTCAAAATGGGCGATCGCCTGATGCCAATGCCGCAAGTCCATCGCCAGATGCCCCGCCAGCCGTTCGGCGGCGAGGCTCGATGGCTGGCGATTGCGCAGCGCGAGGATCGCCGCGCCCGATCCCGCCGGATCGCCCGAGCGATAGAGCGCGTTGGCGAGCCGCAGCGTCGTGCGCTCCCCCGCGTCGAGGTCGCGCGCGGCACGATAGGCGGCGATGGCAAGATCATAGCGCTCGCCCGCCAGCGCCGCGTCGCCGAGCAGGATATGCGCGTCGGCGACGCCGCGATTGGCGTCGCGCAGCCGCGTCGCGCGCGCGATGGCCCGGGCATATTGGCCGCTTGCCATGTCGGCCGCGATCGCCGGGATCGCCTTTGCCGGATCGAGCGGGGCGGCATCGGCCGCCATCGCGACCAGGCCATAGTCGTTATCGACCGCAAAGGGTCCAGCCTCGCCGCGCGCCAGGCTGGCGGCGCGCGCCTGATAATCCGCAGATACGCCGCCTCGGCCTTCTTCGGCAGCGACGCGTGCAGCAAGCAGCAGCGACCAGCTATCGGCATCGCCGCGATCGACGATCGGTTGCAGCGCCGCCATCGCGCCGTCGTCGTCGCCATCGGCCCAGTTCGCCGCGGCCAGCACGCGCCGCGCGGTGAAATTGTCGGGCTGTTCGGCAAGCAGCCGCTCGGCCCAGCTCGCGCCGACTGCCTCGCCGCCCAGTTGCAGCTCAACGATGGCGCTTAGCAGCATGAAGCCCGGTTCGTCGTCCATCTGCCCGCGTGTGCGCTGGAGCAGGCTGCGCGCGAGCTGATAATCGTCGGCGCGCGCCGCGAGCACTGCCTGCAGATAATAGATCCGCGGATCGCCGGGGATCAGCGTCGCGGCGTGGCGCAACGCGACCAGCATGTCGCGATAGCGGCCGATATCGCCGAGCGTCGCGGCCTGATCGATCAGCGCCCCGGCATTGTCGGGATCGGCGGCGAGCGCCGCGTCGTACCAGCGCAGCGATGCGCGCAGCCCCTCCTCGGTGCGGACGAGATTGGCCTTGAGTGCCAGCGCTGCGCTGTTCGTTCCATCGAGTTCGATCGCATAGTCGGCCGCATCGCGGGCGCCCTTGATATCGGCATTGGCATTGCGGAAGCGCGCGACATCGACCCACAGCATTGAATCGCGGGGCAGTTCGCGCACCGCGCGGTCATAGGCGTCGCGCGCCGACGCAAGGTCGCCATTGTCCAGATGGACGTTGCCCGCGACCCACGCCGCCTCGCCCATCATTTCGGGTGCGATCGGACCGCCGTCGAGTTCCTCGAAGGCGCGGCGGCCGTCGCCCTGCATCGCATAGGCGCGCGCGAGCAGCGGGCGCAGCACGGCGCGATTGCCGCCCGCATCGATCGTCGCCTTGACCGCGGCCTCGGCCGCCACTCCGTCGCCGAGCCGGAACAATATGCGGATCAGCCGGATGCGCGGTTCGAACGATTGCGGATCGTCAGCGACCGCCCGTTGCAGTTCGGCGCGGCGCTCCTGCAGGTCGGCGCGCGAACCCGGCGGCTGCGGCGCGGCGCAGCCGGCGAGCGCCGACGCCGCGACCAGCACGGCCAGCCAAGGCCCGCGCCATGCCATTCAGGCCTGAATCCGATATTGCTTGAGCAGGTCGTAAAGCGTGGGGCGACTGATCCCGAGCAATTTGGAGGCAAGCGAGATATTCCCCTCGCTTTGCGTCATCGCGCGGCGGATCGCCACGCGGTCGGCGGCTTCGCGCGCGCTGCGCAGATTGAGGTGGCTTTCCCCGGGCTCGTCGCCGCGCCCCGCAATGTCGAGATCGTCCTTCGTCACCAGCTTGCCGTCGGCCATGATGACCGCGCGCTTGATCCGGTTTTCCAGCTCGCGCACATTGCCCGGCCAGCGGGCCGCATCGATCGCCTGCAACGCATCGGGTGCAAAGCCGCGCACCGCCGGGTTCATTTCGGGCGCATATTTATGCAGGAAATGCCGTGCGAGCAGCACCGCGTCGCCCGGCCGTTCGGCGAGCGCGGGGATCTTCACCACCATTTCGGCGAGCCGGTAATAAAGGTCATCGCGGAAGGCACCTTGGGCGATCATCGCGTCGAGGTCGCGGTGCGTTGCACAGACGATGCGCGTATCAACCGCGATCGGCTTGCGGCCGCCGATGCGCTCGATCGTGCGTTCCTGCAGGAAACGCAGCAGCTTCACCTGCAGCGGGAGCGGAATGTCGCCGACTTCGTCGAGGAACAGCGTGCCGCCGTGCGCCAGCTCGATCTTGCCCTCGGTGGTCTTGACCGCGCCGGTGAACGCGCCCTTTTCATGCCCGAACAATTCGCTTTCGAGCAGATTTTCGGGGATGGCGGCGCAGTTGATCGCGACGAAAGCGCCGTCCCGCCGCCCGCTCGCCTCGTGCAGCCCGCGCGCGAGCAATTCCTTGCCCGTGCCGCTGGCGCCGAGTAGCATCACCGACACGTCGAGGTTGGCGACGCGCTCGATCGTGCGCGCAACCTTCTGCATTTCGGGGGCGCCGGTAATCATGCCGCCGAGGACGCGGTTGTCGCCCGTCCCTGCCTCGGCAAGCCGCGCATTTTCGACCTCGAGCGCGCGGACGTGAAAGGCGCGGCGGACGATCAGGCCCAGTTCGTCGATGTCGATCGGTTTCTGATAAAAATCCCAAGCCCCGCTTGCGATAACGGCAAGGGCGCTGGAGCGCTCGCCATGCCCCGAAACGACGATCACCTTGGTATCGGGCTTCAGCTCGAGGATCGCCTGCAGGATGCGGAAGCCCTCGCGCGTTCCGTCGGGATCGGGCGGAAGGCCGAGGTCGAGCGTGACCACCGAAGGTTCTTCCGCGCGCAGCAGGTCGATCGCGCTGTCGTGGTCGCCCGCGACCAGCACCTCATAATCTTCATAGGCCCATTTGAGCTGCGTCTGCAGCCCCGGATCGTCCTCGACGACCAGCAGTTTCGGGCGGGGCGCGCCGGTGTCGCTCATTGATTTACTGCTTTCCTGTCGTCCTGATCGTCATTCACCGCGTCGCGCCCGTCGGCGAGCGGCAGCCACAGCGAAAAATCGCTGCCCTTGCCCGGCTCGCTCGTCACCTCGATCCGCCCGCCCATCGCCTGCGCCAGCCCCATCGCCTCGAACGCCCCCAGCCCGAAGCCGCCATCCTTGGTCGACACAAAGGGTTTGAACAGTTCGTCGCGGATGAAGGCGCGCGTCATGCCGCTGCCCTGGTCGATGACATCGATCCGCACCCGGCCCTGTTCGGCGACTGCGATCAGTTGCACTGGCGTATCGGACGGCGAGGCGTCGATGGCATTGGTGACGAGATGCTGGACGATCTGCCGGATCGACGCCGCATCGCCCCACGCCGTCAGCCCCGCCTGACACCCGACGAACAGCGCGCGGCGCGCGCGCACTTCGGCTGCGACGTCGTTTAGCACCGGCTCGATCAGGACGCGTCCGCGCTCGCCCGCGGGTCCGCGGCCGCGCGGCGACAGTCGTTCGAGCAGATCGGACAGGCGCCCCGCCGAAATGCGCAGCGTCTCGATCATGTCGGCACGAAACTCCGGCTTGTCGGCATGGCGCTCGGCATTGCGCGCGAGCAGCGACAATTGGCTCGCCAGATTCTTGATGTCGTGCATGATGAAGGCGAAGCGGCGGTTGAATTCGTCGAAGCGCTTGGCTTCCGACAGCGCCTGCTGCCCCTGCGCTTCGGCCAGATAGCTCGCCGCCTGCTGGCCCGCGATGCGCAGCACGTCGAGATCCTCCCAGTCGAGCGCGCGCGACACCGGCGGGCGGTGGAGCACCACGACCGCAATCATTCGCTGGAAATGCAGCACGGGCACCACCACCCACGCCCGCGGGTCGGAGAGCAGCCAGTCGGGAAACGCCAGATCCTCAGCCCCCTGCCGCTTGCCCGCGCGTTCGGCGTCGAGATCGACGATGTGCCGCGTTTCCTGAAGCATATAGGCCGATCGCGGCGACAGCGACGCATCGCCCTGCCCCTCGCCCTCGCCCGCGTCGGTCCAGCGCCACCGGTCGGCGGCCCGAAAGCCGCCCTGCCCGTCGGGTACCAGCAGCAGCGCGCCAGGACTGCCGGTCAGTTCGGCGAGCGCCTTGGCGACACGGCGGTGGAGATCGCCCCCATCCTCGCCCCCCTCCACGCCATCGCCCGCGCGTTCACCGAACTGGCCCAGCGTCGCGGTGAAGCGCAGCCATTCGGCGCGGTAATCATAGCGGTGCTCGAAGAAATGCTTGGAGATCATCACCGACAGCCAGGCACGCGTCGGCGCCGACAGCAGCAGCAGCCCGCCGATACCCAGCGCCGCGATCAGGAAGATCCCCTGCGCCGCCTCTCCATAATCGCCGCCGATCAGCCGCGTGACCGCCCCGACGACGCCGATCAGCACCAGATAGGCGGCCGCCGCAAGCAGCAGCATCCCCCGTGCCGCGACGCTGCGCGACAGGCGGATACGCTCGCGCCCGACGTCCATCGCGGCGAGCACGAACAGCGGCAGGATCAACAGCGCGACCGCGGGAAGCAGCGCGATCAGCGTCGTCGCGCGGGTGCCGGTCAGCGCCCCGATGAACTGGATATTGAGCTCATAGGTCCACAGCATCGCGAAGCCGCCGGCGATTGCCAGCACCGGGGTGCGGATCGCGGCGCTCGCGCGGCGCACGCCGCCATCGACGACGATCAACCCGCCCGTCGCGACGATCATCGCCGAAATCGCAAGCGTCGGCGCCGCCCAGGATTCAGCCGCATCGCCGCCCTGCCAGATCGACAGCGCGCCGATACCGAACATCAGGAAACAGATGGTCAGCAGCAGTCGCTGAACCAGCCGCAACGGCCGCCCCATCGGCGCCGCCGCACTCCAGAAACTGGCGCCGAGCCATAGCAGGATCGCCGCATCGCGCAGCGGTTGCACGACGAGCGCGGCCGCACTGTCCGGCCCCGCGAGCCACAAGGCGCCGCACCACACGGCCATCGCCGCCGCCGCCGCAATCGTGGCGCGCGGTGCGGTGAGCAAGGCCGCCATGCGCGCGCGCGGCCGCACGAGCAGCCAGATCGCGGCGCCCGAAAAGCCCAAGGTTCCAAGCCCGGCGAACAAATGCGTAAGGCCGGCGAGAAGCGTCATCGTCAGCGCGCGCCCTCCGGCCACAGCACGACGCGCACCGTCTGGAGCAGGATCAGAAGATCGAGGAAGGGCGAATAATTCTTTGCATAATAAAGATCATATTCCAGCTTCACCCGCGCATCCTCGACCGACGCGCCATAGGGATAGTTGATCTGCGCCCAGCCGGTCAGGCCGGGCTTCACCATATGGCGTTCGGCATAATAGGGCAGCTGGCGTTCGAGTTCGTCGACGAAGCTCGGCCGTTCGGGGCGCGGGCCAACGAAGCTCATCTCGCCTTTCAGCACGCACCAGAGCTGCGGCAGTTCGTCGATGCGCAGCTTGCGGATGATGTGGCCGACGCGCGTGATGCGGGGGTCGTTTTCCGCCGCCCACACCGCCTTGCCCGCCGCTTCGGCATCGGTGCGCATCGAACGGATCTTCAAGATATTATAAGGTTCGCCGAACAAACCGACGCGCGGCTGGCGATAGAGGACCGGCCCCTTGCTATCGAGTTTCACGGCAAGCGCCGCGATCAGCGCGAGCGGCAGGCCGATCACCAGCACGATCAGGCTGGCAACGATATCGAACAGCCGTTTGCCGACCTTGGAGATGCGTTGCCCCGCCGAAAAACCGTCGGAAAAGATCAGAACGCTGGGGTTTGTCGTCGCCAGATCGACGCGGCCCGTTTCGCGTTCGATGAAGCTGGCGATGTCGTTGACATGCACGCCGGTCGTCTTGACGCGCAGCAGATCGGCGAGCGGCAGCGCATTGCGCCGCTCCTCCATCGCGAGCACGACCTCGCCCGCGCGCAGCGCAACGACATGGTCGGACAGGTTGGCGATCGCTTCGCGTGGGACCGCCTCGGCAATCGTGCGCTCGTTCCCGGTCATCGCAACGAAGCCGACGACGTCGATGCCGCTTCCCGGCGCCTCGGCCAGCGCGCGCAGCCGCGCCGCGCGCGCGCCGGCGCCCAGCACGAGGATGCGCCGCTTGAACGCATCGGCGCCCGCACTTTGCGTCAGTGCCAGCCGGATGAGAAACAGCGCCGCGATCGCCAATCCCATCGCGTAAAAGCTGTTGACGCGCCACAGCGTCGCGGTCGGCAGAAGAAAGCCGACCACCGAAAGGAAAATGACGCCCAGCGACACCGCGGCGAGCAGGCGCGCCGTCGCGAATTTCATCGATCGCAGCGCTTCGGCGCCATACATGCCGGTCGCCATCATCGCGAGCGAATTGGCGACGGCAAAGGTGGTGAGCGGCAACCAGCGATCGCTGAAGTCACCGGCATCGAAGCCGGCGATATGCGCATAAAGCGCCCACGCCGCATTGGCAGACGCAAACAGCGCCGCAAATTCCAGCAGCGCGAGCCAGACGACCGCGTGCGGGACATAATGTTTGAACAAACGGAACATGTTGCGCCTGGCCCTTTCGGGCTGACATCCTAAGGTCGAGGCGTGAAGTGTCGGTTAATTTTACACTCGCGCCGGACCCTATTCGGGGATGACCGCGCGACCGACAGAGGATAGAGCCAGGGGATGAGTACCGAAATTCAACCGATCATCCTGTGCGGCGGCGCGGGTACCCGTCTCTGGCCCGAATCGCGCGGTGATCGCGCCAAGCAATTCCTGCCGCTGACCGGCTCCGAAAGCCTGCTCCGGCAGACCGTCGCCCGCACCCCAGCCGGGGCGCATTTCACGCCGCCCGTGATCCTGTGCGGGACAGGCCATGTCGCGACCGTGCGCGACCAGATGGGCGATCATGAGGCCGCGCTGCTCGTCGAACCGATGCCGCGCAACACCGCCGCCGCCATCGCGCTTGCGGTGGCGCGCGCCGACGCCGACAGCTTGCTGCTCGTCATGCCCAGCGACCATATCATCGCCGACGTTTCCGCCTTCCACGCCGCCATCGCCAAGGGCGCGCATCTGGCGCAGCAGGACTGGCTCGTCACCTTCGGCATCGCCCCCGACCGCCCCGAAACCGGCTTCGGCTATATCGCCAGCGGCGCCGCGCTCGGCGACGATGGTTTCGCGGTCGCCCGCTTCGTGGAAAAGCCGCCCCTGGCCGAGGCCGAACATATGCTGGCTGCAGGCGGTTATAGCTGGAACGCGGGCATTTTCCTGTTTCGCGCTGGCCGCATGCGCGATGCGATGCTCACCCATTGCCGCGCGATCTTCGAAGCCGCCGACCGCGCCGTCGCCGCGGGCCGATATGACGGCGACGCGCTCTATGCCGACGCCGACGCCTTTGCCGCCGCGCCCTCCGATTCGATCGACTATGCGGTGATGGAAAAGGACGACCGCGTCGCCGTCGTTCCCGTGGCGATGGGCTGGTCGGATCTCGGAAGTTGGCAGGCCGTCCACGCTCTGGCTGGCGGCAAGGATGCCGACGGCAATGCGGTCAGCGGCGACGCGTTCCTGCACGACAGTCACGGCAATCTTGTCCGTGCCGGCGGCAAGCGCGTGTCGCTCGTCGGGATGGAAGGCGTCGCGGTCATCGTCGACGGCGACGACATTCTCGTCATGCCGCTCGACCGCTCGCAGGACGTCCGTGCCGCGGCCAAGGCACGCGGTTAGGGCGCGAGGCGCGCGCCATTCTCCTCCGCGGGCAGGATATCGACCTGCGCTGCCAATATCCGCTGGCGCATCGCGTCCCAGTCGGCGAAGCGCCAGAAGGTCGGGCTGTCGCGTCCGACAATACGCGGATTATCTGCCGATGGCCCGATGGCGCGGTCGTGGAACGCGATCTCGGTCAGCGTCTCGCAGTCGAAGAAGATGCGCACCATGACATCCTCAGCATAGTCGCCCGCGCTGCCCGTCACGACGCCCAGTTCGCCGCACGACAGCCGCACCAGCGTCCCGACCGGATAAATGCCCAGGCTGTCGGCGAATTGTTCGAGCAGACGGCTATCGAAATGCCCGTGCCATTGCTGCATTTCGGTCAGCGCCTCGCACGGCGTCCACGGATCCTTGTAGGGACGCTCCGACGTCACCGCGTCATAGACGTCGCAGATGGCACCCATCCGCGCGAACAGCGACAATGCCTCGCCCGACAGGCCATCGGGATAGCCGGCGCCATCGACCTTCTCATGGTGCCGCAGGCAGACTTCGAGCGCCGCCTCGGGAACATCCTTCGAATTGGCGAGCAATTGGTGGCCAGCCGCCGGATGCCCGCGCACCGAATCGCGCTCAAGATCCGACAGCGCCCCCGACTTGGTCAAAATGTCGTCCGAAATCGCAATCTTGCCGACATCGTGAAGCAGTCCGGCGACGCCCAGATCCTGCACGACGCGCTCATCGAGTTCCAGATGCCGCGCGAAATTCATCATCAGCGCGCACACCGCCACCGAATGGAGATAGGTATATTGGTCCTTTTCCTTCAGGCGGACGAGATTGATCAGCGCCTTGGGATCGCGTTCGATCGACGCGCCGATCGATTTGGCGAGCGGCACCATCCGCCGGGCCTCGACCGCGCGGCCCAGCCGAGCCGTCTCGAACATTTCGCTGACCGCTTCGCGCGACCGTTCGATGGCGCGGCGCGCGCGGCGACATTCGGCGGCATAGCCCTTGCGCTGGCGCGGTTCGTCGCGCGGCGGCGGAGGCGGGGGCACCATGGGCTCGGGCCAGGCGATCGGCCGTGCCGCGGCGCGCGATGGCTGGGGACGCGCAGGAAGTTTCGCCGCGACCGACTCGGGCCACGGCGCGTCTGTCGCTTCATCGATGTCGCTGCGGCTCTTGTCGATGATCAGCGCGTCGATTGCGGAGGCGCGGATACGCAGCAATTGTTCCATCGTTTCGACGCGAAAATGCCGACGCCAAAATGGGTGATCGAACCACGAGCCTTCAAAGCCGTGGACGAACATCCCGATCTGAGCCTCTTCGGGCTTTATCCGAACCAACATAACGCGCGGTCCCAACAGGTCCTTGGCATCCCCCCGATGCCAACCTCCGGCGCTACATAGACTTTCTTAAAAGCGGGTATATGCGCTGCCCCGTTTTGGGACGGAAACTCAATCGCCCGCAAAATCGAAGGCGCTCACGCCGCGTTCGCCATCGCGAAAGCGCAGCGGGCGACCGATCGGCGGCGCCGATCGCTGGACGCAGCCGGTCCGCGTGCAGCGACGACAACCAAGGCCGATCGGCGTCGCGGCGCTGCGCATCAGGTCCAGACCGCGCGCGGCGATCAGCGGCGCCGCAACCTTGGCATCGACGCCGACGCACACCGCGAACCGCGCCGGCGTCCCGCCCCCCGTCGCGCCGGGCGCCGCCACGTTGCGGCTCTGCGTGAACCAGCGCGATCCGTCTTCCAGTTCGACGAGATCGGCGACCACTTCGCCGGGGCGCGCGAACGCTTCGTGGACGCCCCACAAGGGACAGCGCGCATCGCCGTCGACGAGCGGCGACTGGCTCGCGCCGGCATAGCGCTTGCTCCCCTGCCCCGCGCGGTCGATGCGCAGCATGAAGAAGGGCAGCCCGCGCGCACCCACGCGCTGCAGCGTCGTCAACCGATGCGCCACCTGCTCGAAGCTCGCCCCGAAGCGGCGCTGCAGCAACAGCAGATCGTAACCCGTCGCATCACAGGCGCGCAGGAAGCGGCCATAGGGCATCATCAGCGCGCTCGCGAAATATTGGATCAGGTGCCGCTCGAACAGCCGCGCCGCTGCCGCTTCGGCAAATTCCGCGCCGGCAATCAGCGCATCGATCTCGTCCTTCGCCTCGATCTGCGCCAGCGTCGCCGCCGCCTGAAAGGTCCGGCTTGCCGGGCGCAGCAGTTCGTTCAGCATCAATTGCCGCGCATGCCAGTCGAGCCAGCGGAGCCGGTCGGGCATGACATCGGCGGGCAGGATGCGGATGCCGAGCTGGTGGCGCGTACGCAGCCGCTCCGAAATCGTGCCGTAAAGGTCACCGCCCGCAAGGCGCAATTCATCGGCCAGTTCCTCGGCGCGGGCGTCGAGGTCGGGGAAATGGTTGCGCCATTTCTCGATGGCGCGGCGCACCGCGGCCACTTCGGGGGCATCGCCCTCCACGTCCGCGCGCCCCTCTGGCGCCGCGTCGAACAGCCGTGCAAAGGCCGCGGCGGTCGTGGGCGCAGTCTGCAGCCATTCATCGACCTCCTGCGCGCCGATGCCGAGATCGGCGAAACGCGGATCGGCAAGCCGCCGCCGCAGGCCTGCAAGCCCGCCGAGCACGTCCTCGGCGCCCAATTTTGCGGCATCGAAGCCGAAACGCTCGGCCAGGCGCACGATCACCGTCGCCGACAACGGCCGCTGACCATGCTCGATCAGGTTGAGATAGCTCGGCGAAATATCGAGCGCCTCGGCCATCGCCGCCTGCGTCATCGCCGCTTCGCGCCGGACCTTGCGCACCGCCGGCCCTGCAAACACCCGCCGCTCCGCCATAATTGTAACTTTCTTTACTGATTTACATGCTGATTTACACCTGATGGCCATATTTCACAAATATTATTGACAAAGATTTTCACTTTCGGCGGCACTTTCGCCACCATCCACCCATCACCTCTCACAAGGATATGACGATGGGTTATCAGGAAGACATGGCACAGGCTGGCCGCCTCATCCGCGACTATGATGGCACCTGGGACGGCATCAGCGGCGAGAGCGTCGCGCGCATGCGCGCCCAGAACAAGTTCCGCACCGGCCTCGACATCGCCCGCTACACCGCGCGGATCATGCGCGCCGATATGGCCGCCTATGACGCCGATCCCGCCAACTACACCCAGTCGCTCGGCTGCTGGCACGGCTTCATCGCGCAGCAGAAGATGATCTCGGTCAAGAAGCATTTCGGCACCACCAAGGGCCGCTACATCTATCTGTCGGGCTGGATGATTGCGGCGCTGCGCAGCGAATTCGGTCCGCTGCCCGACCAGTCGATGCACGAAAAGACCAGCGTCCCGGCGCTGATCGAGGAAATCTACACCTTCCTGCGTCAGGCCGACGCCCGCGAACTCGGCATGCTGTTCCGCGATCTCGACGCCGCGCGCGCCGAGGGCGACGAACTCAAGGCCAAGCAGGTTCAGGCCGCAATCGACAATTATGAAACGCATGTCGTGCCGATCATTGCCGACATCGACGCGGGCTTCGGCAATGCCGAGGCGACCTACCTGCTCGCCAAGAAGATGATCGAAGCCGGCGCCTGCGCGCTGCAGATCGAAAATCAGGTTTCGGACGAAAAGCAGTGCGGTCACCAGGACGGCAAGGTCACCGTGCCGCACGAAGACTTTATCGCGAAGATCCGCGCCTGCCGCTACGCCTTCATGGAACTCGGCGTCGAGGATGGGATCATCGTGACGCGCACCGACAGCCTCGGCGCGGGCCTGACCAAGCAGATCGCCTTCTCGAAGGAACCCGGCGACCTTGGCGACCGGTATAACAGCTTCCTCGACTGCGAAGAGGTCGAAGGCGCGGGCAACCCCGGCGACGTCCTGATCAACCGCGACGGCAAGCTGATGCGCCCGAAGCGCCTGCCCTCGAACCTTTATCAGTTCCGCCCCGGAACTGGCGAGGATCGCTGCGTTATGGACTGCATCGCCAGCCTTCAGAACGGCGCCGACCTGCTGTGGATCGAAACCGAAAAGCCGCACATCGAACAGATCGCCGGCATGGTCGATCGCATCCGCGAAGTCGTCCCCAATGCGAAACTCGCCTATAATAATTCGCCGAGCTTCAACTGGACGCTCAACTTCCGCCAGCAGGTGTTCGACAGCTGGCAGGCCGAAGGCAAGGACGTCAGCGCCTATGATCGCGCCAAGCTGATGAGCGCCGATTATGACGAGACGGAGCTGTCGATCGAAGCCGACAACCGCATCCGCACCTTCCAGCGCGACGCGGCGAAGCGGGCGGGCATCTTCCACCACCTCATCACGCTGCCGACCTATCACACTGCGGCGCTCAGCACCGACAATCTCGCCAAGGAATATTTCGGCGACGAAGCGATGCTCGGCTACGTCAAGGGCGTCCAGCGCAAGGAAATCCGCCAGGGCATCGCCTGCGTGAAGCATCAGAACATGTCGGGCAGCGACATCGGCGACGACCACAAGGAATATTTCGCCGGCGAAGCGGCTCTGAAGGCCGCGGGCAAGGACAATACGATGAACCAGTTCGCCGCCTGACCCAGTTTGGCGCGGGGGTTTTCGTTGCCCCCCGCGCCTTCCGAGCTTTCCTGGGGAGGAAAGCCTGCCCGCCGGACGTCGATCGATGTCCGGCGGGCATTTTTGTCTGGATACGGTGACTTACCCCATTGGCCTTGTAGCCCGCCGATTTGCGTGCATTATGGGGGAAATAGAAAAATCCCTCTCCCCACAAACGGCATCTCCCCATGAACGATACCCGACTGAAACTGATGGAAGCCATCGCGCGCAAGCGAACCGTGACCGCGCGCTACAATGGCAATGTGATGCGCCTCGCGCCGCATCTGATGTTCGAACGCCACGGCGCGCTGTTCGTCAGCGCGCTCAACCTCGACAAGAATTGGCGTTCCGACGACGAGCGCCGGCTCGGCCATTTCAAGCTCGATGGACTGGCGCAGACCGAGCTGGTCGACGAAGGCTTCGACCCGCTCCCGGCCTTTGAGCCCGTGGCGCCGAAGGACGAAGACACGCTCGTCCTGTCGATCTAATCCGGTCCGCTGGCCGCTCCGGCATTTTCTGCTGGAGTTCCCATGCAGGCTGCAGTTCGGGCCGCCTCCACCCTGTCGGGAGGTAAAGACGGCCCGCACGCTTCCTATGTGGATGCCGATGCGTCGCCGTCCTTCGTCTTAACGAGCGACCAGAGCACGCCGCCGGCGATCAACGCGACCGTGACGCCCAGGCTGATCAGCGGCGGGAATTTGGCCCCGCCGAGCAGGAAGTCGGCGACGAAGATCTTCGACCCGATGAAGACGAGCACCAGCGCCAGCGCATATTTCAGATAGTGGAAACGGTGCACCATCGCGGCGAGCGCGAAATAGAGCGCGCGAAGACCGAGGATCGCCATGATGTTCGACGTATAGACGATGAAGGTGTCGGTCGTGATCGCGAAGATCGCCGGCACACTATCGACCGCGAAAACGAGGTCGGCCAGATTGATGACCACCAGCGCCAGGAACAACGGCGTCGCGGCGAGCGCGAGCTTGCCGCTCTTCTTGTCGATCGTGCGGACGAAGAATTTTTCGCCGTGCAGGTCGGGCGTGATCGGAATGTGCCGTGACAGCCAGCGGACGACCGGATTGCCCGCAACGTCCATCGGCTTGTCGCTCGCGAACAGCATCTTGACGCCGGTGAAGACCAGAAAGGCGGCGAAGACATAGAGCAGCCATTCATATTCGGTAACCAGCGCCGCGCCGCCCGCGATCATGATCCCGCGCAGCACGATCACCGCGACGATGCCCCACAGCAGCGCGCGATACTGATAGCGCGCGGGGATGGCAAAAGTCGCGAAGATCAGCGAGATAACGAAGATATTGTCGATCGACAGCGCCTTCTCGATGAAGAAGCCCGTATAATATTGCAGGCCGGCCTCGCCGCCCTTCTCCGCCCAGATCCAGGCGCCGAAGGCCAGCGCGATGCCGATATAGAGCGCCGAGAGCTTCAGGCTCTCGCCGATCCCCATCTCCTTGTTCTCCTTGTGCAGGATGCCAAGGTCGAATGCGGTCAGCGCGACGACAAGGACGATGAAGGCGGCCCAGAACCAGACCGGCGTGCCGAGCCAGTCGGAAAACAGAAATTCCATATGCGTCCGTCCCAAAAGAAGGGACGCGCCGCTCGCAAGCGACGCGCCCATATCATGGATTATCGATGGTTAGCGGCCGAAGGCCGGGCGCCGCGCGAGCATGGCAAGGCGATCCTTGACCGCCAGCTTCAGCTTCTTCAGCCGCAACAGGCGAAACGGATCGCCGCCACGCCGTCCGCGCTCGCGACGCACGGCGTCGTCGAGCTTGCGGTGCAGCACGGTCAATCGATAAATGTGGGTATTCATGGACATAAGGCGCCTCCTGATTGAGATTGCTCAAAACAGGTGACGCCGATGCCGGGCCCTTTGGTAGGGGGGAGGATGGGCCGCCAAGGCATCGGTGTCACCCGATGCGGTCCGACATCACGTGGCGGGAAATATCCCGCCGACGCCAGAGGGGCCCGGCCCGCACTTTTCAAATGTAGGATAGCGCCCCGCCGCTTGCAAGTCCTCCCGGGGACATTTGGGAGAACGCCTGCCGGCGACGGGACGCTACGCGTCGATCACTCGACGCGATTGAAATGCGTGGTTTCCAGCTTCTGGCTATTGTCGCTCGACCAGACGATCGTTTCGGTCATCGATTTCAGATCCTTGGCGACGGTATAGACCCGCGTCGATACCCGGGTGCCTGCCTTTCCCAATGTCATGACCAATGTGTCCGGTGCCGGCTGACGCAGGGCGACGGTGTCGATGAACCCCATATTGCCGGTGATCGGCACGGCGACGCCATCGAGCGCGGCGGTCGATTCCGAATATTTGACCGAGCCGTCGGGCGCGACGATTTCGACGCGCGTTGTCCACTTGCCGTCCTGCGCCGGCCGGAAGCTGATCGTCACTCGCCGGGGCCGTTCTTTTTCGGGCAACTGCGATGCGTCCAGCGACCATCTTCCGACCAGCGGCAAGGAACGCGATGCCGTATCATGGGCGGCGTTCGATGAACCCGGCTGGTCATCGGACGGGGCGGCCGCAAACATCAACCCGGCGGCGGCCAGGGATATTGCAAAGAGCATGGCGATCAATCCTTTCGAACCGCGAACCCCGATGGTTGCGGTGTGCGCCAACGGCTCCACATCGGAGGGCGGTTTCGGAAGATCGATATTTTCGTCACAAGTTTCTTGGAGGTCGAGAAGGCGCGCCAATTCGCGGCTGCTGCCGACCCCCGTCTTGCGGCGGGCGGAGCGCAGGCGCTCATTGATCGAGGTTTCCGAACGCCCCAGGCGCGCCGCGATGGTCTTGACGGTATGCCCGGCGACCAACAGGCGCAAAACCTCCACTTCCCGGTCGGTAAGACGCGCAGACAAGCCGGGAAACGGGTCATTCGCAGACATGGATTTTGCTCACCACAGCGCCACCGACAGGTCCATCCCAATTTATTTGGGAAATGGCGCTAGGGCCAGGCCGATCATGCCTGCGACCGAGCCGCCCGAATCAGGTCAGCGCGTCGGCCCCAATCCGCCGATCACCCCTTCGGCATCAGCTTCATCGCCATCGACGTCAGCGCCTCGGTCGCGGTCGAGATGACCGCGGGCGCGTCGGGCGCCCAGAAGGGCGAGTGAAGGCTGGGCAGGGTCCGCCCTTCCTTCTTCGCCGCATCGAGTTTGGCCTGCGGCACGCCGCCGACCCAGATGATCAGGCTCTTGATGTCCTTGTCATCGCGTGAGAAGCGGCCGAAATCCTCGCCGCCCATGACCGGCGGCATCTTGATGACGCGCTTGTCGCCAAAGCGCGTCGTCAGGAACGCCGCCATATCCTCGGTAAAATCGGGGGTGTTGAAGGTCGAGGGCGTGAATTCGTCCTTTTCGACGCTGACCACCGGCAATTTGTCGTCGGGGAGGCCTGCGGCGATCGCTTCGCCCTTGGCCACGCGCGCAATGCCGTCGAGCAGATGGTTGCGCACCTCGTCGGTATAGCTGCGAACCGTCAACTGCAGTCGCGCCTCGTCGGGGATGATATTATGCTTCGCGCCGGCATGGAAACTGCCGACGGTGACGACGGCGCTGTCGAGCGGGCTGATTTCACGCGACACGAGCGTTTGCAGCGCGGTGACGATCCGGCTCGCCAGCACGATCGGATCCTTGGTTGCCTGCGGATAGGCGCCATGACCGCCGACGCCCTTTACCAATATGTCGACGCTATCGACATTGGCGAGCGCATAGCCCGGCGTGTAGCCGATCGCTCCGGCCGGAAACTGCGCTGCGTCGTGGAAGGCGAGCGCATATTCCGGCTTCGGAAAGCGGGTATAGAGCCCATCCTCGAGCATCATCCGCGCGCCCGCGCCGCGCTCCTCGGCGGGTTGGCCGATCATCACCAGCGTTCCCGACCATTTATCCTTGTTCGCCGCCATCAGCCGCGCGGTGCCGATCCACGACGTCATGTGCGTATCGTGGCCGCACGCATGCATCACGCCGGTTTCGACGCCTTCCTTGGTGGTCACGCGAACCTTTGACGCACCGGGCAGGCCCGTCTGTTCGGTCACCGGCAATCCGTCCATGTCCGCGCGCACCAGCACCACCGGACCGGGGCCGTTCTTCATCACGGCGACGACGCCGGTTCCGCCAACCTTTTCGGTGACATCGAAGCCGAGCTTGCGCGCTTCGGTGGCGAGAATGCCGGCCGAGCGCACCTCCATGAAGCTGAGTTCGGGGTTGGCGTGCAGATCCTTGTAGATCGCCATCAACGAGGGCATCTGCTGCTGCACCTGATCGCCCAGCGATTGCGCCGCCGCCGGCATCGTCAGCGCCAGTGCCGCAACGCCCGTCCACAAAATCCGCATAAATCCCCCTTTGTCCGTCAATCTCGTCCGTCAAATTTTTCCGTCAGTTTGCGGGAACCAGCTCGATCACGTCGAGCAAGGATTCATAGGCCGGCGCCGGCAGCACCAGCCGCCAGCGATTGTCGCCAATCCGTTCGAGCAGCCCCGCCATATCGCGCATGCGGTCGGTACCATAATCGATGGCCAGCCGTTCGTCGCCAAGCTGCAACGTGCCCAGAAAGACCTGCCGGTTCAGGCTGTCGGGAAAGATCAGGCCCACGGGACGCTGCGATCCGGTCAGCTTGACGAAGCTCGCGATGCCCTGCTCGTCGGCGATGCGGCACCGGAACCGGTCATAAGCGATATAGGCGAGCGTGCTGCGCCCCTGCGTACCGAGCTTGATCGTCCGGCACCGGTAATCGCCGGCGGGAATGTGCGGATTGGGCAGCGCCGCCATCGGCTCGAGCAAAACGCCCTCGCGCTCGATTTCGGCGCCGTAGCCTTTCGCGCGCGCATCGGTCAGCGCCGCCTGCCAGCTCTTGTACCAGCTGCGTATGCGTTCCTTGTCCTGATCGGTCGCCGTCGCGCGCCACGTTCCTGCGGACGCAAGGGCGTCGGCCGCCGAAGGCGGCACGGCGGGCACGGTCTGGCAGGCGCCAAGGGTCAACCCCAGCGCCAGGGTAGAAACAAGCGTAGTGCGACCCCGCATTCTCCGTCTCTCCTGATCGGCTTTGGTTAACCCTTAGGAGGCGACGGACGAATGCTCAAGGGCGGGACGCGCGCAAGCGCCCTCAGGCGGCGGTCCAGCCGCCATCGACGCTCAGATTGGCGCCAGTGATGTTCGCGGCCTCGTCGCGGGTCAGGAAGGCGGCGATCGCGGCCACTTGCTCGACCGTCACGAACTGCTTGGTCGGCTGACCAGCGAGCAGCACGTCGTTGATGACCTGCTCGCGCGTCATATGCCGCGCCTTCATCGTATCGGGGATCTGGTTTTCGACGAGCGGCGTCCAGACATAGCCGGGGCTGATGCAATTGACCGTGATGCCCGCATCGGCAACTTCCAGCGCAACCGTCTTGGTCAGGCCAGCCAGACCATGTTTCGCGGTGACATAGGCCGATTTGAACGGCGAGGCGACGAGCGAGTGCGCCGATGCGGTCCCGATGATCCGCCCCCATCCCTTCTTGCGCATCCCCGGAACCGCATGGCGGATCGTGTGGAAAGCCGCGGTCAGGTTGAGCGCGATGATCATGTCCCATTTTTCGACCGGGAAATCCTCGACCGGCGCGACATATTGCATGCCCGCATTGTTCACGAGGATGTCGACGCCGCCCATGTCCTTGTCGGCGCGCTTGAACATCGCCTCGATCTCGTCGGGCTTGGTCAGGTCGGCACCATCATAGGCGGCCTTGCCGCTGTTCAGCACCTGCAGCGCCGCGCGTTCGGCTTCGATCGCCGCCGCTTCGCCGAAGCCGTTGATGATGATGTTCGCGCCCTCGGCGGCGAGCGCCTTGGCAATGCCGAGGCCGATGCCCGACGTCGATCCAGTGACGAGAGCCGTCTTGCCTTGCAGTCGCATAAATAATCCTTTCTTCGGGGGGAGATAATGATGGCGGTCAGCCGGCCTTGGGCCGCAGCAGGTCGGCCTGCACCGCGAAACTGTCCGATCGCCCTTCGGCGATGCTTTCGGCAAGAAGATGCCCGTCCTTCATCGCCGCTTCGACCGCGGCGCGGCCGAGCGCCCAATTGGCCTCCATCGTCGAGCGCGAGAATTCGAAATCGCGCGCACCGGTTTGCCAGGCGGGCGGTTGATGAATGAGCTGCACGACGTTCAGCGCCTTGCAATCGACCATCTTCTGGACCGCCTTGACCTCGGGCAGATCGCGCGCCTCGGGCGGCAGCTTCGCCAGCATCCGATCGATCAACGCATGCTCCTTGCGCCGCCGTACCAGACCGTCGGAAATGCGCCGCGTACGGCTCGAATAGCGGATATCCTTTTCGCGCGACCAGGCCTCTTCCAGATCGTGCGGACGATCGCCGCGCGCCGGGAAAAGATCGACCTGAAAGACGAGCATATCCTCGTGCGCCGCCTCGACCACATGCTCGAGCGGCGTGTTCGACACCAGCCCGCCATCCCAATACCAATGCCCGTCGATTTCGATCGGCGGCAGTCCCGGCGGCAAGGCGCCCGACGCCATGATATGCCGCGCGTCGATCCGGTCGGTGCGGGTATCGAAATAGCGGAAATTGCCCGTCTCGACCGCGACCGCGCCGACCGAAAGCCGGACATTGCCCGTGTTGAGCCGATCCCAGTCGATCAGCCGGTCGAGCGTCGCGATCAGCGGCGTCGTGTCATAATAGCTGACCGCGGCAGGCGTTTGCCGTTCGGCGAAAAGCGGCGGCGGGATGCGCGGAACGAAAAATCCCGGCACCCCGAAACTCGCGACCTGCGCGGCAGCGCCCAGATGCACCCACTCACGCACCGCATCATTGTCGACCACCGGTAGCGAGGGCAGCGCCGACGACACGCCCTCCCAAAAGGCGCGCATCTTTCCGACCGCCTCGTCGCGCGGATTGCCCGCGATGATGGCGGCGTTGATCGCCCCGATCGAAATGCCCGCGACCCAATCGAGTTCGATCCCCAGATCGATCAGCGCTTCGTAAACGCCCGCCTGAAAGGCGCCAAGCGCACCGCCCCCCTGCAGGACAAGCACCACAAGGTCGGGAAGCGGCAGGGCGGCTCGGGCAGCGCGGCGAGGCATGGACTCGGAAACGATCCTCTTCTGGGTCGGCACCCGCGTCTTTTGTGCGCCGCAACAGCGAACAATGCAAGGGTGCTGTGCAGCGCGAATCCCCTTCCAATTGCGGGGTGCTGCTGCCACAACCGTTTTACGACAAGGCTTTGACGGCGGAGACAGGCATGCGCCTCGACGATTATGATCCCGGCGACGACATTCGCGATCTCGGTCGCGGCGGAGGCGGATTCGGCGGCGGGGGCGGCGGCATGGGCGGATTGCTCGTCGGCCTGCTGCCGATGCTGCTCGGACGCAAGATGGGCTGCGGGACCATCCTGCTGCTCGGCGTGCTCGCCTTCGTCTTTCTCGGTCCCGGCGCCAGCCTGCTCAGCACCGGGGGCGGAAGCGCCGACCCGATGGCACAAAGCCGCGGCGCACCGCAGGGGGTTGCCTGCGACACGGCGGCGGAGAAATTCGCCTGCAACGTCTTCGGCTCGACGCATCAGGTCTGGGGTCAGCTCGTCGACGGCTATCGCAAGCCGACGCTCAATTTCTTCACCGACGAAAACCGGTCGGGCTGCGGCGCGGCGCAGGCGGCGATGGGGCCCTTCTACTGCCCCGCCGATCAGGGCGTCTATCTCGACACCAACTTCTTCAACGAACTGGCCAGCCGTTTCGGCGCCGCCGGCGATGCGGCGCAGGCCTATGTCGTCGCGCACGAGGTCGGTCACCACATCCAGACGCTGACCGGCATTTCGGACAAGGTTCGCCAGATGCAGGCGCGATCGTCACAGGCCGAGGGCAATGCACTGCAGGTTCGCATGGAGCTGCAGGCCGACTGCTACGCCGGCGTCTGGGCCAATCGCGCGCGGACGAAGGACGGTCAGCCGGTGATGGAACCCGGCGATATGGAAGAAGCGATGCGCGCCGCCAACGCGATCGGCGACGATACGCTGATGCGCTCGGCCGGGCAGCGTCCCGTTCCTGAAAGTTTCACCCACGGCACGAGCGAACAGCGCATGAGCTGGCTGCGCCGCGGCCTGGAAACCGGAGATCCGCGCCAGTGCGACACCTTCAACGTTTCGCTCTGATCGCCGCGCTGGCGGCGGCATCCGCGCCCGCTTCGGCGGCAAGCATCTATGTAAAGGCCGGGCGCCTGATCGACGGGCTGACCGACACCGTTCGCACCGGCCAGTGCATCACCATCGCCGACGAGCATATCGTCGCGGTCGCGCCGTGCGGCAAGGCGCCCGACGGCGCGCAGGTCGTCGACTGGTCGGCCTATACCGTGCTGCCCGGGCTGATCGACCTGCACACGCACCTCGCCGATCTGGGGCAGAGCGCCGATCTTGCCGCACCGATGAAGGCCTCGCCCGCCGAAACCGCGCTCGTCGGCGCGCGCAACGCACGCGTGACGCTCGACGCCGGCTTCACCAGCGTGCGCGACGTCGGCACCTATCGCGGGCTGACCGATCTCGCGCTCCGCAATGCGATCGACCGCGGCGATGTACCGGGGCCGCGCATGCGGGTCGCGGGCGCCTATATCACCATCCCCGGCGGCGGCGGCGAACTCAACGGCGTCGTCCCCAATGACCAGCTCCCGCCCGATATGCGGCTGGGAGTCGCCGCGACGCCCGAAGAGGCGGCGGACAAGACCGCCTTTCTGCTCGATCATGGCGCCGATTTCATCAAGACGATTGCGACCGGCGCGGTGCTGGCGATCGGCACCGAACCCGGTGCGCCCGAACTCACCGAGGATCAGCTTCGCGCCGTCGTGACGGTCGCCCACGCACGCGGCAAGCGCGTCACGGCTCACGCGCATGGCGCCGAAGGGATCAAGAATGCGATCCGTGCCGGGGTCGACAGCATCGAGCATGCAAGCCTCGTCGACGAAGAGGCGCTGCAAATGGCGAAGGCGCACGGCACCTGGCTCGCGATGGACATCTACAACGGCGATTACATCAACGACATCGGGACGAAAGAGGGTTGGCCCGAGGAATATTTGCGCAAGAATCGCGAAACCACCGACACGCAGCGCGCGGCGTTCAGGCGGGCCGTCGAATTGGGAATCAAGATCGGCTTCGCGACCGACGCGGGGGTCTATCCGCACGGGCTCAACGCGCGGCAATTCGCCTATATGGTCCGTTATGGCATGACGCCGATGCAGGCGATCCAGGCCGCGACCGGCCGCGCTTCGGAAGAAATGGGCCGTAGCGATGTCGGCGCGGTGGCGCCGGGCCGCTATGGCGACCTGATCGCGGTGAAGGCCGACCCGCTGACCGATATCCGCGTCCTCGAACGGATCGATCATGTGATGAAAGGCGGGACGATCATCCGCTGACAAGGCGAGCGCCGTCGCCGGACGCCGAGCCCGGTTGTCACGGCGCGGGCGCCTCGTTAGGGGCTGCGCAGTGGACAACAGCATCGAAATCGGAATCGACGGCGCGCAGCGGCCCGTTCATGTCAATGTCCAGGAATTGCTGGCGACGCGCCTGTTGGTCCAGGGCAATTCGGGTTCGGGCAAATCGCACCTGCTCCGCCGCCTCCTCGAAGAAAGCGCGGGACTCGTCCAGCAGATCGTGATCGATCCCGAGGGCGATTTCGTCACCCTCGCCGACCAATATTCGCACATCGTCGTCAACGCAGGCGATTATAGCGAGGCCGAAATCGCGGCGATGGGCGCGCGCATCCGCGAACACCGCGCCTCGGTCGTCCTCAGCCTCGACACGCTGGAGATCGAGGCGCAGATGAGCTGCGTCGCGGTCTTCCTGAACGCCTTGTTCGATGCGCCGCGCGCACACTGGTTCCCGGCGCTCGTCGTCGTCGACGAAGCCCAGATGTTCGCGCCGAGCGCGGCGGGCGAAGTATCCGACGCGGTCCGGCGCGCCTCGCTGTCGGCGATGACCAATTTGATGTGCCGCGGCCGCAAGCGCGGCCTCGCCGGCGCCATCGCGACGCAGCGGCTCGCAAAGCTCGCCAAGAATGTTGCCGCGGAGGCGAGCAATTTCCTGATGGGGCGCACCTTCCTCGACATCGACATGGCGCGCGCCGCCGACCTGCTCGGCATGGAGCGCCGCCAGGCCGAGCAGATACGCGACCTCGACCGCGGCTGCTTTCTCGGCCTTGGTCCCGCGATCACGCGGCGGCCGGTATCGATCCGTATCGGCTCGACCCGCACCGCGACGCGCGCAGGCACGCACAGCCTGTTGCCGCTGCCAAGCGCCGAGCCGGCCGATATGCAGACGATGCTCTTCGCCAATCTCGACGCCCAACCCGTGCCGCACCCCGCCCCGGCCCCACGCCCGGTCGCGGCCCAGGAGTTGATGGAGCGCTTCGTCGTCCCCGCCGAAGACGCCACATCGCCCATCGACGACGGCCCGCCGTCGGAGCCGGCACCGGCGATCGATCCCGAACCCGTGGTCATCGCGGCGCTGCGCGACATGCTCGCCGACCCGGCGTGCGGCTTTCATGCCGAATCCTTTCTCTATCAGGATTTTTCGGTGCGCTGCCGGATGCAGAAGCTGCGGCAGGTGCCGCTCGACCTTGCGCAGTTCCGGCGCCGCTTCGCGCTCGCGAAGGCGGGCATCTTCGATCCCGCCGAGCCGCAATGGCACGACCTGCTCGACGCGGCGGCGCGCCTGCCCGACGACATGCTCGCGCCCTTCCTGCTGATCGGGCGCGCCGCGATGGAGGGATCGCCCTGCCCGGACGACGATGCGCTCGGCGCGGCTTATGGCACGCGCTCGCCGGGCCGGGTCCGCCGCCTCGTCGAATATATGGAGCGGCAGGGCGCGGTGGTGGTGCGGTCGGATTTCGGCGGACGCCGGTCGATAGGCATCCCGGCGCTGGGGTTGAGCACCGAGGCCGAGTGATCGGCCGCCCTCCCTCTCACGCTTGATGGTTGCGGCGGCGCGGCGCTTCGGCATAAGCGGCGCGAAGCAAAGAGAGGATTGGACCAGCGACGATGCAGCTCAGCCCCTATGACAGCGAGCATTTTCCCGAGATTCGTGAGGGCGTGCGGCGGCTGTGCGCCGAGTTTCCGGGCGAATATTGGCGCGAACTCGACGTAAGGCGCGAATATCCCACCGCCTTCGTCAAGGCTCTGACCGACGCGGGCTATCTCTCGGTGCTGATCCCCGAAGAATATGGCGGATCGGGGCTCGGCCTGTCGGCGGCGGCGGCGATCCTCGAGACGATCCAAGCCGAAGGCTGCAATGGCGGCGCCTGCCATGCGCAGATGTACATCATGGGGTCGATCCTGCGCCACGGGTCGGAAGAACAGAAGCAAGCCTATCTGCCCAAAATTGCAACCGGCGAGTTGCGCCTGCAAGCCTTCGGCGTCACCGAGCCGACGAGCGGCACCGACACGACCGCGCTGCGCACCGTCGCGGTGCGCGATGGCGACGATTATGTCGTGAACGGCCAGAAAATCTGGACCAGCCGCGCCGAGCATAGCGACCTGATGCTGCTCCTCGCGCGCACGACCCCCAAGGATCAGGCGGCGAAAAAGACCGAAGGCCTCTCGACCTTCATCGTCGACATGAAAAAGGCGCTGGCCGACGGGTCGCTCACCATCCGCCCGATCCGCACGATGATGAATCATGCGACGACCGAGGTCTTCTTCGACAATATGCGCATTCCGGTCGCCAACCTGTTGGGCGAGGAAGGAAAAGGCTTCCGTTACATCCTCTCGGGCATGAACGCCGAACGGACGTTGATCGCCGCCGAATGTGTCGGCGACGCCAAATGGTTCATCCGGAAGTCCGCCGACTATGCGAACGAACGCCATGTTTTCGGCCGCGCGATTGGCCAGAACCAGGGCATCTCCTTCCCGATCGCCCGTGCCTATGCCAATATGCGCGCCGCCGAATTGATGGTTCACGAAGCCGCCCGGCTCTATGAAGCCGCACAGCCCAACGGCGCGGAGGCCAATATGGCAAAGATGCTCGCCGCCGACGCGTCGGTCGAAGCCGGCAATGTCTGCATCCAGACCCACGGCGGCTTCGGCTTTGCCGAGGAATATGACGTCGAGCGCAAGTTCCGCGAGACGCGCCTCTATCAGGTCGCGCCGATCTCGACGAACCTCATCCTCTCCTTCCTCGCCGAGCATGTCCTCGGCATGCTGCGGTCCTATTGATGGCCGATACCCCGCCCTTCCTTCCGCGCCCGGTGCGCCGGATGGGTCTGGGGGTGGCGGGCGATGCCGACATCGAGCGCATGATCGCGGTCGAAATGCCGGTCTCGATCGAGGTTCAGGGGCTCGCCTATGCCGTGATGATGGCGACGCCCGCCGATCTCGAAGATTTCGGCGTCGGATTTGCACTGGCCGAGGGGTTCGTCGATACGGCAGCGCAGATCGACCGGATCGACGCGCAGCCGGTTCCCGGCGGCCAAGCGCTGCGACTCTGGCTTTCCCCCGCTTGCGCCGCGCGCGCGCTCGACCGCGCCCGGACGCGCGTGAGCGAGAGCAGTTGCGGCCTGTGCGGCCTCGAAAATATCGACGCGGTGCTGCGCCCGCTGCCCCCCGTGACCGCGCGCGTCACCGTGCCGCGCGCGGCGATCGCGCGCGCGCTTGCGGCGCTCCCCGAGCGGCAACCGCTCGGGCGTGCGACCGGCGCCGCTCACGCCGCCGCTTTCTGCGACCCCGATGGCGACATTCTGCTCGTTCGTGAAGATGTCGGCCGGCACAATGCGCTCGACAAGCTTGTCGGTGCGCTCGCGCGCGGCGCTACCGATCCGGCGGGCGGCTTCATCCTGCTGTCGGCGCGCTGCAGCTATGAACTGGTCGAAAAGACGGTGCGCGCGGGTTGCCCGATGCTCGTCACCATCTCGGCGCCCACCAGCCTGGCCGCCGAGCGCGCCGCATCGGCCGGGCTGACGCTCGTCTCGCTGGCGCGCGCCGACAATGCCCTTATCATCTCCGACGCGCAGGGCATGATCGCATGAGGCTGCTCGGCGCGGTGCTCGCCGGCGGGCAGTCGCGCCGCTTCGGCTCGGACAAGGCGCAGGCGCTCTTGGGCGGCACGACGCTCCTCGATCATGCCGTCGCGGCGCTGAAGCCGCAATGCGACCGGATCGTCATCGTCGGGCGCGAAAACGGGCGCGTCGCCGCGATACCCGACCGGCCGCAGCCCGGCCTCGGCCCGCTCGGCGGCATCGCCGGGGCGCTTTCTTATGCCGCAAACGAAGGCTTCGATGCGGTGCTGACGGTGCCGGTCGACTGCTTGCGGCTACCCGCGAATCTGCGCGACCTGCTTGCCCCGCCGCCCGCGTTTGTCGCCGCGCAGCCGGTTATCGGTCTGTGGCCGGTGCAGGCGCTGACGCTGCTCGACGCGCTTCTCAGCGAAGAGGACGACCGGTCGGTGCGCAGCTTCGCCCGCCGCATCGGTGCGCGTGCGGTCGAGAGCGATGTCGAACTGCCGAACATCAACCGACCGCCCGATCTCGATCGTTTCGCTTAGGCGCCGACGACCCGCACCGGGATCGACTTTGCCGCCGGACAGCCGCTGATCGGGTCATAATAGGCGAGCGGCAGCAGCGGGTTGAGTTCGGGATAATAGCCCGCGATGGAACCTGCCGGCATCGGATAGTCGATCGCGGTCAGCCCCTCGACCCGCCGCACGATGCCGTCGGTGCTGATCGTTTCCAGCGTGATCTTCGCGCCTTCGGCCAAGCCGCGCGCCGCCATGTCCTCGGCATTCATGAACACCACCATCCGGTCGTTGTACACGCCGCGATAGCGATCATTATAGCTGTAGATCGTCGTGTTGAACTGATCGTGCGATCGCACCGTCGCCAGCCGCAGCATGCCGGGATCCTCGACCGGCGCATCGACGTGCAGTCCGGGCAGCGGCAGGAAGTTGGCTTTCCCGTTCGGGGTCAGCCACGCGCGCCGCCGCGGCGCGATGTCGAGATGAAAGCCTTTGGGCGCTTTGATGCGCTCGCCGAAATCGGCGTAGACGGCAGGATAGACATCGGCGATCCGGTCGCGGATGCGGGCATAATCGTCGATATAGCTCGCCCAATCGACCTTGCTGTCCGGCAAGGCCGCCATTGCCATGCGGCAGACGATCTCGACCTCCGGCAACAGATGTTCGCTCGCCGGATCGAGCACCCCGCCCGAGGCGGTGACGTTCGACATCGAATCCTCGATCGTGACGAATTGCTCGCCCGCCGCGGTTTCGATGCGTTCGGATCGCGCGATGACCGGCAGGATGAGCGCATCCTTGCCATGCACCAGATGCCCGCGGTTGAGCTTGGTCGCGATGCCGACGGTCAGGTCCAGCTTGCGCATCGCGTCATAGGCGCGGTCGGTATCGGGCACCGCGCGCACGAAATTGCCGCCCAGCCCGATGAAGACCTTCGCGGTGCCCGCCATCATCGCCTCGACCGATTCGACGGTGTGATGGCCGTGTGCGCGCGGCGGCTCGAAGCCGAAGACATCGCGCACGCGATCGAGATAAGCCTCGGTCGGCTTTTCGTCGATGCCGACGGTGCGATCGCCCTGCACGTTCGAATGGCCGCGGATCGGGGAGATGCCGGCGCCGGGCTTGCCGTAATTGCCCTTGAGCAGCAGCAGCGCCGCAACTTGCTGGAGCAGCCGCGATCCCAGTTGATGCTGGGTCAGCCCCATGCCGTAACAGATGATCGTGGCGTTGGAGCGGATATAGACTTCGGCGCATCGGCGAATCTGCTCTTCCGAAATGCCCGACACCGCGACCATCTCGCCCCAGTCCTGCGCCATGATATCGTCGCGCAGTTCCTCGAAGCCTTCGGTATGCTCGGCGATGAAATCATGGTCGAAGATCGTTTCGCCCGCGGCTTCGCGCTCGAACATCGCGCGCATCATGCCCTTGATCAGCGCAAGATCGCCGCCGATCTTCACATGCACGAATTCGCTGGCGATCGGCGTCGAGCCGAAGGTCGCCATCTGCGCGATGTCCTGCGGCTCGGTGAAGCGGATCAGCGCGCGTTCGGGCATCGGATTGACCGCGACAATCGGAACCCCGCGCCGCCGCGCTTCGACGAGGCAGGTCATCATGCGCGGCGCGTTGGTGCCGGGGTTCTGTCCGATCACGAAGATGGCCTCGGCATGGTCGAAATCGTCGAGGATCACCGTCCCTTTGCCCACCCCGATCGCGGGCGGCAGGCCGCGGCTCGTCGGCTCATGGCACATGTTCGAACAATCGGGAAAATTGTTGGTGCCGAACTCGCGCACGAAGATCGAATAAAGGAACGCCGCCTCGTTCGGAGTGCGACCGGAGGTATAGAATTCGGCCTGGTCGGGATCGTCGAGCGCGCGCAGGTGCCGGCCGATCAGCGCAAAGGCGTCGTCCCAGCTCACCGGCACATAATGGTCGGTCGCGGCGTCATAGCGCATCGGCTCGGTGAGCCGCCCCTGCATCTCGAGCCAATAGTCCGACTGCGCCATGAGCTCGGTGACGCTGTACGCCGCGAAGAAGTCGCGCGTGACCCGGAATTTCGTCGCCTCATGCGCGAGCGCCTTGGCCCCATTCTCGCAGAATTCCAGCTTCTTGGTGCAACTCGCATCAGGAAAGGCGCAGCTCGGACATTTGAAACCGCCCGGTTGGTTCATCGACAGCAGCGCGCGCGATCCCTTGGTAACGACGCTTTGTTCGAGCAGCACTTTTGCGGTGGCCGCGGCGGCGCCCCATCCGCCCGCGGGCTGCTTGTAGGGGGTGTAGCGGGGCTTGCCTTCGGCCATGGTCGTATCCCGAGCGATTGGACGCCCACTATGGTCCCGCCATTGCATGAACTCCAGAGCTTATCGCCCTGCGTCGGCGACCCCGCCTGCGCCGAGCGCATCGCGCAATTGCCGCAGCGCATCCCCAAGCGCTTCGATCTCTGCCGCGCTGCGCGACCCCGCGACGATCGACGCCGACAGGCAAAAGCCGGGGCGTGGCTCGGCCAGCCCTGCGGCCACGGTCACGACGCCGCGATGCGCGAAGCCCTCGTCGACGGCAAAGCCCTTCGCCGCCGCCTCGCGCACCTGCGCGGCATAGGTGTCGAAATCGAGCGCGGCCTGCCAGCGCACCGGTGCAAAGCGACGCGCAAGTTCAGGGGCATCGACGCCCTGCGCCGCCGCGAGCGCCCGGCCGGCCGCGCCCCCGCCGAGCGGCTGGCGCTGTTCGTCGGCGAGGCGCAGCCGCATTCCGGCATCGCTTTCGGCATGCGCGAGCAATTGCATCCGCTCGCGCGACACCGCCGCCCACAGGCCGACCGCCGCCTCACTGCGCTGCGCGAAGCGAAGCATCAGGGGGCGGGCGCGTTCGGCAAGCGCCGCGGCGCCGCCATTGTCGCGCAGCAGCGCAGCCGCCTGCCAGGCCGCCGTCAGCCGGTACCGCTTGCCCGGCTCGGCGCGCTCGATCGCGCCTTCACCCGCCAGCGTCTTGAGAAGATTGAGGCAACTGGACGGACTGAGGCCGAGGCTACGGCCGATATCGGACAGCGTCAGCGGTCCCGCGTCGGCGAGCAGGCGCAGGATCGCAAAAGCCACGGAAACGGAACGCACGGGGCCGGTCATGGCTTTCCTATATTTTCATATATATGAAAGAACAATTCCCAATGTTGAAATGATGCATTGCCCGCCCTATCGCGCTATCGATTGATTCGACGGGAGAGTGACATGAGCGGTTGTCTGGACGGCAAAGTGGTCGCGATTACCGGCGCGGGACGCGGCATCGGGCGCGAACTGGCGCTCCACTGCGCCGCGCAAGGCGCAGCGGTCATCGTCAACGACCCCGGCGTCGCGCAGGCGGGCGATGGCGGCGACGCTGCCCCGGCGGAGACCACCGCGAACGACATTGTCGCCGCGGGCGGCAAGGCTGCCGCCAATTTCGGCAATGTCGCCGATCCCAAGGAAGCCGCCGGCATCATCGAGGATGCGGTCGCAAAGTTCGGCCGCATCGATGCCGTCGTGAACAACGCCGGCATCCTGCGCGACACCATCTGGCACAAGATGAGCTACGAGGATTGGAAGAGCGTCATCGAGGTCAACCTCACCGGCGTCTTCAACGTCTCGAAGGCCGCGACGCCGTACTTCCGCGAGCAGCAGTCGGGCAGCTTTATCCACTTCACCTCGACCAGCGGGCTTATCGGTAACATCGGCCAGGCCAATTATTCCGCCGCCAAGCTCGGCGTCGTCGCGCTGTCGCAATCGATCGCGCTCGACATGGCGCGCGTCGGGGTGCGCTCGAACTGCATCGCGCCCTTCGCGTGGAGCCGCATGACCAGTTCGATCCCGGCGACGACCCCGGCAGAGCAAGAGCGCGTCAAGCGGTTGCAGGAAATGTCGCCCGACAAGATCGCGCCGCTCGTCGCCTATCTCGCGTCCGACCTGTCGAAGGATGTGACCAACCAGATCTTCAGCGTGCGCAAGAACGAGATATTGCTTTTCTCGAAGCCGCGCCCGGTCCGCTCGATGGCGAAGCTCGAAGGCTGGACCGCCGAAGCGATTGCCGACGAGTTGATCCCCGCCTTCCGCCCAGCTTTCGCGCGCGCCGACGAGGTGTCGGCGCATGTTTTCCCTTACGACCCGATCTGAGGACTTTAAGATGAGCAATCCCGGCATGGACGCGGACGTCTTCGAACAGTTCATCGAACAACTCGAACGCTATGTCCGCGATCGCCTTCTCCCCGCCGAGAAGGAGATCATCGAGAGCGACGCGATCCCCGACGATATCCTGTCCGAGATGCGCGACATGGGCCTCTTCGGACTGACGATCCCGGAGGAATTTGGCGGCGCGGGGATGAACGTCAGCCAGTATATCCGCACGATCCACACGATCAGCTATGCGATGCCGGCGTTCCGCTCGATCATCTCGATCAACATCGGCATGTTCGCCTCGGCATTGAAGAATGGCGGGACCGAGGCGCAGAAGGCCGAATGGCTGCCGCGCGTCGCGGCGGGCGAGATCGCCTGCTTCGGCCTCACCGAACCCGGCTCGGGATCGGACTCGGCGGGGCTCCAGACGACCGCGACGCAGACCGACAATGGCTGGGTCTTGAACGGCACCAAACGCTACATCACCAACTCGCCCTTCGCCAAGGTCGGCCTGATCATGGCGCGGACGAGCAAGGAAAATCTGCCGAAGAACGCCCATGTCTCGGCGTTCGTCGTGCCAATGGACGCCCCCGGTGTATCGATCGGCAAGTCGGACAAGAAGATGGGCCAGGCGGGCAGTCACATCGCCGACGTGATCATGGAGGATGTTCGCGTTGGCGGCGAAGCGCTGCTGGGCGGCGAGCTCGGCAAAGGCTTTGCCTATGCGATGATGAGCCTCGACAACGGCCGCATGTCGGTCGGCGCCGCGGCGACCGCCTATGCCCGCCGCGCGCTCGACAGCGCGGTACGCTATGCGACCGAACGCAAGGCGTTCGGCGAACCGATCGCCAATTTCCAGCTGATCCAGCAGATGCTCGCGCAGAGCGAGATCGATATCTATGGCGCCGAATGCATGATGGAGGACGTCACCCGCCGCGCCGACGCGGGCGAGAATGTCCTGCGCAAGGCGGCGGCGTTCAAGGTCTTCGCCAGCGAAATGTGCGGCCGCGTCGTCGATGCGTGCGTGCAGGTTTATGGCGGCGCGGGCTATCTCGCCGAATATGACGCCGAGCGTTTCTTCCGCGATGCGCGCATCTATCGCATCTACGAAGGGACGACGCAGATCCTGCAGCTCCAGATCGCCAAGCATATGCTGCGCGAGTTTGCGGCGGCGAATTGAGGGTGGAGCGCCGCCTCACACCCTATCGTCATCCCGGCGAAGGCCGGGATCTCGCCGTAGCGTTTGAATGCACCGGCGAGATCCCGGCCTTCGCCGGGATGACGGGAGCGGGGGACGACGGAACACGCCATGTATAACCTCCTTTCCGGCCTCTCGGTCATCGAGGCGTCCTCCTTCGTCGCCTCGCCCACGGCCGGGCTCTACTGCGCGCAGTTCGGCGCCGAGGTGATCCGCGTTGACCAGATCGGCGGCGGCCCCGATTTCCGCCGCTGGCCGGTGACCGCAGAGAATAATTCGCTCTATTGGGAAAATCTGAACCGGGCGAAAAAGTCGGTGGCGCTCGATCTGTCCCGGCCAGAGGGACGCGAGTTGCTGCAGCAACTGGTCCGCGCGACCGGCCAGTTCATCACCAACTTTCCGGCGGGCGGCTTCCTGTCGCACGACACGCTCGCCGAAGGCCGCGCCGACCTCATCACCGTCCGCGTCATGGGATGGGCCGACGGCTCGCCCGCGCTCGATTATACGGTGAACAACAGCGTCGGCTATCCGATGCTAACCGGCGCCGGGCCCGAGCCGGTCAACCATGTCCTGCCCGCCTGGGACCTGCTCACCGGTGCCTATGCCGCCTTTGCGCTGCTCGCCGCGATCCAGCGGCGCAGCGTCAGCGGCGAAGGCGGCGAGGTCCGCATACCCCTGTCGGACGTCGCGATCGGCACCGTCGCCAACCTCGGCGGTGTCGCCGAAGTCCTCTATTCGGGCGAAAGCCGCCCGCGGCTCGGCAACGCGGTTTACGGCCTGTTCGGTCGCGACTTCGTGACCCGCGACGGCCAGCGGACGATGATCGTCGTCGTCACGCCGCGCCAATGGGCGAACCTGATTGCGGCGCTCAATCTCGGCGACGCCATCGCGAGCATCGAGGCGGCGCGCGGCGTCTCGTTCGCCAAGGACGACGGCCTCCGCTTCGACCACCGCGATGCGCTCTACCCCTTGTTCGAGAAAGCCATCGCAAATCGCGACCATGCCGATCTCGCCGCCGCCTTCGATGCGGGCGGGATCGTCTATTCGCTCTACCGCACGATGCTTGATGCGGTTCAGGACCCGGCGCTCGTCGCGAACAACCCGATCTTCGGCGCGGCGCAGAACCCCAGCGGCTTCGCCTACCCCGCCGCGGGCGCCTTCGCGACCATCCCGCAGGCGGAACGCGAACCCCCGCGCCCTGCCCCGCTCAACGGCCAGCACAGTGAAGAAGTGCTGACCTCGCGCCTTTCGCTCTCCTCGGGCGAAATCGCCCGCCTGATTGATGCCGGTATCGTCGGTGTCGCCTAGCCTTCCCTTCTTCTCTCTGTGGGCCCCCGCCTTCGCGGGGGCACGTGGCATTTTGAACGAACACAAACCGGAGACCCCAAATGACCCTTCGCCGCGCCGCCATCGTCGCCCCGATCCGCACCGCCGTCGGCAAGTTCGGCGGCTCGCTGTCCTCCATGACCGCCGGCGCCCTCGGCGCGGTCATTCTGAAGGCGCTCATGGAGCGCACGAAGATCGACCCCGCGCGCGTCGATGACGTCGTCTTTTCGCAGGGCTATGGCAATGGCGAAGCGCCGGCGATCGGCCACTGGTCGTGGCTTGCAGCAGGGCTGCCGCTCGACGTGCCGGGCTACCAGCTCGACCGCCGCTGCGGCTCGGGACTGCAGGCGGTCGTCAACGCCGCAATGATGGTCCAGACCGGCATGTCCGACGTCGTCGTCGCGGGCGGCGTCGAATCGATGTCGAACGTCGAGCATTATTCGACCGATATCCGCAAGGGCGTGCGGGCGGGGAACCTCACGCTCCACGACCGGCTGACCCGCGGGCGGCTGATGTCGCAGCCCGTCGAACGCTTCGGCGTCATCACCGGGATGATCGAGACCGCAGAAAATCTCGCCAAGGATTATGACATCAGCCGCGAGGCCTGCGACGCCTATGCCGTGCGCAGCCACCAGCGCGCCGCCGCCGCCTGGGCGAATGGCCTGTTCGATGACGAACTCGTCCCCGTCTCGGTCCCGCAGAAAAAGGGCGACCCGGTCGTCTTCGCCCACGACGAAGGCTACCGCGCCGACGCGACGATGGAAACATTGGGCAAATTGCGCGCACTCGAAGGCGGCGTCGTCACCGCGGGCAACGCCAGCCAACAGAATGACGCCGCCGCCGCGTGCCTCGTGGTCGCCGAAGACAAGCTCGACGAACTCGGGCTGACCCCCATCGCCTGGTATCACAGCTCGGCTGCGGCGGGCTGCGACCCCAGCCGCATGGGCATCGGCCCCGTCCCGGCCGTCGAACGCCTCTTCGCGCGCAATGGCCTCGGCTGGGGCGACATCGACCTTGTCGAACTCAACGAAGCCTTCGCGCCGCAGGTGCTCGCGGTGCTCAAGGGCTGGGGCTGGTCCGACGACGACAGCCGGAACGAAATCCTCAACGTCAACGGCTCGGGCATCTCGCTCGGCCATCCGATCGGCGCGACCGGCGGCCGCATCCTCGCCAATCTGACGCGCGAACTCGTTCGCAGGAATGGCCGCTACGGCCTTGAAACCATGTGTATCGGCGGCGGCCAAGGCATCGCCGCGATCTTCGAGCGCGCGGCTTGAAGGATATCCGACCAATGAACATTGGAGCGGCCTCTCCGCAAAAAGCCGTTCGTGCTGAGCTTGTCGAAGCACCGTCCTTCCTTCGCCGCGTTGAAGAGAAGAACAGCCCTTCGACAGGCTCAGCGCGAACGGATTTTTGGTGATGCTTGCTAATCTGAACGCCGCGCTGATTGCCGCGCAGGCGTATCGCGGTGCGGCGCAAGCCGCGCTCGCCGAGCGGCTGGCGGCCACACTAATCGACAGCGAGCAGCGCGCGGCGCACGGCTTCGCATGGGTCGCGACCACGGTCGCGGCGCTCGAAGCGACGCTCGACTGGCTCGAGGCGGGCAAGGGCACAAACCCGCTCGACGCAAAAATCGCTACCCTCGCCTTCGCCGAAAGCATCGGTCAGCTCACCGGGGGCCTGCCGATGGGCCAGAACGAGATTTTCCGTCCCGCCGACCTCGGCCTCGCCGCCGCCGCCCGAACGCTCGCCGACGCCTGCGCGAACCTGCTCGACGCCGACCATGCCGTCACCCGCGCCGAGGTCGCCGCCGCGCTAGCCGAAAATCAATGGCCGAGCGAGACGCTCCACGACGCCGACCTCGACGCGATCCGCGACCAGTATCGCCGCTTCACCGACGCCGCGATCATCCCGCACGCGCATAGCTGGCACCTCGCCAATGAGCTGATCCCCGATGCGACGGTTCAGGCGATGGCTGAGCTAGGCACCTTTGGCGTCTGTATTCCCGAGGAATTTGGCGGCCTCGGCCTCGGCAAGCTCGTCATGTGCATCGTCACCGAGGAACTATCGCGCGGCTGGATCGGTACCGGTTCGCTCGGCACCCGGTCCGAGATCGCGGGCGAGTTGATCGTTCATGGCGGCACCGATGCGCAGAAGGCCGAATGGCTGCCGCGGATCGCGAGCGGCGAAATCCTGCCCACCGCGGTGTTCACCGAACCCGACGTCGGCTCGGACCTCGGCGCACTGCAGACCAGGGCGCGGCGCGAGGGCGAACATTGGGTCATCGACGGCGCCAAGAACTGGATCACCCACGCCGCGCGTTCGGACCTGATGACGTTGCTCGCGCGCACCCTGCCCGACGCGAAAGGCTATGCCGGCCTGTCGATGCTGCTCGTCCCCAAGCCGCGCGGAACCGAGGCCGATCCCTTCCCCGCCCCCGGCATGACCGGCAGCGAGATCGAGGTGCTCGGTTATCGCGGGATGCGCGAATATGCATTGCAATTCGACGCCATGACCGCACCCGCCGACGCGCTGCTCGGCGGCGAGGAGGGGCAGGGCTTCAAGCAGCTCATGCGCACCTTCGAAGGCGCGCGTATCCAGACCGCCGCGCGCGCGGTCGGCGTTGCGCGCCGCGCGCTCGAACTCGGGCTCGACTATGCCCTCAACCGCAAGCAGTTCGGCAAGGCGATCGTCCATTTCCCGCGCGTGTCCGACAAGCTGGCGATGGGCCTCGTCGACTTCGTGATGGCGCGCGAGCTCAGCTACGCCGCCGCGCGCGCCAAGGATAGCGGCAAACGCTGTGACATCGAAGCCGGTATGGCAAAGCTGCTCGGCGCGCGCGCCGCCTGGGCGAACGCCGACGCCGCGCTGCAAATCCACGGCGGCAATGGCTATGCGCTCGAATATGAGATCAGCCGGGTGCTCTGCGATGCCCGCATCCTCAACATCTTCGAGGGCGCGGCGGAAATACAGGCGCAGGTGATCGCGCGCGGGCTGACCGGAGGACGCAATTGATGAAGGATTGGAGCGCCTGGATCGGCCGCGAGGATATCCGCCACGATCATGTCGATGCCGGCGCGGTGAAGCGCTGGCTCGCGACGCTCGACCGCTCCGCGCCCGCCGACGATAGCGTTCCGCAAGCCTATCACTGGTGCCTCTGCCTCCCCGATGCACCGACGGCGATCCTCGGCGCCGACGGCCACCCCGTGCGCGAGGATAGCGACGACAGCTTCCTGCCCCCCATCCCCCTCCCGCGCCGAATGTGGGCCGCAAGCAAGGTCGAATTCCTCAATCCCCTGCGCCCCGGCCAGACGGTAATGCGCAGCTCGCGCGTCGCCGCGATCACCGAAAAGCAGGGCGGCAGCGGCGCGCTCGTCTTTGCCGAGGTCGCGCACGAAACGCATGGCGACGGCGAACTCGCGGTGCGCGAGACGCAGACCATCGTTTTCCGCGAACCCGCGCCCGGCGGCGCCCCACCAGCCCCGCCGCCGCCGGGCGAGGGCCGCTTCGATCCCGGGGGCTGGGACGCGCACCAGATGCTTGTGCCGTCGGAGGCGCTGCTGTTCCGCTACTCGGCGCTGACCTTCAACAGCCACCGCATCCACTATGACCTGCCTTATGCGACCGAAGAAGAGGGCTATCGCGGCCTCGTCGTCCACGGCCCGCTCACCGCGACGCTGCTTCTCGACCTCGCGGCGCGGCACTTCGGCGACAACGCCCTCACCCGCTTCGATTTCCGCGGCACGTCTCCGGCGATCTGCGGCGAGCAATTGCATCTGGCGCTGCGCGGAGACGGCGACGATATCGTTCTTGGGGCTTTCGCGAGCGACGGGCGGCAGGTGATGGCGGCGAGCGCCACCCGCTAACACCGGCGCGGCGCCCCCCGGCCTCCCGCACTATCTCCCGCAACCTTCGTGGCGCGATAATCGCGTTTCGGCGCAGCGCAGGCGCGCCGACCGCCGATTGCGCCCACAGCGGCGGGGCAAAGCACGATACGCTGTTCTCCTCTCCCGCCCCCCTTAGGGAGGTGCACCGGCGGCCCCATCCGCCGGCGCAAATTTTTCAGCTTTCTCCGAACAGGTCGCGCTGCGCCTCTTCGAGCGCCTCGAAATAGCGGCGCCGTGCATGTTTTTCGGTGACGACGCCGATCACCTTTCCGCCATCGTCGACCACCGCGAGTTCATCGGCCGAGGCGGCATCGAAGGCTGCGATCATCGCCTCGACCCCGGTTGCGGGGTGCAGCGTGTCGTCGGTGAGCGTCGCAAGGCTGGCGATCGGGGCGTCGCCCGCAATGTCGGGATGATAGGCCGCGGCTGTGACGACGATCCCGCCATAGCGGCCCTCGCCATCGGTGAGTACGGCCTTGGCCGTCGAACCGAGCGGCACGCGCAGGCGGAAATCGGCGACGGTCATGGCGGCGGGGACGGCGGTCCAGTCGGTGCGCATGATCCGTCCGGCGGTGAGCGTCAGCAACCGGCCAATGTCGCGCGGACTGCGGATCTTCGAGCCGCGCAAATGCAGGCGCCAGGTCGAGAAGCTGTAGCCGAACCATTCGCGCGTCAGCGCGCTCGACACCAGCGTCGCGGTCAGCACCACGCCCATCAGCGCGAAATCATGCGTCGTCTCGAGCATCAGCACCGCGAGCGTCATCGGCCCGCCAACGACCGAGACGCTGAGCGCCGCCATGCCGACCAGCGCCGCGTCATTGGGATCGAGTGCGATGCCGAGGGGGCTCATGTTGACGAGTCCCGCAAAGATCTGTCCGATCAGCGACCCCAGGAACAGCGAGGCAAAGAACAGCCCGCCGCGAAAGCCGAAGCTGAGCGACACGACCGACGCCGCGATCTTGAGCAGCAGCACGATGGCGAGGAAGGACAGCGCCGGGCGGAGCACCAGATCAAGGTGCAGCGCGCCATGCCCCGCCGACAGCGTCTGCGGCGACACCAGCGCCAAGGGGATCAGCAGCAAGCCGCCGATCAGTGGCCGCCAGCCTGCGATCCTTTGCCATCCCTGAACGCGAATTTCGGCGAAGGTGACGAGCCGCATGATGAGGATGCCGAACAGCGCGGCAACCAGCCCGAGCAACGCATAGGCAAGATAGTCGGCGGTCGAAAAAGCGCGGTCGACGGTCGTCGCGATCAGATAGGGATCGACGCCGAGCGCGCGGCTGACGAACACGGCCGACAGCGCCGCGACCATCACCGGGGCGATCGCGGCGGGGGTATAGTTGCCGATGACGATCTCGAACGCATAGAAGGCGCCGGTCAGCGGGGCGCCGAAGGCCGCGCCGATCGCCCCGCCCGCCCCGGCGCCGACCAGCGTGCGCAGATCGTTGCGGCGCAGTGCGAACCACTGGCCGAGCTGCGAGGCGAAGCCGCCGCCCATCTGCGCATAGGCGGCTTCGAGCCCCACCGACGCGCCAGCACCGTTCGAGATAATCGTCTGCGACGCGATCACCAGATTGTCGGCAAAGGGAATGCGTCCGCCGTGCAGCGCGTTCGCCTCGACCACGTCGACGGGCATGCGCTTGCGGTTGCGCAGGCCGCGCGCGAGCAGGACGAGCAGAAGGCCGCCGATGGGCAGCGCGATCAGCTTCCACGGATGATGGATCTCACCGAGCGCGCTCAGCCGGTTGATCGTGACGCCGTAAAGAAGCTGCTGTATGCCATGCGCCAGAAATTGCTGGATGTTGGTCAGCACCCCAGCCGCCAGCCCCGCCAGCGCGGCGAGCAGGATGAACGCGGCTTCGCTCTCGCGCAGCCGCCGGCGTTGCCGCGCGGCGGCGATCAGCAGACGGGTTTTGCGTATCCGGAACACGTCGGCGCTCCAAGCGCGGCGGCGGCTCCGGGTCAAGTGTTAAGCCGCTTCGTGCCCGTGACATGCCTCGCACAGCGCCGCGATGATGCGCTGCATCTTGGCGTCGGACAGGCTGTAATAGCGCGTCTGCGCCTCGCCGCGCGCCGACACGATGCCCTGGTCGCGAAAGCGCGCCAGATGCTGCGACACGGCCGATTGCGACAGCCCGCTGAGTTCGGTGAGTTCGCCGACCGACACTTCGCGCTCGTCCATCTGGCACAGCATCAGCAGCCGCTCGGGATGCGCGAGCAGCTTCAAATAGTCGGCCATCTCGCGCGCATCGCGTTTCAGGATCGAAAGGTCGGTCGGCTTGGTCATGGGGAGAGGGTTCCTTCACGGCCATCGTCGCGCAGGACGATGTAAATCGCGGGAATAACGAGCACGGTGAGCAGTGTCGAGGAGGCGAGTCCGAAGAGCAGCGAAATCGCAAGGCCCTGAAAGATCGGGTCGGTCAGGATCGTCGCCGCCCCGATCATCGCCGCCGCCGCCGTCAGCACGATCGGCTTGAAGCGGATCATCCCCGCTTCGAGCAGCGTATCGCGCAGCGGTTTGCCCTCGCCCTTCGCATGGTTGATGAAGTCGACCAGCAGGATCGAATTGCGGACGATAATCCCGGCCAGCGCGATGAAGCCGATCATCGACGTCGCAGTAAAGGGCGCGCCGAACAGCATATGCCCCAGCACGATACCGACGAGCGTCAGCGGGATCGGCGTCAGGATGACGAGCGGAATCTTGAAATTGCGGAACTGCCCGACGACCAGGACATAGATGCCCAGGAGCGCAACCATGAAGGCGGCGCCCATGTCGCGGAAGGTCACCCAGGTGATCTCCCACTCGCCGTCCCACAGCAGGGTCGGCACCTGTTCATCGTCGGGCTGACCGTTGAAGCGGACCACCGGCTTTTCCATCCCGTGCGCCTTCCAGTCGAACGCCTCGATCGCATCGTCGACCGCGAAGATGCCATAGATGGGCGCTTCATATTCGCCCGCCAGTTCGGCGGTGACCATATCGGCGGCGCGGCCATTGCGGCGGAACAGCGCGGGTGATCCTGCCTCCTCGCGCGCATCGACGATCTCGCCGAGCTGGACGAGCCGCCCGCCCGGTCCCATCGTCGCAACCGGCGTCGCGGCAAGGTCGGCGCTCCAGCTGCGCTGCGACTGATCGAGCGCGATGCGGATCGGCAGCGGATCGCGCCCGTCGCCGCGCGGCGCATAGCCGACGGTCTGCCCGCCCAGCAGCGCGCCGATACTGTCGAAAAGCTGGCGCTCCGAAATGCCATAGGCGTCCATCCGCGCCCGATCGGGTATCAGCCGCAGGCGGGGGCGCGGGACGCCGAAGCTGTTGTCGACATCCACGACATAGGGGACGGTGCGGAACAGCGCCTCGACCTGCGCGGCGGTCTTGCGCCGCGTCGCTTCGTCGGGACCATATATTTCGGCGAGCAGCGTCGCGAGCACCGGCGGTCCCGGCGGGGTTTCGACGACCTTGATCGACTCACCGGCGGGCAGCGGCAGCGCTTTCTTCAGCCGCTGGCGCAGATCGAGCGCAATGGCGTGGCTCGACCGGTCGCGCTCGCCCTTGGGCGTCAGCGTCACCATCAAATCGCCCATCTCGGGCCGATTGCGCAGGAAATAGTGCCGCACGAGGCCGTTGAAATTGAACGGCGCCGAGGTGCCCGCATAGGCTTCCATCGACCGCGCCTCGGGAATCTGCCGCACCACCGCCGCGGCGGCGTCGAGCGTGCGCCCCGTCGTCTCGAGCGACGTGCCCTCGGGCATGTCGAGGACAAGCTGCACCTCCGACTTGTTGTCGAAGGGCAGCAGCTTCACCGTCACCGCCTTGAAATAGAACATCGAGCAGGCGACGAGCGTCGCGGCGCCGACGGCAATCAGGAAATTGCGCGCGCTCTTGCGATCGCGGATCACGCGGATGGCGACGCGGCCATAGAGCGCGCCGAGCTTGCCCCCGCCCGCATGGTCGTGCGCGCCCTGCGCCAGCGTATCGCGCGCAAAGCGCACCATCAGCCACGGCGCGATGATCACCGCGACGAAGAAGGAAAAGAGCATCGCCGCCGAGGCGTTGATCGGGATCGGCGCCATATAGGGGCCCATCAGTCCCGATACGAACAGCATGGGAAGCAGCGCCGCGACGACGGTCAGCGTCGCGATGATCGTCGGATTGCCGACCTCGGCGACCGCATCGACCGTCGCGTCGATCCGGCTGCGCCCGTCGGCCATCGCCCAGTGGCGCGCGATATTCTCGATCATCACGATCGCGTCATCGACCAGGATGCCGATCGAAAAGATCAGCGCGAACAGGCTGACGCGGTTGATCGTGAAGCCCATGATGTTCGACGCGAACATGGTGAGCAGGATCGTGGTCGGGATGACCACCGCCGTCACCCCCGCCTCGCGCCAGCCGATCGCGAAGCCGATCAGAATGACGATCGACACCGTCGCGAGTCCGAGGTGGAAGATCAGCTCGTTCGCCTTTTCATTGGCGCTTTCGCCATAATTGCGCGTCACCGCGACCTCGACGCCCGGCGGGATCAGGCTGCCGCGCAGCGCCTCGACCCGCGCGACCACAGCGTCCGAAACATTGACGGCATTGGCCCCCGAACGCTTCGCGATGGCCAGGCTGACCGCGGGCGCCATCGACCAGCGATCGCCCGCGCCCTTGGCCCAGCGCCATGCTCGCGCCTGATCCTCACCCGGCCCCTGCGTGACCGTCGCGACATCGCGCAGATAGACGGGATTGCCGTTGGCGGCGCGCACCGTGATCGTCGCCAGTTGCTCGGCGCTGCGGACCGTCTGTCCGGCAACGACGGCGGTCGCCGCGCCGCCTTCGCGCACCGTTCCGAGCGGGAAGCTGCGGTTTGCCTGTCCCACCGCGTCCATCAGCGCGCCGAGCGAGACGCCATGCGCGGCGAGTCTCGCCGGATCGGGAACGACGCGAAGCTGTTCCTCCTGCCCGCCGGTGATGAAGGTCAGGCCGACATTGTCGACCTTCGCAACCTCGGTCCGCAACCGGGCGGCGAGCGACCGCAGCGCCTGCTCGTTCCAGTCGCCGCGCGCGCCGGCCTTGGGCGACAGCGTCAGCACCACGATCGGCACATCGCTGATCCCGCGCACCGTCACCTGCGGCGGCTGGATGCCCTGCGGCAGCTTGTCCATATTCGCCGACAGCCGCTCGTTGATACGGATGGCGGCGTCGTCGGGATCGGACCCGACCAGGAAGCGCGCGGTGACCATCACCCCGTCGTCTTCGGCCTGGGTATAAACATGTTCGACGCCGTCGACGCTCTTGACGATCGTCTCCAGCGGCTTGCCGATCAGCTCGACCGCATCGCTCGCGGACAGGCCGGGCGCGGCGACCATCAGGTCGACCATCGGCACGCTGATCTGTGGCTCCTCCTCGCGCGGGATCGTCATGATCGCGAGCAGCCCCACCATTATGGCGGCGAGCAGCATCAGCGGCGTCAGCGGACTGCGGATCGTCGCGCGCGTCAGCCGCCCCGACAGGCCCAGGCTCATTTGCCTGCCGCCCCGCGCGCCACCGCGATCAGCGTGTCGCCCTTGCCCGCGCCCGACAATATCTCGACCCGCGCCGGATCGTCGGTCGGCGCGATCTGGACCGGCACCCGCGACGTCGCATCCTTGCCGACGATGATCGTCACATAGTCGATGCCATAGCTGGTTTCGACGAAGCGGCGCGGAACGACGAGCGCCTGCCGCTCGCCGACCGCAACGCGCGCCGCGACGCGGCGACCGACCATCGTGCTGGCAAGTCCGGGGATCGGAACGTCGGCCGACATCTGCCCGCCGCTGACCGCGGGATAGACGCGGCCGACGCCGGCGCGCGGCGGTGCCGCGCCCTTGTCGTCCGAAAGCCCCGTCGCCAGCACCGCGCTTCCGACATGAACCTTGTCGGCCAAGGTTTCGGGCAGTTCGAGGCGCAGGACCATCGGTCCCGAGGTGATCGTCGCGATCGACGTGCCGGGCGCGACCGCCGAACCCGCCGGAACCTGCGCGATCAGCACGCGCCCTGTCGAGGGGGCGACCACCGCGCCCTGCCCGGCGACCGCACCGACCGCCGATTGCTGCGCCCGCGCCGCCGAAACCTGTGCCCGCGCCGCACGCGCCTGCGCTTCGGCCTGATCGAGCCGCGCCTGCGCATAGACGCCATTGGCATGGAGGTAGCGCACGCGCTCCAGCTCGGCATCGGCCTGTGCAGCCTGCGCCTGGGCCGCCGCCGCCTGCGCGCCATAGGCCGCGCCTTCATAGCCGAGGCGGCTGTCGACGACGCGGCCGATCACCTGTCCCTTGCGCACCATGTCGCCTTCGCGAACACTCAGACTGTCGAGGATGCCGGGAATACGCGCGCGGGCGTCGGCCATATCGACGCTCGTTACCAGCGCGCCAACATCCTTCCAGTCGGTGATCGTCACCGGCTGCAACGCCAGCCTTTCGCCCGTCACGGCCGCGCTCTTTTCGGCGGGCGCAGTCGTCTCGCCGCCACAGCCGGCGAGCGACAGCGATGCCGCAAACAGGGCGGCGCTGAGCAGCGCAGAGGTGAGCAGGGATGATGGGCGCATCGTCAATTCCCCGTCACGACCGGCAGGCCGGCCGCGCGCCAGGCGCCCATCCCGCCCGCAAGATGGGTGTCGATGTCGGGCCGCCCCGCCGCCGCCTTGTCGAGCGCCATCGCCGAACGGCGACCCGCGGCGCAGGTCAGGATGACCGGCTTGTCGCCCGCCGGAAGCGCGCTTGCCTGAAACCGCGACAGCGGCATCGACAGCGCGCCCGCGACATGGCCGCTCGCGAATTCGTCCGATTCGCGGACATCGACCAGAATCGCACGCTTTTGGTCAAGCAAAGCCGCAAGCTGCTGTGCGGGAATCTCCTTATGGCGCGGTTTGCGGAATAGGCTCAGCATGACGAAACTCCTCGGTTGACCGGCACGCTAACCGGCGCGGCCAGATTTCGACACTGATAATATTACTTAGTTGTAATATTCGCAATATCTAATATTATGCCGACAGCAATCGGGTCCGACTCACCGAACTGGCCGCACACCGAACCATTTGAAAAAGCCGGAGCCAGCCAGCGCCGGAACAAGGAGAGAAAGCATGTCGTTACCGCGGATCGTCGTTCTGGGCGCCGGACTCGGGGGCACCATTGCCGCTTACGAAATACGGGAGGCTTCCAAGGGCAAGGCCGAGGTGATGGTGATTTCCGACCAGGAAAATTACTGGTTCGTCCCCTCCAACCCCTGGGTCGCGGTCCGCTGGCGCGAACCCGAAGCGATCTGCGTTCACCTGCCCCCCGTCATGAAGCGCAAGGGCATCGATTTCACCGCGGTCGGCGCGAAGCGCGTCCACCCCAAGGAAAATCGGGTCGAACTGAACGACGGCGCCTTCATCGATTATGATTATCTGGTCATCGCAACCGGGCCGAAACTCGCCTTCGACGAGATCGAGGGCTTCGGGCCGGAGGCGAACACCGTATCGGTATGCGCCACCGATCATGCCGCCGCCGCGGCCGATGCCTTCGACCGCTTCTGCGAAAATCCGGGGCCGATCGTCGTCGGCGCCGCACAGGGCGCCTCCTGTTATGGGCCGGCCTATGAATTCGCGCTGATCCTCGACACCGAACTCAAGCGCCGCAAGCTGCGCGACCGGGTGCCGATGACCTTCGTCACCGCCGAACCCTATATCGGCCATCTCGGCCTCGATGGCGTCGGCGATACCAAGAGCCTGCTCGAAAGCGAGCTGCGCAACCGTCACATCAAATGGATCACCAATGCGCGCGTCACCAGCTTCGAGGCCGGCATGGCGCATGTCGAGGAAGTCGCCGACGACGGCAGCGTCAAGGCCAAGCACGACCTGCCCTTCGGCTATTCGATGCTGCTGCCCGCCTTTCGCGGCGTCGATGCCGTCTTCGGCATCGAAGGACTGACCAATCCGCGCGGCTTCATCATCGCCGACAAGCATCAGCGCAATCCGACCTTCGCCAACATCTATTCGCTCGGCGTCTGCGTCGCGATCCCGCCGGTCGGCCCGACCCCGGTCCCGGTGGGCGTGCCCAAGACGGGCTTCATGATCGAATCGATGGTCACCGCGATCGCGCAGAATCTGAAACTCGAACTCGCCGGTCAGCCACCGAAGCATGAGGCGACGTGGAACGCCGTCTGCCTCGCCGACTTCGGCGACGGCGGCGTCGCCTTTGTCGCGCAGCCACAGATCCCGCCACGCAACCTCAACTGGTCGTCGTCAGGCAAGTGGGTCCATCTCGCGAAGATCGGCTTCGAAAAATATTTCCTGCGCAAGGTCCGCAAGGGCGAGAGCGAGCCCTTTTACGAAAAGCTCGCGATGCATGCGCTCGGGATCAAAAAACTCCGCTTCTGACGAAAGGAAGACCCATGAACCTCGATCGTGCTGTTTTGCGCTTCGCGGGCCTCGTCGTGCTGACGAGCGTGCTGCTCGCCTGGTTCGTCCATCCTTGGTGGATCGGACTCGCCGCCTTTGCGGGGCTCAACATGATCCAGGCAAGCTTCACCGGCTTCTGTCCCGCGGCGGCCATTTTCAAGCGTCTCGGCGTGCGGCAGGGAGCCGCCTTTAAGTGAAGCGCGCCGCGACCCTGCTGACGGCGGCATGCCTTGCCGCGCTCGCGCTGCCGCACCCCGCGGCGGCGCAGGATCTGGCGACCGCCATCGCCGACGCGCGCGCGCACTCGCCCGCGCTCGAAGCGGCGGCAGCCGATGCCGATGCCGCCGCCGCGCGGCTCGCGCAGGCGCGCGCCGCCGCCGGTCCCACCGCCAGTGTCGAGGGCAGCGTCGGCACCGGCCGGCTCGACCCTGGCGGCTATTTCGGTCTAACCGCGCAAAACGTGACCCCCAGCGCCGTGCAACTGGTCGGCGAATACCCGCTCTACGCCGGTGGACGGATCAGCGCCGCGATCGATCAGGCCGCAGCGGGCAGCCGCGCTGCGACGCTTGGCAAGGATATGGCGCGCCAGAATCTGACCCTCGCGACTGTCGGCGCCTATGCCGAAGTGCTCACCGCGCGCGATCTTGTCGCGAGCTATGGCAAGCTCGTCGATGCGCTGGGCGAGATCGTTCGTCATACCGGCCTGCGCTACGACGTCGGCGATGCGACGAGCAGCGAGGTCGCCCAGGCGAAAGCACGCCGCGCCGAGGGACAGGCCGGTCTTGTCCAGGCCCAGGGCCGCCTCACCGCCGCGCTCGCCCGCCTCGAGCGGCTGACCGGCAAGCCTGTCGGCGATCTCGCCCCCCTGCCCCCGCGCCCCGAGGTTCCCGCGACGCTCGGCGAAGCGGTCGAGGCCGCCGTCGCCGCGAATGTCCTGCTCGCGCAGGCCGATGCCGGCGTCGACGGCGCCGCCGCGGGAGTGCGCGCCGCCAAGGCGACCAACCGCCCGCAGCTCGGCGTCTTTGCCGAGGGCGCGCGGATCCGCGACCAATTTTTCCCCGACTATCGCGCCGACAATGTCACCGTCGGGCTGCGCGGGCGCTGGACCTTCTTCGACAGCGGCGCGGGCAGCGCGCGCGTCCGCGAGGCGCAATCGAAACTCTCGGCCAGCGAAGCGCGGCTGCGTCAGGCGCGCGACGACGTCACCCAGGCGGTGATCGAGGCGTGGAGCGGGCTCGACAGCGCCGAACGCGCGCTCGATGCCGCGCGCGATGGCGACGCCGCGGCGCGCGAGGCGCTACGCGGCACCCGCCTCGAAGTGCGCTCGGGCGCCCGCCCCCCGCTCGCCGAGCTCGATGCCGAACGCGAAGCGATCGCCGCGACCGCGCGGCTCGCCGAAGCGCAGGCATCGGTGCAGACCGCGGCGTGGCGCCTCCGCCTGCTCTGCGGTATCGAATAGGCCTCCTCCTCCACTGGACAAACGGCGCCGCCTCACTATATTAGTTTTATCTAATATTTTAAACGAAGGAATGATCGCATGGACGACCTTCACCGCGATTCCGCCGCCGCGCTGATCGACAAGGCGCGGGCAACCGGCCTTATCCCCGTCGTCAAAAGCTTCTTCGACGAACCGACCTTCACCGCGACGCACGTCGTCCACGACCCCGCGACGCGCAAGGCGGCAATCATCGACTCGGTACTCGATTTCGACCAGCCTTCGGGCCGCACCGGCCATGCGTCGGCCGACGCGATCGTCGATTATGTCCGCCGCGAAGGGCTGACCGTCGAATGGCAGATCGAAACCCACGCCCATGCCGACCACCTCTCCGCTGCCCCCTATCTGCAAGCGAAGCTCGGCGGCCAGATCGTCATCGGTCGGCATATCGAAACGGTGCAGACGGTGTTCGGCGCCATTTTCAACGAAGATGAGCGCTTCGCGCGCGACGGCTCGCAGTTCGACCGGCTGATGGCCGACGGCGAGCGCTTCATGCTCGGCGAGATCGAGGGGATGGTCCTCCACACCCCCGGCCACACGCCGGCGTGCATGGTGTGGATCATCGGCGATGCGCTGTTCACCGGCGATACCTTGTTCATGCCCGACTATGGCACCGCGCGCGCCGACTTTCCCGGCGGCGATGCGCGCACCCTCTATCGCTCGATCCAGCGCTTGCTGTCGCTTCCCGGCGAAACGCGGCTGTTCCTCTGCCACGATTACAAGGCGCCGGATCGCGACAGCTTTGCTTGGGAAACGACGATCGCGGCCGAGCGCACCGCCAACGTTCATGTCCACGAAGGCGTGGACGAAGATCAGTTCGTCGCGATGCGCGAGGCGCGCGACAAGACGCTGTCGATGCCGCGGCTGATCCTCCCGTCGATCCAGGTCAATATGCGCGCGGGTCATTTCCCCGAACCTGAAGCGAACGGCACCCGATATCTGAAGCTGCCGCTCGATAAGCTGTAGGATAGCGCGCGCGATGACCGATCCCATGACGATCAGCCTCGCCCAGATGATCCTCGGCGCGCTCTCCGGCGTGCTCGTCGGCTTCACGCTCGGGCTCGTCGGCGGCGGCGGGTCGATCCTTGCGGTGCCGCTGATGGTCTATCTCGTCGGGGTGCCGCAGCCGCATGTCGCGATCGGGACCGCAGCACTCGCCGTCGCCGCCAATGCGGCGGTTGGGCTGACCAACCATGCGCGCGCTGGCAATGTGCGCTGGCCGTGCGGGCTGACCTTCGCCGGCGCCGGAATCGTCGGCGCCTTCGCCGGATCGACCCTCGGCAAGAGCTTCGACGGCGCCAAGCTGCTCTTTCTCTTCGCGCTGCTGATGGTCGTCATCGCGGTCATCATGCTGCGCAAGCGCGGCCAGATCGGCGATCCCGCGGTGCGGATCAGCCGGGAAAATGCGCCGCGCCTGCTCGGCTACGGCCTCGGCAGCGGAGCGTTCAGCGGCTTTTTCGGCATCGGCGGCGGCTTTCTGATCGTCCCCGGCATCGTCGCCGCGACGGGAATGCCGATGATCAACGCGGTCGGCACCTCGCTGGTCGCGGTAACCGCCTTCGGGCTCACCACCGCCGCCAACTATGCCTGGTCGGGCCTCGTCGACTGGCCGCTTGCCGGGCTGTTCATCGCGGGCGGCGCGCTGGGAAGCTGGCTGGGGCTCAAGGGTGCGCAGCGCCTGTCGGCCAGAACTGGACGGCTCAACACGCTGTTCGCGCTGCTCGTTCTCGTCGTGGCCGCCTATATGCTCTACCACAGCGCCGGGGCCATGCTCGGCTGAGCGCATATCACATTTACACGATATTATGAATTATATATGATCGCTGTCGAGCGAGAGGAAGCTCCCAGAGGAATCCCGATGCCCGACAACAGCGACAACCGGCCCGCTGCGCGCCCGATCCGCATCGGCGACACCGCGCCCGATTTCATCGCGCGCAGCACCGCCGGACCGGTGCGGCTCAGCGATTATCGCGGCCGGTGGCTGCTCTTCTTTTCGCACCCAGGCGATTTCACCCCTGTCTGCACCAGCGAGTTTCTGGCCATCGCACGTGCCGCCGACCGCTTTGCCGCGCTCGATTGCGCGCTGCTCGCCCATTCGGTCGACAGCCTTTTTTCGCATCTCGCGTGGATCCGCGCGCTGCGCGACGACTTGGGCGTCGCCATCCCCTTTCCGATCGTCGAGGACCCCTCGCTCGAAATCGCGCACGCTTTCGGCATGGTCGACGCCCAGTCCTTCAGCGCCGCGACGGTGCGCGCGGCCTTTTTCATCGATCCCGACGGCGTCGTCCGTGCGCTGACCATCTATCCGCTGACCGTCGGCCGCTCGGTCGACGAGATGGTGCGCACCGTCGCGGCGCTCCAGTGCACGAGCGACGGGTCGGCGATGACGCCCGCGGGTTGGCAGCCCGGCGACGACCTCCTCGTCCCGCCCGAACTCGCCACCGAAGGCGTGCTCGCGGCCGACAATCCGACCGGCTGGTTCTACACGCTCGCGAAGGATGCCAGGGCGCAATGACCGGTGAGGCGCTCATCGACGACGATCTGGTCGAACTGCTGCGCGTCCTGGCGCATCCGGTGCGGCTCAAGCTGATCTTCGCCGTGCGCGATCAGGAACTTGCTGTGGGGCAGATCGAAAGCGCGACCGGCATCGGCCAGCCGCTGCTCAGCCAGCAACTCGGCGTGCTGCGCAACGCGCGGATCGTCGAAACGCGGCGCGAGGCGAAGCAGATTTTCTACCGCCTGAAACCCGAAGCGCTCGCGCCCGTCCGCGCGTTCGCCGACCAGTTCGGCGTCAGTCCCGCCGCGACGACGAGCACCCGCGACGCCTCCGCCAGCGCCGCCCATTTCGCGAGAATCTTGCGCTAGGATCCTGGCGCTAGCCGGGATCGCCGTCCATCTCGATCTGCCGCGTGGCAAGCGCCCGCATTGCGGGGCGGTGGCCGACGAGGATCAACCCGCTTCCCGCCTCCGCAAGCCAGTCGCCCAGTCGCACGATCAGCCGCGCTTCGGTCGCCCCGTCGAGCCCTTCGCTCGGTTCGTCGAGCAGCAGGAACGGCCGCTGCGCCAGCAGCGCTCGCGCCAGCGACAGCCGCTTGCGCTGTCCGCCCGACAGCCGCGCGCCGTCGTCGCCCAGCCGGCAGTCGAGCCCACCGGGCAATTGCGCAACGACATCGTCAAGGCAGGCAACGGTCAGCGCCGCCTGCATCTCGTCGCGCGTGATGCCCGGCCGTGCGAGCGACAGATTGTCGGCCACGCTGCCCGCGATCATCGCCGCGTCCTGCGCCGCGAGCGCGAACAGCGACCGCCGCGCCGCGAGCGGCAAGCCTACCGCAAGCAATCCGCCGATCCGCACATCTTCGGGCGCATCGTCGCGCAGCCCCGTCAGCGTTTCGAGCAACCGCGTCTTGCCGCTCCCCGACCGCCCGGCGAGCAGAACGCGGTCGCCCGGAACAATGCGGTACAGGGCGCCCGCGACCGCCAGTTCGACGATCGGCTGCGCCGGCGCACCATCGCTCGCCGGGGCGGCGACGTCCGGAAACATCGCATCGAGCCGCGCGCGCGCACCGCGGCTCTTCCAGCGTTGAATGTCGAGCCGGGCGAGGCCGCCGACGATCTCCATAGCAGCGGTCGCAGCAAGCGCTGCGAGCGCGACAACCGGGGCGCTAGCGGGCGACAGCGCGACGATCGCGGCCACCGCCGCACCGGTCAGCCCCCAATGCACGATCGACACCAGCGTGTCGGCGCCGGCCATCGCCGCGCGGGCGCGGTGGAGCGGCGCTTCGGCCGCCGCGATTGCCGCTCGCACGTCGGCGGCAAGCCCATAGACCGCAATATCGTCGCCCCCGGCCGCCAGTTCGACATAGCATCGCTTGAGCGCACCGAGCGCTGCGCTTTCGGCGTCGAGCGCCGGGGCGATCCGGTCGCGCCCGATCCGGCGCGCGACTGCAAAACTTGCCCCCGCTGCGCCCAGCAAGGCCGCTGCAGCAGCCCAGCCCGCGAGTGCCATCAACAGCATCGTCCCCGCGAGCGTTGCGATGCCCGACGGTACCAGCGTCGTGCGCAGCAGTGCCTCCTCCAGCGTTTCGACGTCGCCACCAAGCCGCGCCGTGACATCGCCGCGATTGTGGAGAAGCGCCGTCGCCGGCGGTGCCGCGATCAACCGCGCAAACAGCACGGCACGCACCTCGGCAAGGGCAAACAGCATCGCCTGATGGCTGAACAGCCGCTCGCCATAGCGCGACAGCGTGCGCAAGATCGCCAGCCCGCGGATGGCGGCGCTGGGCACCAGATAATTGAACGCCTTGACCGCCGCCGCGCCGGTCAGGCCGGCAATCGCCGCACCGGTCAGGAACCAGCCCGACACCGCGAGCAGGCCGATCGCCGACAGCGCAGCGACTGCAGCTGCCGCCATGCCGAGCAACACCGCGCGGCGCTGGCCCGCGCGCGCGGATCGGAGCAATGCCGCGATCATCCGATTTCCACCACGCTGTCCGCCGCGGCGATCAGCGCCGGATCGTGCGTCGCCGCGACGATCGTCCGGGTCGTCGCAGCGGCCTGCAACACCGCGACGACGCGCGCCGCACTCGCGGCGTCGAGGTCGGCAGTCGGCTCGTCGAGCAGCAGCAGCGGGCGGGGCGACAGCAGCGCGCGCGCCAGCCCGATCCGTCGCCGTTCGCCGCCCGACAACCCGCTGCCGCGGTCATCGACAACCCAGTCGATCCCGCCGCCACGCGCGGTAATCAGCGCCGAAAGACCGAGCACGTCGAGTTCGGCAATGATCGCAGCATCGCGCGCCTTCGCCTCTCCTACGAGCAGATTGGCGCGGAGACTCCCGGGCAACAGCAAGGGCCGCTGACCCGCCCAGCCGCACAGCGAGGCGAGCGCGCGTGGGTCGACCGCGGCATCGTCGGCGTAAAGGCGCCCCGACTCGACGGACACCTGCCCGATCAACGCGCGGAGGAGGCTGGTCTTGCCCGATCCGCTCGGCCCGACGATCAGGTGAAGGCCGGGGCCGATCCAGCGCGCGCTGATCGGTCCGATCGCCGCGCCTTCGGGGTGCCGAACAACCCACGCATCGACGACAAGAGCCGCCGGTGCGCCGGGTAACGGCGGTGCGACTGCGTGATCGGCGATCGGTGCCTCCGCGGCGGCAAGCGCCGCCAGCGCCGCTTCGCCTTGCTGCTTGTCGTGATAGGCCGCGGCCAGGCGGCGCATGCCGAGATAAAATTCGGGCGCGAGCGCAAGAACGTAAAAGGCTTCGGCGAAGTCGAGGCTTTCGGGCGCGCGAAAGGGCAGCAGGCCGAGCAGCGAAAAGCCACAATAAACCGCGACGAGCGCGACCGCGAGCGCGCTGAAAAATTCGAGGATCGCGCTCGATGCAAAGGCGATGCGCAGCACGCCCAGCGTCCGTTCCGCCAGATCGCGCGCCGCCCCGCCGATCTGACGCGTGACGCGATCCTCGGCGCCATAGGAGAGGATCAGCGGCAGCGCGCGAACCCGGTCGACGAACAAGCCGCCGAGCCGCGACAGCGCCCCCAATTGCGCCTCGCTCGCCCGCGCCGCGGCGCTGCCGGCGAGCGCCATACCGATCGCGAAGGGCAACAGCGTGCCGAACAGGATCGCCGCGGCGACGCTGCTTGCGGGCAGCGCCGCCAGCGCGATCAGCAGCGGCGAAAGCATCGCGGCGCGGCGCAGCGGCAGGAAACGCGCAACATAGGGCTCGATGCGGTCGATCGCGGTCACCGCTAGTTCGGCATCTTCACCGATCAGGCGTCCGCGCCCCGCCGCGCTCACCATGAGCGCGGGCGCGACGCGCGCGCGCAGCTCGGCGGCAAAGCGCGCGGCGTGGCGCAGGCCGATCGCAAAGGCGCCGCCCTGCAAAGCGCCGCGTGCCAGCGCCGCGCCAATCAGCAGCAGCATCCACGCCCAGCCCGCAATGCCGAATCCCGCGTCGCCCCCTCCGCCGCCGCGAAGGTCGCGCGCGACGTGGAGCGCCAGCAATTGCGCGAGCGCGAGCGCGAAGAGCACCGCGGCAACGGCATCGCCAAGCCAAGCGGCCAAGGCACCGCGGCTGGCGGCGGGTGCTGCAGATGTGGCGTTATCTCTACTTGACATTTTTCTAATATTCACACATTCCCATATTCATTAAATGACGATGCCGCAAGCCGTGCGGCACCCCGCCGAGTCGCTGTTCAGGAGTGGCGCCATGGACCTGGCCGTAGTCGAATTATCCCGCCTGCAATTCGCCCTTACGGCGATGTACCATTTCCTCTTCGTTCCGCTGACGCTGGGGCTTTCCTTCATGCTGGTGATCATGGAGAGCATCTATGTCATCACCGAAAGGGAAATCTGGCGTACCATCACGCGTTTCTGGGCCCGCCTGTTCGGGATCAACTTCGTCCTCGGGGTCGCGACCGGCCTGACGATGGAGTTCGAATTCGGGATGAACTGGTCCTATTATTCGCACTATGTCGGCGACATCTTCGGCGCGCCGCTCGCGATCGAGGGGCTCATGGCCTTTTTCCTCGAGGCGACCTTCGTCGGGCTGATGTTCTTCGGCTGGGACAAATTGTCCAAGCAGCTCCATCTCCTCGTCACCTTCCTCGTCGCGCTGGGTTCCAATCTTTCGGCGCTTTGGATTCTGATCGCCAACGGCTGGATGCAGAATCCGGTCGGGTCGCGCTTCAATCCCGACACGATGCGCATGGAAGTCGTCGACTTTTATTCGGTGCTGTTCAACCCCGTCGCGCAGGCGAAGTTCGTCCACACGGTCAGCGCCGGCTATGTCACCGCCTCGGTCTTCGTTCTCGGCATTTCGGCCTGGTATCTGCTCCGCGGCCGTTACACCGCGCTCGCGAAGCGCTCGCTGACCGTCGCCGCGGCCTTCGGCCTCGCCTCCTCGCTGTCGGTGGTCGTCCTCGGCGACGAATCGGGCTATGCGCTCACCGATCATCAGAAGATGAAACTCGCCGCGATCGAGGCAATGTGGCACACCGAAATGGCGCCCGCCGGGCTCACGCTCTTCGGCCTGCCGTCGGTCAAGGACCGCGAGACGCGCTATGAAATCAAGATACCCTATGTCCTCGGCCTGATTTCGACGCGCAGCCTGACCGGGCAGGTCCAGGGGATCAACGAACTGGTCCTCCACGCGCAGGAACGCATCGAAAGCGGCAAGCTCGCCTATGGCGCGCTCGAGGATCTGAAGGCCGATCGCACCAACGCAACCGCGCGCGCGATCTTCGAGGCGAACCGCAGCAACCTCGGCTATGCGATGCTGCTCAAGCGTTATGTCCCCGATCCGCGCAACGCGACCGCCGACCAGGTCATGCAGGCGGCGTGGGACACGGTGCCCAACGTCCCGGTCACCTTCTGGCTGTTCCGCTTCATGGCGGGGCTCGGCTTCTTCTTCATCGGCTTCTTCGCCCTCGCCTTCTATTATGCGACGGTGCGGCGCTTCGATGTGAAGTGGTTCCTGCGCGCCGCGGTGATCATCATGCCGCTGCCGTGGCTGGCCGCCGAAATGGGCTGGGTGCTCGCCGAATATGGCCGCCAGCCATGGGCGATCGAGGGCGTGCTGCCGACCTTCCTCGGCGCATCGAGCCTGACGGTGGCGCAGGTCTGGACGACCATCGCGGCCTTCACCCTGCTCTACAGCGCGCTCGCTTTCATCGAGGTGCGGCTGATGCTCGCGGCGATCCGCAAGGGCCCCGAGTCCAAGCGCGGCCGCGACCTTGCCTCGGGCATCGAACCCACCGACGCGGGCTATACCCCGCTGCCGGCCGAATAAGGAGGATCAGACGATGGCGATTCCCTTCGACTATGAAACGCTCCGCCTGATCTGGTGGCTGCTTCTCGGCGTGCTGCTGATCGGCTTCACGCTCACCGACGGCTACGACCTCGGCGTCGCCGCGCTGCTGCCCTTCATCGCGCGGACCGACGAGGAACGGCGGCTGGCAATCAACAGCATCGCCCCGACTTGGGAGGGGCATCAGGTTTGGCTGATCCTAGGCGGCGGCGCGATCTTCGCCGCATGGCCCTTTGTCTATGCGATCAGCTTTTCGGGCTTCTATCTCGCGATATTACTTGTCCTCGCGGCGCTGATCCTGCGCCCCGTGGCATTCAAATATCGCTCGAAGCACGACGATCCCGCCTGGCGCAGCCGCTGGGATTGGGCGCTGTTCGTCGGCGGTTTCGTCCCCGCACTGGTGTTCGGGGTCGCGGTCGGCAACGTCCTTCTGGGCGCACCCTTCCGCCTCGATAGCGACCTGCGCGCCTTTTACGAAGGCTCGCTGCTCGGCCTCTTTTCGCCCTTCACCTTGCTCACCGGCCTGCTGTCGGTGGCGATGGTCGTGCTGCACGGCGCCGGCTGGCTCGCGCTCAAGGCCGAAGACGGCGTCGTGATGGACCGGGCGCGCCGCTGGGGCAAGATCGCCGCGCTGCTCGTCATCGCGCTGTTCGCAATCGGCGGCGCGATGGTCGCCACGACGAACATTGGCTACCGGCTGGAGGGCGAACTCGATCCCGCCGGCCCCTCGAACCCGCTGTGGGCAACGTCAGTCCCGGCGGCGGGCGCATGGCTCGACAATTATGGGCGCCACCCGTGGATGCTGCTCGCGCCGATCCTCGGCTTCCTGGGCCCGATCCTCGCCTATGTCGCGATCGCCGGGCGCAAGCAGAGCCTGCTCTTCGTCGGCTCGGCGCTCGCGGTGGTCGGGATCATCTCGACGGTCGGCCTGTCGATGTTCCCTTTCATCCTGCCCAGCTCGATCGACCCGCATTCGAGCCTGATGGTCTGGAATGCCTCGTCGAGCCACCTCACCTTGTGGATCATGCTCGTCGTGACCCTGATCTTCCTGCCCATCGTCCTCGCCTACACGGCGTGGGTGCTCAAGGTGTTGTTCGGCCGCGTCACGCTCGACGACGTTCGCACCAACCTCGATTTCTACTGACCGGAGGAACACGCCATGTGGTATTTTACCTGGGTACTCGGCCTCGGCCTCGCGGTCGGCTTCGGCATATTGAACGGCTTGTGGCACGAATTCCACTCGCCCGCCGACGACGACGCGACGCTCTGACCGGCAAAGCAGCCATGAAAAAGGCCGGCGCAGCCCACGCTGCACCGGCCTTTTTCTTTCACGAGATCGGCGCCTTAGGCGGCGCCGTCCTGCCAGCCGCCGCCCAGCGCCAGGAACAGCGCGACCAGATAGGTCGCGCGCTGCTGTTCGGACTGGGCGATGCTCGCCTGGATCTGCGCCAACGAGCGCTCGGCATCGAGTACGACCTGAAAATTCTCGCGCCCCGCCTGATAGCGAAGCCGCGCGATCCGCGCCGCCTCGCCCGCTTCGTCCGCTGCACGGCGTAGCGCGGCAAGCCGGTCGAGTTCGCCGGCATAGTTGGCGAGCGCGCTTTCGGTTTCCTGAAGCGCGCCGAGCCAGGTGCCGTCGAAGGTCGCCAGCGCCGCGTCGGCGCCGGCCTCCGCCTGCTTCAGCCGCGAACGCGCGACCGCGATGTTCGGAAAGCTCCACGAAATCAGCGGCCCGATCGAAAAGCGGAAGCTGTCGGACTTGCCCAGCCCCGACACCGCGTCGGCGGTCGATCCCACAGACCCGCCGATGCTGATGCTGGGATAAAGGTCGGCGGTCGCAACATTGACGCGCGCCGCGGCGGCGGCGAGCTGGCGCTCGGCCCGGCGAATATCCGGGCGACGGGCGAGCAGCGCGGCGCCGTCACCGACCGGAATCGGACGGTCGAGTTCGGGCGGCGCCTGGCATTGCAACGCGGCCTGCGGCGCTTCGGCGGGCGGCTTGCCAGTCAGCAGCGCAAGGCGATAGAGCGCCCCGGCGCGCTGCGCCTTCAAGGTCGGCAGGGTCGCGCGCGTCTGTTCCAACAGCGCCCCTGCCTGCCCGGTGTCGAGCCGCGTCGCGCGCCCGCCTTCGAACAGCCGGCGCGTCAGGTCGAAGGTCTGTTCCTGAATGCGCAGCGTTTCCTCCGCCACCGCAAGCTGGCGGTTGTAGGCGCAGACGTCAGCATAGGCGCGCGTCGTTTCCGCCGCGACCGTGATGCGCGTCAGGTCGAAGGCCGCCTGCACCGCGTCGGCATCTGCGCGGCTCGCGCGGATCGCACTTTCGACGCGCCCGAACAGATCGACCTGATAACCGATGTCGAGCCCGACATCATAGCTTTCGCCCTCGACCGGGCCGATGCCGGTGACACTGCCCGGCTGGCGGGCGTAGGTGCCGCTGGCGCTTATTCCGGTGGTCGGCAGGCGCCCCGCTCGCGATTCCTTCAACACCGCGCGCGCCTGTGCCAGATTGGCGGCGGCGACGCGCAGATCGGTATTGGCGGCGAGCGCCTCTTCGACGAGCGCGTCGAGCGTCGGGTCGCCGAACAGGCTCCACCAATGCCCCGCCGGCTGCTCGCCGGTGAAGGCGGGCGATTTGCCTGCCTCGAGGAAAGGCGTCTGTCCGGGAGCGGCGGGGGTCGGCGACACATAGGCCGGACCGACGGCACAGCCCGACAGTGCAAGCGCGGCGGCACCGGCCAGCAGGACATTACGGCTCATCATGGCATCTCCAGCGGCGCATCGCCGCCCTTGTTGGTGCGGCCGCGCGCGAACCATTGCTGGACGCGATAGCCCAGCTTGCGCGACACGACGTAGAAGATCGGCGTGAAGATCAGCCCGAATATGGTGACGCCGAGCATGCCGAACGTCACCGCCGTGCCGAGTGCCTGGCGCATTTCCTGCCCCGGCCCGCTTGCCACCGCGAGCGGAATGACGCCGAAGATGAAGGCAAAGCTGGTCATCAGGATCGGACGCAGGCGCGACTGCGCGGCGTGAACCGCGGCGTCGAGCGGAGCCATCCCCTCCTCTTCCTCCGCCTGCTTGGCGAATTCGACGATCAGGATCGCGTTCTTCGCCGCGAGCGCAATCAGCACGACCAGCCCGACTTGCGTCAGGATATTATTGTCCATCCCGCGCAGGTTCACGCCAAGCATCGCCGCCAATATGCACATCGGCACGATCAGGATCACCGCGAGCGGCAGCGGCAGCGATTCATATTGCGCCGCCAGCACCAGGAAGACGAAGACCACCGCGAGCAGGAAGATCAGCACCGCGCTGCTCCCCGCCTGCTTTTCCTGATAGGCAAGGCCCGTCCATTCATAGGAAAAGCCCTGCGGCATCGTCTTCGCGGCCAGTCCCTCCATCGAGGTCAACGCCGCACCCGATGAGACGCCCGGCGCCGCCTGTCCCTGCAGTTCGACCGCGGGGAACAGATTGTAACGCACGACGCGGGTCGGACCGCTGTCGTCGCGGAAGGTCGCGACCGACGAGAGCGGAACCATCTCGCCCGACGAGGACCGCACCTGCAATCGGCCCACATCCTCGATCCGGCTGCGCGCGCTTGGTTCGGCCTGAGCCGTGACGCGGAAGGTGCGGCCAAGGAAGTTGAAGTCGTTGACATAGGTCGAGGCAAGATAGGTGCCGAGCGCGGCGTAGACCTGGCTCGGGTCGACGCCCAATATCTGCGCCTTGTCACGATCGACATCGGCGAAGATGCGCGGGCTTCCGGTGTTGAACAGCGAAAAGACCTGCGTGACGTCGGGCACCTGCTGCGCCCCGCCCATCATCGCCTGCGTCACCTTTTCAAGGTCGCGATAGTTTTGCCCCTCGCGCGCCTGCAGCATCATGGTGAAGCCGTTGCCGTTACCGAGGCCCTGCACCGCGGGCGGCGCGATGACGAAGGCGTTTGCTTCAGGGAGCGCCATCGCGAGGACGCCCGACAGCTTGCCCGACAATGCGCTGGCGCTCAGATCGCTGCCGCGCTCGCTCCAGTCCTTCAGACGGATGAACATCGTGCCCGCGTTCGATGCGGTCGAAAAGCTCGCGCCGTCGAGCCCCGAAAAGGTCGCGATGCTCTCGACGCCGTCGATCTGCGACACCGTCTTCTGCGCGCGCGCCAGCACCTCGCTCGTGCGATCGAGCGACGCGCCGGGCGGAAGCTGAACCACGCCGATCAGCACGCCCTGATCCTGATCGGGGATGAAGCCCGTCGGCGTATCTGCGAGGCGCCAGCCGGTCGCGGCGAGCAGTACCGCATAGATGCCCAGCATCAGCGCCGTCTTGCGGATCAGCGACGCGGTGGTGGTGCCATAGCGTTCGGACAGTCGGTCGAACCCGTCGTTGAACCTGTTCGCGGCGCGGCGGACCACGCGCATGATCCGGTTTTTCGGTTCGGCGTGATGCTCCTCGTGTGGCTTCAGCAGCAGCGCCGCCATCGCGGGCGACAGGGTAAGCGACGTCAGCAGCGAAAAGACCGTCGCCGCCGCGATCGTTACCGCGAATTGCTGATAGAAGATACCGGGGATGCCGGGGATGAAGGCCGTCGGCACGAACACCGCGACAAGGACGAGGCCGATCGCGATCAGCGCGCCCGACACTTCGCTCATCGTCCGGTGCGCGGCTTCGCGCGGGGTGAGGCCCTGACGAATATGCTTCTCGACCGCCTCGACGACCACGATCGCGTCGTCGACGACGATGCCGACCGCGAGCACCAGCGCGAACAGCGACAGCGAGTTGATCGAAAAGCCGAGCGCCAGCTGCACCGCAAAGGTGCCGATGAGCGCCACCGGAATCGCGATGATCGGGATGATCGCCGCGCGCCAGGTCTGCAGAAAGACGAGCACGACGATGACGACGAGGATGATTGCCTCGATCAGCGTTTCCTGCACCGCGCTCACCGACGCCTGCACATATTCGGTCGGGTTGAAGGGGATCTGATATTCCAGCCCCGGCGGGAAGTCCTTCGACGCCGCCTTGACCTCGTCGAGCACCAGCTTCGCGGCATCGAGCGCGTTGGCGCCCGGCTGCTGGATCACCGCCATGCCGACGCCCGGCTGGCCGTTGAAAACGCCGCGCACGCCATAATCCTGACTGCCAAGCTCGACCCGCGCGACGTCCTTCAGCCGCGTGATCGCGCCATTCTGCGTATCGGTCTTGATCACGACATTGGCGAATTGTTCGGGCGTCACGAGGCGTCCCGGCACTTCGACCGGAAGCTCGAACGCGGGATTGCCCTTGCCATAGGGCGGCGCGCCGACCGAGCCGCCGGCGACTTGGACATTCTGGCTCTGCAGCGCCGCGACAATCTCGGTCGCGGTCAGGTTGCGCGCGGCGGCCTTGTCGGGGTCGATCCACACGCGCATCGAATAATAGCCGCCGCCGAAAATCTGCACCCCGCCGACGCCCTTCAGGCGCAGCAGCCGGTCGCGCAGCGTCGAATTGGCATAGTTGCCGACATAATCGAGGTCGATCGCCGGATCGGTCGTCGTCAGCGCGACGATCATCAGGAAGCCGGTTTCCTGCTTGTTCACCTGCACGCCGATCTGGCGCACCTGTTCGGGCAGGCGCGGTTCGGCGAGCGCAACGCGGTTCTGAACGAGCACCTGCGCCGCATCGAGGTCGGTGCCTGGCTGGAATGTCACCGTTATCTGCGCCAGACCCTGCGTCGAGGACGACTGGATATAGAGCATATTCTCGACGCCGTTGACCTCCTGCTCGATGGTCGACGACACCGTTTCGGCGATCGTGTCGGGCGAGGCGCCGGGATAGGATGCGGTGATGCTGATCGTCGGCGGCGCGATCTCCGGATATTGGGCGAGCGGAAGCTGCGGATAGGCAAAGGCGCCGATCAGCGTGATGAAGATGGCGATGACCGCCGCGAAGATCGGGCGGTCGACGAAAAATCGGCTGAAATTCACTGTGCGCCGCCCTTGCCCGCTGCAGCGCCCGCCGCGGCAGGCTTCGCGGCCGCCTTGGCGGGCACGACCTTGCCATCGGCACCGATCCGGCCCGCCTCGATCTTCGCGGGCTTGCCCGGCATCGCGCGCTGGATGCCGCCGACGACGACGCGATCCTTGGCGGTGATGCCCGAACGGATCACGCGCAGCCCGTCGATGACGGGGCCAAGCTCGACCGGGCGCGCCTGCACCACATTCTTGTCGCCGATCACATAGACCAGGCGCCGCGCCGCATCGGTGACGATGGCGGTGTCGGGAACCATGACGGCGGCGTGCGGCGCCGAAGCCGCAAGCTGAAGCTGGCCGAACATGCCCGGGCGCAGCTTGCCATCGGGGTTGGGCACGACGGCGCGGACGGTGATCGTCCCCGATCCGTTCGACAGTGCGTTGTCGACAAAGTCGATCCGGCCCGAAATCGCATAATCCTGCTGTCCTTGCAGGCGGATACGCACCGGCGCGCCGTCGAGCTTGTCGCCGCGGCGTTCATAGCCGAGCAGGCTCGCCTCGGAACCCTGGAAGCTGAAATGGATGGGGCTCGTCGACACGATCGTCGTCAACACCGTCTGATCGGCGGTGACCGCATTGCCGGGATCGACCAGCCGCTGCGAAATACGCCCCGAAATCGGTGCGGTCACGCGCGTGAAGCCGACGTTGAGCTGCGCCGATCGCACCGCGGCCTGCGCCGCCGCCACATCGGCTTCGCCAGCGCGCACCGCGGCACGGCGCTGCTCGACCTCCTCGGTACTCGCCGCTTGCGATGCGGCCAGTGTCGCCGAGCGCGCGAATTCGGTTTTTGCGTTCGCCAAGGTCGCGTTGGCGCGCGCCAACTGCGCGCGCGCCTGATCGAGCGCCGCCTGGTTCGGGCGCGCATCGATCGAAAAGAGAAGCTGCCCGGCCCGCACATATTGGCCGTCGGCAAAGTGTACGCGCTGCAAATATCCCGAGGCGCGCGGCCGCACTTCGACACTGTCGATCGCTTCGAAACGGCCGACAAAATCATCCCACTCCGTCACGTCGCGGACGAGGGGCTGAGACACGGTGACGGGAAGCGACGGCGGACCGCCCTGTCCTTGGTCGCCGCCGCCCGAACAGGCAGCCAGCGCGAACGAAAGGCACAGGACGGGCGCGAGGAGAAAGCGCTTTTGCATGATCTTGTCTTTTCTGTTGAAGCGTTCCGCCATCGCGCGACAGGGAGGGGGGGAAGTTGCGCGATGACGGTCGCTGTCAACTAGTGGGCCGTTCATCGTAAGTCAACAGTTGTTGATTTATTCTCATTCACCATTATGGACGCAAAAATGGAGAGAAGCTCAACCATCAAGCGGCGCGATGCCGTTGCAACCCGCGCGTCGATATTGGCGGCCGCGCACCAACGCTTTCTGCGCGAGGCGTATGAAAATGTCGGACTGCGCGACATTGCGGGTGATGCCGGGGTCGATGTCGCGCTGATCAGCCGCTATTTCGGCGGCAAGGAAGGGCTGTTCCGCGAAGTCGTCAGCGACGAAGCAAAGCCGCATCTGTTCCGCGAGCCCAAAAGCATCGACGAATTACCCGGTTTTCTGGCGCAACTCGTCGCCGAAGACGACGACGCCGACCGCCATCATCGCATGGAGATGTTCGTCATCATGCTGCGCTCGGCCTCGTCTCCCAAGGCGGGCGATATCATCCGCGAACTGGTGAACCGCGACGTTCTGGAGCCGCTCGCCGGAACGATCGGCGGCGATCAGGGCGAGATGCGCGCCAATATGCTGCTGGCGATCCTGATGGGCGTCGGCGTCCTGCGGACGATCATGAAGGTCGATAATTTCGAACTCGATGCCGAAGAAGGGGCCGAGTGCGTCGAGCGCTTTCGCTGCCTGTTCGCGGCGGCGTTGACCTGCTGACCGCCGCGGCGCAACCGCCCGCCCCGGCCAGACGGTCGAAAAGATCGAGATAGCGGCGCGCAGCGAAAGCCGTGCCGAAAGGCTCGGTAACGACCGCCGGAGAAAAGGGTCGGCGATCCTGCCGGTCGATCCATTCGAGCATCGCCTCGGCAATCGCCGCCGGTTCGCGGCTGGGGACGATCGCGCCGCAATCACCGTCCGCGAGCAAATCTCGCAGGAAATGCGAACAGTCGGTGGCGATAACCGGAACGCCGCGTTCGAGCGCTTCGACCGCAACGGCAGGCCCGCCTTCGTAGCGCGAGGTAATCAGCAGCAGGTCGGCATGGTCGAGCGCCGGCCCGATCGATGCCAGGCGCCCCGGTAGCGCAATCCGGTCCGCAACGCCCAAACGCCGCGCCAGCCGCGCCAGCCGCGGCGCGTCGGGCCCGTCGCCCGCAATGGTCAGCCGCACGTCGCGATGCTTGGCCAGTTCGGCGACAACGCGCACCGCGAGACCGAAATCCTTCTGCTCGACGAGTCGCCCCGCCGCCAGCAGATGCAGCGGCCCGGTGCCCGGCACCTTCCTGGCTGCCGGCAAATTTATGATCGTGTCGATATTGGGATCGAAGATCACGCTGACCTCCGCGCGTCCCGTCAGCGCACGCACATCGTCCGCGAGCCCGGTCGACATGGCGGCGAACCAGTCGACATCGCGCGCCGCCCAACGAAAGGCCCGCGCAAGCAGCGCGCGTAGCGCCGGGATCGCCGAAGGCGCCAGCGGATTGCTGATCTTCGCCACGACCTTCGGCCGCCGCGGCAAATCGCGCACGGCGCCCGCCAGCACATGATGAAAATTGCCCGGCAGAAAGAGGACGTCCGGCCGCAGGCGAGCGATCGCCGCCGACAGCGCACGCCGCAGGCGCAGGCGCGAAAGCGGCGTTCTGGGAATTTCGGGTTCGAGGCGTTCGGTGTGTACCCCGCGCGGCACGGCGGAGCGCAGCGGACCATCGAATGTGCCGCAAAGCAAGGTGACGCGGCGCCCCTGCGCCACCCATTCGCGCGCCAGCCGCAGCGCGATCACCTCGGTCCCTCCGAACGAAAAATCGTGGAAAATGATGACGATGTGCTGCGCTCGCGCCACGCCGCAGGCCTTTCCGATGCCATACCGGCGCCCGTGTCGGACGCCCTTCCATCGACAAGACGCCGCGCGCGTCGATTTTCCGCACCGCGCCGATGCGGGATCGGCCGCGCCGCGGCGTCTGAAGCTGAAGAAGCGAAAAATCGCTGGAAACGATACTAACGGGATAAAAGCGTGAACGGATTGACGGTTGCCACAGCCCCCACACCGACGCCTCCCCTCGCCGCACTTGAGCCGCTGACACCAATCCGCAGCCGCTGGCCGGCGCTGGTCAGCGGCCTGCTCAGCCTGGCGCTGCTCGCCGGACTGATACGCGAGCTTTTGGGCGGCGGACTGGCCGCGCTGCACGAGGCGCTGCCCACCAACCCGCTATTCTATCTGGTCTTCCTTGCCATCTATGCGGTGCAGCCGCTGTCCGATCTGGTGATTTTCCGGCGGCTGTGGGGCCTGCCGCTGTCGGGCATCGTGCCGATCCTGCGCAAGCTGGTCGCGAACGAGATTTTGCTCGGCTATTCGGGGGAAGCCTATTTCTACGCCTGGGCCCGGACGCGGCTCAACATGGTCGCGGCGCCTTTCGCGGCGATCAAGGATGTCAGCATCCTGTCGGCGGTCGTCGGCAACATCTTCACGCTGGCACTGCTCGCTATCGCCACGCCCTTCGCCTATTCGCTGCTGCCCGCCGAGCATATCCGCCCGATCCTGGGGTCGGTAGGGGTCATGCTCGCCCTGTCGCTCGCCATCCTGCTCTTCCGCGGCCGCCTGTTCTCGCTTCCTGCGAGTGAACTGCGCCGGGTGTTCCTGATCCACCTCGTCCGCACCATCGCCTACACCGGGCTGCTCGCGCTGTGCTGGCATCTTGCGCTGCCGCTCGTGCCGCTCGCGCTCTGGATGCTGCTCGTGACGGGACGCCAACTCGTCGCGCGCCTGCCGCTCGTCCCCAACAAGGACATCGTCTTTGCCAATCTGGCGGTCTTTCTGGTCGGCAACGACGCCGCGGTGACGCGGCTCGTGGCTCTGACAGTCGCGCTGACCCTGCTCTGCCACGTCATCGTCTTTGCGCTGACCTGGCTGCCGCTGCGCAAGGGAGCGGCCGCATGACCCGCTTCCGCTTCCCTGCCCTCGCCGCCGCCATGCTGGCTTCAGCCGCAATGGTGCCGTCCGCACGCGCCGCGGTCTATGGCGACGCGCCCGCCTGCGCCGCGGGTTCGACAACGCCGGCGCTGCTCGTCTGGCTCGACGGGCTGAAGGACCGCAAGGGACGGATCCGGGTCGAGCTGTTCCCGAGCAACGACAAGGATTTTCTGGAGGATGATTTCGTCCTTCAGAAAGCGGGCAAGGATTTCCGCCGCATCGAATTTGCGGCCCCCGCCGCCGGTCCGGTCGCGGTGTGCATCCGGGCGCCGCGGCCTGGCCGCTTCAGCTTCGCGATGATCCACGACCGCGACGGCAAGCACAAGTTCAGCTTTTCCTCCGACGGCGTCGGCTTTCCCGGCAATCCCAAATTGGGGTGGAGCAAACCCAAATCGGCAAAGGCCGCGGTGACGCTGGGCAGCGGTGTCACGGAAATGCACGTGATGATGAATTATTTCCACGGCCTGGGCTTTTCGCCGGTCAAGAAGGATTGAGGTGATGCGGATCGTCGACGTCTGCGAATTCTATTCCCCCACCGGCGGCGGCATCCGCTCCTATGTCGACCGCAAGATGCAGTTGCTTGCCGAAGCCGGCCACGAACTGATCGTCCTCGCGCCCGGCGCCGAGGATCGCGAGGAAGTGCGCGCGACCGGCGGCCGGATCATCTGGGTCAAGGCGCCGCCGCTGCCGTTCGATGCCAATTATCGCATGTTCTGGGATGCGGCGCCGATCCATGCCTGGCTCGACCGGTTGCACCCCGATGTCGTCGAAGCCTCTTCGCCCTGGCGCCCCGCGTGGATCGTCGGAAAATGGGCCGGCGACGCCGCGAAGGTCTTTTTCCTGCACAGCGACCCGGTCGTATCCTATCCGCAGCGCTGGTTCGGACGGATCGCCTCGCGCGAAAAGATCGACGCCGCCTTCGAATGGTTCAATCGTTATCTGCGCCGCGCGATGCCGCTGTTCGACAGTCTGGTGGTCTGCGGCGATTCGCTGGGCAAGCGGCTGAGCGACCGCCACATCGGTCCGGCGCATTGCGTCGCGCTGGGCATCGATCGCGCCGCCTTTTCACCGACCCTGCGCGACGCCAGCCTGCGCGCCGACCTGCTGGCGCAATGCGACCTTCCCGAAAGCGCCACGCTGCTGGTCGGCATCGGGCGGCACCATGGCGAAAAGCGATGGGACATGGTGATCGACGCGGTGCAGGCGGCCGCCGCCCGCGAACCCGTCGGCCTGATCCTGATCGGCAAGGGACCGGCGAGCGCCGCGCTGCGCAAGCAGGTCGGCGGCAATCCGCATATCCGCATGTTCCAGCCAATCTATGACCGGCCGCAACTGGCAACGCTGATGGCGAGCTGCGACGCGCTGATCCACGGATGCGAAGGCGAAACCTTCGGCCTGGTGGCGTCGGAAGCGCTGGCGTCGGGCCTGCCGTTGATCGTCCCCGACGAGGGCGGCTGTGCCGAGATCGCTCGCCAGGATTTTGCGGAAACCTATGCCGCACGCGATGCCGCCGCAGCGACGCAGGCCATCGCCCGCTTCTGCGCGCGCGATCGCGCGGCGGTCCGTCAGGCGGCGCGCCGTGCCGCCATCGCCGTCCGGTCGGACCGCGACCATGTCGCGGACCTGCTCCGCCATTATGACGCGCTGATCGCCGCGCGTTCGTCGCGGGTGGCGGCATGATCGGCCGCGAGATCCCCATAGCGGGCGACCCGGCGTCCGGCGAGCAGCGCGGCACAGCATTTGTCGATGCTGGTCACAAGGTTGGGCACATGCGCATCGCCCGGATGCACCGCGACGCGCACGTCGCGCATCGGCTTCAGCGCATGCCGCGCGAGCGCAGAAAACAACAAGGAACTGGCAATCCGCGCCCTGCTGCGGCTTGCCCAGGTGATGACCGGACCGCGCGCGAGCACCGCGCCGGTTTGCGGATTCCACACCTTCATATGATCCTCGGCCATCGTAAATCCGGCCTGTGGCAAAGCGGACAGAGCCCCAGCTCCGTAGAGCCACGCGGGCGCGATGAAACCGGTTGCGGCAACCCCTGTCACGTCCTCAACCAGTTTCTTGGCCGCCGTCATCCGCGCCAGCGCGGTGGCATGGTCAAGGCCGAGGAACTCGCCCTCGCCCGCCGTCATGTGGCGCGCGCGGAAGCCGTCGAGCGCTCCGCTGTGCCGGCTGTCGTCGCGATGCGCCCAGCCATGCACAAACATTTCAACACCCGCGTCGGCCCAGCCGCGCAGGCGGCTCTGAAAGCCCCGGTCTTCGGCGATCGGCGCGCTGTCCCAATGGTCGGGAACGACCAGCATCGCGACCTTCGGCCCACCAAGGTGGCGGACGAGTTGATCGAGCAGGCGATCGACCTCGTCGGCGAAGCGCGGGCTGACGTCGTGGATCGAGGCGAGGAATTTGCGCGAGGATTTATCGGAGGGCCGCATGACTGACATGTCCTTGATGGCGATGGTCTATCGCTTGCTCGTCTGGGGCAGCCGCAACGCGGACAAGGCGCCTCGCACCCGCACCGCGCCCGCAAAGGCGCCGCCGCCGCGCGCGGCTGAACCTCCGTTCAAAAGGCTGCATCCAGGCCAATCCTGACGGTGCGGGGCCGCAGCGGCGTTTCCTGCCGACCGGCGACCACAGTGAAGGGGTTCCCATAGGAAAAGCGGTTACGATCGGCGTTGAACAGGTTCGTGACACCTAGCGCAAAGCCGAAACGCCCGCGCTCGAGACGCAGGTTCAGAGCCGTGTCGACATAGCGGCCCTGGCTGATGTCGAGCAGATTGCCGACGCCGAGATAGGATTTGCCGACATAGCGCGCATCGGCGGCAATCGACAGGCGGGCATCGGCGCCGACGCTCTGCACCCAGCGCGCGCCCACCCGCGCGCCCCACTGCGCGATATTGGGCAGATCATTGTCCTCCGCCCGCGCATAGGCCGGTGCGGCCTGGGTCAGGCTGCTGTGGTTGAGAAAGGCGCTGCCGTCGAGGCGCAGCGACGGGGTGGCGTTCCACGTCGCAGACGCGCTGAATCCGAGAATCGAACCATTGCCGATATTGTCCGTGTAGGGAAAACCCTGCGCATCGACGAGGTCGGCCTGGATCGATTCCCAGCGCGCGTATGAGCCCGACAGCGCCACGCTGAGCGGATCATGATCGGGCGCGCCCCGCCGCGCGCCGAGTTCGAACGTCGCAATGGTGTCCGACTGGAAGGCGACCGCGCTTCCCGGGCTGCTCACCGACAAGCCGCCGGGTCGGAATCCCTCCTGATAGCGCCCGTAGATCAGCCACCCGCCCCCCGGCTTCCAGCGCAGCGCCACGGCGGGTACGAAATAGTCGACGGCGCGGCGCGGTTCGGGCGGGTTCGGGTTGGCGGGATCGATCAACTCGCCCGAAAAACGCGTATGGGCATAGCGGCCGCCGAGGCTGGCGCTGAGCCGCGGCGCGAGGCCGAAGGTCCATTCGCCGAACAGCGCCACCTCGCTGCGTTCGTTCAGAATATCGGCAATCGGGGCGGGCGCGGCGGGGTCGCCAAGCGCGCGCCGGGTCCGGTCCTTCCCGTCGGTGATGCCGATCCCCGCGATCCAGCCATGCCCGTGCGCGCCCTGCCGCGACAGCGTGGTTTCATTGGCGTGCTGGCGGATCCCAATATCCTGCGTAAAGGCCAAGGGGTTCCCGCCGCCGAGCGCCGACGCATCGAAGCGGTTCGCCAGATCGTGCGACACGATCGCACCAGTCGATCGCAGCACCAGCGGACCCCAGCTTCTTTCGACCGTCGCGTAAAGCAGCGAATAATCATTGTCGAAGGGCTGCGCGATCAGGCTCTGCCGCGTCAGGTCGGGCAGCCCGGCCTCCGAATATTGACCGTCGCGCGTCTGGATGTCCTGCCGCACCCAGCCCGCATCGATCGTCCAGCCGTCGCCCGGTGTCACACGCAGCGCCGCGCGCCCGCCGAAGATGCGGCTGCGGTTGACGTTGCTCAGCCCGCGGGCGCTGTCGTCGATATAGCCGCCATCGATGCGATGATAGCCGACGACACGCAGCGCAGCACGGTCGGTCAACAGCGGCAGGTTGAGCGTCGCCGCCGCATCGTGGCTGTCGGCGCCGTGCTGGGTCAGTGCATAGCCCGCTTGCATCCGCGCCGCGAAACCGCCGCTATCGGGCTTTGCCGGATCGATGCGGATGATGCCGCCGAGCGATCCGGCGCCGTAAAGCGTCCCCTGCGGCCCTTCCAGCACCTCGATCTTGTCGATGTCATAGAGCGCGATGTCGGGATCGGGCGCGTTATAGTTGAGCCGCGCGTAGCCGAAATATTGCCCAACCGTCGCCTGCGTCGGGCCGGTGAAGCTTGAATCGGCGACGCCGCGAATGAACAGTTTGTTGCGGCCGGGGCCGAGGTTGGTCGAATTGACCGACGGAAGCTGGCGCACGATGACGTCCGAACCATGCTGCCCGGGCGCGCCCGCGAAACTGTCATCGAGGCGCATCACCGTGACCGCAGCGGGATAGTCGGCGAGCGAGGTGTCGCGCTTGCTGGCCGTGACGATAATCTCTTCGGGCGGCGCGGAGTCGGCCGGGCGCGGAGCCGCGGGGCGCGGCGCCGGGCGGCGCGGCGGCGGTGCCGGGCGCGCCCGGACGGGGACGCGCACAATGCGAAAGCTGCGCGCGTCGATGATCGTCACGCCCAGCGCGGTGCCGCGCAGCAGCCGCGCGAGCGCGGTTTCGACGTCCATCGTGCCGGCGACGCGGCGCACCCGGATCTCGCCCATCGCAGGATCGGCAAGCGCGACGCTGACGCCGCCCTGGCGCCCGAGGTCGAGGATCGCCTGGTCGAGCCGGCCGGCAGCGATGGCAAAGCGATGCGTCTCGGCGGCATGGACCGACGCGGGGGCCAGAGCCGCCACGAGGCTGGCCGCCGCCCATTGCCTGTAACGCTGCACCATCAGTTCGCGGTCAGTCGCCACTCCTCGCCGACCTTGCGGGCCGAAACGCCCATCAGGATCGCGATCTTTTCTATAGCGGCCCTATCCTTGCCGTCGATCAGGATCGTGCCCGTAAAGGTGCGATCGGCGATGGCGGGATCGACGGCGATCGGGGCGCCAAGCGCGCGCGACAGGTCGGGTGCAATATCCGACAGCGGTGTCGCGGTGAAATCGAGCCGGCCCGTCTTCCACCCCGCCACCGTTGCGGGATCGACGCGGGTGACGACCGGCGCCGCGCCGCTATGTGCGATGAGCAGCCGCTGCCCCGCGCGGAGCAGCAGGGCCGCGCGATCGGGATCGAACATCACCGCACCTTCGGCAACGCTCACTTCGGCACGTCCGTCCTCGCGCGCGACGTTGAAGACCGTGCCGATATCGCGCAGCCGCATATCGCCCGATACGACGGTGAAGGGATCGGTCGGATCGTGGGTGACGCGGAACACCGCCTCGCCGCTTTCGAGCGTGGCGATGCGCGGATTGCGGCGGTCGAGTGTCACGCGCGTTCCGCCGTTTAAGTCTATCACCGTCCCGTCGTCCAGCGTCACGCTGCGCTGCTCGCCGAGCGCGGTCTCGACCGCATAGGTCGGCACCGCGACGCGGTAGACCGGCCATGCGCTCACCGCGACAAGCAGCGCGGCGGCGACTGCACCAGAGCGGCGGAAGAATCCGGGGGCATTGTCGTTGGCAGGCGCGGCGTCGGGGCGATCCGCGGCCAAGGGGCGCGCGGCGAGGGCCTCGGTCATCGCCGCATCGGCGATCGCTACCCGGTCATAGGCTGCGGCGTGCGCCGGATCGGCCTCCAGCCACGCGGTGAAGGCGGGCCAATCGGCATGCGCGGGGTCGCGCTGCCGGACGAACCAGCCCACCGCTTCCTTTTCTGCCGCGCCGTTTGCCATGCCTAAAACCGTCCCTTCGCAGCTAGGACGGTATGGTCAGTCATTTTCCGCATCGAGTTTGTCACGTAATTGCAATACGGCCTTGTAGGCCTTTTGTAGATGTTTTTCGACAGCGCTCAGGCTGAGGCCGAAATGCGCGGCAATATCGCGCTGCGGTGTGCCATCGATGCGGTAGCTGCGGAAGATGCCGGTGGTCGGCTCGCCCAGTTCGTCAAACAGCGCCGCGACGCGGGCAAGCTCGCTCTTCGCGATCGCCGTGCGCTCGGCCGATGGAGCCGGCGACGCCTCGCCCGCGTCGCCCGTTGCCAGCGCGCTCCACGCATCGTCGCGCCGCTCGCGGCGCTGCGCCGAGCGGCGGCGATCGATCACCAGATTGTCGGCGACCCGATAGAGATAGGAGAGCGGATCGTCTGGAACCGCCGCGATCCCGCCGATCTTGATCCACAAATCCTGCAGAATATCCTCGGCGTCCGACGCGTCGCCGCAGCGGGCCCGCACGAAACGTTCCAGCGCTGCGCGGTGGGCCAGGAACGCCCCATCCAGACCGTCGGCGATCATGCGCCGCCCCATACCAATGCCGCGCGCAAGCCGCAATCGGATCGCGCCCATCGATCGGCAATGCGACGCTTTTTTCGTGCCGATGCGGAAAATCGCGCGCGGCGTCGTCCATTTGACAGGGGCAATGGTCGAATTGCGTAGCGGGAGTCTTGCCCCATGTCCCAAATCCTGTCCCGCCGCGCGCTCCGGATCGCTGCGCTGGCGGGGGCGTTTGCCGCAAGTTGCACCGCCACCGCCGCGCCGTCGCCAGCCTCCGCAACGCCGATCAGTGTCCTCACCTACAATATCCATGGTCTTCCCTGGCCGCTTGCCTGGGGGCGCAGCGATGATTTCGGACAGATCGCGGCGCGGCTGCGCGCGATGCGGCAGGCGGGAATCCAGCCGCACATCGTCGTGCTGCAGGAAGCCTTCACCCGCTCCGCCCAGCGGATCGGCGCAGAAAGCGGCTATCGCTATGTCGTGGACGGCCCGGCCGCCGCCGATCGAAGCAGCCTGCCCGCAACCGACGCCGGCCGCCGCTTCGCTGCCTCGGCATCGTGGTTCAAGGGCGAGCGGTCGGGCAAGCTGCTCGGCAGCGGGCTGCAACTGCTGTCGGACTATCCGATCCTCGCGGTACGCCGCGCGCCCTTTCCGGCCTATGCCTGTGCCGGTTATGACTGCCTTGCCAACAAGGGCATATTGATGGCGCTCGTCGCGGTGCCGGGCGCGGCAACGCCGGTCGTCGTCACCACCGCACATTTCAATTCGCGCGGCGCGTCGGGGGGTTTCGGATGAGCGCGCCGACTATGCCTATCGCCGCCAGCTCGACGCTGCCGGACGGTTCATGGCGCAAAGCCCATGGCATCGCTATCCGATCATCTTTGCCGGTGACTTCAACGTCGGCAAGATCGCGCCGCGCGCCCGCGCCTTCGCGTCGGCAACGGATGGCTGGTGGGGAAATGGCCGCACCGGCGCGCTCGACGATGCGATGCACGCCTGCTCGCGCAGCACAAGCGGCCTCCCCCGCGCCGCGCTCGAAAGCTTTCGCCGCTCGAAGGACTGGCAATTATTTGCATCGACACGCTTTGCCGCGCTCACCGCTGAAGCCATATCGGTGCCGTTCGGGCGCGGCGCCGACGGCCGCATGCTGTCCGACCATACCGGCTATCTCGCGCGCTATCGCCTCGCGCCCCTTGCGAGGCCGCTCGCGCCGACCGCCGCACGCGGCCCGCTCGGCTATGTCCGTTTGAAATAGGCGATCAGGCGATCGATCGACGGCCGCGCAGCCTGTAACGCCTGCTCGGTGGCGGCATCGTCGCGCCGCGCCGCGCCCTCCCGTGCCGCCTTCAGTGCTGCACCCATCTGGCCCGCCAGCGCCGGGTCGCCGACGTCGCCCGCAATGTCATCCCAATGCTGGCCGGCCATTGTCATCGCGGCATCGACCCCGGACCAGTCCGGCCGCGCCGCCGCAAGACGCGCGGCCCCGGCCAATTGCGCATAATCAATCAGCGCCATTGCCGTTGTCGCCTTCGACACCGTCGCCATATCCTCGACCAGCGCGCGATAGATTTCGAGCGCGGCGAGTCCGGCACCCTGCCGGTCGTCCTGCCGCGCGGCGGCATCGAGCGCCGCGAGCCGCGGCACGATCGCCTGCTGCGCCGCTGCCCCGAGCGACGCGTGGACGCCTTTTTCGGAATAGATGGCGGTAGCGACGCGAGCGCGAAACTGCCCGGCCGATTCGTCCGGCGCCGCCACCGCGACATCGCGAAAATAGCCGGCAGCGGCATGTTTGAGCGGATCGGGATCGACCGCATAATCGGTAATGCCCGCGCGCGTCGTCAGCGAGAAGGTCGCAATCGCCTGATCGGAGGGCGAATGCGGTGCGCCGCAGGCTGCGAGAGTCAGCAGAGGCAGGATCATCGCGCCACGCGGCAAGCAAACATGGAGCGGAAAATCGTATAGAAAATTTGGCAAAGGCCTATCCTTTGCCCGGAAGACGTCGCGGGGGCGGCAAAGCCGCACTCCCCGCTCGTCCCAAAACGTCCGTCAGCTTGCGCGGTCGGCGAACAGCGCCTTCAGATCCTTCTTCAATATCTTGCCATTGGCGTTGCGCGGCAGCGTGTCGGCGACGAAATGCACCGCCACCGGCACCTTGAACGCGGCGAGCCGCGCGCGCACCCAATCCTGCAATTCGCTCTCGCTTGCCGTCATCCCCGGCGCCAGATGGACGACCGCCGCGGGTTCTTCGCCCAGCGTGCGATGCGGGATGCCGATGATCGCGCAATCGGTGACCGCCGGATGTTCGTAGAGCGCGTTTTCGACTTCCGACGAATAGATATTCTCGCCGCCGCGCAGCACCATGTCTTTCGCCCGGTCGACGATATAGACGAAGCCTTCGTCATCGAGGCGCGCGAGATCGCCGGTGCGCACCCAGCCGTCGACAAAGGTTTCGGCCGTTGCCTCGGGCTTGTTCCAATAGCCTTTGACGATCATCGGGCCGCGCGCCCACAGCTCGCCGACCGTTCCCGTCGGCAGCACCGTCACGCCGTCATCGTCGCGGATTTCAAGGTCGGCGACCGCAACCGCCGGCCCGGCGCTGGTCGGACGATTGAGATAATCTTCCGACGAATGCGACGTCACTGTCGCCATTGTTTCGGTCATCCCCCAGCCGTTGCCGGGCAGCGCCCCGAATTCTTCGTAGATGCGCTTGACCAGTTCGGGCGCCGACGGCGCGCCGCCATAGGCGATCGCTTCGATCGACGAGAGGTCGTAATTGGCGCGGTCGGGATGCTCGATCAGCTGCCAGGCGATCGTCGGCACGCCGCCGGTCACATTGACCTTTTCGCGCGCGATGATCTCCATCGCCTGCACCACGTCCCATTTGCGCATGAAAATCGTCGTGTTGCCCGCCGCCATGCTGCCCATCAGGCTGGCCGAACAGGCGGTGACGTGAAACATCGGAATGACGGTCAGCGTCGTGCGCGGCTGCGGATCGGGGATCGCTTCGCCGCGGCGCAGAAAGCTGCGCGCCGCCGAAAAGCCGCCCGAGAGGATATTGCTCATCAGATTGCGATGGGTGCCGAGCGCGCCCTTGGGATTGCCCGTCGTACCGCTGGTGTAGAAGATCGTCGCCTCGTCATCGGGATCGATCGCAACGACAGGCCGCGCAATATCGGGAAGCGCCGCCCAGCTTGCGGGTGCGCCGACGATATCCTCGATCGCCGTCGTGTCCCCTTCAGCGCCGCCGCGCGCGACGATCCAGCGCGATACGCCGCCCAGTTCTTCGCGATGATCGCGCAGCCGCTCCAGCCGCTGGCCATCGACGATCACGACCTTCGCCCCCGAATCGCGGATGCCATAGGCCAGTTCGGCGCCGGTCCACCACGCGTTGAGCGGCACTGCGATCGCGCCGATCGTCGTGATCGCGAAAAAGACCATCGGCCATTCGGGCAGGTTGCGCATCGCAAAGGCGACGCGGTCACCCTTGCCGACGCCCATCTCCTGCAGCGCATGCGCCAGCGCCGCGGTGGCGCGCCAATTCGCCTCGAAGCTGACGCGGTCGTCGTCGAGAATTGAGAATAGCCGCGCGCCATGGGTGCGCGACAGGTCCAGAAGGACGCCCAGATCGTTGGGGGCATTTTTCCAGACGCGCGTCGGGACGCCGCGGATCGTTACCGTCTCCATCTCGAAGCGCGCGCCTGGCGCGGTCAGCACCGCGGTTGCATCGGCCATCGACATCTTCGGCCAGGCCGGATCGAGCGCCACCAGCGGCTCTATCATCACGTCACTCGTCACGCGCATTGCTCCCATATCCGTCCGGTCGGGCGCCGGAGATTCGCCTCAGCGTTACGGACGAACGACGGGCCGCACAAGCGGGCGAAGCGTGGAAAGGCGCAGTGTTCGTCGCGGCGCGGCGACGCCCTAGCCCGGCGCGATCCGCCCGCCCGCAACCCGAAAGCGCGACACCTGACCCGGCATCGCGACGAACAGCCCCGCCTCGGTTCCGGTGAGCCACGCCTGCCCGCCCTGACCGGCAAGGCGCGCGTAAAGCGCGGCGCGGCGCAGCGGGTCGAGATGCGCGGCGACTTCGTCGAGCAGCAATATCGGCCGCTGTCCCCGGTCGCGCGCCACGCAATCGCTGTGCGCAAGCACGAGCGAGAGCAGCATCGCCTTTTGCTCGCCGGTCGAGCAGCGCGCCGCGGCGCGGCCGCTCGCCGCGTGGACGGCGGCAAGATCGTCGCGGTGCGGGCCGGCCGTCGCGCGCCCGGCGGCGGCATCGATCCGGCGCCGCGCCGCAAACAGATCGCGCAGCGCCGCGGCGTCGTGCGCCGCGCCGCGCGGGGCGCCATCGGCATCGACAAGGGTGAGTAGCGGACGCGCGAAGGGCGCTTCGGGCTGTTCCGCCAGTTCGGCGGACAGTGCCGCGAGCGTCCGCTGGCGCGCCGCATCGATCGCCGCACCATGCTCGGCCAGCTGCGCCTCCAAGCTCGCCAGCCATTGCGGATCGGCGGCGGGAAGGTCGGCGAGCAATTTTCCCCGCGCGCGCATCGCCGCTTCATAACGATTGCCATGCTGGGCATGGCGCGGGTCAAGGGCAAGGACGAGGCGGTCGAGGAAGCGCCGCCGATTGCCCGCCGTTTCGATGAACAAACGGTCCATTGCCGGAGTGAGCCAGAGGATGGCGAGCCAGTCGCCGAGTGCCGTCGCGGCCGCGGCGCTGCCGTTGATCCGGACGATCCGGCGCCCCGGCGCCGAGGGTTCGACCCCGGTACCAAGCGCCACGGGGGCGAGCGCGGGATCACCCTGCACCTCGCCGAACACTGCGAAGCCGCCGGCGGCGCCGTCGCGCACCATATCGGGCAACGCCGCGCGCCGAATCCCGCGCCCCGGCGCGAGCAGCGATATCGCCTCCAATATATTGGTCTTGCCCGCGCCATTGTCGCCGTGAAGAGCGACAAGGCCGGGCCCGGCGGCCAGATCGGCCCCCGCGTGATTGCGGAAATCGGTCAACGAAAGGCGGATCAGCGTCATCTGCGTTGCGCCTACCCCAGCCCTGTGTGCGATGCGAGTCCCGCGCATCATCGCTGTCCGGCAAAGGTGAAACGCAAAAAATTCCAATTTGAGGCAATTTTCACCACATCATTGATTTTTTCCCGCTGAAATATAGTTTCAATGTCGAAAAAACCGCGGTTAACCGCCAATGTATGAAATTGGCACGCCTCCTGCATTACTTGTGGCATCCACCGGATGGTCCGGGTGGGAGGAACGAAAGGATTATATCATGGCTCATTTCAACACCGAATCGCTCAAGAGCTACGCCATCGCGGCGGTTGCCACGCTCTACTGCTCGATCATGTTCCTGGCCGCTGCTGGCCCGAACGGTGCGGAACTCGGCCGGCTGGTCATCTGACCAGCCGCCCCCACCCATGAACAACGCCGGTCCCAGAGGGACCGGGACGGAAAGGAAAGAAATGAAACAGGGTTTTCGCAAGAATCGTCGCGATGGCATGGTCTTCGGCGTCTGCGCCGGCATGGCGGACCACTTCGGCTTCGACGTCTTGTGGACGCGCGTCGCCTTTGTGGCACTGACTTTGCTGGGCTTCGGCCTGCCGCTGCTGGTCTATCTGACCGTCGCGATCCTCGCGCCGTAACGCAGCCACGGGCCGGCCGCCTTTCAGGCATGTCGCACCGGCCCCGCATATTTCCACAATCGAAGGTCCGCCGGTCCGCCGGTGGGCCTTTTCTTTTGCGCGGCGCACCTAGCCGGCGGGCAGTTTGAGCCGTACGAGCGTCCCGCCAAGATCCTCGCTCTCTTCGAGCGCGACGCTGCCGCCATAGATTTCAGCAACGTCGCGGACGATGGCGAGGCCAAGCCCCGTCCCCGGCTTGCCGCTGTCGAGCCGGACGCCGCGGTCGAAGATACGCTGACGGTCGGCGGGCGAAATGCCGGGGCCGTCGTCCTCGATCAGTATCTCGGCCATGCCGCCCGCGCGCTGCACGGTCACGAAAACGCTCCCGCCGCCATATTTGGCCGCATTTTCGAGCAGGTTTCCGATCAATTCGTCCAGATCCTGCCGCTCGACCCGTGCCACCAGCGTCTTGTCGCCCGCCTCGTCGAAACGCACGTCGGGATGGAGGCGGGTCAGCGCGCGCAGCACGCTGTCGACGCTGTCCCAGACAACGGCGCGCGCCTGCGCCGCCCCGCGGCGCCCGACCGCCCGCGCGCGCGCCAAATGATGATCGACCTGCCGCCGCATCGTCGCCGCCTCGCGCCGGATCGTTTCGGCGAGTTCGCTGTCCGACCCCGCGGCGCTGTTGAGCAGCACGGTCAGCGGCGTCTTGAGCGCATGCGCCAGATTGCCGGCGTGCAGCCGCGCCTCCTCTGCCTGCTTTTCGTTATGCGCGAGCAGCGCGTTCAATTCCTCGACCATCGGCTGCACCTCCAGCGGCAGCGGCGCGATGACGCGGCGGTTTTCACCGCCGCGCATCGCCGCGATCGCGCGCCGGATGTGGCGCAGCGGCCAGAGGCCGTAAAAGGTCTGCAGCGCGGCGAGGACGATCAGCCCGACGCCAAGCAGCCCCAGGCTGGGAATCAGCGTCGCGCGCACCGCGCGGATTTGCTCGTCGAGTGCCTGACGCGACTGTGCGATCTGGAAACGCCAGTTGGTCTTGCTGCCCGGGAGGATGACGTTGCGCTCCAATATGCGCAGCTGTTCGTCGGGAAACTGCGTGCTGTCATAGGTATGAAGCCCGGTATCAACGTGCGGTTTGGGCGATTTGAGTGTCCGTTCCCACAGCGAGCGCGAGCGATAAGGCTCCTGCCCGCCGCCGCTGATCTGCCAATAAAGGCCGCTATAGGGTTCGAGGAAGCGCTGGTCACCCAACGGCTCGATCAGCCGCACCTCGCCATCGGGGCCGATCTCCGACGAGCGGATCATCGCGATCAGCACATATTCGAGGCTCGAATCGAAGTTGCGCGTGATCGCGCCGGTCAGCACCCGGTCGAGCGCGAAGCCGCCGCCGATCAGCAGCACCGAAATCCACAGCGCCGCGATCGCAATCATGCGCCGCGCGAGCGAACCCGTCGTCAGGCTCGCCAGCGCAGCCGGCTCCGTGCGGGTTCCGGTGCCGGGCTCGATCGGCGAGGCGGCGTCGGCCTCGGCCATGATCAGCCCTGCGGATCGTCGAGCTGATATCCGAGGCCGCGGATCGTCGTGATGATGTCGGCACCCAGCTTCTTGCGGATGCGGGTGACGAACACCTCGATCGTGTTCGAATCGCGATCGAAATCCTGATCATAGATATGTTCGATCAGTTCGGTGCGCGACACGACCTTGCCTTTGTGATGCAGCAGGTACGACAGGAGCTTATACTCCTGCGCGGTCAGCTTGACCGGCTCGCCATCGAGCGTGACGCGGCCCGAGCGCGTATCGAGCCGCACCTTGCCCGCGATCAACTCGCTCGACGCATTGCCCGAGGCGCGGCGGATCAGCGCGCGCAGACGAGCGATCAATTCCTCGGTCTGGAACGGCTTGGCGAGATAATCGTCGGCACCCGCGTCGAGCCCGGCCACCTTGTCCGACCAGCTGTCGCGGGCGGTCAGCACGAGAACGGGAAAGTTGCGCTTTTCGCGGCGCCAGCGATCAAGCACGGTCAGCCCGTCGACTTCGGGCAAGCCGAGGTCGAGGATCGCGGCGTCATAATCTTCGGTCGAGCCCAGGAAGTGCCCGTCTTCGCCATCGGTGGCAAGGTCGACAGCATAGCCGTTCCCCTCCAGCGTCGCCTTGAGCTGCGGACCCAGCGTGGGTTCGTCTTCGACAATCAAAATCCGCATTCAGGCACCTTTCGTCTGCGAACCCACCGGACAGGGCGGGCCGAACGCCTCTCTACCAAGACGCAACGATCATCGCAAAATGTCGTTGCAGCGAAAAATGTCAGGGTCTGCGGCCGACGATCCGACCGGTGCGCGCGTCGACATAGACGATGACCACCTGGCTGCCGTCCATGAACTTGAGGGCATAGACCATCTGGCGCGCATCGAACTGTGGGCCGCCGAGATAGGTCATATTGCTGTAGGGCGCGCGCGAACGGACATCGGCGATCAGGCGGTTGAGCGGGATCACCTGCCCCTGTGCCGCCGCTTCGCGCAAATTGTCCTGGTCGCGGTTGCGATCGCCGCGCGCAGCCGCCGGGCCGGCTGCAGCAAGCAGCAGCGCCGAGGCGATCGAGAGGGTTAGGGTGCGGATCATGCCGGGAGATTTAGCCCCTATGCATTGAATAGGCGATGAATGGCCCCGTCAGCCGATGTGTCGCAATGCGACAACCACCGACCATGCCACCGGGCCATGGTGGGCGCGACAGGGATTGAACCTGTGACCCCACCCGTGTGAAGGGTGTGCTCTACCGCTGAGCTACGCGCCCGCCCCGGACCGAAGCGGCTGCGCCGCGTCCGAAAGCGGGTCGTCCATAACCGCTCGCGCCGCGATTGCAACGCCGATTTGCGACTCGGCACCCCCGAAATGCAAATCGGGCCGCAGCTTGCGCCACGGCCCGAGATGTTTCTTCGTCAAGAAGCGCCAGCGATTAGTTGACGGCGTCCTTGAGGGCCTTGCCGGCCTTGAACTTCGGCTGGTTCGACGCCGCGATGGTCATCGTTTCGCCGGTGCGCGGGTTGCGGCCGGTCGACGCCTTGCGCTTGCTGACCGCGAAGGTGCCGAAGCCGACGAGACGGACTTCGCCGCCCTTCTTCAGCGCGCCGGTGATCGAATCGAACACAGCTTCGACAGCCTTGCTCGCATCGCCCTTGGTGAGGCCGCTCGAGTCAGCGACGGCGGCGATCAGGTCTTGTTTGTTCATGCCTAAGGAACCCCTGTGTGTGGTTGTTGAATGATTCTCATGGCCCGAAGCCATGGCGCGCCACTAACGATGTTTCGCCCCGCCTTGTCAAAGCAAAAAGCGGCGCGAAACCGGCCAAAATGCCGATTTTGCGATGAAAAGGCTCTTGCGGAAGCCCCGTCGGCGGTCCGGTCAGTGCCGAATCGCCGATTCGGGGTCTCCACCCGCCGAAATCGGCGGCGAAGCGGCCAATTCGTCGGCTTCGGTCCATTCAATCGGCTCGACAGGGCTGACCAGCGCCTCGGCGAGCACCTGATCGACATGACTCACCGGAATGATCTTCAGCGCCGCGGTAATGTTCGCCGGAATCTCGACCAGGTCCTTTTCATTCTCTTCGGGAATGAAAACGGTCGTGATGCCGCCCCTCAGAGCCGCAAGCAGCTTTTCCTTGAGGCCGCCGATCGCCAGCACGCGGCCACGCAGCGTAACCTCGCCGGTCATCGCGACATCCTTGCGCACCGCGATGCCGGTCAGCGTCGACACCATCGCCGTGACCATGCCGACGCCGGCCGAGGGCCCGTCCTTGGGCACCGCGCCTTCGGGCAGGTGGATGTGGATGTCCTTGCGCGCGAACAGGCTGGGCTTGATGCCATAGGCGGGCGCCCGCGCCTTGACGAAGGACAGCGCGGCCTGCACCGACTCGGTCATCACCTCGCCCAGCTTGCCGGTGGTGCGTACTTGCCCCTTGCCCGCCGCAGTGACGGCTTCGATCGTCAACAGTTCGCCGCCGACCTCGGTCCAGGCAAGGCCGGTAACCGCGCCCACCTGATCCTCGCGGTCCGAAACGCCGTGGCGAAATTTGCGCACGCCCGCAAATTCGGAGAGGTTTTCGGGCGTCACCACGACGCTTTCCGCCTTCCCTTCGAGGATCTTGCGCAGCGCCTTGCGCGCCAGACGCGCAATCTCGCGCTCGAGCGTCCGGACGCCCGCTTCGCGGGTATAATAGCGGATCAGGTCGCGCAGACCTTCGTCGGTCAGCTCGAACTCGCCGGCCTTCAGCCCGTGCGCCTCGACCTGCTTGGCGATCAGATGACGCTTGGCGATCTCGACCTTCTCGTCCTCGGTATAGCCTTCGAGCCGGATGATCTCCATGCGATCGAGCAGGGGTTGCGGCAGGTTGAGAGAGTTGGCGGTGGTCACGAACATGATGTCCGAAAGGTCGACGTCGACCTCCAGATAATGGTCCTGGAACTTCGCATTCTGTTCGGGGTCGAGCACCTCAAGCAGCGCCGACGCCGGATCGCCGCGGAAATCCTGACCCAGCTTGTCGATCTCGTCGAGCAGGAACAGCGGGTTCATCGTGCCGGCCTTTTTGAGGTTGGTCACGATCTTGCCCGGCAGCGAGCCGATATAGGTCCGGCGGTGGCCGCGGATTTCGGCCTCGTCGCGCACGCCGCCGAGCGACTGGCGCACGAACTCGCGGCCCGTGGCCTTCGCGATCGAGCGGCCGAGCGAAGTCTTGCCGACGCCCGGAGGACCGACGAGGCACAGGATCGGCCCCTTCAGCTTGTTGGTGCGCGCCTGGACCGCAAGATATTCGACGATCCGGTCCTTGACCTTTTCGAGCGCGAAATGATCGGCATCCAGAACGTCCTGCGCCTTCGCGATGTCCTTTTTCAGCTTCGACTTCTTGCCCCAGGGCAGGCCGATCAGCGTGTCGAGATAGTTGCGAACGACGGTCGCCTCGGCCGACATCGGCGCCATCGCGCGCAGCTTCTTGAGCTCGGCGTTCGCCTTGGCCTTGGCTTCCTTCGACATCTTCAGGCTGTCAATCTTGGCCTGCAGTTCCGCGAGATCGTCGCCGCCCTCGCCATTGTCGTTGCCGAGTTCGCGCTGGATCGCCTTCAATTGCTCGTTGAGATAATATTCGCGCTGACTCTTTTCCATCTGGCGCTTCACGCGGCCGCGGATCTTCTTTTCGACCTGCAGCACGCCGAGCTCGCCTTCCATGAAGGCGAACACCATTTCGAGCCGCTTTGCGGGCGCATTCTCGACGAGCAGCGCCTGCTTGTCGGCGACCTTGATGTTGAGGTTGCCGGCAACCGAGTCGGCGAGGCGCGACGAATCGTCGATCTGCGACAATTGCACCGCGGTTTCGGCCGGCATCTTCTTGTTGAGCTTGGCATAGCTTTCGAACTGGTCGACGACCGAGCGCATCAGCGCCGCGGTATCGACACTGTCGTCGACGGCATCAGCGATCGGCTCGACCGTTGCCATCACGGCCTTGCCGTCATCGTCGAGCGACTGAAGCTTGGCGCGCTGCTTGCCTTCGACCAGCACGCGGACGGTGCCGTCGGGTAGTTTGAGCAATTGCAGAACCGTCGCGATCACGCCGGTATCGTACAGATCGTCGCGGACAGGATCGTCCTCGCCCGGATCGAGCTGGGCGACGAGAAAAATTTCCTTATCGGCTTCCATCGCCGCTTCGAGCGCGGCGACCGAGCGATCGCGGCCGACGAACAGCGGCACGATCATGTGCGGAAAGACGACAATGTCCCGCAGGGGCAGAAGGGGAAAAGACTGGTTCATCAGGGCTCCTGAGCGGGCGCAAGACCGCGCGCCGCCCTTTTAATAGGGTGGTTATCGCTAATATGGCGTAACTTGGCGCGCATTCAATGACGGTGCAGTGAATGGGCATCTCTCCTCCCTGTGGCAAAGCCATGGGGAGGTGGCAGCCCGAAGGGCTGACGGAGGGGCCAATGACGCAATGTCGTCGCCCCTCACCACCGCCTGAGGCGGTGGTCCCCCTTCCCCATGGCTCCGCCACAGGGAGGATCAATTCGTCAAAACGGCAGCTTGAACCCGGGCGGCAGCGGCAGGCCGCTGGTCATCTTGCCCATTTCCTCGTTGCTCGCCTGATCGGCCTTTTCGCGCGCGTCATTGAACGCAGCGGCAAGCAGGTCTTCGAGCATCTGCTTTTCGCTAGGAACCATCAGGCTGTCGTCAATCGCGATCGCCTTGATCCGGCCCTTGGCGGTCGCGGTAATCCTGACCAGGCCGCCGCCCGAAACGCCCTCGACCTCGACATTGTCGAGCTTCGCCTGCGCCTCCTGCATCTGGGCCTGCACCGTGGCAGCCGCTTCCTGCGCCGCCTTCATCATTTCTTCGATCGATTTCATGGGGCGGACTTATGGCGATTGTCGCCATCCTCGACAAGTCTTGCGTCGGGAAATGCCGCCAAAACGGCCTTTACCACGGGCAGTTCGCGGATTCGCGCATCATTGTCGGCCAGTTTCGCGGCGCGCATTTGCGCCAGGCTGGGCCGGCCTTCACCCTCGCCCGCGCGCACCGACCAGCGATTGCCCGTCGCCGCGAGCAGCGCGTCGGCCAGATCGCGGGCAAAGCCTTCGCCGAGCGCCGGCACGGGCGCGAACGTCAGCGTCCCCGGTTCGAGCGCGATCAGCCGCATATGGTCATAGACGTCGACCGCAAGCCGATGATTGCCCGTCGATTCCAGCAGCTGGTGAATCTGCGCGATGGTCAGCGCCGCAGGGGGCGGTGCTTCCACCGCCTCGACCGTCGCCGGCGGCGTGGCGGCCGCAACCGGCGCGCCGGGCGTATCGCCGCCGGGCTCAGGCTGCGGCGCCGCAAGCGGCATCGCCGGAACGCCGCCCGATTCGAGCAGCTTCGCCAGTTCGCCCGGATCGGGCAGCGACGCTGCATAGATCACGCGCAGCAACAGCATTTCCAGATGCTCGAGCGGATTGTTCGCGCGCAGCACCTCGTCATGCCCCTTGAGCAGCAATTGCCACAGCCGGTTGAGCGGTGCGAAGCCCAGCTTCTGCGCCCAATCGCCGATGCGTTCGCGGTCGGCGGCGGCCAGCGCCGGATCGTCGTGGCGCGCCACCTTGGCCAGCGTCACCGCATGCGTCAGGTCCATCAACCCACGCACCATCGCGACCGGCTCGATCCCAAGCGCATATTGCGCGCGCGCAAGGTCGATCGCGGCACCCGCATCGCCGCCAAGCACGGTCGCCATCAACTGCGCAATCGCCGTGCGGTCCGACAGGCCCAGCATCGTGCGGACCTGGTCGGCCGAAATCCGCCCGCCGCCCGCGCCATCGGCTTCCAGATCGGCGTGGGCAATCGCCTGGTCGAGGATCGAAAGCCCGTCGCGCACCGATCCTTCGGCGGCATTGGCGATCAGCCAGATGGCGGGCGCCTCGGCCTCGACGCCCTCTTTCTGCAGGATCGAACTGAAATGCGCGAACAGCATGTCGGGGGTAATGCGCCGCAGATCGAACCGCTGACAGCGCGACAGCACCGTCACCGGCACCTTGTTCACCTCGGTCGTCGCGAAGAGGAATTTGACGTGCGGCGGCGGCTCTTCGAGCGTTTTCAGAAGTGCGTTGAACGCGTTACGCGACAACATATGCACTTCGTCGATGATATAGATCTTGTAGCGCGCCGACACCGCGGCATAGCGCACCGCCTCGATAATCTCGCGGACGTCGTCGACGCCGGTGTTCGACGCCGCGTCCATCTCGATCACGTCGATATGACGCCCTTCGGTGATCGCGCGGCACGGCTCGCACACCCCGCACGGGTCGATCGTCGGCCCACCCTGCCCGTCGGGGCCGATGCAGTTGAGTGCCTTGGCGATCAGCCGCGCGGTCGACGTCTTGCCGACCCCGCGCACCCCGGTCATCAGGAACGCATGCGCCAGCCGATCGCGCGCGATCGCATTGCCGAGCGTGCGCACCATCGCATCCTGCCCGATCAGTTCGGCAAAGGTCTGCGGCCGATATTTGCGGGCAAGGACGCGGTATGGCCCGTTCGAGGCGGACGCGGGCGGCGCCTCTGGCAAGTCCATGCCCAGCATCGGAGTGTCGTCGGCGGAATCGTCCATAGCCGGTCTTTAGGATGCGCCGCGCCGATTGTCGAAGGGTATGCGCGCGCCGCCGCGCGTCAGGTCGCCGCGCCCAGAACCGCCTCCGCCATCAGCTTGACCGCCGCATCGGGATTCGCGCGCTGCTCGATCAACCAGAGCATCTGCGCCGACGCGGTGATCGGATCGGCCACCGGCCCGTCGGCGCAGCCGGCAAGGTCGAAGGTCGGCGCCTTGTCGGCCGCCGGATGGACGCCGCTATTCTGGGCATAATCATAATATTCGCGCACCGGCAGGCACACGACGCGGGCGCTGTAGGGGCCGGCGGGAAAAACGCCGCCCCGCGCCGTATGGCTTTGCGAGAAACTGTCCTGGATCAGATGCAGCAAAGCCCCGGCCGCGCGCTTGCGTGCCAGATCGGCTGCGACATCGCCGGTCAATTCGCTGCATTTGGTCGACGCGAAGGGATTGCGGCATTCGAGCGTGAACAGCGTATGCACGCGCCACGCCTTATAGCTTTTCCCGCCTTCGGTCCGGTCGTCGCAATAGGGAAAGCCGGGCGGCGCAAAAGCTTCGGCAAGTGCGGGAGATTGGCTTCGGAAATAGGTGCAATATCCCGTCGTCGCATCAACGCCCTGCCCTGTTGCGATGGCAAAGGCCGCGCGCGTCCAGCCGAGGATCTTGGCGCGGGTTTCGGATGGCGCCTCGCCCGCCGTCGGGCGCATGGCGTGCAGGAATTGCAGCGCGCCATAATGGCTGTTGCACATCAGGCCGCCAAAGGGCTTGCCCGGCCCGACATGCCTCTTGCAGCGTTCGGCGCCAAGATTGACCGCAATCTTGCCCAGGCCCGTCGCACTGATCTGGCGCGTCGGATCGTCCGGCCAGCGGACGGCATTGGCGTAGACCGACCCGCCAATGTCGGTCGCCGCAAACTCGGCCGCGGTGCGGGGCAGCGGGCAATGGCTGGGCAAGGCACCGGCGGCGGCAGCAAGGCACCGCTCGGCCAGCGCGGTCAGCCGCTCATGATTGGGCTGTTTCGGTTTGATCTCATACGCCGTCGAGGTCTGCACCGCCCCCATTACGAGCAAGACCGCCATGCCCAGTCCGGCCGGAACAAGATATCTCATGCCCATCCTCCCCTGCTGCGACGCGCAGGGTGTGCGGGCAATTGCGGGCGGTCAAGCCGTAGTCTTGGCTATGACCGGAGGAAAAACGAAGAGCTTAATCCAGCGGAATATCCAGTCGCGCAGCTTCCGCCGCCCATGCCGCGCTCACGGCCTTTGAACGCTCCGCGCGCTGCCACAGATCATTCGCCACGAAATTTGCAACCCTCGCATAGGCTTCGCATATCCGTCGCGGCTCACGCGATTTCCGGGCCTCTTCCAGCTCCGGCATCGCCTCAAGTGCACCGGTCATAGCCGCCAGCGGATCCTCTTGCGCAGCTGCGTTACGCGCGTCCTCCGCCGCATATTGCAGCTCGTCGAGACGAGCCGCATCGACCTTGCCCGACTTTTCAAGGCGCCAGCGCTGCCACCGCGCCAGCCTATCCCAATAATCCTGTTGATCGCCGACCTGATCGACATAGGCGTCGGTCCCGCCATCGAACATTGCCGCTGCCTGCGCCTGCGTCTCCAGATCGATGCATCGGGCAGACGTAAGCGGTGCCGCTGTAACCGGCGCCGGTTCCTGGGGCCGCCGTGCATCCTCGGGCAGCACCCCCTCAGCTTCGAGCCTGTCGAGCGCCAGCAGATCGGCACGCCCGCAAGCAAGCGTGAGTTGGCCGGCGCGCCAGCTCAACCCCGCGTATAGGGTTCCCGACATCCCCTTTTCGTCTGTTGTCCGCGTGAAAATATGATCGGCATCCGCGATCTCAGGAGCGGTCGGCACGGACTCGTCGGCCGCATCGAACAGAGGACGCCAGCCATCGCGTTGGAACCCCGCTACCATCATCGTCTCGGCTGCCGATCCCGCGTCCGACTCGGCGATCGGGCCCCGAAACTCGACCAGCATCACACGGCCGGACCAGTTGGTCGTGACAAGGTTTACGCGGCTGAACGGGGCGGGAAAAGATTCGCCGCCCGGCTTAGATTCGCCCAATCGCGCTTCATACCTCGGCACTCCGAACCGATATGGCCCGGCCTTCTGGAGTCCGCACAATCGCGACAAGGAGGCGCCGGTGGCCGCGGGTTCCGCGGCGAAAGTCTGTCCAGACGTCGCCATCGCCAAAATCGTCGCGATCGCTGCCCACAGGTGCATATATTCCTCCCCCAATCTACAGAGGATTGGCGGGCCATTTCGACAAGAGCAAGGACGAATAAAGCCAGTCCGGACAGCTCTGAATTTCATGAGGGGTGGGAGCCGGAACGACCCGCAGCGAATTCGTTGCGGCTGCTTCCTTCCGGACCTGACCGGGTTGGCGAAGACTGCGTCCGCCCGACTCCCGGCGCGCATATGGCGGCGGTGGGCGCGAATTGCAAGCGGCGCGGCTATTCGGTGCGGTCGCCCGTCACCGCGCGCGCCACATCGGCGATGATCGCGTTGGCGGCGTCGCCCTTCAGCGCGGGGCGGTCGAGATAGACGGCGATCATATATTTGTCGCCCCCCGGCTCCTCGACGAACGCCACGTCATTATAGGCGGTACCACACGACCCCGTCTTGTCGCCGACAGGCCAGGTTCTGGGCAGCCCGGCGCGGATGCGTTCAAGCCCGGTCTCGCTCTTGACCAGCCAATCGCGCAGCATCGTGCGATAGGCGGTGTCGAGCTTGTCGCCGAAGATATAGGCGGCCGCGCTCTTCGCCATCGCCGCGGGGCTGGTGGTATCGCGCGGATCGCCCGGAATATTGGCGTTGAGGTCGGGCTCCATCCGGTCGAGCCGCGTGACCAGATCGCCGGTCGCCTGAACATGATCGGTGAAGGCGGTCGGGCCACCGAAATGATCGAGCAGCAGATTGGCGGCGAGATTGTCGCTGAGCACCACGGCGTCCTCGGCGGCGAAGCCGATACGATATTCGCCCTTCCCCTCCGCATCGAGCAGGCGCTCGGCGCCCGGCGAGTACGGCAGCAGTTCGGCGCGCGTGAAGGGCAGCGGCGTGCGCAGCGACACACCGTTCTTCGCCGCGGTCAGCGTTTGTGCCGCGAGCAGCAGCTTGAAGGTCGAGCACATCGCAAAACGCTCGTCGGCGCGGTGGCCGACGATCAGCTTCCCGAACTGGTCGGTAACGGCAACGCCCAGCCGACCGCCGCTTTTCTTTTCCAGTGCCGCGATCCGGTTCGCGACGCTCGCCTGCGCGCTGTCGCGGGCGCTGTTGGTCGCGGCAGGCGACGACGCGCACCCGGCCAGCGTGACGACGGCGGCGAGCGTCAGGGCAAAGCCCACAGCGCGCCGGCGACGCATCAGCGCGGCCCCTGCATGTTGCGGCTTTCGGACGGGATATGAACGGTCAGACCGTCGAGATCCTCGGTCAGTACGATCTGGCACGACAGGCGGCTGGTCCGGCGCACCCCGGCGGCAAGATCGAGCATATCCTCCTCCATCTCGCTGGCGGGCGGCAGGCGGCCGAAATCCTCCTTCGCGACGATGACATGGCAGGTCGAACAGGCCATCTGCCCCTCGCACGTCCCTTCCAGCGGCATCATATGCGCCTGCGCCACGTCGAGCAGGATCGAACCCGGTTCCGCGACGACTTCGGTGCGTCCCTTGCCATCGGCATGGATGAAGGTGACGCGCATCAATTCACTCCCTGCAAGCGGACCGCATCCTTGATGGCATTCAGCCCGTCGCGCAACGCCTGTTCGGACGTATAGCGTCCCCAACCGAGACGGATGGAGGCGCGCGCGTCGGCTTCGCTGATGCCCATCGCGCGCAGCACATGGCTGACCTTGCCCGATCCGCTGCCACAGGCGCTGCCCAGCGAAAAGGCGACGCCGCGCGCATCGGACATCAGCCGCAGCCCGTTGACCCCTTCGCGTCGGATATTGAGATTGCCGTGATAGCGCTGGCTTTCGGCGCCGTTGATCGTCCACTCGGGCAGCATGTCCATCGCGAGCGACCACAGGCGCTCGACATGCGCAGCGTCGACCTCCAGACGGTCGGCCGCCAGCGCCGCCGCCGCACCGAACCCGGCACAGAGCGCGGGCGAGACGGTCCCCGATCGCAGCCCCTGTTCCTGCGCGCCGCCCAGCATCAGCGGCGGCAAATCGACGCCGTCGCGAATCCACAGCGCGCCGATCCCCTTGGGCCCGTGAATCTTGTGCGCCGATACGGCGATCAGGTCGGGCCCTTCGGGGATCGCGATGCGGCCGAACCCCTGTACCGCGTCGCACAGCAGCAGGCTGTTCTTCGCATGCGCCGCCGCGGCGAAATCGGCGACCGGCTGGATCGTCCCGACCTCGTTGTTGACCAGCATCGTCGCGACGATACCGCCTTCAGGAATCAGCGCCGCGTCGGGCGGCAGCGCCAGCCCCGCCGCATCGACCGGCAGGATCGCCGCGTCCAGCCGCTCGAGGCACTGGAGCGATGCGGCATGTTCGATGCTGAGCCCCGCAACCCCGCCGGGCATCGCGCGCGCACCGCAGAAGAGCGCCCAGTTCAGCGCCTCGGTCGCGCCCGACGTGAAGATGACGCGCCCCCCGCGCGGCAACAGCGCCGCCACCTGATCGCGCGCAACCTCGACCGCCGCCGCCGCCGCGCGCCCTGCCTTGTGCGTGCTCGCGGGGTTCGCAAAGCTGTCGCCGTCATCGCCAAGCCATCGCAGCATCGCCTCGCGCGCTTCGGGAGCGAGCGGGGTCGTGGCCTGATAGTCGAGGTAGATCATTTGCGGCATTTGCCCGCTAATCGCGTTGGTGTCGAGCTACGCTCTCTCTTTCTCGTCGGATGACCAACAAGAGTAGGAATCGCCTTCTATTGCGAACGATTCGCAAAAGTTGCAAGTTGAGACCTATTTTCTATATAGGCGCGACCTTCGCTCCGCCACCCCGCCAACCGGCGATTCGGCCGGGAGCTCAAAAAAGATAAGAGGTGCTTCCATGCCCGACGTCATTTTCCCCGGCCCCGAGGGCCGCATCGAAGGTCGTTTCTCGCCCCCGCCGCGTCCGCGCGCACCGGTTGCGCTGATCCTTCACCCGCACCCGCAGGGTGGCGGCACGATGAACGACCGCATCACCCAGGCGATGTACAAGAGCTTTGTCGCGCGCGGCTTCGCCGTGCTGCGCTTCAACTTCCGCGGCGTCGGCCGCAGCCAGGGCACGTTCGACAATGGCATCGGCGAATTGTCCGATGCCGCGGCAGCGCTCGACTGGGTCCAGTCGATCCACCCCGAGGCGCAGACGACCTGGGTCGCCGGCTTCAGCTTCGGCGCCTGGATCGGCATGCAGCTTCTGATGCGGCGCCCTGAAATTCGCGGCTTCCTGTCGGTCGCGCCGCCGGCGAACATGTACGACTTCAGCTTCCTCGCGCCCTGCCCGTCGTCGGGTATCATCGTCGCGGGCGGCCAGGACGAAATCGTCCCGCCAGGCGCGATCCAGAAGCTCGTCGACAAGCTGCGCACCCAAAAGGGCATCACCATCCACCACGACGAGATTCCGCGCGCCAACCATTTCTTCGAGCATGAACTCGATCAGCTGATGAAGTCGCTCGACAATTATCTCGACATGCGGCTTGCGCCCGATTCACCGATCCGCTGAGCTTCAAATCCTCCCTGTGGCGAAGCCATGGGGAGGTGGCAGCCTGAAGGGCTGACGGAGGGGCAAATAGCGCGAATCCGCCGCCCCTCCACCACTCGCTTCGCGAGCGGTCCCCCTCCCCATCGCTACGCGACAGGGAGGACCGATATCATTTCACCGGAACCAGCCAGATGGCGACATTGGCGAACATGATCAGCGCCGCGACAACCATCAGCAGCGCGCGGCGGCGGTCGCCGCTGCGAAACACCATGACCCCACCGCCCAGCAGCGCGATTCCGCCCAACATGACGATAGAAAGCAATAGGTCGCCCATGCCCGGCGCTCTACGGGCGGCAGGCCGGCCGGTCAAACCCGCTTTGTGACAAAATAGCGGCGAAAAAGCCGCTGCCGCTTATGGCCAATCCGCGGCGCTTCGCTTAAAGCGCGCTCATCCGATTCCCTCAACGCCCCAGCGGGAGACGCGCCGTGCGCATCGCCATTGCATCCGACCATGCCGCCACCGACCTGAAGGCGCTGCTCGCCGACTGGCTGCGCGGCGAAGGGCATGAGGTTGCCGACCTCGGCACCCATGGTCCCGAGAGCGTCGATTACCCCGATTATGGCTACCGCCTCGCCGCTGCGGTCGCCAATGGCAGCGCCGATAAAGGCATTGCGCTGTGCGGGTCGGGCATTGGCATCTCGATCTCGGTCAACCGCAATCCGGCGTGCCGCTGCGCCCTGGTGTCCGAGCCGCTGTCGGCGAAGCTTGCCCGCGAACATAATGACGCGAACGTCATCGCGATGGGTGCGCGGCTGACGGGCATCGACATGGCCAAGGCCTGCGTCACCGCCTTCCTGACCACCGACTTCGCCGGCGACCGCCACGCGCGCCGCGTCGACAAGCTTTCCCACCCGCCCGTCCTGGAGAACAGCCAATGACCACCGACACGCTCGACAAGCCCATCAAATCGGCCGGCTATTTCACTGACGGCGTCGCCGCCACCGACCCTGCAGTCGCCGCAGCGATGAAGCATGAGCTGGAACGCGAACAATATCAGATCGAACTGATCGCCTCGGAAAACATCGTCTCCAAGGCGGTGCTCGAGGCGCAGGGGTCGGTCTTCACCAACAAATATGCCGAAGGCTATCCGGGGCGCCGCTATTATCAGGGCTGCGCGCCGTCGGATGAAGTCGAACAGCTCGCGATTGATCGCGCGAAGCAGCTTTTCGACTGCAACTTCGCGAACGTCCAGCCACACTCGGGCGCGCAGGCGAACGGGGCGGTGATGCTGGCGCTGACCAAGCCCGGCGCGACGATCCTCGGCATGAGCCTCGATGCCGGCGGCCACCTCACGCACGGTGCGGCGCCTGCCATGTCGGGTAAATGGTTCAACGCCGTCCAATATGGTGTGCGCGCCGACGATCATCTGGTCGATTTCGACCAGGTCGAGGCACTGGCGAAGGAACATCGCCCCGCGCTCATCATTGCGGGCGGCTCGGCCTATCCACGTACGCTCGACTTCGCGCGCTTCCGCGCCATCGCCGACGATGTCGGCGCGCTGCTGATGGTCGATATGGCGCATTTCGCGGGCCTCGTCGCCGGCGGCGCCCACCCCTCGCCGATGGAGCATGCGCATGTCGTCACCACGACGACGCACAAGACGCTGCGCGGCCCGCGCGGCGGCATGATCCTGACCAATGACGAGGCGATTGCGAAGCGCATCAACTCGGCGGTGTTCCCCGGCCTCCAGGGCGGCCCGCTGATGCACGTCATCGCCGCCAAGGCGGTCGCCTTTGGCGAGGCGCTGCGCCCCGAGTTCAAGGACTATGCGAAAGCGACGATCGCCAACGCGCAGGCGCTCGCTAACCGGTTGAAAGCGCGCGGTGCTGATGTCGTCGCGGGCGGCACCGACACGCATCTGGCGCTCATTGACCTGCGTCCGCTCGGCATCACCGGCCGCGACGCCGACGAAGCGCTCGAACGCTCGGCGATCACCTGCAACAAGAATGGCGTGCCCTTCGATCCGCTGCCGCCGGTCAAGACCAGCGGCATCCGCGTCGGATCGCCCGCGGGCACGACGCGCGGCTTCGGCATCGCCGAGTTCGAGGAAATCGGCGACATGGTCGCCGACGTGCTCGAAGCGCTGCGCGACAAGGGCGAGCATGGCGATGCCGATGCCGAGGCGAATGTCCGCGGCCGCGTCCGCACGCTGTGCGAACGCTTCCCCATCTATCAGGGATAAGGGCGATGGCGCGGCAGCACCCCGAAGAACCGACGCTGGTCGAACTGACGATCGAAGAGGTCAAGGCGATGGGCAAGCAGGGGATCGATCATCCCTCGACGCGGCCGGTCATCACCGGCGGCGTCGTCGGCGCGATCGCGGGTGCGGTGCTGCCCGTCGTGACCTGGCCGGTCGGCCTGTTCGCGGGCGCGGCGATCGCGCTCTATACGCGGGTGAAGCGCTAACCCATGCGCTGCCCCTATTGCGGACATGAAGACAGCCAGGTGAAGGACAGCCGTCCGACCGAGGACGGCGCCGCCATCCGCCGCCGCCGCCAGTGCGAGGATTGCGGCGCGCGCTTCACCACCTTCGAGCGGATTCAGTTGCGCGAAGTTGCCGTCCTCAAGGCCGACGGCCGCCGCGAACCCTTCGACCGCGAAAAGCTGATGCGCAGCGTCCAGATCGCATGCCGCAAACGCCCGATCGACGGCGCGCGGATTGAACGGCTGGTGTCGGGCATCCAGCGCCAGCTCGAAACCTCGGGCGATAACGAGGTTCAGGCGACGCAGATCGGCGCGATGGTGATGGAAGCGCTCAAGGGCTTCGACAATGTCGCCTATATCCGCTTCGCCAGCGTCTATCGCGACTTCACCGAAGCCCGGGATTTCGAGGAATTCGCCTCGTCGATCACCGAGGCAGCGAAGCAGGGCTGACCGTGACGGATCTGGCCCCTCCCCCCGTCATTGTCCTCGTGCGCCCCCAACTTGGCGAGAATATCGGCAAGGCAGCGCGCGCGATGCTCAATTTCGGGTTGACCGAACTGCGCCTCGTCGCGCCGCGCGATGGCTGGCCGAACCCCGATGCGGGGCCCGCCGCATCGGGGGCCGACGTGGTGCTGGCCGAGGCGCAGGTATTCAATACGCTGGCCGATGCGGTCGCCGATTGCCAGACCATCTATGCGACCACCGTGCGCAAGCGCGGGGTTTCCAAGCCCGTGTTCACGCCCGAAGAGGCGGCAAGTCAGGTTCATGCCAGCGCCGGACGGTCGGCCTATATCTTCGGGCCCGAGCGCTCGGGACTGGAAACCGACGACGTCGCGTTGGCCCACAGCATCGTCACGGTGCCGATCAACCCCCAGTTCGGGTCGCTCAATCTCGCGCAGGCGGTGATCCTGCTCGCCTATGAATGGTCGAAGCATGTCCCGAGCGGGGGCAAGGGAGGCATCGCGCTCGCCAGCCCGCCGGACGTCCCGCTCGATCCCCCCGCCCCGCACGGCGAGCTAGAGGAGTTGATCCAGCATTTCGTCCGCGACCTCGACAAGGCCGGCTATTTCTTTCCCGAGGAACGGACCGAGGCAACGCTGCGGACGCTGCGCACCGCGCTGACGAAGACCGGCTGGTCGCACAACGACATCCGGATGATGCACGGGATCGTGACCATATTGGGCCGCACGCCCCGCGCGCGGTAAGTCGTCCGCCGCAACGGAATTGACAATTTCTTCGCATCGTGCTGCGGTGCAGCATCGTTGGCCCGCCGCCGCAGAATTGCGACGCGGCTCTCCCCGGGAGTAGACTGAAGATGATGAGCCTGATGCTTTCGCTCGCCCTTGCAGCGGCGGGAACCGAAGCCCCTCCGCCGGCAAAGTCGGCCAAGCCGAAGAAGATTTGCGAAAAGGTCGAAAGCACCGGCAGCGCGGTGCCGAAGCGCATCTGCCGCACCGTCGTCGAATCGGCACCGCCAAAGGACGATGCCCACGCCGATGGCGACAAGCCCGGTACCGCCGCCACCAATTGAGCGACGGTCAGTCGGTGCGCAGGCGGTCCCAGCGGACGGCCTCATAGGCGATCGACTGTTCGACCAGTTCGTTCCACACCGCGCGGATACGCTGCGGGTCGAGGCCCGCGCTTCCGGCCTCGCGCGCAACATTGTCGAGCACCTGTGCCTTGCGCGGCTCGTCGCGAACGGCGCTGCGCTCGGTCTTGATCCGCGCCGCTGCGTCCATATAGCCGAACCGGCGTACCAGCAGCGCGACAAGCTCGCGGTCGACCTGATCGACGCCGGCGCGCACGTCGGCCATGGTTTCGCATTGGTCGGGAAGTTTGGCAGAGGTCATGCGCGCTGCCTTTAGCGCCTTTTTGCGCGCCGTCCAGCGTCCGGCACGACTTGACTCGGCCGCGCCTACCGTCTAACCGCGCGCCTTCGCAAATTGACCCCGCACCCCGGTGAAGCGGCGGTCGCACAGGACAGCGTTCCTGTGGTGCGATCCGGGACCCGCCGAGATCCTTCGGCACACAGCAAATTGGAGACGCAAATGTCGAAGCGCCAGAGCGCCAAGTATAAACTCGACCGCCGGATGGGCGAAAACATCTGGGGTCGCCCGAAGAGCCCGGTCAACCGCCGCGAATATGGCCCCGGCCAGCACGGTCAGCGCCGCAAGGGCAAGATGTCGGACTTCGGCATCCAGCTCCGCGCCAAGCAGAAGCTCAAGGGCTATTACGGCGACATCACCGAAAAGCAGTTCAAGAAGAACTATATCGAAGCCGCGCGTATGAAGGGCGACACCGGCCAGAATCTGATCGGCCTGCTTGAACGCCGCCTCGACGCGCTCGTCTATCGCGCCAAGTTCGCGCCGACGATCTTCTCGGCGCGCCAGCTCGTCAGCCACGGTCACGTCTATGTGAACGGCGTGAAGTGCAACATCGCGAGCCGCCTCGTGAAGCCGGGCGACGAAGTCACCCTCGGCAAGAAGGCGCAGGAAATGGCGCTGGTCGCCGAAGCGCAGAGCTTGCCCGAGCGCGACCTGCCCGAATATCTGGCGCTCGACGGCACCAAGGCGACCTTCGTCCGCGTGCCGACGCTCGACGAAGTGCCCTATCCGGTGAAGATGGAACCCAATCTGGTCGTCGAATTCTATTCGCGCTGATCCGGTTTCCACCGAAGCGACATCAAGGGGGCGGTCCGAAAGGGCCGCCCTTCTTGCATCGGGGCGGCCCGGCTGGCAAAAGCCCCCTCGTCGAACACGAAAATCCAAGGAAATTCCATGCTTCGCTTCCCCCGAACCACCGCAGCTCTTGCGGTTCTGCTCGGCGTTGCCGGGTGCAACGCCGATGCGCCGACGACCGGCGCCACGGCGGCCGACGCGGTTGCCGTCTTGCCCGATGTCCAGTTCCCCGACTTGTCGCTCCAGACTTTGCAGGATGTGACCAAGGAATTGTCGTCGGATGCCTATGAAGGCCGCGCGCCCGGAACGAAGGGCGAGGAAAAAACGATCGCCTATCTGACGAGCCAGTTCGCGGCGGCGGGGCTGAAGCCCGGCAACAACGGCCAGTGGACGCAGGAAGTCCCGCTGGTCGAGATCACCGCAAAGAATGCGACGCCGCTGCGCTTCACCGGCGGCAAGGCGCCGGTCACGCTGCAATATGCGAAGGATTATGTCGCGTTCAGCTATCGTGTGCAGCCGAAAACCGAAATCAAGGACAGCGACGTCGTCTTCGTCGGCTATGGCATCAACGCGCCTGAAAAGGGCTGGAACGATTATGCCGGGCTCGATGTGAAGGGCAAGACGGTGGTCATCCTCGTCAACGACCCCGACTGGCAAACCCCGGAAGCCAAAGGCGAATTCAACGGCCGCGCGATGACCTATTACGGCCGCTGGAGCTACAAATATGAAGAAGCGGCGCGTCAGGGCGCCGCCGCCGCGCTGATCGTCCACGACACCGAACCCGCCGCTTATGGCTGGAACGTCGTGGAAAGCAGCAACACCGGCACCCAATATCTCGCCGAAAAGAAGGATGGCGGCGCCGATCAGACTGCCGCCAACGGCTGGATCCAGTTCGACAAGGCGAAGGAATTGTTCGCGAGCGCCGGGCAGGACTTCGACGCGCTGCGCGAAGCGGCGGGCAAGAAGGGTTTCAAGGCCGTTCCGCTCACCGGCGTCAAGGCGTCGCTCAGCTTCGACAATCAGATTTCCAAGAAGCTGTCGCATAACATCATCGGCATTCTGCCCGGCAAGAAGCGGCCCGACGAATATGTGCTCTACACCGCGCATTGGGACCATCTTGGCCGCTGCACCCCGGTGAACGGCGACGATATCTGCAACGGCGCCGTCGATAATGCGACCGGCACCGCCGCGCTGGTGACGCTGGCGCAGGCCTATCAGAAGGCGGGCGCGCCCGATCGCAGCATCGTTTTCCTGGCAGTGACGGCGGAGGAATCGGGTCTGCTCGGATCGGAATATTATGCCGCGAACCCGGTGTTCCCGCTCGCGCAGACGGTGGGCGGCGTGAATATGGACGCGCTCAACCCCAATGGGCCCGCGAAGGACATCGTCGTCGTCGGCCGCGGCAAGTCGCAGCTCGACGCCTATCTGGAAAAGATCGCCAAGGCGGCGAAGGTGACGATTGTCGATGAACCGACCCCCGAAAAGGGCTTCTACTATCGCTCGGATCACTTCAGCTTCGCCAAGCGCGGCGTGCCCTTCTTCAACTTCGGCGCCGGCGAAGATCTGGTCGCGGGCGGCAAGGACGCCGGCAAGAAGGCCGCCGAGGATTATGAGAAGAACCGCTACCACGCGCCCGGCGACGAATATGCGGCGATAAAGAATTGGGACGGCATGCTCGCCGATCTCCGCCTCTATTATGCCGCCGGCCGGATGCTCGCATCGACCGATAGCTGGCCCAACTGGAACGAAGGCGACGAGTTCCGCGCCGCGCGCGACAAATCGCGCGAAGGCAAATAAGCGAGGCGGCGCCCATGACGCTCCATATGCCCGCCGAATGGGCGCCGCACGCCGCAGTGTGGATCGGCTTTCCGCACCTCGATGACGAGTGGGCGGGGCAAATCGATGCGGCGCGTGCCGATGTCGCTGCTTTTGCCAACGTTGTCCACGACGGCGGCCGCGGCGAGGAGGTGCGGCTAGTGGTCAATGACGAGCGGCAGGCGCAGATTGCTGCGGCTCTCGTCGACAACGGGGTGCGCATCCTGGTGCAGCCGCTCGGCGACATCTGGCTGCGCGACACGGGACCGATCATCGTGGGAACGGGCCTGAAAAGGCGCGCGCGCAACTTTCGTTTCAACTGGTGGGGCGAGAAATTCGTCATGCCGGGCGATCAGGAAGTCGGCGCCGCGCTGGCGACCGAAAGCGGCCTGCCCGTCGATGAGCAGGATTGGGTGCTCGAAGGCGGCGGGATCGACGTCGACGGCACCGGACTTTGCGTCACGACCGAGGAATGCCTGCTCAACATCAACCGCAACCCGTCTCTGACGCGCGCGGACATTGCCGTAAGGCTACACCAGTCGCTCGGTATCGACCGCCTGCTGTGGCTCGGCAAGGGGCTGGTCGGCGACCATACCGACGGCCATGTCGACAATCTCGCCCGCTTCGTGGGCGAGGGGCGGCTTGCCTTGCCCGTGGCGGCGGGCAGCGACGACCCCAACGCCGATATTTACGAGGATGCGCGCGTGCGCGCCGCGGCGTTCGGTGGCATCGAGATCGTCGACCTCCCCTCGCCCGGCCGGGTCGAGATGGACGGCGAGATCGTCGCGGCGAGCTATATGAACTTCTACATCGGCAACACGGTTGTTGTCGTCCCGACCTATGGCGTCGCCAACGATGCTGCTGCAGTCGAGGCACTCGCGGTGCTGTTCCCCGATCGCCGCGCCGTCGGCGTTCCAGCGCGCGGAATCATCGCCGGCGGCGGCAGCTTCCATTGCTCGAGCCAGCAGGTGCCGGCGTGAGGCGACGCGTGGGCACGGATGGTGGTGCAAGCGTCGGTGTTGGGGTAGGAAACCGACGAAAGCGCGAATAGGTTTTGGCGCGGAGGACGAATACCGGGCCCACACGACAAGATCATTGCCAACGCTGCAAAAGCGGCGCTGAGGCCCTTAGGCTTTCAGCGCAAAGGGCAATCGCGCTTATGGTTCTTCGATCATTCTTGGTGGCTCACTGTTGTCGAGTTCCAGCCAAGCTCTTGGAGCAAGGGCAGCTATCTTAACGTCGGAGCACACTGGCTTTGGATGGACGTTGCGCCGATCAGCTTTGACTTCGGCGGACGCTTGGAAGGCTTCGAGGAATACTTATCGGACGAACAATTTGCGGTGGCAGTCGCGCGCCTCGCCGACAGAGCGGCCGATGAAGCACGGCGACTTGCGGCAATGTTTAGTTCCCTACCCGATACGGCCGAGATTCTCCTGGAACAGGCGCGGACCGAAGCGCGACAGGCACCGACGCACCCAAGTTGGATGCTCTACAACGCCGGGGTCGCAGCAGGGCTAGTCGGGCGTAACGATGAAGCAGCCGAAATGTTCGGGCGTGTGTTGAATGGCTCCGGGGATCAAACATCGATGCTTCATCTAAAGGCCGAGCGTATGTCCAACCTCGCATCGGACGCGGCAACGTTAAGGCAGGCAGCGGCTTCGACGATCGCGCAACAAAGAGAAACTTTACGGCTGTCGCCGTGGGACGCGTCACAGCTTTGACGGCCCAATGACCGCAATCGGTCGCTTGCGGACGCTCCCCTTAGGCTAACAACACCAACCTCTCATCCGCTTTTGCGGTGGCAAGATGCGCCGGCTTGCTTATATCCGCCTCATGACCCGCTCCATCACCGTCGCTGCGCTCCAGCTCCCGCTTCCCGGCCCCGTGCAACCCAATATCGACGCGGTCACGGCGCTCGCCGAGGAAGCGGCGGCCAAGGGCGCGCAGGTCGTCCTGCCGCCCGAGCTGTTTGAAGGCCCCTATTTCTGCCAGGTCGAAGAAGAGGCGCTGTTCGCTAGCGCCCACCCGACCGCCGACCATCCCAGCGTCAAGGCGATGCAGGCGCTCGCCGCGAAGCTCAAAGTTGCGATCCCGACCAGCTTCTTCGAGAAGGACGGGCCGCATTACTACAATACGCTCGCGATGATCGGCCCCGATGGCGCGATCATGGGCACCTATCGCAAGAGCCACATCCCCGACGGGCCGGGCTATGAAGAGAAATATTATTTCCGCCCCGGCAACACGGGCTTCAAGGTCTGGGACGTCTTCGGAACGCGGATCGGCGTCGGGGTGTGTTGGGACCAATGGTATCCCGAATGCGCGCGTGCGATGGCGCTGATGGGTGCCGAACTGCTCTTTTATCCGACCGCGATCGGCAGCGAGCCCTATGACGCCGACCTCGACACCCGCCACATGTGGCGCCGCGCGATGCAGGGTCATGCGGTGTCAAACTGCATGCCGGTGATCGCCGCCAACCGCATCGGCGCAGAGGGTGACGCGAATTTCTATGGCCACAGCTTCATCACCGACGAATGGGGTGATCTGACGCAGGCGTTCGACGCCGCCGAAACGGGGGTGCTGGTCGAAACGATCGATCTCGACCGCGCGGCGAAGCATCGCGCGGGGATGGGTTTTTTCCGTGACCGCCGGCCCCAGCTTTACGGACGACTGGCCGAGGACATCTGACCGCGCGGATTGGGGGATAACGCATGGACGTGCCGAACGACATCTTCACCGAGCCCGAGAATGTCGACCCCGACACGCTCGCCAATCTCGGCCCACTGCGCCATTTCGCCGGCATCTGGGAAGGAAAGCGCGGCGTCGATGTCAATCCGAAGGCCGACGGCCCCGAAACCCGCAACTATTACGAGCGGGTCGAAATGCAGCCGATCGACCCGCAGGCGAACGGGCCGCAGCTATTCTATGGCCTGCGCTACCATCTGCACATCAACACGCCCGAAGAGGATATCTCCTTCCATGACCAGGTCGGTTACTGGCTCTACGAACCGGCGACCCGGCTGATCCTGCAAACGCTGGCGATTCCGCGCGGCCAGATAGCGATTGCGGCGGGACACGCGGCGCCCGATGCACGCAAGCTGTCGGTGCGCGCCGAGCGTGGCCAGACCGAATATGGCATCTGTTCGACCGCGTTTCTGGAAGCGGCGTTCCGCACCGACAGCTATCAGCTCGACGTCGAATTCCATGCCGACGGATCGTGGAGCTATGTCTCCGACACGATGCTGATGGTGCATGGCCGCGACGCGCCTTTCCGCCACCGCGACCACAACCGGCTGGTCAAGGTCGCCGAAGCTGATCTCAACCCTTGGGCAAAGATCGTCCGCGATGGTAAGGCAAAGGCGATCGCCTGAACGGCTCAGCCCTCGAAACGGCGAATGCTTTCCAGATCGACGCGGTTCAGCGGTTCGGTAAACCACAATCCCCCGCGGCCGCCGCGCGCCCAGCGCACGATCGCCTTGCGCTCCAGCCCGTCGGCCAGCGTCAGGTGCAGATGGCGCCCGACCTCGAGATGTCCGCCATGGACGAAGCCCGCGCCGCTTTGCGACATGTCGACAAGCTCGATGATGCTTTCGACCCCATCGACCTGCGCCTTGGCGCGCGAGTGGAGCGGGATGCGGGGGGCGCGATAGCCATAAGCGCGCTGTTCGGCAGCAAGCTGTTTGAGCACGCCGGCGCCGTCGATCTCTTCGTGAAAGGCCACGCCGCAGCGGCCACCGTCGGCCCATACGATCTTGCCCTTCAGCACGACACTGTCGGACAGATAGATGTCCAGATTTTCGTCGACATGAACGGGAACGTCGGCCGCAAGCTGCATGCCGCGGTCCGAAATATTGCGCACGCGCCATAGACCAACATCATTGTCGCGCACGACTTTTGCGATCCGCCAGACCGTCCGGTAACGGTCCCCCCCACGACGATCGCCATCGGTCGCGGCCCTGGGTTCGTGCGCCGTGCCCGAAAAGCGGGGTTCGATCATTCCATCCTCCTGATCCACAATGCCATCCCGATGGAAGGAAATGGCATCGAACTAATGGAGAATATTCAGGCCTGGTCGGGCAAGAATATCCGAATTCTGCAAAATATTCAAACATGTTCCGAGTAAGGTTAACCTGCTTTCAACAAGTTGACCGAACCACCCGATAAGCATGCAACCCGATTATGAATAAATTGCACATTTTCCCCATTTTAACGGTGCCAGAATTGCAACATTAAATGGCTAAGCATCGTTATTTTTCGGGCCTCGAAAGCGGGAGGATCGCAGCGCCGATGCGGGGTCAGATCGCGGGCAGCGTCTGCCGCGCAAATCCCCATCCCTTCAGCGTCGGGCTCGCGGCGCGATCGAGCAAGGCGCGGGCGTCTGCGATCGTCCAGTGGCGCGCGCTGTCGATGGCGGCCAGCCCGTCCCAATCGATGGGAACCGCCACGGGCGCCCCAGCCCGCGCCCGCGCCGAATAGGGCATGATTGCGGTGCTGCCGCGCTGGTTGCGCAGCCAGTCGATGAAGATCTTTCCCTTGCGCTTTGCCTTGCTCATCGTCGCGACGAAACGATCGGGTTCGGCAAGGCTCATCGCCTCGGCAAAGCGCTTCGCAAAATCCTTGTGCGCGTCCCAGCTGTGCCCCGGATCGAGCGGCACGACGACATGGACGCCCTTGCCGCCGGAGAGCATCGCGAAGCTGACGAGGCCGATGTCGGCGAGTTGGCGCTTCAAATCCGCCGCGGCCTTTTTGACGTCGGCGAAGTCGAGCCCTTCGTCGGGGTCGAGGTCGAAGACCATGCGGTCCGGCTGTTCGAGCGTATCGACGTGGCTGCCCCAGCCGTGAAATTCGATCGTCCCCATCTGGACGCAGGCGAGGATGCCGTCCGCATCCTCGACATAGAGATAATCCTCAACGCCGCCGTCCTTCTCTTCGATCGGAACGTGGTGGACGTGCGGGCCGAAAGAGCCTGAATCATGCTTCTGGAAGAAGCATTGCTTCGCGCGTCCCTGCGGACAGCGGACCAGGCTGGCCGGGCGGCGCGCGAGGTGGGGGAGCATGACCGGCGCCACCGCGGCATAATAGTCGGCGAGGTCGCCCTTCGTCGCCTTTGCCTCAGGGAAGATGACGCGGTCGCGGCTGCTGATCTTCACGTCGCTGACCGGGCTGGGAGCCTTGGCCTTGGTTTCGGGTTTCACGTCCTTCGCCTCCTTGTCGGCGCGCAGCCCGACGAAGCTTGCGTGGCGGACCGAGCCGCTGGCGGTATATTCGGCGAAAGCGATCTCGGCGACAAGGTCGGGCCTTACCCAATGGACCTTGCGCGCCGCCGCCTTGTCGACATCGACCGGCGCCGTCTTGCGCGCGCGGCCCGCGAACTTCGCCGCGAGCATCGCCATCGTATCGGCATCGAAGCCGGTGCCGACATTGCCCTTGTAGACAAGCTCGCCCTTTTCGCGCTGCGCGAGAAGTAGCGAGCCGAAGGGACGTGCCTTCGCCGAACTCTCCTTCCAACCGACGATGATGAATTCCTGGCGGCGGGTGCATTTGACCTTCACCCAGTTTTTCGACCGGCGGCCGGCATAGGGTGCATCGGCGCGCTTGGCGATGATGCCCTCCTGCCCTGCGCCGCACATCGCCTCATAGAGCTTTTCGCCCGCGCCGATGACATGATCGGCGACCGCAATCGGCGGCGCTGCATCGCGGAGCAGCGCCTCGAGACGTTCCTTGCGTTCTAGATTGCCGAGTGCGGTGAGCGACTTGCCGTTCTCTTCGAGCAGGTCGAAGGCGAAGAAATGCAGGTCGGTCGCCTCGTCCTGCGCGCCGTGGCCGCGTTTCAGGACTGCCTGGAGCGAGGAGAAGTCGGGGTTGCCGTCCTTGCCATAGGCGACGATCTCACCGTCGATCAGACACGGCGGCAGGTCGAGCGCGGCGATATGGCGGGCGAGCGGGGCGAACTTGTCGGTCCAGTCGAGCCCGCTGCGCGTGTAGACGACGACCTGATCCCCCGCCGCGGCGACGAGCGCGCGATAACCGTCGAACTTGATCTCGTAGAACCAGTTGTTGCCGGCCGGCACGCTGTCGACGAGCGTCGCCAGCTGCAGCTTGCGGAATTTGGGCGGCTTGGCGCCGGCTTTTGAGCCTTTGGCGACCTTGCGATTGTGCGCCGCCGCTGCCGCCATCTTCTTCGCGAACGCTTCGCCCTTTGCGCCCTTCAGCGATTGCTCGCCGTCTTCGTCGCCCGCGATCTCGGCCATCGGGCGATCGGTGAGGACGCTGGTGAGGTAGCGGCCGGTCAAGTCGTCGCTGCCCCCCGCATAGGCGTCGTCGATCTTGCGAAGCAGCCAGTTCTCGCGCTTTTCACCGGCGCGAGGCTTCATGCGGACGAGCAGCCATTCGCCCTTCATCCGCTCGCCGTCGAGGGTGAAGTGAAGATGGCCCTTTTCCAGATCCTTCGCGCTCTTCCCCGCGACCGGCGCCCAGGTGCCGCGATCCCACAGCATCACCGAACCGCCGCCATATTCGCCCTTGGGGATCACCCCCTCGAAATCGGCATAGGCCATCGGATGATCTTCGGTGCGCACCGCGAGCCGCTTGTCGTCGGGGTTCGCGCTCGGCCCCTTGGTGACCGCCCAGCTCTTGAGCACGCCATCGACTTCGAGCCGGAAGTCGTAATGGAGGCGCGTCGCGTCGTGTTTCTGGACGATGAAGCGATTGCCGCCCCCCTTCGCGACCTTGCCCGCGGGTTCGGGGGTCAGCTTGAAATCGCGCTTCTTGTTATATTGGGCGAGAGGGTCGGCACGGGTCATCGCGTTCCACCTTGTCTGCGCCCCTGCGAAGGCAGGGGCCCATCACCGAAGCGGGCGATGCGAGCCGAACCGTAGGAAAATGGCACGAGGCCGGATGATGGCCCCCTGCCTTCGCAGGGGCACACAATAGCCGAGTGCAATCCGGCGTTCACGAGACTATGCCCGCTTTTTCGCCGGCGCCTTTTTGGCGGGCGCCTTCTTCTTCGTCGCAGCGGCGGCCGTTTTCTTGCCGTCGACCGACGCCTTGAGCGCTGCCATCAGATCAATGACATTCGACCCTTCGCGCACATCGGCGGGCTCCCCGACATCCTCGAGCACGCGCTTGCCCTTGGCTTTCGCTTTCTTGGCGATGACGCGCTTCAGCGCATCGACATAGTGATTGTGATAGTCGGCGGCGTCGAACTTGCCGCTCTTCTTGTCGATCAGCGTTTCGGCGAGATCGAGCAGGTCGGCGTCGGGCTTGCTCGCGGGCACGTCGCGGAAATAGCTGGCGGCCTTGTTCACTTCCTCGGCATAGCGCAGCACTTCGAGCACCAGCCCCTTACCGCAGGGACGCAGCCCGACGAGCTGCTCCTGACCGCGCAGCGCAAGCTGCCCCAGCCCCACCTTCTTCGTTCGCCGCAGCGCTTCGCGCAGGACGATATAGGCTTCCTCGGCCAGATCGTCGGCGGGGACGACATAATAGGGCTTTTCATAATAGAGGATGTCGATGTCGCTCGCGTCGACGAACTGGACCAGCTCGAGCGTCCGCTTGCTCTCCAGCTTGACCGCCTCGATCTCTTCTTCGTCGAGCAGGACATACTGGCCCTTCGACACCTCATAGCCCTTGACGATATCATCGGTATCGACGGCGCCGATGCCGGGCACCACCTTTTCATATTTGACCGGCTTGCCGCTCGGTTCGTGGATCTGGCGAAAGCTGACGCTCGCCCCCGATTTGGTTGCCGGATAGATTTCGACGGGGATCGACACCAGTGCGAGGCGGATCTGACCCTTCCAATAGGCGCGTTGCACCATCTGCAAACCTCCATAGCGGAATGCGAATGCAATGCGCGGCCTGCCATGCGGGTTCCGCCGGAGCCGTTACGCGTCTGAAGGTCGATTATGGGTTATGGTGCCCCTGGCCGGACTCGAACCAGCACTCCTTGCGGAACTCGATTTTGAGTCGAGCGCGTCTACCAATTTCACCACAGGGGCCTGCCACGGGCGCATCGCCCGAAAGCGCGGCGCTCCCCCTAGGGCGAAGCGCCGCCGCTTGCCAAGCTATTTCTTCAATTCCTTCGCCAGCGTCTTGGCGGTCGCCTTGCCATAGGGCGGCTTGAAGCCGGCGAGCCCGGCGACGTCGAGCTTGGGCTGGCGATAAACGGCGCGCGCGTGGCTGAAGGTGCGGAAGCCGTCCAGCCCATGATAATTGCCCATTCCCGACGGCCCGACCCCACCGAAGGGCAGGTCTTCCATCGCATTATGAAACAGCACGTCGTTGACCGTGACGCCGCCCGAGATCGTCCGCGTCAGCACGCGGTCCTCCTCGCTCTTGTCCTGCCCGAAATAATAAAGGCCGAGCGGACGGTCGTGCGCATTCACATAATCGATTGCCTCGTCGATGGTCTTGTAGGTCTTGACCGGCAGGATCGGGCCGAAGATTTCCTCCTGCATCACCTTCATATCGTCGGTCGCGCCGCGCACGATATGGAGCGGCATCTTGTGGCCGTTGGCGCTCGCGAAATCCTCGTTCGCGGGATTGACCTCGATCACCTCGGCGCCCTTCTCGCGCGCATCGGCCAGATAGCCCTGCAGGCGGTCGAAATTGCGGCCGTTGACGACCGACGTATAGTCGTCATTCTTGAGCAGCGTGGGATAGAGCGATGCGACGCTCTTGCTCACGCTGTCGATCACCTCGCCCTCCTGATCCTCGGCGACGAGCAGATAGTCGGGCGCAAGGCAGATCTGCCCCGCGTTCATCATCTTGCCGAGCGCGACGCGCTGGCCGACGAGGTCTTTGTTCGCGCTGCGTCCGATGAAGGTCGGCGACTTGCCACCCAGCTCGAGCGTCACGGGCACGAGATTATCCGCCGCAGCACGCATGATATGCTTGCCGACGCTCGTCGCCCCGGTGAAGATCATATGGTCGAACGCCAGCTTCGAGAAAGCGACGCCGACATCGGCCCCGCCCGTGAATACCGCCATTTCGCTCTCGTCAAAATAGTCGGGGACAAGGCGCGCCATCAGGTCGGAGACATTCTCGGTAAACTCGCTCGGCTTGATCATCGCGCGGTTGCCCGCGGCCAATATCCCCGCCATCGGCACGAAGACCATGCCGACCGGGAAATTCCACGGAGCGACCACACCGACGACGCCCTTCGGCTGATAGACGACTTCGGCTTTCGCGCCGAGCAGGCCGAGCGGAAAGGTGGGCTTGCGCTTTTCGCCGCGCGACCAGGCCGCCATATGCTTCTTGGCATGCTTGAGAGCGCTGACCGACGGCATGATGTCGGTCATCAACGTCTGTTCGCGGCTGCGATGGCCGAAATCCTCGCTCACCGCCTTGGCGAAATCCTCGGCATGATCGACCAGCAGCGCGATCGCGCGGTCGATGCGGTCGGTGCGGACCGACAGGCTTTCGGGCATCGCGGCGGTAAAGCTGACGCGCTGCGTTTCGAGCACGCGCTGCATCCGCGCGGTTTCGCTGGCGATATCTTCCTTGATGGCGGTGGCCATGACCCGTCTCCCCATGTGATTGCGCCTGTTTGACCACGCTCTGCAGCGGGTTTCAAGTTGAAACGCGCATCGTTTAGGGCGATCCCCCTACCCCACCCCCTTTCGCAAGTGCAGCAAAGGCGCTAATCGGGCCACCGATGACCTTTCCCCTACGGAGTCTTTTGCCATGACCGCCACCGATCCCGTCGTTTTCCTCTCCTATGCCCGCACCCCGATGGGCGGCATGCAGGGCGTGTTGTCGGACGCGAGCGCGACCGATCTCGGCGCGACCGCGGTGAAGGCGGCGGTCGAGCGCGCGGGCGTTGCCGGCGACGATGTCGAACGCATCTATATGGGCTGCGTGCTGCCCGCCGGGCTCGGCCAGGCGCCGGCACGTCAGGCCGCGATCAAGGCAGGTCTGCCCAAGTCGGTGCAGGCGACCACCGTCAACAAGGTGTGCGGTTCGGGCATGCAGACCGTGATCATGGGCGCCGAGGCGCTCGCCGCGGGCAGCATCGACCTCGTCGTTGCAGGCGGCATGGAGTCGATGACCAACGCCCCCTATCTGCTCAAGAAGCATCGTTCGGGCGCGCGCATCGGCCATGACACCGCCTATGACCATATGTTCCTCGACGGGCTGGAGGACGCGTATGACGCCGGCCGCGCCATGGGCACTTTCGCACAGGACACCGCCGACGCCTATCAGCTCAGCCGCCAGGCGCAGGACGATTATTCGATCGAATCGCTGAAGCGCGCCCAGGCAGCGATCGCCGACGGCGCCTTCGCCGCCGAAATCACGCCAGTCACGCTGACCACCCGCAAGGGCGAGGTTGTCGTCGACACCGACGAACAGCCCGGCAAGGGCAACCCCGACAAGATCCCGACGCTGCGTCCTGCCTTCGCCAAGGACGGCACGATCACCGCGGCGACAAGTTCGTCGATCTCCGACGGCGCCGCCGCGGTCGTGCTGACGCGCCAGTCGGTCGCCGAAGCGAAGGGCAAGAAGCCGGTCGCCAAGCTCGTCGCGCATGCCGCGCACGCACAGGAACCCAAGGATTTCACGGTCGCTCCCGTCGGCGCGATCAACAAGGTGCTGGCGAAGGCCGGCTGGTCGATCGGCGACGTAGACCTGTTCGAAGTCAACGAAGCCTTCGCCTGCGTCGCGATGTTCGCGATGCACGACCTTGGCATTTCGCACGACAAGATCAACGTCCACGGCGGCGCGACCGCGCTCGGCCATCCGATCGGCGCCAGCGGCACGCGCATCATCACCACGCTGATCGCCGCGCTTCAGCGCCACGGCAAGAAGCGCGGCATCGCCAGCCTGTGCATCGGCGGCGGCGAAGCCACCGCGGTCGCGGTCGAGCTGGTTTAAGCCAGCTCCATGCTGTCATTGCGAACCCGGCGAAAGCCGGGTGAAGCAATCCAGAGCGGTTTATGCCAGCTCTGGATTGCCGCGCGGCTCCGCCGCTCGCAATGACGACGCATGGCGACGGTCGCGCCGCGGCCATTTTCAACCCGCGCGACACTTTGCGACACTAATGTCCTCAAAATAAACGCGGCATTCTGGCTCCGTTCAAATCGACTCGCCTAATCCTTTCCCTGTCATCGGGCAGATCCCCTCCCCCTGACGGCAAGACAAGGAATGGCATTATGAAGAGCAAAATTCTCACCGCCGGCCTGATCGCCGCGATGATGGTCCCCGCCGTGGCGCAGGCCCAGACGCGCGAGCTCGCCCGCGATCGCCAGGATATTCGCCAGGAACAGCGCGACCTCAACCAGGCGAAGCGCTATGGCGATCGCCATGATGTGCGCGATGCTCACCGCGACGTGCGCGACGCGAAGCGCGAATATCGCGAGGACAAGCGCGACTGGCGCCGCGACAATCGCTACCAGAACTGGCGTGCGCCGTTCAGCTATCACCGCTTCGCGGTCGGCAATTCGCTGCGTTCGACCTATTACGCCCCGACCTATCGCCTGAACTATGATGCGCGCTGGGGCGTCCCGAAGGCGGGCCGCAACCTGGCCTATGTCCGCCACTATAACGACCTGTTGCTGGTCAATGTGCGCACGGGCAAGGTGGTTCGCGTCTATTATAACCACTTCCGCTGGCGCTAAATACCAATGGTGACGAGAGAAGGGGCCGGCAGGCGACTGCCGGCCCCTTTGTCATGCGTTGCGGGGTCATGCGTTGCGGGTGATCAATCGCCCCATATGTGGTCGGTTTCGATCCAGCCCTTGCGGCCCTTCACGTTGAACAAGCACCAGCCGTCCTTGCAGTCGGTGATGCGGCCGACCACACCGGCCTCGGCGCGAAAGGCGATCGCCGCGGCCGCGTCGGGCTTTTCGCGCATCGGACGGATGCCGCCGGTGACGATCGCGGTGCGCGTGCGGCTGAGCAGCCGCGCCGCCATCCACCCCTGCGTCCCGTCGGGATCCTCGATCTTGCGCCAGATATCGTGGCGCGCGACCACTTTAACGGGCAGATCCTTGCGCCGATATTCCCACACCACGGGCACATCGGGCGACGGCCCCTTGCGCATCCGCGCCTCGTCGACGCTGATCGACGCCCAATAGGGCAGTTCGGGATCGCTTTGCGCCGTGGCGGGTCCGGTCGCCACGGCCAGCGTCAGGAGGGCGAATATCGTGCGGCTGGTCATTCGCCTGCCTTGTCAAAATCGGGGGCGCTTTTCAACCGTTCGCCGCAGCCTTCGCCCCGTTCGTCCACAGCGGCTTTCGCGTCAGCGCACGCTTGGCCCTCTTGACCCCCACGCGCCGCCGCGCTCTATCGGCGCCATGCCCGATTCATCCCGCCCCAAACGCCCGCGCGTCATCGTCACCCGCCAGTTGATGCCGGCGGTCGAGGCGCGCATGGCCGAATTGTTCGACGTCGCCCTGTCGGCACACGATCACGCCTTTACCAAGAACGAACTCAAGGCTGCGGTCGCCGACTGCGACGTGCTGGTGCCCACCGTGACCGACGAGATCGACGCCGAGATCATCGGCGCCGCGGGCGACCGGCTCAAGCTGATCGCCAATTTCGGGGCCGGGGTCGATCATATCGACCTCGCCGCGGCGCGCGCGAAGGGCATCATGGTCGCCAACACCCCCGGCGTATTTACCGAGGACACCGCCGACATGACCATGGCGCTGATCCTGTCGGTCCCGCGCCGGCTGGCCGAGGGCGAAAAGCTGATGCGCTCGGGCAAATGGCAGGGCTGGGCGCCGAGCGCGATGCTGGGCCACCGCGTCGGCGGCAAATTGCTCGGCATCGTCGGCATGGGTCGTATCGGCCTTGCCGTCGCGCGGCGCGCCCGCGCCTTCGGCCTGTCGATCCACTATCACAACCGCCGCCGCCTGCCCGAAACGATCGAAGAGGAACTGGGCGCGAGCTATCATGCGAGCGTCGACACGCTGCTGCGGATCAGCGACGTGGTCACGATCCACTGTCCGCACACCGCCGAAACCCATGAGATGGTCAGCGCGGCGCGTATCGGTGCGATGAAGCCGACTGCCTATCTGATCAACACCGCGCGCGGCGAGATCGTCGACGAAAAGGCGCTGATCGCGGCGCTCAAGACCGGCCGCATCGCGGGCGCGGGGCTCGACGTCTATACGCACGAACCTGCGGTCGATCCGGACCTGCTCGCGCTCGACAATGTCGTGCTGCTACCCCACCTCGGCTCGGCGACGATCGAGGGCCGCGAGGCGTCGGGCGAAAAGGTCATCGCCAATATCCGTGCCTGGTGCGACGGGCACCGGCCGCCCGATCAGGTGCTGGAGGGGTGGGCTTAGAGGACCCGTCGCCTCCCTCCTGCGCGGGGGCGACGGGGACCATCAATCCCCCGTCAGAATCCGGTCAACCAGTTCCTTCACCGTCGGGGTGAAGTTGTTGGAATAAAAGGGATCGGTCTTGAAGTTGAACGCGGCGTGGCCCGCGAACATCAGATTCTGGTCGACGTCGCCGCCGTGCGCGATGTCCTGCAGCGTTTTCTGGATGCAGAAGCTGCGCGGATCGGCGAGATAGCCGGTCGAATAATCGTCATGGTCCTTCCACGCCGAAAAGCCGCAGTGCGACAGGCAGCCCATGCAATCGGCCTGATCCTTGCGGATCACCGTCCTATCCTCTTCGGTGACGAAGACGACCGTATTGTCGGGCGTCTTGAGCGCGGTGGTATAGCCTTCGGCCACCCAGTCGCGCGCGCGGTCGCGGTCGTGCGGGGTCACCCAGAAATTGCGCCCCTTCACGCCGACGTCGAGCTGCGCGACATGGTCGCCCGCTTCCTGCTTCGAATAGGGAATCTGCCGCTCCGACCGCGCTTCGAGATCGCGGAGGAATGGATTGCGCACCGCGCTCGAATAAAAGCCTGTGGGCGAGAAGCGGTGGAGCAACACATCGCCCTCGTCGAGCGTGCGCAGCCGGTCCTTCCACTCCTGCGGGATCGGGCTTTCCTGCGTCAGTAGCGGCCGCGTGCCATATTGAAAGGCGATCGAGCCCAATTCGGGATTGTCGATCCAGTCGTTCCAGTCGCGCAGATACCAGACGCCGCCCGCCATCACGATCGGCACGTCGTCCGAAATCCCCTCGGCGCGCATCGTGTCGCGCAGCGCCTTGACGCGCGGATAGGGATCTTCGGGCTTCAGCGGATCTTCGGCGTTCGACAGGCCGTTGTGCCCGCCGGCGAGCCACGGATCTTCATAGACGACCGCCGCCATCAGATGCGCGACCTTGTGATAGGCGCGCTTCCAGAGCGCGCGAAACGCACGCGCCGACGAGATGATCGGCAGATAATGGACATTGTGCCGCGCGGCGATTTCGCTGAGCTTGTACGGCATCCCCGCGCCGCAGGTGACGCCGGTGATCAGCCCCTTGGTGCGTTCGAGCACGCCTTCCAATACCTGCTGCGCTCCGCCCATTTCCCAGAGGACGTTGATGTTGATCGCACCCTTGCCGCTGGCGAGGTCATAAGCGCGCTTCACCTGTTCGACCGCGCCGTCGATGGCGTAGCGGACCAGCTCCTCGTGCCGCTCGCGGCGCGTCGCGGCGCGATAGACCTGCGGCACGATCTTGCCTTCGGCGTCGTAGCTGTCGGCGTTGACCGCCGAAACGGTACCGATCCCGCCGGCCGCGGCCCACGCGCCGCTCGACATATGGTTGGTCGCCGACACGCCCTTCCCGCCCTCGACCAGCGGCCAGACTTCGCGTCCGCCGTAAAGGATGGGCTTTAAACCTTTGAACACTATAAACCTCTTTCTCTCCGCCGGCTGCGCAGCCGCGCGCCAGCCCCCATTTGCCTCTTCCGTAAGCGGAACCGGACCGCCTTTGTCAATCGAAGGCGGGGTCCGACCCCAGGAAACGCCCCGTAAAAACGTCATATCCTTCCAGCGCGCGAGCATAGAGGCTTTGATAGCCCGCGACCATCCCGGATTCGGCGAAGCGCTCGGCAGCGACGCGCCGATTCTCCGCGCCGATTGCTCCGCGCAGCGCGGCATCGCTCGTAAGGCGCGCCAGCGCGGCGCGAAAACCCGCCTCGTCCGCCGCAATGAACGGGCGGTTCGCCTCGCCCGCCATCGCCGCCACGTCGCCGACCGCCGGGCTGACAACGGGCAGCCCCGCCGCCATCGCCTCGATCACCGCAATCGGCGCCTGTTCGCTCCGCGACGAGAGCGCGAGCAGGTCGAAATGGCCGATCCAGCGCGCCGGTTCGGGCATGAACCCTGCAAGCACCAGCCGGTCGGTCATGCCGCACGCCGCCGCCTCGGCGGCGATCGCCGCGTGTTCTGGCCCCTCCCCCACGATTACCAGCCGTACATGCGGCGGCAGCGCCGCGACCGCGCGCACGAGGCGCGGCAGATCCTTGACCTTGCGTAGCCCCGCTACCGTCCCGATCACCACCTCGCCCGGCCGGCGGACGAAGTCCGGGATCGGCACCGACGGCGCGGCGGCATAGGCGGCGACGTCGATCCCGTTGCGGATCAGATGGATGCGATCGGGCGGCAGTTTCCACTCGTCCGCCGCGATCCCGGCGAGCAGTGTCGAGGGAACGACGACGCCCGCAGCGGTACGCAGCGCATAGCGGCGATAGAGGTTGCGCTTCCAGTTGCGCCGGACGCTTTCGTCCTCGTTGAACCCATCCTCGTGATGAATCAGGGATGGCGGCATCCGATACCACCAGCGATGCCAGTAGAGCCGGTGCGCCATCACCCCGTCCATCGCGCCCCAATTATAGCTGAGCGCCAGGTCGAAGCGGTAGATATAGGTTGCCAGATCGCGGAAACGCGCCAGCGACGGCCGCCCGGCCAGCCGCGGCGCATCGGTTGGAAAGCTGACGTCGATCGCCGGATCGATCGCATCGCGCGCGCCGAGCGCATCGGGGACCGCCGACAGGATCGTGTGCTGCGCCCGGTCGCCCATCAGGTTCATCAGGCGAACCGACCGCGCCTCCTTGCCGCCGAGCGAAAAGCTCGAATGAAGGTGAAGGATGCGGACGGGATGCTCCCGCTCCTCGATCGCGCCGACTTCGGTCACGCGGCGGGAAGCGCCGCGATCCAGGCGTCGATCGCCGCGCGCGCCGCGGGCTCGTCCATCGTCGGCGCATGACCGATGCCCGGAACCTCGACCAGCGTCGCATGGGGCAGCGTGGCCCGCATTTTTGCGGCAGCCGTTCCAGCGAGAATGTCCGACAGCGCGCCGCGCAGGATCAGCACCGGTGCAGCGCCAAGCGCGCCATAGGCGGGCCACAGGTCGATACCCTCCTGATCGCCGGCAAGGCGCAGCGGCGCCGCAATCTGCTTGTCGTAATCGGTGACGATGCGTCCTTCGGGAGTCAGCCGGTGGGTCCGCTTGGTGATGCGCAGCCAGTCGTGAATGTCATAGTCCGGATAAACCGCGGCGTTGAGCTCGGCATAAGCGCGCGCCGCGTGCATCCACGTCGGCTGGCTGCCGCCGGCTCCGATATAGTCGCGGATGCGATCGAGCCCTGCCGCCTCGAGTTCGGGTCCGACGTCGTTGAGCACGGCGCCGACGAGCCGTCCCGGCAGGCTGGCGGCAAGGAACATCGATACCAGCCCGCCGAGCGACGTGCCGACCGTCGCGAAACGCGCGATCGCCAACTCGTCGAGCAGCGCGACGACATCCTGGACATAGGTCAGCGGGACATAGGTCATCGGATCCTTGGCATAGGCGCTCTCGCCCCGCCCGCGGAACTCGATCACGATCACCCGCCGCTGTGCCGCCATATGCGGTGCCAGCGCCTCGAAATCGCGGGCGTTACGCGCCAAGCCGGGCATGCACAGGATCGGCGGCGCCTCCGCCGCGGTCGGGGGTCCGTCATAGATGCGCGCGTGCAGGCGAACGCCGTCGGCCGACCACCAATAATGATCGCTCCATTCGCGCTGTGCATCCTGTCGCGCCAAAATTGCCCGTCCCCTTAAGCCGATACTATCCGCCTCTATCGCGAACCGCGCGCGCCGGTGCAAGCCACCCTGTCGCGCCCGTGACAATCGGCCCGCTTTCGCTGTTGCGGGGCCTATCGCGGTTGCCGCCGTACGCTTTCGCAGATAAGAGGGCGACAATGCTTTTGCCGCCCCCCAATGATCGAGCGCACCGGCGCCTTTGTGCGCCCAAATCGACGGGGGAACGGGGATGAGCGAAGACCTTCTGTCCTTCGAGCCGGCAACCGGCGCCGAATTATGGCGCGGCCGTATCAGTGACATCGACGCCGAAGTTGCAACCGCGCGTGCCGCCTGGCCCGCTTGGGCCGCGAAGCCCGTCACCTTCCGCACCGAAACGCTGCGCCGCTTTGCCGACCGGGTGAAGGCCGATGGCGAACAGCTCGCCGATCTGATCGCGCGCGAGACCGGCAAACCTTTGTGGGAAGCGCGGACCGAGGTCGAATCGGTCGCGAACAAGGTCGATATCTCGATCAAGGCCTATGCCGAACGCACCCCCAACCGCCGGATCGAAGGCGCGATGGGGCTGCGCAACGCGGTGCGCCACAAGCCGCACGGCGCGCTTGCCGTCCTCGGCCCCTATAATTTCCCCGCGCATCTGCCGAACGGCCATATCGTGCCGGCGCTGATCGCCGGCAATTCGGTGCTGTTCAAACCGTCTGAAAAAACCCCTGCCGTTGGCGCGCGGCTTGTCGAACTGCTCCACGGCGCCGGAGTTCCCGAAGAGGTCGTGCGGCTCGTCATCGGCGGACCCGACGCGGGCAAGGCGCTGGCCGCGCATCCCGGCATCGACGGATTGCTGTTCACCGGGTCGGCGCGCACCGGGGTCGCGATCAACCGCCAGTTCGCCGATCAGCCGGGGAAGATCGTCGCGCTCGAAATGGGTGGCAACAATCCGATCGTCGTCTGGGACACCGCCGACATCGCGACCGCGGCAACGATCGTCGTCCAGTCCGCCTTCCTGAGCGCGGGCCAGCGTTGCAGCAATGCCCGGCGGCTGATCGTCAAACAGGATCTGGCCGATCACCTGCTCGCCGAGGTCAAGACGCTCGCGGGACGGCTGATCGTCGGTCATCCCCACGCCGACCCTGCCCCCTATATGGGGCCGGTAATCGACAACGAGGCCGCCGACGGCCTGACCGAGAGCTTTCTGATCCTGATGTCGAACGGCGGCCAGGTGATCCGGCACATGACGCGGCCCGATGCGAACCGCCCCTTCCTTACCCCCGGTATCATCGACGTCACCGCGATGCCCGAACGCCCCGATATCGAGCTGTTCGGCCCCCTGCTGCAGGTGATCCGCGTCGACAGTTTCGAAGCCGCGATTGCCGAGGCGAACAACACCGCCTTCGGCCTCTCGGCGGCGCTGATCGGTGGGACACCGCAGCTTTACGACCAATTCTGGGCGAATGCCCGCGCCGGCGTCATCAACTGGAACCGCCCGACCAACGGCGCCTCCTCGGCCGCGCCCTTTGGCGGCGTCGGCCTGTCGGGCAACCATCGGCCGAGCGCCTTTTACGCCGCCGACTATTGCGCCTATCCGGTCGCCAGCTCCGAAAGCGACGCGCTGCGCGCTTCGATCGGGGTCGGCCTGCGCGACGACGACACGCCGAAGCTGGTGACGAAGAAATATCTCTGACCGCCAGATCCGGGGCAATTTTAGCTTCACCCTCGCCAACAAAGCCTGTTTTGCGATTCCGGCGCCCGCCGACCATTTAGGGTCGCATGGAAAAGCAACCTTCTTTGGCAGGCAAGCTGTGGCTCGTCGGTGCCGGGCCTGGCGATCCCGACCTGCTGACGCTGCGCGCCGCGCGATTGCTGGCAAGCGCCGACCTTGTCGTTCATGACGGGCTGGTCGGGGCGGGCGTGCTCGCGCTGATCCCGCCGCATGTCGAACGGATCAGCGTCGCCAAGCAGCGCAGCCGTCACACGATGAAGCAGGAACTGATCAACGCGCTGATCGTGCGCGAGACGCTCGCCGGAAAACAGGTCGTGCGGCTGAAGGGCGGCGATCCCTTCATCTTCGGCCGCGGCGGCGAAGAGCTTGACGCCGCGCGCGCGGCGGGCATCGCGGTCGAGGTCGTTCCCGGCATCACCGCGGCCGCGGGCTGCGCCGCGCAGGCGGGCCTCCCCCTCACCCACCGCGAGGATGCGAGCGCGGTCAGCTTCGTCGCCGGCCAGTGCAAGGATCTGACCGATCAGGACTGGTCGGGGCTCGCGGGACATGGCCGCACTCTCGTCATCTACATGGGCCTCGCGACGGCGCATGCGATCGCCGACAAGCTGATCGCCGACGGGGTCTCGCCCGGCCTGCCTGTCGCGGTGATCGAACGCGGCACCACGGCCGAGGCGCGCGTGCTGCGCACCCTGCTCGCCGATCTCGGCGACCTCGTCGCGCGCGAGGCGGTGCAAAGCCCGGCACTGATCATCGTCGGCAAGGTCGCGGCGCGCGCCGACGCGCTCGACTGCCTCGGCGCCCCGGGCGTCGCCAATGCTCTGAAGGATATTGCATGCGAATCTTGACCGGAAACGACCTGAAATCGGGTGCCGTCATCTGGTGGACCGGCCGCGATTGGTCGCTCCATGTCGAGGATGCGGCCGAC